>CAVTOX010000001.1:0-90717 GCA_963736425.1 uncultured Actinomycetes bacterium
CGCAGGACCACCAGCCCCCGGTCGACGGTGGTGGCAGGGTCGTCGGCGACGGCGGCGAGGTCATGGGCGTGGGAGGTGACCACGATCGCGCGGGTGTGCGCCGTGGGTGGCGACCCGCTGACCTGCACGCGGACGCGGACGGCCCACCGGACCTGCACCAGTGCCGCGGCGACTGTGCCGAGACCGTCGACGGGGACGTCCAGCGTGAACGGCCGTGTCAGGGTGCCTCCCCGCCCGCAACGGGCCCGAGCAGGGGATGCCCCGTGCGGCGAGGACCTCGGTGGCGCGTGCGGGAACACTCATCGCACCGCCGTAGAGGTTGCCCTGGCGGTAGACATACGTGGTCGTCCTGGTCAGGGCCACGTCGCAGCCCACCAGGTTGAGGTCGGCGCCTGCCTCGGCCAGCACCGTACCGGTCAGGGTCGCGCCCTCGGTGACCTCCTCGAGGGGGAGGTCGACGCTCAGGGCGATCTCGGCGTCCGTGGCGGGGATGAACACGTCTGCTCCTTGCTGCTCGCCCCATGTTCTCGCGTCCCCGGCCGACCGCAACCCGACGCCCGGCTCCGGCGGCGTCAAGGCCGCATCAAGGATGCCAGCGGGGACCTCGGATGCAGGGGCACCGTTGAAGCATGCTCACCACAGCGAAGCGCGTCGTCGTCGGTCGTCCGTTGGATTCCGAGGCAGCCGGGCACGCCACCCTGCCCAAGCGGCTCGCCCTGCCCGATCTTCTGCTCGGACCCCCTGTCCTCGGTGGCGTATGCGACCCAGGAGATCCTGCCTGGTCCTGGCCATCGGCGGTGCCGCGGCGCTGACCCTCACCCCCTGGGTGGGGTTGGCGGTCGTGTTCCTGCTGGTGGTGGTCGTCGCGTCGTACTCCAAGACGGTGTACGCCTACCCGGGCGGGGGTGGGGCGTACGCGGTGAGCAAGGAGAACCTGGGCCAGACCCCGGCCCTGGTCGCGGCCTCGGCCCTGATCGTGGACTACATCCTGACGGTGTCGGTCTCGGTGACCTCGGGGGTCTCGAACCTGGTGTCCGCCTTCCCGGACCTCGCACCGCACACCCTGACGATCTGCGTCGGGATCGTGGTGCTGTTGACGGCGGTGAACCTGCGCGGGCTGCGTGAGTCCGGGCGGGCGTTCGCCGCCCCCACCTACGCGTTCATCGCGGTGGTGCTGACGATGCTCGGGCTCGGCCTGTACAAGATCCTGTTCGGTGACGGGGTGACGGCCGAGAGCGCCGGCTACACCGTGCACGGGGCGGACCTGACCAGTGCGGCCATGGTGTACCTGGTGCTGCGCGCGTTCGCCTCGGGTTGCACCGCGCTGACCGGCGTGGAGGCGATCAGCAACGGGGTGCCGTTCTTCCGCAAGCCCCGGTCGCGCAACGCGGCCGTGACCCTGGTGGTGATGGGCGCCCTGGCGATCACGATGTTCTACGGCGTGACCCTGCTGGCCACCTCGGCGGGCGTCAAGTACGCCGAGTACCCGGCCGAGCTCGGGCTGCCCGCGGACTACGTCCAGCAGACGGTCATCGCCCAGTTGGGCACGGCGGTGTTCGGCGCCGGCTCGTTCGGGTTCTACTTCCTGCAGATCGCCACCATGCTGGTGCTGGTCCTGGCAGCCAACACCGCGTACAACGCGTTCCCGCAGATGGCCTCGGTCCTGGGTCGCGACGGCTTCCTGCCGCGCCAGCTCGGCCGCCGCGGAGACCGGCTGGTCTTCAGCAACGGGATCATCCTGCTGGCGGCCTTCGCGGCGCTGCTGATCGTGGCGTTCGACGCGTCGGTGACCCGGCTGGTGCAGCTCTACATCCTCGGGGTGTTCCTGTCGTTCACCCTGTCGCAGTTCGGCATGGTCCGGCACTGGACCGCGAGCTGCGTACGGCCACGACTGGTCGTCGGAGCCTGCAGGCCTCGCGCGTCGATCAACTTCGTCGGGGCCATCGGTGACCTCGCTGGTGCTGGTGATCGTCATCTTCACCAAGTTCAGCCACGGCGCGTGGATCGTGATGGTCGCGATCCCCGTGTTCGTGGGCCTCATGCTGGGCATCAAGCGCCACTACGAGATGGCCGACCTGCGGCTGTCCCCGCCCGAGGGAGGCGTGCGGCTGCCCAGCCGGGTGCACGCCGTGGTGCTGATCAGCCGGCTGAACGCACCGGCCCTGCAGGCACTTGCGTACGCGCGGGCCACTCGCCCCAGCACCGTCGTGGGCCTGCATGTCGAGCTCGATCCGGACCTCACCGTGCGGCTGGAGAAGGAGTGGTTGGACCGGCAGATCCCAGTCCCGCTGACTGTTGTGGCCTCGCCCTACCGCGACGTGACCGGCCCCGTCCTGGACTACGTCCGCAACGTCCGGCGGGAGAGCCAGCGCGACATCGTGGCGGTGTTCGTCCCCGAGTACGTGGTGCGGCACTGGTGGGAGCATGTGCTGCACAACCAGTCCGCACTGCGGCTCAAGACCCGCCTGCTGTTCCTCCCGGGCGTTATCGTGATCGAGCGTGCCCCTGATCCTCGACGCGGTGGACCAACCCGACCGCATGGTCGACATGCGCGCATGAGCCCAGGTTCGGCCGACCAGCGCGACGGCGAGGTGGCGCCGCCGCCCGCTGGTCGTCGGCCTGGCCATCCTGGCGATCGTGACCACGATCGCCGTGGCCACCGCAGTCCGTCCGGTGGGGCTGGCGGAGGTCCTGCTCCTCGTCCTGGTCGGGGTCGTGGTCGTCTCGCTGTTCGCCGGCCGCGCGGTGACCGCCGCCACCGCTGTCGGGGCGCTCCTTGCGGTCAACTGGTTCCTGGTCCCGCCCTATGGGACCTTCCAGATCCAGGCCCAGGAGAACTGGGTCTACCTGGCGGTGTTCCTCCTTCTGGCGGTCGGTGTCAGCACCCTTGTCGAGGTGGTGCTGGACTCAGAGCGGGCCACAGCGGCGGCAACCGCCCGTGAGGCGGTCATGGCCGAGGTGCTGCGACCGGATTCGGCCTCGGCCCCCGACTCGCTGCGCGCGTTCCGCTCCGCCCTGGACCTCGACGACGCCGTGCTGCTCGCGCCGGCCACGGGCGAGGTCCTGCTGAGCAGCGCCCGCGACGAGGCCAACCGGCAGCCCTTGGACTCGGTGATCGACGTGGAGGTCGCCCCCGGGTTCCGTGTGGTCGGCCACGGAGCGGAGATCATCGGGGTGAACCGTGAGTTCGCCGACACCCTGGCGACCGCCGTCGTCCGCGCGTGGGAGAGCCAGGAGCTGGTGGCCGAGCAGGAGCGGTCCGCGCGGCTGGCGGAGATCGATCGTGCCCGCGCAACGCTCCTGGCCAGTGTCGGCCATGACCTGCGCACCCCTCTGGCGGGGATGCGCGTCTCAGCCGATGCGCTGCTGATGACCGAGGGGACGCTCAGCGAGGCGGATCGGGCTGAGCTGATCGACGGCCTGCGCCAGTCGGCGATCAGGCTCGACGAGGTCCTCGGTGCGCTGCTGGACTCCTCGCGGATCGAGGCCGGCGTGCTGCAGGTGGACAAGCTCCCGGTCGACCTCGCGGAGGTGGCTGTCCGAGCCGTGGCTGTGTGGGCCGCTCCCCGGATCAGCCTGATCCCGGCGCCGCGCCCGGTTGTCGCCGTCACGGATGCGGTCCTGCTCGAACGCATCCTCGCCAACCTGGTCGCCAACGCCCTGACGCACACGCCGCAGGACTCGCCGGTCGAGGTCGTCGTCGCCCGGGCGGATCACGGTGCGTGGGTGGCGGTGATCGATCACGGACCGGGCCTGGACGCCGACTCGGCCGACGTGGGGCGCAGCCGGCACGGGATGGGGCTGCTCATCGTCGACCGCCTGGCCGAGCTCATAGGCGCGGACACCACCTATGACCAGACGCCGGGTGGTGGGCTCACGGCCACGGTGCGGGTGCCCTCGTGAGGATCCTGCTGGTCGAGGACGATCACGCCGTGCGCCGCTCCCTGGCCATCGCCCTGCGGGCACAGGGCTTCACGGTCTTCGACGTCCCGGATGCGCACGGCGCACGTCGGGCCGTCGGATCGATGCGGTATGACGTGATCCTGCTGGACCTCGGCCTGCCCGACGAGGACGGGATCCGGCTCCTGCCGGACCTGCGGACGCATCACGACGGCCCGATCGTCGTGCTGTCCGCCCGGCGCGACCAGTCGGACAAGGTGGCCGCGCTCGACGCGGGGGCCGACGACTACATGACCAAGCCCTTCGGCCTCCCCGAGCTCCTCGCCCGGATCCGTGCCGTCGGCCGACGATCCGGGGTGGGGGACCTGGTCCGGACGCCGCTCTTCACCGTCGACCTGGCGCGCCAGGAGGTGACCGACAGCCATGGGCAGGTCGTGGTGCTCACGGCCCTGGAGTGGGCGGTCCTGGAGGTTCTGGCCCGTGCTGACGGTGCGCCGGTCACCCCGGAGGACCTGCTGGCCCTGGTGTGGGGCGAGGAGGAGCCCCTCCACCGCAACTACGTGCGCGTCTACATCAACACATTGCGGCGCAAGCTGGAGTCGACCCCGTCCGAGCCGGTCTGCCTGCTCAGCCAACCCGGGCGGGGGTACTGGCTGCGGATCTCCGAGTGAGTCGCGGACCCAGCCGAGGGGCCGGCCGAGCCCGGGGCTAGGGTCGCTGCCAGATCGCGCAATCGGCCACCCCAGCGAAGGAACCCCCGCATGAATGACCTGGTCAGCTACCAACTCGAGGACGGCGTCGCCATCCTGACACTGGACAACGGCAAGGTGAACGCCGTCTCCCACGAGGTCATCGAGGCGTTCCACGTGGCGCTGGATCGGGCTGTGGTCGATCAGGCCATCGTGATCATCACCGGCACCCCGGGCATGTTCTCCGGCGGCTACGACCTGAAGGTGATGACGTCGGGTCCGCAGAACGCGATCGCCCTGGTCGCCGCAGGCTCGGGCCTGGCTCGCCGGATGCTCGCGCACCCCTTCCCGATCATCGTCGCGTGCACCGGCCACGCGGTGGCCAAGGGTTCGTTCATCCTGCTCTCGGCCGACTACCGGGTGGGAATCGACGGGCCGTTCCGCATCGGTCTGAACGAGGTCCAGATCGGCATGACCATGCACCACGTCGGCATCGAGCTGGCACGCAATCGGCTGCGCAAGTCCTACTTCAACCGCTCGGTGATCAACGCTGAGATGTTCGATCCTCAGGAGGCCGTGAAGGCCGGATTCCTCGACGCAGTCGTCGGCTCCCGAGGAGCTCATGCCGGCGGCCCTGGCGATGGCCGAGCAGATGAAGAAGCTGAACATGACTGCGCACGCGAACACCAAGGTGAAGGCTCGCAAGGCGCTCCTCGAGACCCTCGACTGGGCCATCGAGGAGGACAAGCTCCACGCCCTGTAGGCAGGCGAGACGGCTCCGGCCACACCCAACAGTTTCGTAATCCGTGCGATATGGTCGGTTTCATGAAAGTTGGACCGTCGGCCCTGCTGCCGATCCTGCGCTCGGACACAGTCGGCGAGTTGCTCGCCCAGCTCTTCCTGCATCCCGAGCAGGGGTTCACGCTGACTGAGCTTGCCACTGACCTCGGCGTCTCCCTGCCCACGGTTGCGCGGGAGGTCGATCGGATGCTGACCGCCGGCCTCGTGGTGCAGGAGCGGGTGGGCCGTGCCCGGAGGGTTTCGGTCAACCGTGAGTCCGACCTGTTCCTGCCACTGCAGCGAGATCATCTCGCTCACCTACGGTCCACGACCGGTGCTGGAGGAACTGCTCGCTGGGGTCGCGGGGGTGGAGGGCGCGATGATCTACGGATCCTGGGCCGCCCGATACCTGGGTGAGGAAGGGGCTCAACCCAATGATGTCGATGTCCTGGTCCTCGGCTCCCCGGACCCCGATGACCTGTTCGACATCGCCGAAGTGGCTCGCCTCACAGTTGAAGCGGGACGTGACCATCCGGGCGATCCCGTCGGGTGTGTGGGACCGGGCCGATCCCACCGATCCGTTCCTGCGACATGTGAAGTCCCGACCGCTGGTCCGGCTCTCTCTCGGTGCGCGATCATGACGTGGCCCAAGGGCTCGGACATGGTCACGCGGCTGATCGATGCCGGCCATTGGAGCGGGCCACCGCCTCCGCACGGCCAAGCCCGCCTGATGCTTGACGATGCCCGACGGCATCTCAGATCAGCTCGGGCGATCGCCGAGAGCGATGCGCTGGGGGCGTACGTGCTCACCTACGACGCTGCCAGGAAGGCGATCGCCGGAATCCTCGAAGCTCAGGGGCTGCGGGCCACCACCCGGGGCGGGCACGTCGTCCTCTACGACGCCGCCATGGCCCAGTTCGATCCGCCGTTGGGACCCCTGATCCGCCCGTTCAACCGCATGCGGGCGCGTCGGAACCAGGTGGAGTACGCCTCGTCGGAGAATCCCGAGGTCACGACCCGAGGAAGTGCTCGGCGATATGGAGAAGGCAGCCGCCCTGATCGACATGGCGGAACGCGTGCTGCCTGAACTCGACGCCTTCTGAAGGCGAGTGTTCCAAGCCGATCCGGCGGAACGTTGCCTTGCCCCTCAGCTCGGGTGGCTGCGGCTCGAACGCCACGCTGCCCAGGCGCCGGTGGACCACAGGGCCCATGCGATCAGCAGCGGGCTGGAAGAACAGCCGGATCAGGCGCGCCTGGTCGGTGTCCAGGCCGAAGGCGTCGGTGCCCGTGACGTACTGCGAGATGTTGCCCGGGAACACCGCGACGAAGAACGCGGCGACGATCCAGCCGATCGGGACCCGGTACCGGGGC
Source organism: uncultured Actinomycetes bacterium (assembly GCA_963736425.1). Lineage (GTDB taxonomy): Bacteria > Actinomycetota > Actinomycetes > S36-B12 > CAIYMF01 > Prado023. The sequence goes on from CAVTOX010000001.1 coordinate 6,741, forward strand.
AGGGCGATGAGCGCCAGCCCGAGGACGATCTCGACGATCCCTGACGCAACGACGACGAGGTCCGGGTCGAGTGGTACCCACGTGGGAACCTGCGCCTGGAACTCCTCACGTTGCCGGGTGAGGTGTCCGATGCCGGCGAACAGCAGGAATCCGCCGAGGACGACCCTGGCGATCATCCTCGGCAGCGACGAGGGGGCTGTCGAGGACGAGGGCACAGGGTCTCCTGGGGTTGGGATCGCGCTCGGGGGTCCCCAGTCAAACAGCAGTGACCTGATCCAGCATCCCGATCAGCCGCCCGCGAATGATCTCCTCGCGCCTCGGCCATGATCCGGTCGATCAGCTCCTGGCAGGTCGGGATGTCGTGGATGAGACCGGCGACCATGCCGCAGGACCAGGCGCCGGCATCCATGTCACCGTCGATCATGATCCGCGGGTACACCCCGGCGACCTGCTCGATGATGTCCTCGAAGGCCAGGTTCGCGCCGAGCTCCTTCTCCTTGGCGAGCAGCTGCTCGACCGCGTCGTTGACCATGACGCGCTCGGTGTTGCGCAGCGGGCGCATGACCAGCCGGGTGTCGAGCTCGGAGGCCGCCACGATCGCGTCCTTGACGCGCTGGTGGACCGGGGCCTCCTGCGTGGCGATGAACCGCGTGCCCATGTTGATCCCGTCGGCGCCCATCGCCAGGGACGCGACCAGGCTGCGCCCGTCGGCCTGCCCACCGGAGGCCACGAACGGGATCTCCAGCTCGTCGGCGGCGCGGGGGAGCAGGATCATGTTCGGCACGTCGTCCTCGCCCGGGTGCCCGCCGCACTCGAAGCCGTCGACGGAGACCGCGTCGCACCCGATGGACTGGGCCTTGAGCGCGTGGCGAACGGACGTGCACTTGTGGATGACCTTCACGCCCGCGCCCTTGAGGTAGGGCAGGACGGCCTCAGGGTTGCGCCCGGCGGTCTCGACGACCGGCACGCCGCCCTCGATGATCGCGCGCACGTAGCCGGGGTAGTCCGGGGACGCGACGGTGGGCAGGAACGTCAGGTTCACGCCGAACGGCTTGTCGGTCATCTCGCGGCAGCGGGCGATCTCGGCGGCCAGCGCCTCCGGCGTCCGCTGGGTGAGCCCGGTGATGATGCCCAGCCCGCCAGCGTTGGAGACCGCCGCGGCCAGCTCGGCGAACCCGACGTAGTGCATGCCGCCCTGGATGATCGGGTGCTCGATGCCCAACATCTCCGTGATGCGCGTCCTCATGAGTGCGACCCCTTCCGCGATGGGCCGGAGACTGGGGCAGCGGGCGCTGCGGGATCCGGGCCTGGGCCCACGCTACCGAGGCCCCGCTGGGCGCCCCACAGCAAGGGGCAGGCATCGGCCGAACGTGCGCGGCTGACTCCGGTCAGCACTACTCGGTCTGGGTGATCGTCCTGGCGGCGTCGAGCACGAGCCGGTAGGAATCCGAGGGGACGGCCAGATCGCCGACGAAGGGGCTGTCGTAGGCGGCGATGAGGACGACGACCATGCCGATGATCGTCGCGAGCAGTCCGACCAGGATCAAGTGCAGGCGGGCGTCGCCCACGACGAAGAGGTAGGACGAGGCCAGGGAGATGGCAGCGCCCACAAGGACGAACGCCCACATCGCGACCGAGAGGTGCCCTCCGACCGCATCCAGCCGGAGCCGGCGCAGCTCGACCATGTCGCGGAACGTGTCGAGGGCCTGGGCATGCACGGCCTCCATGCCGGGGGACGTCGGCTCATAGGAGCCGAGCGTGGACTGGAGGGTCGGTGATCAGCCCCGTGCCGCCCTCGGGGACCTCGCCACGTGCCTGCGCCGGCCAGGCCTCGTCGACGATGAAGGTCGTGTACTCCAGAAGCCCCTTCTGAAGTTCGTCGCGGACGCCCTCGGGGTAGAGCTGGCTCTCCCGGTAGAGCGTGGCGATGGTCGCCGCCTCCTGCGAGCTCTGCTCGGAGATGGCGCTGTGCTGCTCCCAGGTACTTACCGCGACCAGTGCGATGGCCAAGGCGTAGAAGACCAGGATCGCCTGCACCATGGCGCCGCCGTACTCCGCGTCGTCCTGCCCGATGTTCAGCCGGGGCAGGAGCCACCGGCGGGCGGCGAACAGGCCGAGAGCGGCGAATCCGACGAAGAACGACGATGATGAGGATGGTGAGCAGCCAGATCGGCAGGCTCAGCACGGCGGTCGACAAGGGGGCCTCCGGGCGTCGTCGGGCGATGGAGCGTGCGGGCGGACTCTGTCCGCGGCGCAAAGCAACCTCTGCCACAAGCGGCGGGCGTGGCGGTGGCACTCACAGGTAGCGGCGCCCGCCGGCGAACTCGCGGGCCCAGATCCCCGTGCGTGATCGACGAGACCTGCACCGGCTGACCGGTGCGGGGGGAGTGGATCATGCGGCCGCGGCCGGCGTAGATGCCCACGTGGTGGATCGCCCCGGCCTGTTGCGGAAGAAGACGAGGTCGCCCTTGCGCAGGTCGCGGACGCGGGTCACCGGCTGCCCGCCGCGAACTGGGGCGTCGCGTCGCGGGGGATCGTGACCCCGAGCTGGGCGTAGATCGCGTGCGTGAGTCCGGAGCAGTCGAACCCGAAGCCGGATGTTCCGCCCCACAGGTAGGGCAGGCCCAGGAACTTGCGAGCCTCGGCGACCGCGGCGGACCCGGTCGGCGTGCGCGTTGATGTCCCCGGAGCGATGACCGCCACACGCTTGCCGGACAGCCACAGTGACCGACCGTCAGGTGCTTGCACCTCGACGACTCCCTCGGCGGAGCTCACGACGGGTAGCCGGGTTCCGTAGGAGAGCCTGATGATCCGGGTCGTGAGTGTGGGGTCTTCGTAGGCCCACGCCGAGCGTCGCGTCACCACCGCTTCCTGATCTGGGGCGGCGGTAGTCCCCGTGCTCGGCATCTCCGGCGACGTGGCCGCGAACAGCTGGGCAGTCGGGATCCAACCCGGGTACCCGTCCGGCGACTTCGGGCTCGGCTGGGCGGGTAGGGCCACCCGCGTCCAGGCCCCCCGCTCCTCCAGCACCTGAACGTGCTGGCCGAACAGCGCCTGGCTCTCGACCCTGCCGTTGAGCCCGCGTCGACCTGCTGTGGTCAATCCGCCGAGCCACCGCGCGGGGTCCGCAGGGGCACCGATGGCCGGGGCGTCGAGGAGGCGCGGGGATTCGGGGGAGGCCCAGAGCGTGGCCACCGAGACGGCGATCCGGGATTGGCCCGCCGGCGGGTCCGGGGTCCCGCCCCCGGTTGCGGGCGTTGCCAGGGAGGCCGCGGCCAGCGCGCTCGTGATCGACGCGAGGATCAGTGTCCGCAGCCCTGAGGTCATGGACGGAACTGTAGGGCGGTTTGTGTCGATTGCCGCGGAGGTCGAGCACGACGACCCTCAGCAGGGGCTCCGGCCACGAGTGTGCGCCGCCTCACACGAGCCTGGCGTTTCGGGCATGGCTGCACGGGCATGCAGGGGGTGTTCGGTCCGCGCGCGCGGACCCGGTCCCAGTCACGGAGTTGACCAATGTCCACGCCCCACGCCAACAGCCAGCAGACCGCCCTCGCCGACGTCGAACAGCGGATCGTCGCCGCGGCCAAGGAGCGCGAGGAGTCGGCCTCCGCCGCAGGGGCTCAGACGCGCACAGATCGCGCGTAGGCGCACCTGCGACGCCCCGGACCTACATCGCGTCGAACGTCTCGCCCACCTCGACGCTGCCACCGTAGGACGCAAGGATCGGACAGCCCGCGACCAGGGCAAGCGCGGCGTCCAGGTTGTCGGCCTTGATGATGCTGTACCCGGTCACAGGGTTCGCTCCGCCGCCGTCGGATGCCGAACCGTCCGATCCGATCGTCACGGTATGTCCCACGGGATTGCCCAGATCGACCATGGAATCACCGACGGCGGCCATCCACGCGCCCCAGGCGGCCATCACCGCAGCACCGTCCTCCTCCGTCTCGGGCATGCCACCGCCGTGGTAGCTGAGCAAGTAGTTCGGCATCGGGCGTCTCCTTCCGGTCGTCCCCGTGGGTATCCCCACCCCGGCAGCCTGACTTAGGTGACCCTCACCTGTCAACGGTCAAAGCGGTCATCGCCTCGATGGGGCTCAGGTCAGTGGAGCCGGCTGATCGCAGGCACCTGACCTCCGGACCACGTCAGGCGGAACCGCCCACCCGGGCGCACGTTCGTGACTGCGGCGGGCCGGAAGCAGGCGACGGCGTCGCGCCCTGGGTCGCGGACGGCCGGGTACACGACGCCGACAGAGCCGGCAGCCAGAAGGTCGCCGGCGAGCAACTGGCTCGCCGTGTACGAGCTCGGGGCCAGGCAGGCTCGGGCTCGGCGGTCGCGCGGCCGGCGCAGGTCGTGCAGCGGGGCGTGGATGTCCGACAGGTAGTCCTGGTAGTCCGCGACCAGCTCCCAGCGGTTGATCTCCGCCAGCTCGATGGTCCGGTGGTACGCCACCTCGGCCAGGGAGGTCTCGACGTGCTGGCCCGCGTACCACGCACCGCGGTCGGGCCCGTTGAACCGGGATCCGAGCGGGTGCGGGTGGCAGAACGAGGCGTTGATGATCCGCCAGTGCGGGACCGCGAACACCAGCTCGTCCTGATGGATCCCGCCGGGCAGGGCGTTGGCCTGAGCCTGGAGCCGCTCATTGGTGGCGGCCGTCAGTGCCACCAGGGCAGCGATGTCGGACTCATCCTCGGCGAGGGTCGCGAGGATCGGCTCGTCGGTGTCGGCGTAGGTCGCGGGGATGAGCCGGTGGGTGTCGTCCCAGCGCACCTCGCTGACCGGGGGCCAAGCCCTCGCTGCAGGACTCACGCGCCGCCGCGCCGTGCGTCGAGCAGCGCGCGCACACGCTCCATGGCCGGGATCCCGCCCCGGAGCATCATCTCGAGCGGGGTCTGCCCCGTTGAACAGCGCATTCGTGTTGGGCAGGTGCACCCACTCGTCGGCCAGCTCGTCGCCGTAGAGCACGTGCAGGGCGGTGTAGATGCCCAGCAGGTAGGGAGACCCGGGTCAGGCGATCGACGCCCAGGGTCTTCGGCGGGGTCCTGGCCCACGCGTGCCAGCTGCTGGGGGAGACGTCGCCCAGCAGGGAGCAGATCTGCGGGATGGTCAAGCCCCAGGCCGCAGCCAGCCGCCCAATCCCGCGCACGGCGGCCGGAGTGAGCCGCGCCTGCTCGGCCGGATCGCGCAGGTCGACCCACGCCTGGGTCTCGAACCGGCTCGCCGGGTATCGGACCGGTGCCGCCACTGCTGTCATGGTGATCCCTCCTTGCCGGGAACAAACTCCAGTTCTGGAGTAATTCTAGCGCAGGATCGGACTCTTGGACATCGTTGACGCCCGGTCCCCGGGTCGGGTGCTGGCAGTCGTCAGAGAGGCTCGGAGACCTCGAATCGAGGTGCTCCGCGTGGACCGACCCGGGCTTTCACCCGGCGACGTAACCCGCCTGGAGGGCTCCGCCATCGTCTCGCAGCTCGAGCTGGTCGCCGCGGATCGTGTACTTGGTGACCCGGCCAAGTGCTGCGAGGTAGTTCGTCTCCTGCTTGGTGACGTCTGGCTCGCACGCCATCATCGTGGTGGACAGCGGCCCGATCTTCATGGTCGTTCCGGTCACCTCGTAGGTCCCGTTGTAGGTGTTGCATCCGGCGTTGCCCGAGATGCTCCCGTCGTCGCCGAAGACCGCGGTGACCGTGGTCCCGGCCACGAGCGAGGACACCGCATCGGTGCCGGTGTTGATCCCGTTGGCCGACCAGTTCGTCCCGGTGAGCGTGATCGGGACCGCCGCTTTGTACGAGAGCACGACCTGACCCGCCTTGTCACTCATCGTCATCGTGCCGTCGCCGATCGAGAATGTGGCCGCTTCATCGAGGCGGGCAAGGTAGTCGGCCTCCACGGCCATCGCTGCTCCGACGCAGGCCATGAGGGTGGACGCGAGCGGTCCGATGTCGATGGTTGTCCCGTCGGCCGTGTACCCGCCGGTGAAGCGGTTGCAGCCACTTGACCCGGCGATCTTGTCGGTGGTGAACTCCGCGGTCGCCTTCACGCCGTCGGGGACCGGGGCCAGTTCCGACTTCCCGGCGGGCGCGTACTGCTCGAGATCCCAGGACGTGTCGGCCAGCGATTGGGCAGGGGCCGATGTCGCCCCGCCCGATCCGGAGTCGTTCGAACTCGCGCACGCCGCGAGCGGCAGGGCGAGCAGCATCACCATCGTGGCCACGGTACGAACGCGCATGATCAGGACCCTTCCCCAACGTGCTCCGGTCGCCAGCCCCTGTCTGGGTCGGCGACCGCGACGGTAGCACCGCCCGACGGGCGGATCCCGCACCTGGTGATTCCGGACACTCCTCGTTGACGAGGGCGCGTCGGTCTCTAGTCGAGGTCCGCCAGGGCGGGGACCGGCGTGAGGGAGCTGCCCGGCCGCCAGCCGCGCTCCAGCTTCTGCTCGGCCACGCCGCCCACCGCCCAGACGTGGCAGGTGTCTGCGATGAGGGGCAGCATGGCGCGAGCCTCGCGGTACTCCGGATCATCTCGTCCACCGACGCGGAGCCGGGCGGAGAACGCGGCCTGCAGCAGGGTGGGGGCCAGGGACCTGGCCAACTCCCGGAGGTGGGTGCAGCCGGCAGGCCCGCCGAGTCGCTCGCCGACAGCGGCGTTCCAGCCCCGACCCAGGGTCACCCCGACCAGCGCCTGATGGGCCGCGGCGATGTCCACGCATTCGGCGTGCGGGTAGGTCCAGAAGTCGACGCGGACATCGCGGACGACGAAGTCGGCCAGGGACACGGTGACCGCCAGCCCGAGGTCGTGGACCACGGGCAGGTCGAGGGGGTCGCTCGCCCAGGGCCGCTCGTCGCGCATCCGGCCGGCCACCTCGATCAGGCCATCTGCTGCGTCGGAGACCTCGACGACGACCGTCCGCCGGTGGTGCGGGCATCGCGGGTGAGTCCGAGTGGCCGGCGAGGGGGGCTGCCGAATCCCTGACGTCATGTCGAACCTCCTGGTCGCGGCTCGAGCAGCCGCACTCGGTCACCCGCCCACGCGCTGTCGATTCACGCTACTCGCCCGCGACTGGTCCCGAGCGGTGCCCGCCGGAGATCTGCTCCCGTCGTGACGATCTGCTCCCAGCGAGACGGGAGCAGATCGTTGAAACGGGAGCAGATCGGGGCCACCGAGCCGCGCCCGCCGCTCGGCTGCCGGTCCGCACGTGTGACCTCCCGCACACGCCGCAAGGGAATGCCCCCAACCCGGAGTAGGTTGAGCCGCCATGAGCACCTCGAGCCCTGCTGCCCCCATGCCCCCCGCCGTCGTGGCGCCGCACCGGTGGCGCGCGCTGGCCGCCCTGGTCGTCAGCCTGTTGGTCGTCGTGCTCGACAACACCGTCCTGAACGTCGCACTCAAGACGATCCAGCAGGACCTCGGGGCCACGCAGAGCCAGCTGATCTGGGCGATCAACTCCTACTCGCTGGTGTTCGCCGCACTGCTCTTCACCTGGGGCGTCCTCGGTGACCGCTACGGGCGGCGCAAGATCCTCATCATCGGGCTCCTGCTGTTCGCTGCGGCCTCCCTGCTCAGTGCGTTCGCCCAGACCCCGATGCAGCTGATCGTGGCGCGAGGGCTCATGGGAATCGGTGGCGCCTCCGTGCTGCCCGTGACGCTGTCGATCATCACCGTGATCTTCCCGCCGGCAGAGCGCGGGAAGGCGATCGGCATCTGGGCCGCGGCCGTCGGTGGCGCGGTCGCCCTCGGCCCCCTGCTCGGCGGGTTCCTGCTCGAGCACTTCTGGTGGGGCTCGGTGTTCCTGATCAACATCCCGATCATCGCCATCGGGATCGCCGGGATCCTGGCCAACGTCCCCGAGTCGCGCAACCCGCACCCGGGACGGCTGGACCCCCTCGGCCTCGTGCTGTCGATCGTCGGTCTCATGGCCCTCGTCTACGGGATCCAGGAGGCCGGCTGGAGCGAGCCTGTCACCTACGCCTGGATCGCATTCGGCGTCGCAGTCCTGGCCGGGTTCCTGTTCTGGGAGTCGCGCACCGACCATCCCTCGATGGACCTGAGCCTGTTCTCGATCCGCTCGTTCTCGGTGCCGCTGTCCGCGACGTCGCTGACCTTCGCGGCGCTGAGCGGGTCGCTGATCTTCCTGGCGTTCTACTACCAGGTGGTGCGCGGGTGGTCGCCGCTGCAGTCGGGCGCACTGACCGTCCCGTTCGCGATCGGGCAGCTGCTGTCCGCGCCGCGAAGCGGGAAGATGGTGAGCCGCTTCGGGGCTCGCCGGGTCATCCCGTTCGGGCTCGTCCTGGCCTCGGTGGCGATGTTCATGTTCACCCGGCTCGACCTGACCACGCCGATCTGGTTGCTGGTCCTCATCCCGTTCGTGTTCGGGTTCGGGATGGGCAACGTGGTCGCCCCCTCGACGACCCGGATGACGCTGGCCACGCCCCCGCAGCGATCCGGGGCGGGATCTGCTGTGCAGAACACGGTCCGCCAGGTCGGGGCGACGCTGGGCGTGGCGATCATCTCGTCGGTCGTCGCCACCAAGTACTCCGGCTCGATGTCCAGCGCGCTGGCGGGCAGCCCGCTGCCCGCCGATCTGCAGGAGAAGGCGTCGGACAGTGTCGGGGCCACCTACGAGGTGGCCGCGAAGCTGCAGGCGGCCGGTCGGGCGACGGCCGAGCAGGCCGACGCGCTGCGCGCGGCCGGGGATGCTGCGTTCATCCCTGCATTCCACGTCGCCGCCTACATGGGACTGGGGCTCCTGCTCATCGCGTTGGTGATCATCCTCGTCTGGCTCCCGGCGCAGGCCGAGGCCGTCGCCTGGAAGGCGGGCGGCACCTCCGCCCCGCTGCCGGGCCAGCCAGGAGCAGGGCCTGCCGGGGAGGCTCCGGACGACCCCTACGCCACGGGTGGGGACCTCGATGCTGCGCATCAGGTCCACCTCGTCGCTGAGGACAGTGAGCACCTCAGCCACGTCGAGGATGCGCCGTTGGAGCATCCACTGGGGGAGACCGCGCCCAAGGCCCCCTGACCTGGGCCTCGCCCGGTTACCCGTCGGTAAGGTCCAACGGCGTCATCGCGTGGGGGATCCTCGGGACGCATGCCCCCCGGACCGGGACCTTTGCCCGGCGTGGCGTGCGGGATCGGTCGCTAGCGTGTCGGGCGTTGGTGCCTGTCCGATCGGCACCCCGAGCTAAGGGGAAGCCCCCGATGGTGAAGTCCCCGGGCCGTATCGCCCGAAGTGCCGCAGTGCTCATCGCAGCCGCAACCCTGGCCGGATGCTCGTCAACGGGAGCCGAGGGTGAGGCGGGCAGTGGGGGTGGCGAGGCCAGCCTGGTCCTGCCGGACCTCTCGACCGTCTCCGTCGTGGGGGGCGGTTCCGGCCGGGTGCTGCTGACGTTCGGTCTGCTCGTGTGCGCCCTGGGCCTGGGCTTCGGGCTGCTCGCCTACCTGCAGCTCAAGCGACTGCCGGTGCACGAGTCGATGCGTGAGGTCTCGGAGCTGATCTACTCCACGTGCAAGGCCTACCTGCTCAAGCAGGGCCGGTTCCTGCTGATCCTCTGGGTGTTCATCGCGGCGGTGATCGTCGTGTACTACGGGGTGCTCGTCGGGTTCACGTGGCAACGGGTGGCGATCATCCTGGGCTTCAGCCTGCTGGGCATGGGCGGGTCCTACGCCGTCGCGTGGTTCGGCATCCGGGTGAACACGTTCGCCAACTCCCGGACAGCCTTCGTCTCGCTGCGCGGGATGCCGTTGCCGCTGCACCGCATCCCGCTGAAGTCCGGCATGTCGATCGGCATGGTGCTGATCAGCGTCGAGCTGCTGATGATGCTCACCATCCTGCTGTTCCTGCCCCCCGAGATCGCAGGTGCCTGCTTCATCGGCTTCGCGATCGGCGAGTCCCTGGGCGCTGCGGCACTGCGGATCGCGGGCGGCATCTTCACCAAGATCGCCGACATCGGCTCGGACCTCATGAAGATCGCGTTCAAGATCAAGGAGGACGACGCGCGCAACCCGGGAGTCATCGCCGACTGCACCGGTGACAACGCGGGCGACTCGGTCGGCCCGAGCGCGGACGGCTTCGAGACCTACGGCGTCACCGGCGTCGCGCTGATCACGTTCATCCTCCTGGCGGTCCCGGATCCCGGCGTGCAGGCGAGCCTGTTGGTCTGGCTGTTCGTCGTGCGCGCCGTCATGGTGATCGCCTCGGGAGCTTCGTACCTGCTCAACGACATGTGGGCCCGCCGCCGCTACGCGACAGCCGACCGGATGAACTTCGAGGACCCGCTGAGCTCCCTGGTGTGGGTCACCTCGGTGGTGTGCATCGCAGCCACGTTCGTCACGACCTACTTCGTGCTCGGAGTCGGCGCCACCAGCGGGTTGTGGTGGAAGCTGGCCGCGATCATCTCCCTGGGGACGCTGGCTGGGGCCCTGATCCCCGAGCTCGTCAAGGTCTTCACCTCCACCAACAGCAAGCACGTCAAGGAGGTCGTCAAGAGCTCGCGCGAGGGTGGCGCCTCGCTGAACATCCTCTCCGGACTGGTCGCCGGCAACTTCTCGGCCTACTGGCTCGGGATGGCCATCGTCGGACTGATGGGCTGTGCCTACCTGATCAGCAACCTGGGCCTGGACGCGCTCATGATCGCCCCGGCCGTGTTCGCGTTCGGCCTTCTGGCGTTCGGCTTCCTGGGGATGGGTCCGGTCACGATCGCCGTGGACTCCTACGGACCGGTCACCGACAACGCCCAGAGCGTCTACGAGCTCTCGATGATCGAGGACATCCCGGCCATCGATACCGAGCTGGAGCGCGACTTCGGGTTCACCCCGCAGTGGGACCGTGCCAAGCAGATGCTCGAGGAGAACGACGGAGCAGGCAACACATTCAAGGCCACGGCCAAGCCGGTGCTGATCGGTACCGCGGTCGTCGGCTCCACCACGATGATCTTCTCGATCATCATGGGCCTGACCGACGGGCTCACCACCGGCATGGAGAACCTCTCGCTGCTCTACCCGCCCTTCTTGCTGGGTCTGATCAGCGGTGGGGCGATCATCTACTGGTTCACCGGTGCCTCCATCCAGGCCGTGACGACCGGCGCCTACCGAGCAGTGGAGTTCATCAAGGGCACGATCAAGCTCGATGGAGTGACCAAGGCCTCGGAGGAGGATTCGCGTCGAGTGGTCGAGATCTGCACCCAGTACGCGCAGCAGGGCATGATCAACATGTTCCTCGGGGTGTTCTTCGCCACGCTGGCGTTCGCGTTCCTCGAGCCGTACCTGTTCATCGGGTACCTGATCTCGATCGCCGCCTTCGGGCTCTACCAGGCGATCTTCATGGCCAACGCCGGCGGGGCCTGGGACAACGCGAAGAAGATCGTGGAGATCGACCTGCACGCGAAGGGCACCGCGCTGCACGACGCCACGATCGTCGGCGACACCGTCGGTGATCCGTACAAGGACACCTCTTCTGTGGCACTGAACCCGGTCATCAAGTTCACGACGCTGTTCGGGCTGCTGGCCGTCGAGCTGGCCGTGAATCTCGAGGGGCAGGGCAACCAGGTCCTGGTCAAGTTCCTTGCCGCCGCGTTCTTCGCGGTGTCCGTCTTCTTCGTGTACCGCTCCTTCTACGGGATGCGCATCGAGGTGCCGCTGGTCGACGAGGAGGACTACCCGGACGAGCCCGACGGCTCGGCTGGTTTCGGTGGCAGTGGTGCCCTTCCTGAGGGCAGTTCGGCAATGTCGTACGAGGGAGCAGGTGGGGTCAAGTGAACATCGCGATCCGGTATGGCGCGGCGATCGTCGACGCGGACGGACATGTCAGCGGGCACGACGCAGGGGCGACTCTCGTCCGGCGACTGCTCCGCGTGTTCCCGGGGTCACGGCTCATCGGCCCCGGCCCCCGGCATGGTGCCGAGTTCGAGGTGATCCCCCTGGAGTTCGTCGATGGCTCGGACACCGTGGTGATCAACATGGACGTCATCGACTCGGTCGGCGTCTGGCAGACGCTCAAGGAGAACTGCGACGAGCCGAAGCTGATGAACTTCGTGTGGTTCAACACCGCGAAGTACAACCATCGCGTGCAGCGGTCGGCGATGGGTCTCTCCTGCGGGCTGTTCCCGACCTTCGCCAACTCCGAGCGCACCGCGAATGAGATCCGCGAGATCGTCTCGGGCTGGACCATCAAGCCGATCTGGGAGGAGGCGCACATCGCGTGGGTCAACCTCGGCATCCGGCTCGAGCACGTCCAGCCCCGCACGCCGACCTCCGTTCCCGTGGTGCTCTACCCGGCCATCTACCTCTCGGAGCGCAAGCAGCCGCAGCTCTTCATCGACACGGTCGAGAAGGTGCAGAAGCGCACGCCGATCAAGGTGGAGGCCCGCCTGCACGAGTCGCACCTGATCAGCGAGCGCGCCATGCGACTGTCCCGCAAGGACTGGGCGTGGGTCGGACCCTTGACCGCGACCCGCGAGGACTACTGGCAGGCCCTGGCCCGGACCACCGCGTTCCTGGCCACGGCGCGCGACGAGTCGTACGGCCTGGAGTACGTGGAGGCCCTGGTTGCCGGCGCGGTGGGAGTGTTCCCGGACCGTCCATGGGCGCGGGCGATCCTGCCGGAGCGCTACCCGTTCTTCTACAAGACCCCAGCCGAGGCCGAGGCACTGCTCTACCGCGCTGTCACCGAGACCGAGGCCTGCCGCCGCGAGCTGGACCAGGCGGCCGGCGGGGACTTCGTGCAGTGGCTCGGCGCCCGGCACGACGACGACCAGTTCGACCGCGCGATCGTCGCGCGGGTGCGGGAGTGGTTCGGCGCCTGAGGGGGTGCCCTGGCGGCGCCCAACAGATCGCGCGGTGCTGGCGGTGACCTGTCAGCGGCAGGCGAAGAGGATGTGGGTTCCCCCGTCGAGGGCCCCCGGCTCGGCGCAGGCAGCCGTTTCGTGGTCGAGGAATCGCTCCCATCGACCCGGTGATCCCTCCAGCAGGGCCGTCGCCTCGGGGTGGTCGAGCGATGCCCAGTTGCTCGCGCTCAAGGCCAGGGTGGACGCCCCGGCCAACTCGATCAGGTGGCGTAGATCGGCTGCTCGGTACATCTGGCAGACGTGTCCGTCCGGTTGTGCGCGGCGCAGATCGCCGGTCGCAAGGATGTGGTCGTTGTCGTCCTCGGAGAGTTCGAGGACTGCCGGGAGGAAGTGCCTCCAGGCGCCGAGCAGGGACATGACCGACCCGAGGACCGCTCCGTCCGGCGCAGTGATCCTGAGCAGGCCGCACAGGGCCTCTTCAGCGTGGTCGAAGACATAGGAGAGCGGACCCCCGAACGCCAGGACCAGGTCGAAGCTGGCGTCGTTGAAGCGGCTGACGTCGCGCACGTCGAGCTGCTGCCAGTCGTCCACCGCCGAGTCGAATCCCTCGGTCTGCGCCCGTTGCCTGTTGGCCTCCAGCTGCTGGGCGGAGTGGTCGTCGTCGTCCGGGTCTGACGAGACGGCCGGTTGGCTGCGCAGAAGTCGGTCGCTGGCGTGAATGCTTCGCCCGACTTGGAGCCCCAGCACAATCGCTCGATCTCCATGCCCGGTTAGGTCCGCCGCAGCCAGATGCGGAGGGTCGGAGGGCGTCTGTCCACAGGTCGTTTGCCATATCTGGCGTTGTCGGTCACCTCTGATATCCTTCGTACAGGTGTTCGAGTGATGGGGGTGGGGGTCTGATGGGGGTGGGGAGATCGGGCGGTCCGCCGGTGCTGGTCGTCGACCGGGCACGGTCCGCGGCGGCGGCGGCCTCACCGGAGGTGGCCCAGGCGTGGACCCACCTGGCTGGGCTGACGGCTGGTGAGCTGCCGCGCGATGGGCCTGGGTGCGGGGGAGCGCCCGGCCGCGGATGTGGAGGTGTTGTGCTCCGCGGTCGCGTCGGTGGAGTACGAGCTGGCTCGGCGGATGGCGGCCGCGGCCCGTTCGGGGAGTCTGCCGCTGGTCGGTGACGGGGCCATGCTGCTGGCCCGCGGCTGGTCGGCGGGCTGGGCCCGACGCCTGGCCCGCGCCGGGGCATTCGCCGATGTGCACCCCGCCCTGGGTGGGGTGTGGGCCGCGGGGGTGATCACCAGCGAGCATGTGCACGCGCTGGCCCGGCACGCTGACCGGTTGGACAACGATCAGATGGCGGCGGTGATCACCGAGCTGTCCCCGTGGTGGGGGGAACTGTCCCCGGTGGCGGTGGCGCAGTTCGTGGCCCGGGTGATCCGGGTCCTGACCCCGCCGTCGGACCCGGAACCCGACGAGGCCGCCGCCCACGAGGCCCGGTCGTTGTCCTTCGCCCTGACCTCCGATTCCGTGATCCTCTCCGGCAACCTGCCCCGCTTGGAGGGGGAGGCGGTGATCGCCGCGATCGACGCGTTCGCGGAGCGGTTGCGCAGCGAGGCCGACCACGTGCCCGCCTCAGCGCGCCGCGCTGATGCTCTGGTGGCATTGGCGAACGCGGCCCACGCCTCCGGCTCGATCCCGAGCCGCGGAGGGTTGCCGGTGTCGGTCTCGGTCACCCTCGACTCGACCGCCCTGGGGGATCAGCTGTGGACCACCTCACGCGGCCATACCCTGACCGCCGCGCGAGGCCCGGTTCACCGCCTGTGACGCGCTGGTCACCCCGATCGTGCTCGATTCGGGGCACTGCCCCGACACCGTGGCTGACCTCCTGGTCACCGTCGGGCCGCGTGCCTCGGAGGGCGTTGGTGGCCGCGACGATCCGCGGGCACCGACCCGGCCACCGACCACGCCGGCGGCACCGTGACGTCCCTCGGCCGCGGACCGGATTGCGGAGCTGGCCACCACCCTGCTGGGCACCCGGATCCCGCTGGCCGTGGGGCGCACCGCCCGGACCGCGACCGCCGCGCAACGCCGGGCGCTCGCCGCCCGGGACAAGGGCTGCATCATCCCCGGCTGCGGGATCCCCGCCGAAGCGTGCCAGACCCACCACGTCGAGGACTGGGCCGCCGGCGGGAACACCGACCTCCCCAATCTGGCCCTGCTGTGCTGGGCACATCACCGCCAAGTCGACCTGGGAATGTGGACCATCGTGCCCGCAGCGACCGACGACCCGGTACCCCAACCCGAACCCGGCGCACCACCCGGCACCCCCTGGCCCGCCAACCACAACGCACCCTGGACCATCACCCGCACCCCCCGAACCCGCTGGCGGCAATGAGGGTGGGGGGTTATCGCCCTGAGGTCAGCTGTGGCCCTTTCGGATCATCTTGACCATGCGGATGTTGATGGCCGTGAACCGCCACGCTTGGATGGCCAGGTTGGTCCGGCTCTTGACCGTCTTCTCGGTCGGCAGCGGCGCTTGGGCGATGCTGGCTTCTGCGTTGTCCATGGGAGTCCTTCGTGGGAGTCGGGGCGGCGTGGCGGCCGTCACTCGGGGATGAGGAACCAGCCCGGCTTGGCCTTGGCCTTGTAGATGAACATGAAGTGCAGCGCGGTCTTGATCCAGTGCGCTCCGAGGCCGATCTCGCCGTAGGTGTCCTTTGGGCTGCGACCGCCCGACGAGGGGTACTTCTGGTAGTCGGGCACGATCGGGTACATGGTCATCGCCGCGGCCGTGCCCTTGCGCAGGCCAGCACCTGCTGACGCGATACATGCGGCACCCATCCGGGCCATCGAGGCCGTGTGCTTCGGAGTCGTCGAGCCGTCGCCGATCATCTCGACGATGTTCTCCGCGACGACCTTGCCCATGACCCCGGACGGCATCCCGGTGCGGGGCGGGGCCGGGGCGATCAGCGTGCCGTTGGGGCTCGTGCGCGGCCGGGAGATCTGGTGCGGCGGCGCGAAGGCAATGCCCACGGCGAAGACGTTGGCATACGCCGGCGTCTGGTAGGTCTGCGGCCAATCCTCAGCCCGCCAGTCCTCGAAGGGCTTGGCGGTGTAGTCGGCATCGACCTTCATCAGGCCGCTGGGTGCGAACAGTGAGGCGGTGATGTCCTCGCCCTGGGCGTCGTAGGCCTTCAGATCGGCACCGCGGAAGGGTGGGAGCAGCATCGCGAAGTCGAAGTCCAGCGTGTGCTTGGTGCCGTCGAGCTGCTCGTAGGAGATGACACCGGGCTCGACCTTCTCGACGTGCGCCCCGAGGATCGCGCGCATCCCTCGCTCGCGAAACAGCGACTCGGTCCAGGTCTTGCTCGTGGTCTGGAACCCCTTCTGGGTGAAGACCATGCCCCCGACGCCGAAGTCGCCGAGCTCGTACTCGTTGGTCAGGTACACGAGGTCGGCCATGTCGCGGACGCCAGCCTGGCGCATCTCGTGCTCCACGTTGAACGCGTACTCGAAGGCCGCGCCCTCGCACGTGCAGGTCCCGTGCCCGGTCCCCACGACGATCGTCTGACGCTGTCCGGCGCGCATCTTCTCGATCGCGGCAGCGAGTCGGTCGGCTGCTTCGATCGCGTGGCCGGCGGTGCACACCGAGAGGCTGTTGCCCTCGGGACCGAGCCCTGGCGTAGCGGCGAAGTTGAGCTTGGGCCCGGTGGCGTTGACCAGGTAGTCGTACTCCAGCGTCGCGGTCTGTCCCGCACGCGCGGGGTCGGTGTAGGTGATGTCCACGAAGGGCTTGGCGTGCTCCGAGTCGCCCTCGGGGTGCAGGGCCACGCCCAGGGCCTGATGGAACTCGATGCCCTTCCTCTGGTAGATCGGCGCCAGCGGGAAGGTGACCTGTTCCGCGGTCATCCGGCCCACACCGACCCAGATGTTCGACGGGATCCAGTTCCACTTCGCATTGGGGGCGACGACCACCACGTCGTGCTCCTTGGCCAGCTTGCGGCGAAGGTGCAGGGCGGCGGTGTGACCGGAGATCCCGGCCCCGAGGATGACGACGCGTGCCATGAGGTTCTCCTTAGCTGAAGATCGAGAACGAGCCTAGTCCGGTGCCCCGGGGGGTTTCGCCTCGGGGCACCAGCCGGGAGGCGGATGCGGCCACCTAGGCTGGGGGGACTTCAAGCGCAGGGGAGTTCTTGTGATCATCGCAGCCGCAGTGGAACCGGACGGGAGCCTGGGCCACTCCTGGGGCAAGGCGAAGTCGGTGGTGGTCGCGACAGTCGAGGCTGACGAGATCGTCGACTGGCGCCCCTACGAGGTCGCCTGGGATCTGCTCCATGACGAGGGGACGCCGGGGGCTCATCACGCCCGGGTGGTCACGTTCCTACAGGCCCATGACGTCGAGATGGTCCTCGTCGATCACGTCGGGGACGGGATGCGTCGGATGCTGCCGAGCATGGGAGTCGAGCTGCGCGAAGGTGTTCAGGGTGATGCTCGCTCAGCGATGCGGGCAGCGGCGCGGACTGGCGGCGAGCCAACCGCCTGAGCCGCGTTCGGTGCTCGGCATCCGATGGGGCTCGATCTGGGCCCCCTGGCCGGGGCCCCGAGCTGAGGGTCGCCCGATCAGATGAAGAACCTGCCGTTGGACTCGTTGGCCTCGCCGAGGTACATGGCCACGCCGCCGAACTCGACGCCGTCGATCAGCTCGTCCTCGTGCAGCCCGAGCAGGTCCATGGTCATGGTGCAGGCAACCAACCGGACGCCGGCATCCTGAGCCGACTGGATCAGCTCGGGCAGGCTGGGGACCTTGTTGTCCTTCATGATCTTCTTGATCATGGCGGTGCCGCCGCCGAGCATGTGCATCTGCGACAGCTTCATCTTGTCCGGTCCGGCAGGCATCATCGTGGCGAAGGCCTTGTCCAGCAGGGACTTGTCCACGTCGGGGGCATCCGGGCGGCGCAGCGCGTTGAGCCCCCAGAACGTGAAGAACATCGAGACCTCGTCGCCCATGGCCACAGCACCGTTGGCGATGATGAACGCCGCGAGGACCTTGTCGAAGTCCCCGGAGAAGACGACGAAGGACTTCTTGTCCTTCAGGCGCGCAGCGACGGGGTTCATGGTCGCCCCACCTGCGGCCACCGCCGCCCCGCCCTTGCGGATCCGGGCCACGACGCCCGGGCCCTCGGGCTTGATGTCCAGGACCTCGTGGCCGTTCTTGGCCGCCCAGGCGGGGGCGTCGAGCCGGAAGCCGATGTCCGACACGTGCGCGATGACCTCGTCGCCCGGGTTGAGCTCGCCCATCTTCTTCTGCAGGGCCATGATCGGCCCCGGGCAGGCCAGGCCGGTGCAGTCCAGGTCGACCTCGACCCCTGTGCCGACGAGCGGGGCTGCGGGCAGCACGCCGCCGGCGCGCAGCGACTCCTCCTCGGCGTAGCTACGTGACCGGCACGAGCGGATCGGGCACGTCCTCGGGCGCCACTGTGTGCCACGCGCGGAACGTCTGAATGCCACCGACGAGCATCTTGACGTCGGTGAAGCCGCGCTGGGCCAGGATCCGGTAGGCCAGGAAGCTGCGGAACCCGACCGCGCAGTACAGCCGGATCGGGGTGTCGCGGTCCCAGTCGGCCTGTGCCACGCGCAGGGTGTTCAGCGGCACGTTCTCGGCACCGGGCACGTGCCAGATGTCGAACTCGCTGGGCCCGCGCACGTCGATGATCCGGGCGCCCTGGCAGTTCTCCGGGTAGTCCGTGGAGTACCACGGGACCAGGTCGCCGCGCAGGATGTTCGAGGCGACGAAGCCGATCATGTTGACCGGGTCCTTGGCCGAGCCGAACGGGGGCGCGTAGGCCAGCTCGAGCTTCTCCAGGTCGTACACCGTGGCACCCAGGCGGATGGCCGTGGCGAACACGTCCAGGCGCTTGTCAACGCCGTCGAAGCCGGTGATCTGGGCGCCCAGCACCCGGCCGTCGTCGGGGGAGAACAGGCACTTGATGTCCATCTGCGCGGTGCCCGGGTAGTAGCCGGCGTGCCCCGACGGGTGCGCGTGTGCCCGCAGGAACGGGATGCCGGCGGCCTTGAGCTGCTTCTCGGTCGCGCCGGTCCCGCCGGCGACCATGTCGAACACCTTCACGATCGAGGTGCCCTGGGTGGACTCGTACTCGGTGTCCCGGCCGCAGATGTTCTCCGCCGCGACCCGGGCCTGCCGGTTGGCGGGCCCGGCCAGCGGGATGATCCACGAGCCGGGCAGGACTGTGTGCTCGACCTCGACCGCGTCACCGGCGGCCCAGATGTCGGGGTGCGAGGTCCGCATGTGCCGGTCGACCTTGATCCCCCCGCGCGGCCCGAGCTCGATCCCGGCAGCGACGGCCAACTGGGTGTTGGGGCGGACCCCCGCGCTCATGATGACCAGGGCTGTCTTGAGGAACCGGCCGCTGGTCAGCTCGACGGTGAGCTGCCCGGCCTTGTTGGTGGTGAACGCCGCGGCAGCCGTCGACAGGTGCAGCGCGATCCCATGGGCGCGCAGGTAGTTCTCCATCGGGGTGGAGAGCTCCTTGTCCAGCGGCGGCATGATCTGGTCGGCCATCTCGACGATCTCCACGGCCAGCCCGCGCTCGTGCAGGTTCTCGGCCATCTCGAGGCCGATGTAGCCGGCGCCGATGACGACGACGTGCTTGAGGCTCTCAGGGTCGGCAGCGATCGCGTCGACCTTGGCCTTGATGTCGTCCATGTCCTCGATGTTGCGCAGGACGTGGATGTCCGGGTGGTCCAGCCCGGGAAGCGGCGGGCGGAAGGGCGAGGACCCGGGGCACAGCGCGAGGGAGTCCCACGTCTCGGTGTACTCCTCGCCGGTGATCAGGTCGCGCGCGGTGACCGTGTGGGCGACCGGGTCGATCGCGGTCACCTCGGTGGTGATCCGCACGTCGATGTCGAGGGTCTCGCGCAGGCTCTGCGGGGTCTGCAGGAGCAGGCGCGAGCGATCCTTGATCGTCTCGCCGATGTGGTACGGCAGGCCGCAGTTGGCGAACGAGACGTTGCCGGACTTCTCGAACACGATGATCTCGGCGAACTCGTCCAGACGCCGGGCCCTCGCCGCCACCGACGCTCCCGCTGCCACTCCTCCGACCACGACCAGCTTCATGACCACTCCCGTCCTCGTCGCGTGGTTCGACGGTAGTGGTCCACGACGCGGGTTGCTTGCCCCGCGCGAGATCAGGCGTCCTGGGGGACCTTCTGCCCGGCCAGGGAGTAGAAGAACAGCGCCACCGGGCGGTAGATCGCGTGGGCGAACTTGGTGAACGGGAGCAGGAGCAGGAGTTCCATCGCGACGGCCACGTGGAAGAGGAACACCCAGTACCCCCACGCCGGTGGGTTCGGCATGTACAGACGCGACCTCGATGATGAAGCCGGTCACCCCGGTGATCAGCAGCAGGATCAGCAGCAACCAGTCCGAGCCTGTGGAGCTGCGCGGAGGCCCGGTTGTAGCGAGTGGCCCGGTTGATCATGAACCACGTCACGCCGTAGATCAGCATGAGCGCCCGCGATCGTGCCGATGAGGCGCGAGGGGTACCAGATCGGGATCATCGTGCCGGTCTCCTTGATGCCCAGCAGGTCCAGCGCCCAGTCCAGGCCGGTGGCGACCATCAGGCCCAGGAAGCCCCAGATGGTCATCGCGTGGATGAACCACCGGCGGCGGTACCAGGGCTCGACCGGTGCGTCGTCGGTGCAGTCGCGGCGGTAGCGGGACTGGCCCAACGACTCGATGCCCAGGGAGAACCACAGGGCCCTGCCCGTGCGCGTCAACGCCGGACGGCCCTCGACCAGGGACTTCACGGAAACGCCATCGTGACGCGCGATCCGGCGCACCATCGTGACCACTCCCGCGAGCCCGGCCAGGACCATCAGGACCATGGTCGCGATGCCGGTCCAGTGGATCATCTCCGCGGGGATGAAGTCGAAGAACGCCAGCGTCTCGGTGTTCTGCTCGCCCACGGCGGAGTACATGAACATCGCGAAGAACGCAGCGATGGCCACCGAGATCACCGTGCCGATCAGGGGCCGCGTGTAGAGCACCCGGGCCAGTCCGGTGCGGTCGTAGCTCGCGATGGCGTAGCGGCGGGCAGCGGCCATGAACTCACCCGGGTCGGCATCCATCGGGCAGCTGTCGGAGCACAGCCCGCAGTGGTAGCAGGTCCACAGCTCCTTGCTCGCCAGCAGGTCGTCCTTCAGGCCGACCTGGGCCAGGCGGATGATGCTGCGCGGGAAGGTCGCGTCGTTGTCGACCAGCGGGCAGATCGCCGTGCACGTGCCGCAGCTGAAGCACGAGGAGACGTCGAGCTCCCCGAAGCGCTTCATGTCGCCGAGCATCTCGGTGTCGATGACCTTGCTCATGACCCGACCTCCTGGCCAGCGATCGCGTAGGAGTAGTAGCCCTCGTCCGAGGCCTCCTCGAGCTCCTCGAGGTGGCCGTACCGGAGCATCCCCATGACCCAGTACACGGTCTCCTCCTTGGGGGCGCCGATCCGCTCGGCGATCTCCGGGATGGTCAGCGGTCCGTCGGCCAGCGCGGCCAGGATCGGGCGGTGCATCAGCGGCTCCTCGCGGATGACCTCGCGCGGCTCACGCAAGGGGGTACCGAAGTGCGTACTCATCGGCGTACTCATCAGACCGTCGCCTCCACAAGTCCCTCGATCATGGCCCGCATCTGGGTGTCGGTGTAGCCGAGCAGGTCGATCGCGTCCTCGGAGCACAGCGGGACGCACCCGCCGCAGCCCTTGCAGACCGCCGCACTGACCAGGGCGACGGAGCGGTCGTCGCACACCATGGTCGAGATGGCGTCGTAGGGGCACGCGGCCAGGCACTCGCCGCACCCGGTGCAGGCGTCCTGGTCGACCAGGGCCACCAGCGGGTCGAGCTCGGCCCGGCCCTTCTTCAGCAGCGCCCCGCTCTGGGCGACCGCGGCCAGGCTCGAGGCCACGCTCTCCGCCGAGGTCTTCGGGCCCTGGCAGGTCCCGGCGATCATCACGCCGTCGACGACGGTCTCCACCGGCCGCAGCTTGGGGTGGATCTCGTTGAAGAACCCGTCGTCGCCCAGCGGCAGCTTCAGCAGGCCGGTCAGGCCCTCGTTCGCGCGCGGGACCATGCCCGGTGACCAGGACGACCAGGTCGGCCGGCAGGCTCAGCTCCTCCGAGCTGGTGAGCGTGTCCACGGTGGTGACCTGCAGCCGACCGTCCTCGGCCAGGCTCACGGCCGGGGGAGTGTCGTCGGGGTACTTCATGAAGACCGAGCCGCGCTCGCGGGTCTCGGTGTACATGAGCTCCTGCTTGCCGTAGGTGCGGACGTCGCGGTTCAGGTGGTACTGGTGCACCGAGGCGTCGAGCTTGTTGACCAGCAGCGAGGCGTGCACGGTGGCACCACAGCAGAACTTCGAGCAGTACTCGTTGCCACCCGCGGGCTGCCGGCTGCCCACGCAGTAGATGTAGGCGATGGTCCGCACGGGCTTGCCGTTGTAGGTCAGTGAGCCGGTCGAGCCGTCCACGAGCGTCTTGAACTCCGGCAGCGTGAGCACGCCGGGGATCCCGTAGCCGAACTCGCCCACCTCGGGTTCGTAGGTGTCGAACCCGGTCGCGATCACGATCGAGCCGACCACGGCGCGGAAGGGCTCAGTGCCCGGGTGGTTGATCCGGACCTCGGCGGTGTAGTTGCCGAAGCTGCCGGACTTGCCGACCAGCTCGGCGTTGGTCAGCACCGTGATCGCCGGCCGCTCTGCGACCTGGGCGACGAGCTGGTCGATCTGCGCGCGGCCGTCCTGCTCGTTGGGGAACATCGCGCCGAACGTGGCCACCCAGCCACCGAGCACGGGCTCGCGCTCGACGAGGTAGACCCGCAGCCCGATGTCGGCCAGGCCGATCGCTGCCCGCAGGCCGGCGATCCCAGCGCCGACCACCATGGTGGCGGCCGTGGTCTCGACCACCAGGGGCTCGAGTGGCGCGGAGTGGCGGGTCTTGCCGATACCGGCGCGGATCAGGCCGATCGCCTTGGCTGTGGCCCCTTCCGGGTCGTCGCCGTGGGCCCAGGAGTCCTGCTCGCGGATGTTGACCTGGGTGTAGGCGAACGGGTTGAGGTCCGCCCGCTTGGACACCTCGCGGAAGGTGACCTGGTGCAGCTTGGGCGAGCAGGACGCCACGACGAGGCCGTCGAGCCCCTGCTCCCGGATGGCGCAGATCATCTCGTGCTGGGTGCCGTCGGAGCACGCGAACGGCGTGGTCTCGGCGATCACCACGTCGGCGTCGTCCTTGACGGCCTCGCGGACCGCGGCGACGTCGACGTAGTCCGAGATGTTGCCGCCGCAGTGGCAGATGTAGACGCCGATGCGCCGGTCCTCGGTCATACCGGCACCACCTCCTGGGCCTCGACCTTCGTCAGGTGGGCTGCGACCTGGGCGACCGCGGCCCCGGCGTGCAGGATCGTGTCGACGATGTCCTTGGCTCCTGCCGCGGTGCCCGCGACGAAGACCCCGGGGATGTCGGTCTCGCCTGGGTTCACCTGCTCGCTCGGCTCGGCGACGTAGTAGTACTCGTCGAGACCGAGCCTCTCGCCGGTGAAGAGCTTCTCCACCTCGCGGTTGGGCTGGATCCCCACGGCCAGGACGACGAGGTCGTACTCGGCCTCGACGATCTGCCCGCCGTTCTCGATGTCCTCGTAGCGCAGGAGTAGGTCGCCGTTGTCCTGCTCGGTGATCTTGGCGACCCGACCCTTGATGTAGGTGGCGCCCATGTCCTTGGCCTGCTCGTAGAACTCGTCGTAGCGCTTGCCGGAGGCGCGCATGTCCATGTAGTGCATGGTCACGTCGGCCAGGGGCAGGGAGCCCATGATCAGCTGGTTCTGCTTGATGGAGTACATGCAGCAGAACTTCGAGCACAGCGGGTTGCCCACCTGCTTGTCGCGGGACCCGGTGCACGAGACGTAGGCGATCCGGTCGGGCACCTTGCCGTCCCCGGGCCGCACGATGTTCTTGAACGGGCGCGTCGGTGCCAGCAGCCGGTCCATCTGCATGCCGGTGATCACGTTGGGGTAGGTGCCGTAGCCGTACTCGGGCTTGAGGTCGGCGTCGAAGAGCTTGTGGCCGGTGGAGACCACGACGGCGCCGACCTCGACCTGCACCTCCTTGTCCCGGTCGTCGAGACGGATCGCGTCAGCAGGGCAGGCCTTCACGCACTCCTGGCACTCCGAGCAGACGCCGCAGTCCAGGCACCCGCCGGCTCCGGCCAGGGCCTCCTCCAGGGTCAGCGGGGGCTCGATCTCGGCGAAGTCCGTGGGCGCTGGGGAGTGGACAGAGTTGGGCCTGATCGGCGCGCGGTGGGTGTGGTTGGCCTGGCGTGCGAGCACCTCGGCCTTGGCCACGACCCCCAGCGGGTCGTCGAAGAGCGGGAAGCCCTCAAGGGGCAGGCCGTTGATCCACTTGTCGATCATGTACGCGGCGCGGCGGCCGTGGCCGATGGCCCGGGTGATGTCGCTGGCGCCCTGCTCCACGTCGCCCGAGCCGAAGAGGTACGGGTGGTCGCTCTGCAGCGTGATCGGGTCCACCTTGATCCGGTGGCCACGATCGACCCCGGTGATGCTGGCGTAGGGCGTGTCGTCGGGCTCCATGCCGATGGCCGCCACGACCACCTGGCACGGAAGCACGAACTCGCTGCCCGGGATCGGCTCGGGGCGGCGACGTCCTGAGTCGTCGGCCTGTCCGAGCGCCATCCGCTGGCAGCGCAGGCCGCTGACCGCGCCTGCGGCGTCCTTCACGACCTCGATCGGGGCCACCAGGTAGTCGAAGGCCACGCCCTCCATCTCGGCCTCGTCGATCTCGGCGGCGTGGGCCGGCATCTCGTCGCGCCCGCGCCGGTAGGCCACGCGGGCCGCGACCGTGCCCAGACGGCGCGCGGTGCGGGCAGCATCCATGGCGACGTTTCCGCCGCCGACGACCACCACGGTCTTCCCGGTGAGGTCCGGTAGCTCGCCGAGGCTCACATTGCGCAGGAACGTCAGCCCGGTCATGACGCCCTCGGCGTCCTCGCCGGGCACGCCGAGGCCCATCGGGCGGGGCGTGCCGGTGGCGACGAGCACGGCGTCGAAGCCCTCGGCCTTGAGGGCCTCGAGATCGCGGACGGGGTGGCTGGTGACGATCTCCACGCCGATGGCGGTGACGTTGGAGATGTCCTGGGCGACGACCTCGCGGGGCAGTCGGTAGGCAGGGATGGCGTGGCGCAGGAACCCACCGGGCTCAGCGGCGGCCTCGAAGATCGTGACCTTGTAGCCACCGCGGGCCAACTGCCAGGCGGCTGTGAGGCCGGCCGGGCCCGAGCCGACGATCGCGACGCTGTGCCCGTTGGGCTCGGCCACCTCGACGCCGGGGCCGTCCGCGTCCGCGTAGTGCGCGTCGGCGGCAAAGCGCTTGAGCCGCCGGATCGGGATCGGCCCCTCGAGCGCGGTGCGGGTGCAGTCGGACTCGCACGGGGCGTAGCACGCGCGCCCCAGGGTGCCGACCAGCGGAGTGGCGTCGAGGACGAGCTGGAACGCCTCCTCGAACTTGCCGCTGCGGATCAGCGACACGTAGCCGTGCGCCTTGATGCCGGCCGGGCAGCTGTCGATGCACGGTGAGGTGCCGACCCGGGTGATGACCGCCTTCTTCGGCACGGCCTGCGGGAACGCGATGTAGGCGGCGTGCATCGGCACGAGGTTGGCGTTGAACGGGTCGGGAATCGCCACGGTGCAGGCGTCCTGGCAGTCCTTGCAGCCGGTGCAGGCCGCCCAGTCGATGAAGCGTGCCTTGTTCTTGATGGTGGCGTTGAAGTGCCCGTCAGCCTCACGGTGGATCCCCAGGACCTCGCTGTAGGCCATCGTGGTGATGTTGGGGTGGTTGATCGTCGAGGACATCTTCGGACCCGAGATGCAGCTGGCGCAGTCCAGGGTCGGGAAGACCTTGCTCAGCAGGATCATCCGCCCGCCGACGCTGGCCTCCTTCTCGACGAGCAGGACCTTGTAGCCCATGTCGCCGAGCTTGATCGACGACTCCATGCCGGCGATCCCGCTGCCGACCACCATGACGTCGTACTTCATCGATGACTCCAGTCCCGATCTCGGTGCGGGCAGCGCAGCCCGCGGAAGGATGCGCTACCCGCGGAGGGGCGTGCTAGATGAACAGGTTGACGCTGGCCTCGTCGGCCTCGCCGAGGTAGCTGGCCACGCCGACGTACTCCACGTCGTCGATGAGCTCCTCGGGCCGCAGCCCCATCACGTCCATCGACATGGAGCAGGCGACGAACTTGACGCCCTGCTCGCGTGCCGAGTCGATGAGCTCCTCGAGGGACATGACCTTCTGGTCCTTCATGGCCTTCTTGAACATCTTCGGACCGGCCCCGGCGAAGTTCATGTGCGAGAGCTGGAGCTTGCCCGGGCCGCGCGGCATCATCGTGGCGAACGCCTTCTGCAGCGGGGACTTGCCCGTGGTCGCCTGCTTGTCCGGCTTGCGCAGGGCGTTCAGCCCCCAGAATGTGAAGAACATCGTGACGTCGTCGTCCATTGCGGCCGCACCAGTGGCGATGATGAATGCGGCGAAGACCCTGTCGAAGTCCCCGCTGAACACGATGATGGTCTTCTTGGTGGTGTCCACGATCTGTATGTCTCCTCAGTCCTGCGTTTCAGTGATGCGGTGGGTCAGGAAACCGCGACCCGGACGGGCCCGAGGTCGGCGAGCTGCGCCGAGAACTCGGTCATGTACTTGACGAACGACTCGGCGCACACCGAGCAGATCGCCGCCATCTTCAGCCGCTGGGGCTCGATCCCGTTCTCCCGCAGCAGGTCCTGGGCCCGCGACGCGATCGCTGCGGTCCGCTCCGAGCAGTCGGGCAGGTAGGCGCACTCCTCGCCGTCCGAGGCGATGAAGACCCCGTCGATGCCCGCCTCGAACGCATGCAGGATCCAGCTGGGCTTGAGCCCGCTGCTGCACGGCACGGCGATCGTCGATGCGGTCGCCGGGTAGTGCATGTGCCGGCTGCCGGCGAGATCGATGCCTGGGTCCGAGATGTTGTGCGTGGAGAACACCAGGATCCGCGGCGTGAACTCTGCCGCGGAGTCCCCTGCGACGGACACGAGGGCCTACTTCATCTTCTTGAGGAAGAGCCTGAGGTAGCCGGCGTCGTCGAACGCGCCGAGGTACTCGTGGCCCAGCTTCTTGCACCACGCCGGGATGTCCTTGAGCGTCCCGGAGTCCGTTGCCATGACCTCCATCGTCCCGCCGACCGGCACGCCCCCGACGGCCTTCTTGGCAGCGAGGATGGGTCCTGGGCAGGAGGTGCCGCGCGCGTCGACGACGAGGTCGACCTTCAGCTCCTTGAGCTCCTCGGTGGTCACGGTCATGGTCGCTCCTTCGCATCCGGCGCCGGCCTGATGCGCGGCGCGCGTGGTTCGCCCGGTGGAGTGCGCGGGGCGATGTAGCGCCTGTGACGATACCCCCGAGGGCATCGGCACTCTGGGGGCCAAAGGTCCCGTGGGGGGGACGGAACTGTGTCTGGATGATCACACTCCGGAGTGGCGGACATGCCTGTACCGGTAGGGGTATACTCCCCAGTCTTCTCCCGCCTGGACGGGGCGGCGCAGGCGGCTGTCGTCCACAGATCCGCCTGTCCCCAACGACCGCGGGGACTGGACCGGTCGGTCAGGGCTTCCGGGCGGCCAGCTCGTGGAGGTCGTAGGGCGTCTCCTGGTAGACGCAGTAGTTCAGCCAGTTGGTGAACAGCAGGTCACCGTGCGCGCGCCATCCGACGATGGGCAGGTCCTCGGGATCGTCGTTGCGGTAGTAGTTGCGCGGCATCTCGATCGGGAGTCCGGCCTCAAGGTCGCGGCGGTACTCGACGTCGAGGGTCTCGGCGTCGTACTCGGCGTGCCCGGTGACGAACACCCGGCGCCCATCGCGGGAGGCGGCGAGGTAGACCCCGGCCTCCGGGGAGACAGCCAACAGCTCGAGGTCGGGCTCGGCCCGGATGTCCTCGGCGTGAACCGATGTGTGTCGCGAGTGCGGGGCGAGGAAGACGTCGTCGAAGCCGCGGGTGATCTTGTTCTTCGTGTCGGTGACCTCGTGGGAGAACACGCCGAAGACCTTCTGACCCACTGTGTGCTTGCCGATCCCGTAGTGGTGGTACAGCTCGGCCTGGGCCCCCCAGCAGATCGCCAGGGTCGAGAACACGTGGTCGTCGGCCCAGTCCATGATCCCGACCAGCTCGTCCCAGTAGTCCACCTCCTCGAACTCCATGAGCTCGACCGGCGCCCCGGTGATGATCAGGCCGTCGAAGCGCTGCTCGCGCACCCGGTCGAAGGTCTCGTAGAAGACCTCGAGATGCGTGTGGTCGGTGTGCCTCGGGGAGTACGAGGCGGTGTGCAGGAACGTGACCTCCACCTGCAATGGCGAGTTGCCCAGCAGGCGCAGGATCTGGGCCTCGGTGGTCTGCTTGGTGGGCATGAGGTTCAGGACGAGGATGCTCAGAGGGCGGATGTCCTGGCTGGCGGCACGGCGATCCGTCATCACGAAGACGTTCTCAGCGGCGAGGACGTCGGCGGCTGGAAGGCCTTCCCTGATCTTGACGGGCATGGTCGCAACTCCCTGTGGCGGTGGGGGCGATTCTACGATGCGTGCCCGCTATCGGCGGATTCGTCGATAGCGGCCTGTCCGGCGCCGCGCCCATCCCGCTGGCGTCCCCATCGGATCGCTGGCACGCTCGAGGTCATGGATGCCCACCTGCGTGAGATCGTGGATCGGGGTGGCCGGGCGCAGTCCGCCGAGGCCGCGCGGCTCCTCATCCGGTTGGAGTCCGACCCGGAGGATGCCGATGCCCGGTCCATGGCCCGCGTCCTCGTCGACGCCTATCTCAACGATCCGGATCTGACGCGCTGATCGCCACATCCGGTGAGCCCGGGGGATCAGCGTGTGGTCAGGTCCACCTCGAATCGCAGGGCGGGACCGCCCCCGGCGGACTCGAGCTTGGTGAACCGCTCGACCAGGGCGCCCCCGTTGGCCAGGACCACGCGCTGGGACGCGACGTTGTCCGCGTCGGTCGTGATGTCCACGATCGGCAGGCCCTCCGCTGCGGCGATCGCAAGCATGGCGGCCAGCGCCGCCGTCGCATAGCCCCGCCGGCGCTTCCATGGCACCACCGAGTAGCCGATGTGACCAAGGCAGGTGGGCGGAAGCTCCCTCGTGCCCGGTTGCCAGCGCAGGTTGATGGCGCCGGCGAACTCCCCGTCCCACATCCATCGGGTCAGCCCGGGCAGCCGAGCGACCGTGGACCCGTCGGGGAGCTCGATGGGGTCACCGGCCGCCTCCCGGTCGTCGCACAGCTCGAGGAAGCGGTCCGGATCCCGGGTCACGCGATCGATCGCCGCCTGGTCGAACCCGACGTGCTCCGTGTTCGGTGACCATCCCGCGGTGCAGCGCGTCGAGGTAGCTGGGCAGGTGCTCGGCCCGGGGCGGATCAACTCCATGGCGCGGATCCTCCCACCTGCGCGATTCCCGGCCCCTCACCCCATCCGCAGGATCCGCCACGCCCCGGAGGCGACGAGGACGCGATCGCAGCGCCGATGACCAGGTCGGGCACGGCGGAGCCGGTGATCGCGACGAGCACCCCGGCGATGATCACGCCGATGTTCGCCAGGGCGTCGTTGGTGGTGAAGATCCAGCTGGCCCGCATGTGGGCGCCACCCCGGCGGTGCCGGCTGAGGATCGCCACGCAGGAGAGGTTCGCGGCCAGGGCGAGCAGTCCGACGGCCACCATGACCGTGTCGGCAGGCTCACTGCCCAGGGCGGCACGGCGGATCACCTCGACCAGCACCAGGGCGGCCAGCGCAAGTTGCAGCCAGCCGCTGGCGCGGGCGGAGCGTCGCTGGCGGGTCACGTCGCCCGCGGCCAGCAGGGCGATCGCGTAGATGCTGGCGTCGGCGAGCATGTCCACCGAGTCGGCGACCAGGCCGGTTGACTGGGCCGCGAGCCCGGCGACCATCTCGATGACGAACATGGCGGCGTTGATCGCCAGCACCCACCAGAGGGCGCGACGTTGGGAGTGGGCAGCGTGCGATCCGGCGACTTCGGGTTCGACCTCCAGCGGGTCGATCGGGGTGCTCCCCTCCAGTTCTGCGCCCATTCCCAAGGGCGCCAGGGCAGCCAGGATCGTGGTGGGCGGCCCCACGTGCACCGCCTCGAGATGGCGCGACCCGAGGTCGAACTCCAGGAAGTGGATCTCGCTGATGTCGGCCAGGGCCATCCGGATCAGCTGCTCCTCGGTCGGGCAGTCCATGCCGGGGACATGGAACACCGACCGGGTGGGCAGCGAGTCATCTGCCACATCCGGAGTGTCATCTGCCACGTCCGGAGTGTGGCACGCCGGTGACGAGTGGTGTTTGACCGGTCACGGATCGGGGTACTCTGGCGGTGCATCGACTGAACGGTGCACGTTGTCCGCGGCATCCGCCGCTGGCGAGGTCGTCTGCTTTGACGCCGTGACCGGCGTCCCCTTCGCGAGATGGGCCAGCACCCGCGGCCATCCCTCTCGACGATCAGGATCCCTGTGACTTCTCCCGCCCGTGCGGCTTCCGCTGCGCGCACCTCGAACTCCTCCCGCCCCTCGGCACCCACCCGCACCCCGGCGCCCGCCGACGCGTCCACCTTCGCCGGACTCGGCGTCGCCCCGGCGCTCATCGCGTCGTTGGCCTCCGGTGGCATCGACGCCCCGTTCCCCATCCAGTCCGCGACCCTGCCCGACTCCCTGGCCGGGCGCGACGTGCTCGGCCGCGGCCGCACCGGCAGTGGCAAGACGGTGGCGTTCGCGCTGCCGCTGGTCTCCGCCCTGGCCGGCAGCCGCTCGGCGGCCCGCCGTCCGCGCGGGCTCGTGCTCGTCCCGACCCGTGAGCTGGCCGTGCAGGTCGACAACACGATCGCACCGCTGGCCAAGTCGATGGGCCTGACGACCCGCACGATCTTCGGCGGCGTCGGACAGAACCCGCAGGTCACCGCCCTGGCCAAGGGCGTGGACATCATCGTCGCCACCCCCGGCCGCCTGGCCGACCTGATCAAGCAGCGGCTGTGCAGCCTCGAGGACATCGTCGTCACCGTCATCGACGAGGCCGACCACATGGCCGATCTCGGCTTCCTGCCCGAGGTCCGTCGCCTGCTCGACCAGACCCCCGCCGATGGGCAGCGACTGTTGTTCTCCGCGACGCTGGACTCCGGCGTCGACGTCCTGGCCCGCCGCTACCTGCACAACCCGGTGACCCACGAGGTCGACTCGGCTGCGTCGCCGGTCCCCGCGATGGACCACCACGTCTTCAACGTCGACGCCGCAGACCGCGGTGAGGTCGTCGCGCAACTGGTCGGTGGCCAGGGTCGGACGCTGGCGTTCGCCCGCACCAAGCACCAGGCCAAGCGCTGGGCGCGCACGCTCACCGCATCCGGAATCCACGCCGTCGACCTGCACGGCAACCTCAGCCAGGCCGCCCGCCAGCGCAACCTGGCGGCGTTCGCCGACGGTGACGTGCGGGTCCTGGTGGCCACCGACATCGCCGCGCGCGGCATCCACGTGGATGACATCACGCTCGTCGTGCACATCGACCCGCCCGCCGAGCACAAGGCCTACCTGCACCGCTCCGGGCGCACCGCCCGCGCCGGTGCCGCCGGCGTCGTGGTCACGGTCGCCACCCACGACCAGCGCCGCGACGTCGCCGACCTGATGCGTCGGGCTGCGATCACGCCCACCCAGCACAAGGTGCGCGCCGGCGACTCGACAATCACCGACATCGCCGGGCCCAGCGCCCCGCGTGTCGTCGTGGCCAACGCCCAGCCCATCCCGGAGGAGCGCACGGGCCGCGGCTCGGGTCGCGGATCCGGCGGTGGCCGCGGTCGGTCGTCCGGCGGCTCGGGCTCGGGCTCCGGCTCGGGTCGGTCCTCGGGTGGGTCCAGCGGCCAGCAGCGCACCAGCTCGGGCTCTCGTCCGGGCCAGGCGTCCGGCAGCTCCACCAGCCGTTCCTCGCAGGCCCGGTCGTCCGCCCCGCGCTCCTCGCAGTCGACCTCGTCGGCCGCGCGTGCGTCGGGCGGCTCGACCACGGTCTGGTCGAGCAGCGGTGGCGCCACGGCCACAGCCGCACCGCGGCGCGGGCCCCGTCGGGCCACCCGCCCCGCGGGCGGTGCAGGCTCCGCGGCCTGATCGGCTGAGTTCCGGGCGTGCTCCCGACTCGCAGGACGGGTCGGCGCCATCGCGAGCGCTAGTGTGGGCGCCGACCTGAGGGAGGCGTGGGCGTGGGCCGGTTCGACGCGTGGGTGCGGGCGGTGGGCGATGATCCCGATCCGCGCTTCACGCTGGCCAACGAGCGGACGTTCCTGGCCTGGGTGACCACGTCGCTGGGCCTGCTCGGCATCGGCCTGGCCGTCGGCACGATCATCCCGGGGGAGCACTTCTCGATCAACCTCCTGGCGATCCTGTGGATCCTCATGGCCGCGATCCTGTCGATCCGCGCACTCATCCGGTGGTTCCGGATGGAGCGGGCCATGCGCTTGGACCAGGGGCTGCCCCTGTCGACGTCGATCCCCGTGGTGGCCATCTCGCTGGCGCTCCTCTCGGTGGCGACGGGCATCGCGGTGGTGATCGCCTCGTGAGCCCCGGTGCGGCGTCGGGCCCCTCGGATCCGGGGCTGGCGGGGGAGCGCACGATGCTCGCCTGGGCGCGGATGGGCCTGACCCTCCTGGGCGTCCCGGCGGCACTGCTGGCGTATGCCGTGGACGCAACGCGCTCGCGGTCGGGGCTGCAGCCGTCGCCATGGTGCTCGGACTCGGCGTCCTCGTCGGCTCGGTGCGCCGTCAGCGCGTGGAGCCGGGTGTGATCCCCTCGGGCTCGCTGGTGCCTGCGGCGCGGCTCATCCTGCTGACCGGCGCGTGCGTGCTGATGCTCAACATCACCGGCGGGATCCTGGTCCTCACCTGAGCCCCCGCGGCTCTCCGCCGGCTGGGCCGGGTTGCGCGACGGGGCAGACCGCGACACCCTTCGGGGCGTGGCGAACAGGGCGGACGTGGTGGTCGTCGGGGCCGGGCTGGCGGGGCTGCGGGCGGCGCAGCTCCTGGCGGCAGCGGGGCGCGACGTGGTGGTCCTCGAGGCCGCCGACGCCATCGGTGGGCGCGTGCGTACCGACCGCATCGACGGGTTCACCCTCGACCACGGCTTCCAGCTGTACAACCCGGCATACCCGGAGGGGCGCCTCGCCTGGCCGGACCTGTCGATCCGCCAGTTCTCGGCAGGGGTCGACGTCGTCCGCGACGGCATCTCGCACCCACTGGCCGACCCGCGGCGCGACCCCCGCAGCCTGCCGGCCACGACGCGGTCGCTGCGCGCGCTCGGGGCGACCCGCGGACTCGGTGCGTTCGGGTCGTATGCGGCCCGGTTGGGCACACCGCTGCATCCGCGTCGCACGCCTGCGGGCGCCGCCGACCAGGGCATCGGCGAGGCCCTGCGCTCGGCCGGGGTCGACGATGCCGCGTTCGACTGCCTCGTGCGGCCGTTCCTGTCCGGCGTGCTCGCGGACTCGGCCCTCGAGATCCCCGCGCGGGGTCGCCGACGAGATCCTGCGCACCTTCCTGGCCGGGACTCCCGGAGTGCCCGAGGCGGGAATGGACGAGCTGCCGCGACGGCTGGCCGCGGGGCTCTCGGTCCTGACGGACTCACCGGTGCTCTCGGCGCGGCCGGGCGGGTCACGACCGCCGACGCCGAGTGGCTCGCCGAGGACGTGATCGTGGCCGTGGAGGACCCGTCCTCGCTGGTCCCGACTGCGTCGGCGACCCGGTGGCGGGCGCTGACGACCTGGTACTTCGCGGCCGCCGACCTGCCGCGCCGGCACCCCATGCTGCTGGTGTCACCCGATGTCCGCCTGGCCAACGTCGCCGTGATGAGCGACGTGGCGCCGTCCGTACGCACCGGCAGGTCGGCGCCTGATCGCGGCGTCGGCGGTGGGGTTCCACGACTCCGCGGAGGCCGAGCTGTGGGCGCGCGAGGATGCGGCGCGGATGCTCGCCGTCGCACCCGGGGACCTCGAGCTGATCGCCCACTACCCGATCGCCGCCGCACTTCCGGCGGTCGGTGCCCGCCGGTCGCCGGTGGTCAGCTCCGGCGTGGTTCTCGCCGGCGACCATCGCGCAGGGTCCCAGCATCAACGGGGCACTGGCCAGCGGACGGCGGGCCGCCGAGCTCCTGGGCGCCTGACCACGCGTCGGCGGGGGCCCGCCGCTGTAGCGTCCGGATCATGTCGTCCAGTGCGCAGTCGCAGCCGCAGGGTGAGGGTGCCGGCGCCGCCGTCGGGACCGACGAGCTCCACCTCACCAGGCGGACGATCGTCTCCTACGCCTTCGGTTCGGTCGGGACGGGCGTCTTCGCGACCGTTCCCGGGCTGGTCCTCGCCTATTACCTGACCAACACCCTGGGCGTGGCCGCGGGAGCAGCGGCCTTCGTGGTGGCGGTCCCCAAGGCGTGGGACGTCATCGTGCTGCCGATCGTGGGCCGGCTGTCGGACCGGGCTGCCGCCCGGGTGGGCAGCCGCCTGCCGTTCCTCAGGCTTGCTGGCGTCGTGCTGCCCCTGGCCTTCATCCTGATCTTCTCGGTCCCCCCGGCGCTGGGTTCGGGCGGTGCAGCGATCTGGGTGTTTGTGGCGTTCATCCTTGCCTCGACGGCGTTCGCGCTGTTCCAGGTGCCCTACATCGCGCTGTCGGCCGAGCTCACCGACGTGCCGCAGGAGCGCTCCACGCTGATGGCCTGGCGGGTGGCTTTCCTGACTGTCGCGATCCTGTTGGGCGGCGCCATCGCCCCGGTGATCCGCGACGCACTCGGCGGTGCGTACCTGGGCCACTTCGTGATGGCCCTGTTCATGGCCGGCCTGATGCTGGCGGGCATCTGGCTGTGCATCATCGGGTTGTCGAAGGCGCGCGCCCGAGTGGCCCCGGCGGCTGAGGGCAGCCTGATGGACCAGGTCCGCGTCGTCCGGCACAACCGCGCCTTCGTGGCCCTGCTGATCGGGTTCGTGATCCAGGCACTCGGCTTCGCCGCCATGCTCGGAGCGGCGCAGTACTACGCCACGTACATCGTCGGCAAGCCGACGTCGATCACCATCCTGTTCGTCTGCCTGGTCGCCCCGGCGATCGTGGTCATGCCGTTCTGGAACTGGGTCGCCCATCGGTTCGGCAAGACCCGGGGCTTCCTGGCCTCCACCCTCGTGTTCCTGGTCGGCGCTCTGCTCCTCATCGTCGGTGGGCGCGACATGGGGCTGGCGACCGTGGCCGTCGCCATCGCGGTGTGCGGTGTCGCCTACGGCGGCTGCCAGATGTTCCCGTTGGCGATGATGCCCGACGCCGTTGCGGCCGACCGGGAGCGCACCGGCGAGGTGCGCGCCGGGGTGTTCACCGGAATGTGGACCGCGGGCGAGACCCTGGGGTTCGCGCTCGGCCCGGGGCTGGTCCTCGTGGTGCTGGCCATGACCGGGTTCGCCTCCAGCAAGGCCGACGAGCAGGTCACCCAACCCGACTCAGCGATCACCGGGGTGCTGATGGCCTTCACGGCCGTGCCCGCGATCCTCGTCCTGATCAGCATCCCCTTCATCCACCGGTACGGCGTGGAGTTCGCCAAGATCAGCACCACCCAGACACCCGAAGGAAGCCGCTCATGAGTGCATCCATGCCCCCCGCCTTCCCCGATCAGGGCCTGCCCGACGAGGTGATCCTCGCGACGCTGGCCGCCCTGCGCGAGCTCGACGTGCCCGTCAAGGGCGGGCGGACGACCTCCTACGTGTACGACCCCGACAGGGACGACCTCGAGGACCTCGGGCTGCGCGCGTTCGCCCTGTCCGAGCACGTCAACGGCTTGGACCCGACGGCCTTCCCGAGCTTCGCGGCGGTGGAGAACGACCTGGTCGCCGCGGCCCTGAGCGTGCTGGGCAGCGGCAGACCCGGACGAGGTCGGGACGATGACCAGCGGCGGCACGGAGTCGTGCGCCCTGGCGGTCCTCGGTGCGCGTGAGCGGTGGCGGGCCAAGGTCGGGCAGCCGTACGGCCACCCCACGCTCGTGGCCCCCTCCTCGGTGCACCCGGCGTTCGTCAAGGCCTGCCACCTGTTCGACGTCGAGCTGGTGTCGGTGCCGATCGACCCCGTCACGTTCGCCGCCGACGTCGAGGCGATGGTCGCGGCCATCGACGAGCGGACGGCGCTGGTGGTCGTCTCGGCTCCCTCGTACGCCCACGGGATCGTGGACCCCATCGAGCCGATCGCCGCGGCGGCCGCCGAGCGCGACGTCCTCTGCCATGTGGACGCCTGCATCGGCGGCTGGACCGTCCCGTTCATCCGGGAGGCTGAGGGGCTGCCCCCGATCGGGCTGATGATCCCCGGGGTCACCTCGGTCTCGGTCGACCTGCACAAGTACGCCTACACGCCGAAGGGCGTGTCGATCCTGCTGCACCGCGACTTCGCGCTGCGCCGCTTACCACTGGTTCGCCACGGCTGCCTGGAACGGCTACCCGGTGGTCAACCCGACGTTGCTGAGCTCGCGTGGCGGTGGGGCGCCGGCGATCGCCTGGGCCTACGTGCACAAGATCGGCCGCGAGGGCTATCGCGAGCTGGCCCTCTCGGCGTGGCGGGCGACCCGGGCGCTCATCGACGGGATCGCGGAGATCCCCGGGATCCACGTGGTGGGCGAGACCGGCTCGACGCTGCTGGCGTTCACCGACGACGGTGGCCCGGAGGACCCGGACATCCGGGTGGTCGCCGACGAGATGGTCGTGCGTGGCTGGCTGCTCGGCGTCCAGCCGGGGCACGGCGGGCCGCCGACCGCGCACATCTGCCTCATGCCGGTCCACGAGCCGCAGACCGACACGTTCCTGGCCGACCTCGCCGCCTCGGTGGAGGCGGCCCGCGCCCTGGGCCGGGTGGAGGTGGATCCGGGGCTGCTGGCCATGGCGGCCTCCCTCGACCCGAGCAGCCTGCCCCCGGGGGCGGTCGACATGGTGCTGGCGGCGGCGGGGATCACCCTTGGCGGGGGCGGCGGCGACGGAGACGGTGAGGGCCTGCCCGATCGGCGCGCGACCCTCAACGCGATCATGGACCTTGCGCCCGAGCCGCTCGTCGAGTGGCTGCTGATCGAGGTCCTGGGCAACGTGCTGCGCCCGTCGGCGCACGTGCGGCAGGAGTGAGGAGCGAGGCATGAGTGTCGACCCGGGTACCGTCGACATGCGCTCCCTGGGGGCCCTGCGTGCAGCCGTTCCGGTCCGCGTCCGATCCGGCGCTGGTCGACCTGGTGGGCGCGCACGAGGCCGAGTTCATCGGCCCGGGGTGGCTGCGGGCGGCCGGTCCGGTGATGACCCGGCTCGGTCGGATGCCGGGCTGGTGCGGCAAGCGGTTCGCCCCGGCTGAGGACGGGTCGATGTACCTGGTGGGCGTGAACCTGGTTCGCGTCGGTGGGCGGGTCAGTGACTCGGTGCCGATCAAGGCGGCGATCGGACCCTCGCGACTGGATGGCCGACCGGCGCTCATCGTCGGATACCCGGTGGACGCACCCTTCCCCTGGCCGAGGGTCACTGACGAGTTGCGCCCCTTCGGCGACGGTGTGCTGCTCGGGATGACGTTCGGGATCCCGGGATCCCTGCCCGGCGGTGCGCCGTTCATCCTTCGTCGGATCGAGTAGCGTCCGGCGGCGCCCGGGTCGAATGGCACTTTCCCGGCACCTGCTTCCACGCGAGCATGGAGATGAGGGCGGCCCGCACCCTCCGCCCGCGCAGGGAGGTGGACGGGATGGGCCGTTGTGCTTCACGAGCCAGAGCAGTGGCCCTTGCTGCCGGTGTCGGGCTGGTCGTGGCGGTGGTTCCCGGGTGCGTCAGCGGAGCAGGCGGCGGATCGGCGTCTGGCCCCGCCACATCGGGCTCAAGCACTGCTGTCGCCCCATCGAAGACCCCCGCGGCTGGACCCTCCGTCACGGACCTCGGGATGGTCTACGTCAACGACATCTCCCACGACGCCACCTGGGTGGTCGGCAACGAGCCGCGGGATCCGGGCAGCGACGAGCCGAAGCCGCTGGTCCTGATGAACCGCGCGACCGGCGAGCAGAGGGTCCTCTGCGACTGGGCAGACCCGGACCTCGGCTTCTGCTCGATGGCCGAGCAGGGCGCGATGATCCCCGAGGCCCCGAACCTGGTGGTGGAGCAGGTGGACACCAGCGTGGTCGGATGGTTCCCCTCCGGCGGGGTCTACGTGGTGGACTCCGCGAACGGTTCGAGGACTCGCATCGACACGGACTCCTTCGGCGTGCCCCTCGAGCCCGCGTGGGAGGCGAAGGACTGCGAGGGAGGGTGCGACTACCACTGGGCGCCACACCTCAACATGTCCGCCGACTCCGTCTCCGGTGACGGGCGCATCGCCGCGTTCTGCGCGAACTACGAGAAGCCCAAGGAGCCGGTCCTGTACGTGAAGGACCTGAGCACGGGCACGTTGACCCGTACGGAGGTGCTCTGCGGCGTCAACCGGTTCGGTCGCGAGGACGACAACGATGAGTTCAACGACGAGGGGATGAGCTACCCCCAGATCTCGGCTGACGGCACCGTCGTCCACGTGAACGGCGACCGGTCCACGGGCGGCGAGTACGGGAAGGTCGGGTGGGAGGCCGACACGCTCTACTTCCCGATGACCGGTGAGACCCGCAGCGTGGACGGCAGCGGGGGCATGACCCGCGACGGCGGCACGGTGTTCATCCGCCAGGGCGTGCAGGCCGATTCGCCCGAGGCCGACGTCGTGCCCGAGTACGCGGCCTATGCCGTCGCGACGGGCGAGACGACCCCGTTGCCCTGGATGCAGGAGTTCGTGAGCACGCCGGCCATGCCCAACTACCCGTTCGACACCTTCCGTCAGGCCAGCAGCGACGGCCGGTGGGTGGTGAACCACGGTGCCGTCCGAGACGTGAGCTCAGGGGCTGAGACCGACATCGGCGCCCTGCTGCAGGAGAACGGCTTCGAGCCCTCGACCGGTGAGGGGACGTTGCGGATCTCCGGCGACGGGTCGGTGGTGATCGCGAACGTCGTCGGCCCCGACCCGCTGGCCGAATCGAGCAGTCGGGTCGTCGCGGTCAGCGGGTGGGACTCCGAGTGAGCGCAGCAGGTCAGCCGTGGACGTCCAGTCGGCGGTCCTCCCAGCGCATGAAGCCCGCGATCCGCTCGGCGGTGGCGTGCCCCAGCCCGCCGCGTGGGAACGGCACGATGCGCCGGTTCACGAAGAACACGTCGGTCAGGTCCGACTGCCGCTCGAGGACGAGGTCGGTGATCGTCTGACCGTTGAGGTGGGTGACCGACACGCCGTGGCCCACGCAGCCGAACGAGTAGATGACGTCCTTGCCGCCGACGTAGCCCAGGGCCGGGAACATGTCGAGGGTGGCCGAGACCGGACCGCCCCACGCATGGCTGAACCGGACGTCGGCAAGCCCCGGGAACATCGTGCGCACGTCCTGGCGCAGGGCTGCCCACACGGCCTCGTCGGAGTCGAAGTCCATGCCGACGCCGTCGCCGAGCTTCACGTCGCGGCCGCCGATCAGCAGGCGGTTGTCGGCCGTGAGCCGGTAGTAGTGCACGAGGTCGCGGAAGTCCTCGATGCCCTCGCGGCCACGCCAGCCCGATGCTCTCGAGCTGGGTGTCGGTGAGCGGCTCAGTGAGCACGATGTAGGTCCAGACCGGCACCTGCTTGCGGGCCAGGCCGTCGAACATGTGCGACCAGGCGTTGGTGGCCAGCACCGCCTTGCGGGCGCGCACCCGGCCTCCGGGCGTCGTGAGGATCACCCGGCCGCTGTTCGCGTGCCGCTCGAAGGCGGACACCGGGGTGCCCTCGTAGATCTCGGCCCCCTCCGCGGCCACCACGTCACGCCACGCCCACGCCAGCTTCGCCGGGTTCACCAGCCCCATGTTCGGCTCCCACCATGCGGCGCCCACGTAGGTCGGGCTCGCGACCCGGGCGCGCAGCTCGTCGGGGCCGATCAGCTGGATCCCCGTGATGCCCATGCGGTGGATCAGGGCGATCTCCTTGAGCAGCCGCTCCTGGTACTTCGGCGAGGTGGAGACCCACAGGAAGCCGGGGTGCTCGTAGTCGCAGTCGAGATCGAGCTCGCCGACGAGCTCCTGGAGGAGGGTGACCGCGCGGTCGGCGTACTCGTGGGCCTCCCGGGCCTTCGTGCGACCGAAGCGCAGGGCGGTCAGGGAGTGCTGCATCCCGATCTTGGTCATGCTGAACCCGGCGTTGCGCCCGCTGGCGCCATGGCCGATGAAGTCGGCCTCCAGGATCGCGATGCGCATGGTCGGCTCGGCGCGGTGCAGGAAGTGGGCCGTCGACAGGCCGGTGTAGCCGCCGCCGACGATCGCCACGTCGACGTCGAGGTCGCCGACCAGCGCGGGGTCCGGGGGTGTAGGGGCGGGTGGTGTGCCAGAAGCCGGTGGGGGTGATGGTCATGCTTCGAGTATTCGCCTGCGGTGGCGGTCGATTCGCGGTGACGGGCCGGGCTGGAGCGGGCCGGCGGAGCGGGCTCAGATCAGCGGGCGACCTTGCCGGGCAGGAGGAAGTCGTAGGGCTGGCGCAGGATCTTCGTGCGGATCGCCCGGTCCGCGCGCCGTGCCTGCAGGAAGATCCCGAGGAGGCGTGCGTCGCGGCGGTAGTAGGTGGCCACCTCGGTGTCCGTGATCGGGTCGCGGGGGCCGGGGAGGTCCGCGGTCGCCAGCCACTGGTTGACGACGTCGAGGCCGGTTCCGATCCGTTCCGGAGCGCCCTCCTTGTGGAAGTTGCCCAGCAGGTCCAGCGCCACGGTCCGCGGGACGAAGTAGTCGTCCTGGTAGGAGTCGGCGACGAACCGGAGCAGGAGGGCCCGGATCCCGGGCGGGGCGGCGGCGACCACCACCCTCGCGTCGAGGCTGTGCCGTCCGTCGCGACGGATGAAGGGGGTGCCGACGTCGATGAGCACGGGCTGCGGGGGTGCTGCCGCTCGGGCATCCGCATCCCCGGACCACTCGGATCCCGGGACCGTCGCACCGAATGACCAGTTCGACAGCTGGCCGTCGAGAGCGACCTCGACCCCATCCGTGCGCCCTGCGCTGCGCTGGGCCAGGAGGGCGACCGAGTCGAGCACCTGGCTGATCACCGTGACCAGGCCCTCGTCGTCGGTCGCGTGCAGCAGGTGGTGGCCCAGGGTCTGGGAATCCATCCGCGGCTGCACCAGGTAGACGACCGGCGCGCGGTCGGGGCGGTGGACCGGGATCGCCTCGGTCGCCACGACGCTGAGCCCGGCAGTCGTGATCTCCGTGAGGTACTCGTCGACGAGGTCGAGGTAGGCGCTGACCGACGCCTCGTCCGGGTAGCCCGCCATCCGCTTGCACACCAGCCCGGGCAGCTCGTCAGTCGTCAGCGCGGCGGAGATCTCACCGTAGGCCAGGACCTTGACGTGGCCCCCGGACTCCGGGTTCGCCGGGTCGAGCCGGCGCTCGGTCTCGTCGAGGACGGCGAGGAGGTGGTCTCGATCTGGGATGGCACCCGGGACGGCGGTGGGTCCGGTGCTCATCGGTTCGTCCCTTCCAACGGGGGCGTGCTGTCGCCGTGGGGCGGGGTCGCCTGGGCGAACATCTGGGTGACCAGGTCGGGGTCATTGAGGATGCCGGTGCGCGAGGAGCCCGGCGATCGCGGCCTCGAGCCGCGCCAACGCCTCGCCTGCCTCGGAGTCCGACATCAGCAGGCCGGGCTTGAACTGCAGGACCGAGCGGTCGAACCCAGCGAACATCGCCCAGATGCCCGCGTCGTAGCAGGCACGCGTCATGAGCATCCCGCCCATGGGATGGGCGAAACGCAGCCCGATCACCAGGCCGGTCTGGCGCACCTCGACGAGCCACTCGGGGTGCCGCGAGGCGATGTCGGCGAGGCCGGTGGCGAAGGTTTTCGGTGAGGGTGTCGACCCGGGCAGGTGGTCTCCGGTCGGGTCGTGATGTCCAGGACCGCGCGGGCCACCCGGCACCCGAGCTCCGAGCCGCCGAAGGTGGAGATGTTCGACCAGCCGTCGTCCTCCAGCCACGCCCCGGCGCGCGACGAGAGCAGCGTCGCTGCGATCGGGTAGAGGCCGCCGGACAGGCCCTTGCCCGTCACGAGGATGTCCGGGGTGACGGCCGAGCGCTGCACCGCCCAGAGCGACCCGGTCCGGCCGAGTCCCGTCTGGACCTCGTCGGCGATGTACAGCGCTCCGAAGCGGTCGCAGAGGTCACGAACGCCTGCAAGGTAGTCGGCGTCCGGCACGGGGAAGCCGATCGTCGCGGGGATCGTCTCGAGGATGACGGCGGCCGAGGGGGCATGAGCCAGGGCGGCTTCGAGGGCGGACAGGTCGTTGAACGGGACCTGGGGGAACTCAACGTCCGCGCCCGTGGACAGGAACGCCTCGGCGGCGTCACGGTCGCCGGCGGCCAGCGCCAGCCCGGTGTGCCCGTGGTACGCGCCAGCGATCGAGACGACCCGGCGGCGCCCGGTGGCCCGTCGGGCGGACTTGATGGCGAGGTCGATCGCCTCCCCACCGCCGCTGGCGAAGACGGCGTAGGCCATCCCGGGCGTGCGCTCGACGAGGTCGGCGGCGAGCAGCGACCGCTCGACGCTGGGGAAGTGGTGGTTGCCGATGTCGAGGTAGTCCAGGGCGTCGACCAGGACGGCGATGAGTTCGGGGTTGCGGTGCCCGACGTTGAACACTCCGCCGTTGAGGTGCAGGTCCAGCCAGCT
Organism: uncultured Actinomycetes bacterium; assembly: GCA_963736425.1. GTDB lineage: Bacteria > Actinomycetota > Actinomycetes > S36-B12 > CAIYMF01 > Prado023. The sequence continues at coordinate 49,335 of CAVTOX010000001.1, forward strand.
GCGGCCGTCCACGTCGTGGATCCGATACCCCTCGCGGCGGCCCATGACGATGGCGGCGCCGAGCGCACCGAACGTCCGCACGCGGTCAGGGCAGACGTAGTGCTCAGCCAGGGCGAGGACGTCGTCGCGTGTGGGGGCGTGGGGGCCGGGGGCGCCCACACTGGGTGCGCCGGTGCTCGCGGAACCGCTCATGGGGGCAGTATCGACCCACCTGCGCGGCGGAGGCCATCAGGGTGGAGTAGTCCCCAAAGGCTGGTGCTGGGGCTCTCGTGGTCGAGGGGTTCGAACTCGACTGGCGCGATCCGGACACCTGTGACCGGATTCCGCCAGTCGTCGTCCGAAGGCGCCCAATCCCGTGTACGCCGGCCGGTCACCGCTTGAGCGTCACCTCGTTCGGCGACATCGCGCCCTGGTACCCGAACTTCGGGTTCACCCAGACTCGGTATGTGCCCTTACGCAGGTTCAGGGTGCGCTTCTCGGTGCTGCCCCAGGTCCGGTAGGTCTTCAGTGCCTTCCACGTCCCGTCAGCGTTCCTCCGCTGGACCTGGAACGTCCAGTACCTCGATCCCATGTTGGGGTTCACGTCGACCCTCATCTTGGACCGGGCGCTGACGGCCTTGATCTTCACCGTCGGGGTGGGCTGTGTGACCACCAGAGGCGGCGGTGGAGGGGAGGTCACGGGGATGGGAGGAGGGGGACTCCACGCTGCCGAGAGCAGCCAAGGGCTCCCCACGTAGGGGGCCACCCAGTAGTCGCCCGGGTACAGGAACCGGATGTACGTGCCGGCGGCGAGCAGCCTGTCGGCCTTGACAGCGACGCTGCCGTCCGCAGCCGAGACCGCTTCCCCGGTCTTAATCCACGTCGGACCTTCCAGCCGTTCAACTGTCACCAGACCCGGAGGGGCAGGTCGCTGGAATCCGTCGGCGTTGACCCAGACGTTGCCCAGCAGCATGCTGACCCCATCGCGCAGCTCATGCATGGGGCCTGCCACGTAGCTCCTCATCGGCGCGATGGTGAACCGATCTGTGAGGACCTGTTCCGGCGTGGTGCTCGTGGGGACCATCGCGGTGGCCGTGGCCACGTACTCATGGCCTGGCGGTGCGATGGGCCCGTTGTAGTGCTGGCACATCGACCCGCCCGTGAGAGGCTGCGAGTTCGCCGTCGGCCCGATGCCGTTAGCCGCGAAGCTCCCCAGGACGGTAGTTGAGTCGGCGCCCGTGATCTCACCAGAGACACTCCATGCGACTCCGGGCTGCACACTCACCTGTACGTACCCGGTCAGGTCCTTGCAGATGAGGAAGTTCGTCGTGAAGAGCTCACTCCAGGACGTGTCCATCACGGTGAGTTGCATGCTCCAGTCGGCGATCACGTCGGCCTGCGCCGTCGGGGGTGGTGTTCCCATGCTTGCGGTCACAAGCGCGGCTCCGGTGACAAGCGCGGTCAAGGTTCGGTTCACGGTGGCCCTCCCATTCCATGGGACGTGTGGGGCGCCGGCTGTGCCCGCCCGCTGGGGCGATGGGCCGGTAGAGGTGCGGGCGGAGGCGCGAGGCTCGGGCGAGCCGGGAGTGAACGGAGGAGCAGAGCTGCCCCTTCGACGTCGGTGTCACGCATCCCATGCACGGCGGATCATCCCCATCTCCACGTGCAGGACTCTCGTCCTGGCACCAGCCTCGCCACCGGGTCCGCGATTCCGGTAGAGGCCTTGGTCCCGTCGCCACCCGCGGGACTCGGCTGGGTGAGCGCGCGCATGATGGGCGCATGTGTGACACCTTCGTGGCTCTCGTCCGACGCGACAGCCGAACGGGTCGGTGATCTTCGCCAAGAACAGCGACCGGGAGCCCAATGAGGCCCACGAGGTGGTGTTCGCGTCGGCGGCCGACCATGCTCCGGGTGCGCAGGTCACGTGCACCCACATCACGATCCCGCAGGTCGGGCGCACGAACGCGGTTCTGCTGGGCAAGCCGTACTGGATCTGGGGCGCGGAGATGGGCGCCAACGAGCATGGGGTCGTGATCGGCAACGAGGCGGTCTTCACGAAGCTCCCGTACGAGAAGGAACCCGGGCCTGATCGGTATGGACCTGCTGCGCCTGGGCCTCGAGCGCGCCGACACCGCCGAGGCGGCGGTCACGATCATGACCGACCTCCTGGTCGAGTACGGCCAGGGCGGCAACTGCGGTCACACCCACGACTTCCGCTACCACAACAGCTTCCTGGTGGCCGATCCCACCGAGGCGTGGATCCTTGAGACTGCTGGCCGGGAGTGGGCGGCACGACGCGTCGAGGGGTCAGGGTCGATCTCGAACGCCATCACGATCGCCGGGGAGTTCGACCGGTCCTCGCCCGGGCTGGTCGACCGCGCGGTCGCCGAGAAGTGGTGCTCCAGCCCGGAAGCGTTCGACTTCGCGGCCGACTACAGCGACCGGATCTACACGCGCTTCAGTGACGCCCGGTCCCGGCAGTGCCGAACGAACGATGCGCTGGCAGCCGCCCGTGGTCGCGTCGATGTGGCCGGGGCGTGGGAGCTGCTGGCCGATCACGGTGCGCGGGCCGACGGCCGGCAGGGCTGGGGTCCCGCCGATCATCGCGTGGGTGGCCTGATCGGGGCGACGGTGTGCATGCACGCCGGGTTCGGGCCGGTGCGGGGCTCACAGAGCACTGGGTCGTGGGTCTCGGAGCTCCCGGCGGACGGGATCGCTGCGACCCACTGGGTGACGGGGACCGCGGCTCCGTGCCTGTCGGTCCGCGTGCCGGTGTGGTTCGACGCCGTCGAGTCTGCCGGGCTGCCAGACCGCGGGCCAACGCCCGCCGGCACCTACGCGCCGGGGACGCTCTGGTGGGATCACGAGGACCTGCACCGCACCGTCCTCCTGGACTACCCGCGGCTGCGCGGGCTGATCGAGGCCGATCGCCGCGAGGTCCAGGATCGCGTCGACGGGTTGGCTGCTGCCGCAGTGTCGGGGAGTGTCGAGCAGCGGGTGGAGTGCACCCGGATCGCCTTCGCCGAGGTCGCCGACGCGTACCGGCGATGGCTGGATGTCGTTCGCCCCGTCGCGCCGTCGAAGGCTGGTCGCAATCCCTTCCAGCGTGCGTGGCGCGGTTTCGACAAGGCCGCAGGCAGGGCGTAGCCGCGGACGTTCCCCAGGACCTTCGGCAGTTCCCGACCTCATGGGGGAGGGCGATGATGGAAGCGTCCGGGGGTCATCCACGAGCCCGCCGGCGGGCTCGGCGCCCGGGTTGAGGGGGCTGTGATGTGGTCCCGTGAATCCGTGCTTCGACGCGTCCTCGCGACCGTGGGATCGGTCCTCCTCGTGCTGGCGGTGCCCGGTGGGCCCACCGGTGCGGTGGCGATCGCGCAGGTACCCGGAGCGGCCCCCGCCATTGCGACGATCGTCGCTGTCCGGGCAGCGCACCACCCGGGCTACGACCGGTTCGTCCTCGAGTTCGACAGCCGGTCGGCGCCTCGGGCCAGTGTTGGCCTCGTGCCGAAGCTGATCGGCGACTTCTCCGGCCAGCGCGGTCCCGGTGCCGGGGCGGGCGGTGATCCGAGTGGTCGTCCAGGGCGCCCAGGCGCACACCGAGGACGGTGAGCCGACGGTCGCCCTCGACCAGGCGTTCGCCCTGCCCAACGTGATGGCGCTGCGGGGCGCCGGTGACTTCGAGGCGGTCGTCACCGATGGGGATCGGTCTGGCCAAGCGGATGCCCTTCCACGTGCACCGCCTGGCCAACCCCGGCCGAATTGCCATCGACGTCTCGACCGCCTTCCCGCGCACGACCCGTCGCGTCACGTTCATGGACAAGGACGCGCCAGCCGGGCACGTCCGCGCGGGTCACGGTGCGTCGGTCCGATTCCGGACGCCTACCCGGCGACGGGCCTGCTCGACCGGATCTTCGCCGGTCCCACCGTAAACGAGCAGGCGGCCGGGCTGAGGCTGGTCACCTCCGGGGCGACCGGCTTCGCGTCGGTGCGGGTCTCCCGTGGCGTGGCCCGGCTACGGCTGACCGGGGGCTGCGCGCGTGAGGCCAGCAGCTTCACGATCGCCGACTCGATCATGCCCACCTTGCGGCGCCTTCGGAACGTGGACTGGGTGAAGATCTACCACCCGGCCGGTGAGACGCAGCTCCCGACCGGGCGGCGTGACTCGGTGCCCGCATGCCTCGCGGCGACTCCGGGGACCTGCCTGTACCTGGTGTCCCGGCTCAGCGGCACTGACCCGACGGTGGGCTCCTTCCTGGTGCTGAACGTGAACGACGGTGACTGTGACCGGGACCGGAGGCGAGTTCTACAGCGAGTGGTTCAAGGTGCGCGGGCGGATCTCGGACGCGGGAGCCCAATTGCAGACGCATGGGCGAGACAGGGGCGTGGTCGGATCTGGCGCTGACATGGGTTCCGGCTCAGGGCACGTTCACCGGGTGGACGCCGGTGACCGCCGAGCAGTTGCGCAGCTACTCGGGCGGCGGGGTCCCACTGCGTGGCCAGCCGTGCGGCTGAGGCCGTCGGGGTCGGGAGCGGGATGGGGCTGAGGGCGGGGGGCAGTTCGGCCACCCGTTCACGCGGCCGGCGGTGTGGCGTTGGGAGAGATCTGGGCGCGGGCTTCCCGTGCCCGGGGTCCCTTGGCGAGTGTTCGGTAGCTGGACTCGAGTCGGGTGATCACTGTCGTCGGCGCGGGGATGACCTGATCGGTCAGCCGCGCTTCCAGCAGGTCGGGCCGTCGCGGCAGTGCCTCTGTCGGGATCGCCCGACCTATCAGGAGCAGGTCGCCCCGATCCTGAGCCGTCCGCAGGGCTGCAGCGTTGTGGGTTGCTACCTCGGAGTATGAATCGGCGATCCGGCTCAGCGACCAGCCGACCTCCGCGCGTGACAGCGGCACCCCGCTGGGCACGGCCCGGCTCAGGAGGCGGTCGATGTCGAGTCGTTCGATCTGGATCGGGTGGGCGCTGGGGTGTGGCGTGCGCAGCGCGCGGACCTGATCGGCGACCTCCCGCCACCGCAACTCGCCCTCCTCGGCGCGAGCGGCTGCATCCAGGTGTCGGTCTCGGTCGGGGCCGATCGGGGTGCCATCGGCCAGCAACCGGTGCGCGTGGGCCGTGGCCCGGTGCAGCGCGACCCCGATCGCGGCGAAGTTCCCATGCACCGTGGCCGGTGCGCTGCCGAACTCCGCCAGCGTCCACGCCAGGTGTCGCAGTCGGGCGACGCGGTCGGAGAGCTCCTCGAGCGGTGGTTGTCCGCGCCGGACACCGGGGCGGGCCACCGTCAGGTCGAGCAGGCCCCCGGTGTCGGCAGGCGAGCGGTCGTGGCCCCGTGGGTGCGGGAACCTGCGCAGATCTGCCACCACGGACTCGGTGAGCGTGGCGCATCGACCGTGCTCGGCCATGGCGTCTGCGGCCTGCGCGGTGAGGGCGACCAGCGTGCGCCACTCGCGGGAGGCTGCCCCCAATGTCGCGGGGTGGCGCATCCGGGATGCCTCGGGGCTGCGCGGCCGGCCATCGGCGCTGTGGTGCGTGGCCCAGAGGTCGGCGGCCGACCGGATCAGGAGGGCCGCTTCAGCCAGAGCCGCCCCGGGCCCATCCACGGGACCTGGCTCGCTCCAGTCGCGGGCCCGTGCCACCGCCGCCAATGCGCGCAGCAGCCGGGCATCGGCCCCCCCGCGGCGTCGCCCGGCCGGAGTTGTTGCGCAGGCAAGCGGCCGTGTCAGGGTCTCGCCGAGGTGAACCAGCGCCGCTGCCAGGTCGTGGTGTGCCGTGACGTCCAACGTGGTCGGCCGTCGCTGCGCGGTGCCCTCCAGCGAGATGCTGACCTGGGCCCGGGCGATGCATCGAGCCGCTTGCTCGGTGAGGTGCCCGTAGGTGGTCGTGGAGCGACGGGTGGGGGCCGCAGCAGTGGCAATGCTCATGCGGCCCCTCCCCTGGAGAGGCTGCGCGCAGCGCAGAGCGCGGTGACGGCGCGGGTGACCGCCAGGACCTCGGCGGGCGTCAGCGGCTCGTCCTCGTCTCCCAGCAGCTCCACGGCGAGATCGATGCAGCTGCTCGCCAGGGCGCTGACCAGGGACAGTACCTCGTTGGGTTCGAGGTCTCGAGATGTCGGCAGGTCGGTGGCGGGGTGGAGCGCCTCCGACCGCGAGACGGCGAGGACTGCGGCTGCCTGCGCGAGCGCTGCGGCGACGTCGTCGACGTTCGGGGAGGCGTCAGGATCACGGCCGGTGCTGAGTTGCTCAGCGATGTGGTGGGTCACCGTGATGGCCGTCCAGAGCCCTGCGAGTGTGGCAGGAAGGTCGGCGATGAGCCCCTGTTCAGGGGCTGACGTGCTCAGTGTCATGTGATCCTCCGGGTCGGTCGGCCAGCTCTCGTGTGCGGCCGTCATCTGCATGAGTGCGCGGCGCTGGGGCTCATCGGCAGTGCCGCGATGGATCCCCGCTGAGCAGGTGTTGCCCGGCAACTCGTGCCGTGTTGAGCTGAGTTGCCGGGAGGTCGAGCAAGGGAGGGAACCGCCACCCCGCCGCCGGCATGGCCGCGGACTCGAGTCCGCCGAGCCGGAGTTGTTGCCGCCCGCTCGGCACGGCGTCATCGCAGGTCAGAAGCTATTTGTGGGCGCGGCGCCGAGGCGACACGCAGTGTGGGTGGACCCGCGGTGTCGGCACGGCAACGGATACGGCAACACCGCTCGGGCACCCTGCAGCGCACTGGCCGCGAGTCGATCCCGGCCGTTCCCCCGAGAGGAAGTGCCGAGATGGACCTCAGCCCCGAGTTCGTGCGTGACTCGTTGCACCGTGTCGATGTCGACGGGTGGGACAGTGCGACCGGCAGGGAGCTGCTCGATCATGTTCGCCGGGCAGTGGTGGTCCCGGTCGTGCGTCGTTCTGGGCTGCGTGGGCCGGCTGCCGACCAGGCGGAGGCCTCGGGCTGGGAGGCCGCGTGGGATGCACTTCGACGGCCCACCGCCCGCACGGCGGAGAACCCGGGCGGGATGGTCTGGGTGGCAGTCCGCCGGGCAGTGGCCGCTGAGACCGAGTTCACGCGGGTGCCGGGTGGCGCGCCAGTCGGCGTACAGACGCGCGCCGCGGGGCTGACCGCGGTCGGGGGGGAGGTCGCGGTCGCGGGGGAGGTTCCAGGGCAGTCGGCGAAGCGCTCGGACCAAGGCTCGAACGTCGCCCAGCTGACCCTCCTCGCCTCGTCGGATCGGCGATCGAGGTGCCTGTCCCTCGACCACCTCATGGACGGCGGGTGGCAACCCGTCGAGACCGGGTTCCCCCTGGCTGAGGACCCCGGGCCAGTGATCGCGGCGGTCCTCGACGGATTGGTTGCCGTCGGCTGGGACCGGGCGGACGCCGCGGACGCGATCGCGATCATGGCCGACCATGCCTCGCCTGCTCAGTCCGGTGCCCCGACCACGCGGTGGCGTTGGGTGTCGCTGCGGCTCGGCGTCCCGGAATGGCAGGCGCGGCGTCTGGCGGGGTTGCTGCTGGGAGGTGGCGGCTGGCCGGGTGTCCTCGAGCTCGTGTTTGTGCACGGCTCGTGGGTCACCGCGGATCCGGCCGTGCTGGCGGCCTTGCGCTCGACCACTGTGCGTTGGTCCGCTGGTCCGGGTGCCTGGCTGGCGGGGTGGGACGCGCACCTGGAGGGGATCGCGTAGTGAGTCTGCATCCTGTGGCCGGCGCGGGATCGCCCATGTGGTCGCGATTCGATTTGGAGTTGCGCGAGCGAGTGCATAGCATACGCACGCTCATTTGGCTCGTTATGAACCGAATGCGGCGTGTCGGCTGGTATGTCGGGTCTGCTGGCATATCTGTGGGGGGAGGCGCCATGGGTTCATCAAGGCTGTGCGCCGCCCCGCCCCGCTGCCGGTATCGCTGCTCCACGTGCGCCGGGGGTTCCCGATGCTGATCCCCAGGGAACGACAATGACCACCACACCCTCGTCCGTCGGCTCCACGCCTGCGCGGGCTGACGCCAACCCGCGGCGAGCTGGCCGCTCGGCCCGCTCGACCGACCTGTCTGGGGTGGGCCTGGCGCCGGTCCGGGGCCGCCGCCGTCCATGGCTGCTTGGTCTCGGAGCGCTCCTGGCATCCCTGGGGGCGCTGACCGTCGTGTGGCTGGTGGGCGCTGCGGGACAGCGACAGGAAGTCCTGGCGGTCCGCGCCGATGTGGCCTACGGCGAGGTCGTGACGGCAGACGACATCACGATCGCCCGGGTCTCCGTGGATCCGGGGGTCGCAGTGCTGCCGGGAGACACCAGGGATGCCGTGGTGGGTCAGGTGGCGACCACGCGCCTGACACCGGGAATGCTGCTGAGCGCGGGCATGGTCGAGCCGGTTGGTGAGCCGGGTGCGGGACGGGTTCTGGTCCCGATCGCGATGCCGGCCGAGCGGATGCCCGCCGGTGGGCTGCGCGCTGGCGACCGGATCCTCGCTGTTGACTCCGAGCCCACGGGGCCTGACACCGCAGCCGCAGTCGCTGCCGCGCCGACCCCGGCGACCGTTGTCCGCGTCGGTCCGGCCGACATCAACGGTGTGACGGTCGTGGACGTGACGACCACAGCCACGGCCGGGCCGAGGTTGGCAGTGGCCGCCGCCAACGGCCATGTCGCCCTCATCGTCGAGCCGGTCGGGAGCTGACGTGGCGACCATCAGCCTCCTGAGTGCGAAGGGCTCGCCGGGCGTGACCACCGCAACGGTGGCGCTGACGATGGCGTGGTCGACCGCGCACCCGGGCCGGAGCGCCCTGGCTGTCGACGCCGACCCGATCGGTGGGGATACCGCTGCCGGCGTCCTGCGCGGGGCGGTCCCGCCCAGTGCCGGGATCCTTCCCCTGGCTACGGCCCGCGGGATCGACGCTCACGACGCCCTGGACGCGGCATGCGTGCACCTGCGCGCCGATGGCTCCGCGCGGGTACTTCCCGGTGTCCCCGATCAGGCACGTGCTGCGGCAATTCCGCTCGCCTGGGACGTCGTCTCCGAGCTGCGCGCGGACCTGCATCACGCCGGTGTCGACATCCTCGTCGATGCCGGTCGGGTGGAGCGTGCCTCGCTCGGCGCCGGGTGGTTGGCCGACAGCGACATGGCCGTCCTGCTGGTCCGGCCGTCGCTGGCCGCAGTCATGGCCGCTCATCGATTCGCCGCAGGTTGGCCGTTGGGCGCAGTGCCGTTGTACCTGCTGGTCATCGATGCTGAGTCGCCCTACGGCGTGGCCGAGGTCGGTGATGCCGTGGGCGCCCCGCTGCTGGGGGCCATCGCGTTCGACCCGGCGAGCGCCCGGGTGCACTCGGAGGGTGCGAACCCGGGGCGCGGCTTCGAGCGCAGCGAGTACGCCCGGAGCCTGCGGCGCGTCGCCGGAGACCTCGGGGCGCGCGCGATCGCACGGGCGGACCTGCACCTTCCGGCTCCTCACCCGGGAGACGACAACGCGGATTCGGCCGTCGAGGTGCACGGCTGATGGGTCCCACACAGGTGATGCCCACCGCCGCACTCGCCGATCAGGTCCGACTTCTCTCATCCACCGATGGCGAGAGTGCCAATGCGGGCGCGGGCGTGGCGGCGGCTTCCCCAGCCCTCGACGGCACCGTAGCCCGCGACGTCCACGACGCCCACGGGTCCCCCGACCTCCGCCGCGGGGATGCCTCCCCGGGCTTTCTGCCCGCCACGCCGGCCCAGGTGCCGGCCCCGGCAGCAGTTGACCACGGCCTCGTCTCCGAGGTCCGTCGCGAGGTGTCCGATGCCCTGGCTATCCGGCTGCGCGAGGCTCCGGTCGTCGATCCGCGCGCCCGCCGCGAGCTGGCGCGCACGCTGCTGACCGAGGTGCTGGTCGCCCGGTCTCGGGATCGGGTGCACGCCGGCCAGCGCCCGTGGACGGTCGACGAGGAGTTCGCGATCGCCGACAGCGTCATGGACGCGATCTTCGGGATGGGTCGGCTGCAGCCGCTGATCGATGACCCGTCGATCGAGAACATCGAGGTGACGGGATACGACAACGTGTGGATCGCCCACGCGGACGGCCGCGAGGTGCGCGGCGAACCGGTGGCCAGCTCCGACACCGAGCTCGTCGAGTTGATCCAGGCGCTCGTGACCCGGACCGGGCAGGCCGAGCGGTCCTTCTCGACCGCCAGCCCGAGCCTGCACCTGCGCCTTGACGATGGCTCCCGGCTGACCGCGATGGCCTGGGTGACGCCGCGTCCCGTGGTGGTGATCCGTCGACACCGAGTGCGCGACGTCTCGCTGGACCAGATGGTGGCGTGGGGCTCGATGTCCCGGGCTGTTGCTGAGTTCCTCGGAGCTGCGATCCGGTCGGGCAAGAACGTGATCGTCACGGGCGCACAGAATGCCGGCAAGACGACCATGCTCCGCGCGCTTGCCGCAGAGTTCACGCCGATGGAACGGTTCGCGACCATCGAGCGGGAGTACGAGCTGCACCTGCATGAGCTGACCGAGCGGCACCCGCGGGTGGTTGCCATGGAGGCCCGGATCGGGTCCTCCGAGCGTGATGCGTCAGGGCGCGCGTCCGGCCAGGTGACGCTGTCAGAGCTGGTCGTGGACGCGCTGCGGATGAACGTGCGCCGCGTGATCGTCGGCGAGGTGCGCGGTCCCGAGGTGGTCCCGATGCTCAACGCCATGAGCGTCGGGGACGGGTCGATGTGCACCCTGCACGCCCGGACGGCGAGCAAGGCCCTGGACCGGATCGTGAACCTCTGCCTGGAGCAGGGGGGCGGGATGACGGACTCCTTCGCCTACCGAGCGGCCGCCGACGGCATCGACTTCATCGTTCACCTGACGATGCGCCACGACGCCGAGAGCGCCGGTGCCCGCCACCGGTTCGTCGCCGAGATCATCGAGGTGGACGGAGTCGGCGAGGCCGGGCGACCAGTCGTCACGACCGTATTCACCCCCGGACCGGACGGGCACGCGGTTCCGGCTCACAACCCGCACTGCCTGGCCGATCTGGTTGCCGCCGGGTTCGACCCCTCCCACCTCGACCAGCCGCACCTGGACCCGGTCCGTGCCGTGCGCAGGGCCGTCCGATGAGGGCCGTCCGATGACGCCCGCCCAGGTTCTGGCCGGTGTTGCCGCCCTCGTTGCCGCCTCCGGCATCGCGCTGATGATCGCCGCGGCAACGGGATGGCAACCCCGGATGAAGGTTGCCGCCGGGAGCCGCTCCGACTGGTCCTGGGCCGCCATGCGGGTGCCCGCGGCGGTCGGGATCGCCCTACTCGTGTGGGCGTTCACGGGCTGGCCGGCGCTTGGCCTCGGCGCCGCGGCCGCGGCAATCGGGCTGCCGGCGATGTCCGGAGCCGGTGCGCGCGCCGAGGCCGGAATCGACCGGGTCGAGGCCGTCGAGGAGTGGACCCGCCGACTGTCCGACGTCCTGGCGATCGGCGTCGGTCTGGAGCAGGCGATCCAGACTGCCGCGCGAACGGCACCGGCCCCGATCGTCGCCGAGGTCGCCACACTCTCGGCCCGGATCGCCGCACGCACGCCCACCGAGTCCGCATTGCGGCGCTTCGCCGACGACCTCGACGACCCGACGGCGGACCTCGTGGTCGCATCCCTGATCCTGGCCTCCCGCCGGCGCGGCCCGGGTGTGGCCGCTGCGCTCACGGCGATCGCCGACTCCGTGGCCGAGGAGGTCGCTGCCAGGCGCCGCATCGAGGCCGACCGGGCCAAGCCGCGCACCACTGCGCGTGCGGTCACGGCCATCACGCTGGTGATCATCGCCGCCGGCCTGCTCAACCGCGGGTACACCGGTCCCTACGGCACGTTCCTCGGTCAGATCGTCCTGACTGCCACTCTCGGATTCTTCGGCGCGGCGCTCTGGTGGATGCATTCGATGACGCGGACCACCCGTCCGGCCCGGATCCTCAGCGCACAGGAGGCCGACGCGTGACCGGGATGCTGCTCGCCGGCGCGTTCGTCGGGCTCGGGGTGACCCTCGTCGTTGCCGGCCTGCGCGCGCCCGTGCCTGACCTGGCAGCCGGAGTTGCCCGCTTGTCGGGGGCCGCTCCGGCACCGGAGTTGATCCCAGGCGACGGCGCCCTGGACCGCGCACTGGGTCGCGCGGCCGCGCGCGTTGCCGATGCCTTGCGCCTCGAACGGCATCGCGCGGACCTGGCCATCACCGGGATGACCCCGACGCGGATGGCGCTGGAGAAGATGGGCTACGGGTTCGTGGGCCTCGCGTTCCCGGTGCTTCTGGCCTCGATCCTGTCCATCGCCGGCCTGGCGCTCCCCGTGGTGATCCCTGTGGCGGCGGCTCTGGCGCTTGCGGTCGGGATGTCGTTCCTGCCCGAGGTGGAGTTGAGTCGGCGGGCCGCTGTTGCTCGCGTCCAGATGCGGCGAACAGTCTGCGTCTACCTGGAGCTCGTCGCCCTGGAGCGGGCCGCCGACGCGGGTGCGGTCGAGGCGCTGGAGCGTGCCGCGGCGATCGGTGACGGTCCCGGCTTCGAGCACATCCGCGACGCCCTGCTGCGCGCACGGCTGGAGGGTCGCACCCCGTGGCAGCAGCTCTCGGAGCTCGCGATCGAGTTGGGCGTCCCGGAGCTCGGCGACGTGGCCGACATCATGCGGCTGTCCGGCGAGGACGGCGCTGCGGTGCTGCCCACGTTGCGCGCCCGTGCCGCCTCGCTGCGCACGTGGCTGCTGCAGTCCGAGGTCACCGCTGCCAACGAAGCCAGCGAGCGCATGTCGATCCCGGTCGCGCTGCTCGGCGTGGCCTTCATGGCACTTCTCGGTTTCCCCGCCTTCTGGCGGATCCTGTTCGGCTGAACACATCCATTGGAGAGAGAAATGAACGCAGTCCTGATGACCACCCTGACCGTCCTGGGCGCCCTGACCGGGCGAATCCGCAACGGCTGGGAGAACCGCGGCACCGAGGCGGGTGCCAGCACCCTGGAGCTCGTGATCCTGGTGCTCGGCCTGATCACCGTGGCCACGCTGCTGGTCGCCACCCTGACCGCGGCCGTGAAGTCGCGCACCGACCAGATCAGCTGATGCCCCGAGGGGATCGCGGGTCCGTCACGCTCGAGGTGTCGATCCTGGCGCCCGTGCTGCTGCTGGTCGTGTTCACGATCATCCAGGTCGGCCTGTGGTCATACGCGCGCAGCCTCGCGCTGGGTGCTGCCCAGGAGGGTGTCGCGGCGGGCCGTGCCTACGGTGCGCCGGCTGACGCGGGACGGGCTCGTGCCCAGTCGTTCCTCGACGCGACCGCGGGGGACTCCCTGGTCGGCAGCACGGTCACGTCGACCGCGACGGCGGCCAGCCTGCGCGTCGAGGTGACCGGTCACGCCCTGAGCGTGCTCCCCGGAGTCCCCGGGCTGCCCGTGCGCCAGCACGCCGAGGGCCCGATCGAGCGGGTCACGGCGCCATGACCGGCGTGCGCGAGCGAGGGACCGACCGGGGGTCGGCCACCATCGAGTTGGCCGTCCTGGCGCCAGCCCTGCTGGCGTTGCTCGGGCTGGTCATCGTCGCTGGCCGGATCTCGGTCGCGGGCAGCGCGGTGGAGCAGGCGGCGGCCTCGGCGGCCAGGGCGGCGTCGATCGCCCGGGACGCCCGCGGCGGCGCAGTCGGCGGCTGAGCGGAGCGCGCGGGACTCGCTGCGCGATCAGGGCGTCACCTGCCAGCCGCTGACCAGCTCGGTGGACACGCGCGGCTTCGCGGTCGCCGTCGGATCTCCGTCGAGCGTGACGGTGATCGTGCGGTGTGCCGTCCCGTTGGCCGACATCTCCGTGCCGGGCCTGCCCGGACAGCGCATGGTCACGGCTGCGATGACCAGTCCGATCGACCGGTTCCGGGGGCGATCGTGATCGCCGGGCCGTGCGCCAGTCTGAGGTACTGGCGGGCGTCCGGTGAGCCGTCGGATCGCGGCGCGGTCACCCTGTTCGTGGCGATCGCCATGGTCGGGCTGCTCGCCCTGGCTGGGCTCGTCGTCGACGGTGGCGCCAAGGTCCGGGCGGTCCAGCGAGCCGACCGGCTCGCCGCCGAGGCCGCTCGCGCCGGTGGCCAGGCCATCGACCTCGCCGGAGTCCTCGAGGGCAGCGACGTCAGGGTGGATCGCCGCGCTGCGCTCGTCGCCGCGGAGTCCTACCTGCGTGGCCGCCGGGATCGAGGGCTCGGCCCGCGTCATCGACGGCGGGAGGGGGATCGCCGTGACCACCACCACCTCGGCTCCGACCGTGTTCCTCGGCCTGATCGGGGTGCCCCAGTTCACGGTCCGCGGCCGCGCCGAGGTGGCCCTCGTCCACTCCGTGAGAGGAGTCCGTCCATGACCGCCCAGACCGACCATCGTGAGGATGGACCGCGCGGAGTCCTGCGCGCACTGGCAGCGCTGGGGGCGCTCGCAGTGCTCGTGGTTGCCGTCCCCTTCGTGCTCGTCGCCCTGACGTCGGCGCTCCCCCTGGATCTCGGGGCGCTGTCGCCTGCCGCATGGGGTCGCGCCGACGACGGCCGGCTGCTCCTGCTGGCGATCGTCGCGGTGGCGTGGGTCGCCTGGGCCGTGATGGTGCTCAGCGTCGGGTTGGAGACATGGGCAGCCGTGCGGCGCGTCCCCACGCCGACGCTGCCCGGGATGGCCGTGCCGCAGCGGGTGGCCGCTGTCCTGGTGGCCGCGGTCGTGGTGGCGCTGAGCCCGGCGGCCGGTGGCCCGGCCATGGGGTGCGGCCGTCGCGTCCACGGTGTCCGTTGCGTCGGGTGCCGTAGCCGTCGCTGCGCCGGCATCCGTCGGGGCCGATCGGATCGACATCGAGGAACTCCGCGCGCAGTCTGCCGCTCCCGCCAGGTCGCCAGTCGCTCGACCAGTCGACGAGCCAGCCCGCTGCCCCCACCGTCACGACCGAGCGTCACGACACCCTCTGGCTGCTCGCCGAGCAGTACTTGGGAGCCGGCGAGCGCTACGTCGAGATCGTCGAGCTGAACCAGGGCGTCGGGCAGCCCGACGGTCGATCGCTCGGCGACGATGGCCGCATCTACCCCGGCTGGACGCTGACGCTTCCGGCCGACGCCGCGGTCGATGCAGCACGACCCGAGCGCCATCGGGTGGTCCGCGGCGACACCCTCTGGGAGATCGCCGGCGACGAGCTGGGCGACCCCACGCGGTACCCGGAGATCGCCGAGGCCAACCAGGGCGACCTGCAGCCCGATGGGCGACGTCTGGCGGACCCGGACCTGATCCTGACGGGCTGGGTCCTGGAGATCCCCGGGGTCGCGGCCTCGCCGGCCCACTCCGAGCCGGATGGGCCGGCGGCTGCACCAAGCAGCCACGCCCCGGACGCACGCCTCCGATGTCGCCGATCGACAGGGCGCCGTCGGCCCCGGCGTCGCCCACGGACGCGCCCGCCCAGGCAGCACCCTCTGCGGCGCCGGGGGATGCCGCCTGCGGGGCTGCCGACCTTGGATCGTGGGACGGTGGCTCCGGCCATCACCGGCGAGGACGGACCGGGCGAGGGCCTCGCGCCGGACTCTGAGTCGGACCCTGCGGCGAGCCGCCCCGCATCTGCCTGGCCCGGACCGTCCTCGACCAGCCCCGCGGCGGGTCGTCGTCGACGTCCCACCCCATCGGCAGCGAACGCCGAGCCGATCAGCGACACCGCGGCAGCAGGCGGCACCGCGATCGCGCTGCCGGCCGGCGGGGCGGCCGCCGCCCTCCTCCTGGCCGGGGTGGGTGCCGAGCTGATGCGGCGCCGGCGCCAGTTCCAGCGTCACCGTCGCCCGGGGGAGCGGATGCCGGCTTCCAGCGCCGGCGCCCAGCAGGTTGAGCGGGCCGCCCGGAATGCGGGACGTGAGCCCGGCCTCGACCTCCTCGATCGGGCCCTCGTCCAGTTGGCCGAGGAGGCGCACGCCGGCGGACATGCGCTGCCTGACGTGCGCCTCGTGCGGGTCAGCGCCGAGTCCGTGGTCCTCGACCTTGCGGCTCCGGCGGAGCTCAGCGATCTCCCCGTTCGTCTCCGCTGATGACACCCGATGGGTTCTGTCGCACGCGCTTCTTGCCTGCGAACTCCCGGATCGACCGCGGGCACTCGACGGCCTGGTCACCCTGGGCTTCGCCGGACCCGAGACCGTCCTGCTCAACCTCGAGTCGGTGGGGACGCTGGCCATCACCGGGTCGGGCCACGCCACCGGGGACGTGCTCCGCGGCCTGGCTGCAGATCTGGCCTTCGGACCGTCCAGCACCCTGACCGAGCGCATCCTGTGCCTGGCCGACCCAGGTGTTGCCGAGGCCGTCGAGGCCGGTGGCATCGGGGTCGAGGGTGATCCGGTGCGCGTGGCGGCCACGCTGGCCGCAGTCAAGGCATCGTTCACCGGGGACGGCATCCGACGCTGGCGACCCGCTGCTGATCGTCGTCTGCGATCGCGAGCTCGACGTCGAGGTCCCGCCCCGATCCGGATGCGCGCTCATCACCACCGCACCCGTGGCCGGCGCCGGGGCGACCCTGGTCGTCGACGACTCAGGGATGGCTGTGCTGCTCCCGGAGCGGGAGCACCTCGTGCCGCAGCACCTGAGCCGCATGGCAACCCGCGACATCGTTGAGGCACTCAGAGCCACAGACCTCCCCGAGACGGACCCACCCGTGAATGTCCGCCCGGGCGGGCCCGCTGCAACCGACGAGCTCACCACCGGGCAGACCGGCCTCTGGGAGTCGGCCCCGTCCTCACCTGGGGTCATCGACCTGCGCGAGAACGCCACGATGTCCGGCGCACCGGGAGATCCGCGCTGGCGGGAGGAGCAACGACTCCTGCCCTGGGGGCTGGATCACGCGGGTCCAGTCTCCCTGGCTGCGGCGGCGGGCGTTCCGCGCGTGCTGCTGCTCGGCGAGGTCCTGGTCGAGAACGCCCACGGGAGGTGCGAGTCGACGCGGATCGGCCGGCTCGCGGAGACCGCGGCGTTCGTGGCATTGAACCCCGGATCGCGGCCCAGCGAGCTGCAGGGCGCCCTGTGGCCGGGCCGGCGGTCGAACCCGCAGACGTGCCGGCAGATGATCTCCCGCGCCCGGACCTGGCTGGGCCGGACGGATGCCGGGGAGCCCTACCTCATGACGTTCGCCGAGTCCGAGGGCAGGTTGCGACTACGAGCGGAGGTCGGCTCCGACTGGGCGGACTTCCAGCGGTTGGCCGAGCTCGGCATGGCCGATCCCGAGGACACGGAGAACCTCACCGCTGCCCTGGCACTGGTGCGCGGTCGCCCGTTCGGTGCCGTCGCCAGTCGCGAGCTGCCCTGGGCCGACCTTCACATCAACGAGATGATCAGCCTCATCGGCGATGTGGCCCACGCCCTGGCCGTGCGCCACGAGCGGGCCGGCCGGCTGTCCGCAGCCCGCGACGCCGCCCTGCGCGGGCTGCGGACCGAGAGCGAGTCCGAGGTCCTCGAGGCGATCGCGGCCCGGACGGTCGTCTAGGTAGCGCGTCGCACGAGGGGCAGCCGACCTCGTCCCCACCACGCCACGGCCTGCGCCCCGGGCCAAGATGGGCTCATGCGCCATGACGAGTACGCCGCCCACGATGCCCTCGGCCTCGCCGAACTGGTCCGCTCCGGGGAGGTGACGGCCTCCGAGCTGGTCGAGGCGGCCATTGCCCGGACCGACGCGGTGAACCCCACGCTCAACGCTGTGGTCCACCGAATGGACGACACCGCCCGTGAGGTGGCTGCCGGTGAGCTGCCCGACGGGCCGTTCGCCGGCGTGCCGTTCCTCGTGAAGGACATGGACGGCTTCCTCGCCGACGAGCCCTGCACCTTCTCCAGCCGGTCACTGCGGGACTACGTGCCCAACCACGACTCCGAGCTGTTCGCGCGCTACCGCCGGGCCGGTGTCGTGTTCGTCGGCAAGACCAACTGCCCCGAGTTCGGGATCTACGGCGTGACCGAGCCCGAGTTCCGGGGCGCGGCGCGCAACCCGTGGAACACCGACCACACGCCCGGTGGATCCAGTGGCGGCTCAGGTGCCGCGGTGGCCGCAGGTATCGCCCCCGTGGCGCACGCCGGTGACGGCGGCGGCAGCATCCGGATCCCCGCATCCGCGTGCGGGCTGTTCGGGTTGATGCCCTCGCGCGGACGAACCCCGTTGGGTCCAGATGAGGGCGAGGGGTGGAACGGACTGGTGCGCAGGCACGTTGTCAGCCGTACGGTGCGCGACAGTGCTGCCTTCCTCGACGCGACCCAGGGCGACGACGTGGGGGCCCCATATGCGGCGCCTCCGGCAGGGGATTTCCTCGCGGCAGTCGGGCGCGACACCGAATCCCTGCGCATCGGCTTCTCCACGCAGTCGATCCTCGGCCGATCCATGGACCCCGAGTGCGTCGCGGCTGTGGAGGCCACCGCAGCACTTCTCGAGGGTCTGGGGCACGAACTTGTCGAGATCGACCTGCCCATCGACCGCGAGGGCCTGGCGAACGCCTACATCGCGATCGTGGCTGCAGGCATCGGCGCGATGGTCGATGCCACCGAGCAGATGACCGGGCGCAAGCCGAGATCCGAGGACTTCGAGGGGTCGACCTGGTTCCTACGGCAGGCCAGTGACGTGCTGTCCGCACGCGAGCTCGAGCAGGGTCGTGAGCGGGTCGCCACCGCCACCCGGCGCCTCGGGGCGCTGTTCGCCGACCAGATCGACATGCACCTCACCGCGACCCTGCCGTACCCGCCGGTCCGGGTGGGCGAGAACTCCCCCAGCCCAGTCGACCAGGCCCTGCTCCGGGCCCTGCGAACGCTGCCCCTCAATGTGGGTCCGGCGATCAGGATCGCGCTCGGCCAGCTGGCTGGCCCGCGGCTGGAGAAGTCCGCCAACACGATGTTGTGGAACATGACCAGCCAGCCAGCGATGAGCCTCCCGCTGTACTGGACCCCCGAGGGATTGCCCGTCGGCGTGCAGATCGCCGGGGCGTTCGGCGCCGAGGAGCAGATGTTCTCCCTCGCCGCCCAGATCGAGTCCGCCCAGCCGTGGCTGCCGAGGTTGCTGGCAGGCCCGGTGACGTCGGCGATCTGATCGCGTCAGATCGACGGGTCGGACGGGTCGGACGCGTCTGACCCGTCCTCGTCGGCAGCCGCCCCAGCCTCGGCAGCCGCCCCAGCCTCGGTCTCGGCTCCCTCTGCCTCCGGCGCAGCCTCCGGAACCGGTGCGAGACCGGCCTCGAACGTCATCCCTGCTGCGCGCAGGCGTTCGATGAGCGGCATGCCCAAGCCGGTTGCCGGGGTCAACACACCGGCCCGGTCGGGCAGCGCCGGATCCCTGGACGCTGCCAGGAGGACTGACTCGGCAAGCATCAGCGACGTGGCCGCGTAGCCGGGGTCGCCCTCGGCGGCGACGGTTGCGACGTAGTGCTCGCCGTCAGGGCCCCATCCGTGGATCTCCATGCGGAAGCGTCCGGCCGCGCGCTCCTCGGCGCTGGGTCCCTCGCCCGGCTTGGGAAGGACCTTGCCCATGCCCGAACGCGCCGGCGCGAAGTTCATGGCTGCCCCGATGGCGCCCAGACCCGCGGTCATGCCCGTGGCCTTGGCCCGCGCGGACAGACCCTCGCCGAACCACATCGCCTCCTGGTAGCGGAACTCCCGTGAGTAGGCGAACCCCAGCAGGGCGTTGGAGCGTCGGACCACCCGCGCATTCGTCGGACCCATGATGAAGGGCCCGATCCATCCGAGCTCAGGGTGATGCACCGCGCTGCTCAGGTCGGCCTCCACGGCCAGGTCAGCCTCCCCGCCCTTGTCGGGCTCGGAGTCGCGGTCGGGGCTCAGGGCGTAGGGATCAGCGGCGATCGTGCGGGCCTCGGGGTCGGCCGCCACAGCCTCGGCCTGAACCCGACCCGAGGCCAGCGTCCCGCCGGAGAAGGTGCCGCGCGTGTCCTTGACCAGCAGCGTCGTCTCCGCCAGGGGGCCGGCAACCTCATGCAGCAGGAGCACACCGAGGTCCGAGGGGATCGAGTCGTACCCGCAGGCATGCACGATCCGCGCCCCGGTACCCCGGGCGATCTCGTCGTAGGCATCGATGGACGCCCGCATGAACAGGACCTCGCCGGAGAGGTCGACGTAGTGCGTGCCGGCCCTCGCGCACGCCTCGACCAGCGGCAGGCCGTACTTGGCGTAGGGCCCGACGGTCGTGGCGACCGCGATCGTCGAGCGGGCCATGCTGGTCATCGTCGACTTGTTCGACGAGTCGGCCAGGAGCAGCGGCCAGTGCGCGGCGCCCGGGCCCAGGGCGTCGCGCACCGCACCCAGCTTGGCCAGGGAGCGACCAGCCAGCGCGATCCGAGTGCCCTCTGGCGCACGCTCGACCAGTCGCTCGGCAACGAGCTGTCCGGTGAAGCCCGTTGCCCCGAAGAGGACGACGTCGTACTCGCGCTCAGTCATGGTGCCAACGTAGCGAAGTTCGGGGTCCTCCGCGTCCGGACGCCCCGGGTCAGCCGACCGGGTGGGCGTAGGCCGCAGGTGGGGCGGACAGGTCCGAGGTGCTCACGATGGTGTGCCCCAGCGGGGTCAGCGCGAGTGGGACCATCTTGAACGCCGCGATGCCCCATGGGATGCCGATGATGGTCACGCACAGGCCGATTCCGTAGGTGATCAGGGCCAGGGCGATCCAGATGCCGGCGAAGATCATCCACAGGATGTTGCCGATCAGGCTGGCAACGCCGGCGTCGGGGTTCGGCACGGAGGTCCGGCCGAACGGCCAGAGCGCGTAGTTGGCCAGCCGGAACGACGCGATGCCCCAGGGGATCGTGACGATGAAGATGAACATGATCACGCCCGCGACGGCGAAGGCCAGGGCGATCGCCCAGCCGGCGATGATCAACCAGATGATGTTTCCGATGGTCTTCATAGTCCTTGGGGAGTACCCGGCTGGGGGCCGCGCCAAACCGGTGCCTCCGGTCCAGGGGTCCGCGCTGCCCGACGGTGAGCGCCCGGCGGCGCAGCTGGCGTAACGTCGAGCAATGCGAACCCGGACCCTGATGGCCGCACTCCTCATGGCAGCCCTTGCCCCATCGACTGCGGCCCTCGCCAGTCCGGCCCCCAGTGCCAACCCAGTTGGTGGCTCGGTCGGCCTCCCCGCAGCCATCGTCCGTGCGGACTTCCTCACCCAGGCCCAGATCCGGGCGCGACTGGACCTTTCGCGACCGCTGACCTCCTACGACCTCAGCCCTACCGACAGGACGCCCGAGCCGGATCCGGACTGTGCCACGAACCGCCCCGAGGCCGTGTCGTCGAAGTTCTACCGCGCCAGGCAGAGCCGGACCCAGGTGTTCGAGTACCGGGTACCGGGCGCGACCTGGGCCATCCAGGGATCGGTGATGGTGTTCGAGTACTCCACGAGGGCCAAGGCGAAGGCGGCCTACAAGAGGGTGGTCGCCGCGGTGAGGTCCTCCACCGGATACACGTTGGTGTGCGAGGCGATCAACCCGATCATCAGCGGGCAGGCCCCAACTCCGGCCGTCGCCGTGCCGGGCACCACCTTCGCCTGGAAGTACCACCTCCGTGCGGCTCGGGCGGGATCGTGGCGTGACGTCGTCGCGACCGGCGGGAAGAGGGTCGTCTGGGTGGAGCTCGGCAGGGAGTTCCGGGCAGAGCTGGATTGGGACGCCGGGACCCCTCCGGCGACCTTCCCGAAGTACCCATCGACCGCCTACACCGAATCCCTCGCGACAGGGGCCGTGGCCAAGGGGCTCTGAGGCCCACCGCGTTCGTGACCGGGTCGTCGCGGGCGAGTCGTTCGGCCCTACCGGAGGGTCGCGCGTCCGGCGTATGTGTGGATCATGAGCACGCACGTTGCCACCGGGCCGGTTGTCGTCGTCGAGGGCCTGTGCAAGGACTACGGCAGCACCCGCGCCGTCGACGACCTGAGCTTCACGATCCACCAGGGGGAGGTGTTCGCACTGCTCGGCCCCAACGGCGCCGGCAAGACGACCACCGTCGAGATCCTCGAGGGCCACCGCATCCGCAGTGCGGGGACGGTCAGCGTCCTGGGCTTCGACCCGGCCACCGGGGGCCGCGCCTATCGCGACCGGATCGGGATCGTGCTGCAGGAGGCGGGCTTCGACGAGGAGTTCACGGTTCGCGAGCTTGTGACGCTCTACGCGGGGATGTACTCGGACCGCCGCGACGTCGACGAGGTCATCGCACGTGTGGGCCTCACCGAGAAGACGTCGTCACGCACCAAGACGCTGTCCGGCGGCCAGCGCCGCCGCCTCGACCTGGCCCTCGGGCTGGTCGGGTGCCCCGAGCTGCTGTTCCTCGACGAGCCCACGACCGGCTTCGACCCGTCGGCGCGCCGGCTGGCGTGGGACCTGATCGCCTCGTTGCGCGACGTCGGCACGACGGTCGTGCTCACCACGCACTACATGGAGGAGGCCGAGCGCCTCGCTGACCGGGTGGCGGTGATCCAGTCGGGGCGCCTGGTGGCGCTGGACAGCCCGGCGAACCTGGTGCGCACCGAGGGGGCCGAGGCGGTGATCACCTTCGTCCTGCCCGACGGGGTCGGCCCCGGGGACCTCCCCGCGATCGGGGTGGGGGCGCCGCGCAGCAACGGCCAACAGGTCGACATCGGTTCGGCGGACCCCACACGCGACCTCAACGCCCTGACCGAGTGGGCTCTTGACCGGGGGATCGGCCTCGAGGGGTTGACGATGGCCCGGCCCACGCTCGAGGACGTCTATCTGGACCTCACCCAGGGGGAGAGCCGTGTCTGACACCGCCTCCGTCGCCTGGGCGCCGCTGCTGTTCGGCCAGGTCCGCTATGCCAACCGGGGCTTCTGGCGCACGCCGATCGCGGCGTTCTTCACGATCGTGTTCCCCCTGAGCTTCCTGGTCATCCTCTGCTCGCTCTACGGCAACGCGGAGATCGACGAGGAGACCGGCCTGCGCCTGGCCCAGTTCACCACCCCGGTGTTCGCGGTGTTCGGCGTCTGCATGGCCTGCTACGTCTCTCTTGCCCTGGCGCTGTCGTACGCCCGCGCCTCTGGGGTCCTCAAGCGCCTGCGGGGCACCCCACTGCCCGCCTCGGTCTTCGTCTCGGGGCGGATCGGGTCGGCGATGTGGGTCTCGACGATCGCGACCTTCGTGATGGTCGGCGTCGGGGTCGTGTTCTACGGGGTCCAGATCATCTGGGTGAATGTGCCGGCACTGGTCCTGACGTTCGCCGTCGGGATGGCGTGCTTCTCGGCGCTGGGACTTGCGGTCGCGGCCATCGCGCCGACGCCCAGTGCGGCGCAGGCGTTCAGCAATGCGTCGCTGATCCTGCTGGCGTTCATCTCCGGCGTCTTCGGCTTCGCGGAGCTTCCGACGTGGATGGACCGGGTGGCGAACTTCTTCCCGCTCAAGCACTTCGTGGACCCGGTCGCAGCCGGGTTCAACCCGTACGTCGACGCCTCGACGCCGAGCTGGTCCGACCTCGCCGTGATGGCGGTGTGGGGGATCGTCGGCGGACTGGCGGCCTGGCGCCGGTTCCAGTGGGAGCCGGGATCGGGGCGGGTGCGCACGGCGCGCCGGGGGCGGCATGCCCCGGTGCCGGAGGTCGCCGACACCGACGCGGTCGAGCTGCAGCGGGCACTGAGCACGTTCGACGCGGTGGACATCAACGGAGTCCCCGTGCGCAGGGTGAGCGTGGATCACGCAGGCCCGGCCGGTCGCGCCCGGATGGGGGCCCTCGCGTGGCGTCAGTCCCGGTACGCGATGACCCAGGTGCTGCGCGACCCGATGTCGATGTTCTTCGCCATCGTCTTCCCGGTCCTGTTGGTCACGGCCTTCTCGTTGATCTACGGCTCGGAGGTCCAGTGGGGCGGGCTGCCGCTGCCGCAGTACCTGGCCGCGGCGTTCGCGGTCTACGGGGTGGGGACCATGGCGTTCGTCAACCTGCCCGGGTCGATCGCCGAGCAACGGGCCGCGCTCATCCTGAAGCGGCTGCGCGGGACGCCCCTGCCGCCGATCCTCTACCTGGTCGGGCGGATCCTGGCTGCACTGGTGCTGGGACTGGCCACGCTGGTGCTGGTGTTCGTCGTGGCGGTCGCGTTCCTCACAGTGTCCCTGCCGCCCTCCACCTGGGCTGCGACCCTCCTGACGTTCATCCTCGCGATCATCTGCTTCGCGGCGTGCGGGCTGGCTCTCGTCTCCCTGATCGACGGCCCGCAGGCGGTCATCGCGGTCGCGCTGTGCGTCCTGCTCCCGCTGTCGTTCATCTCCGACATCTTCATCCAGATCGACGCGATGCCCACGGGCCTCAACGCGATCGGATGGACGTTCCCGCTGCGGCACGCGGTCCACGCCGCGGTCACCGCCACGAGCGGGGGTGCGCTCGACGCCGACTTCTGGGTCAATCTGGGCGTGCTCGTGCTGTGGACCGGGATCGGGCTGCTGGTGGCGTGGCGGTTCTTCCACTGGGAGCCACGACAGGCACGCTCCTCGCGCTGAACCTGCCCGAGGACTGATTCGCTCGACACGGTGCCCTCGGGACGCCTCGCCAGCAGGGACGCGACCACAATGGCCACCGTGGCCACATCGGATCGGGACGCCGTCTCACGGCAGCTGCGCCGCAGCCTGCTCGCCCTGGCGTTCGTGATCCTGGTCGGGACGGTCGGCTACTTCCTGCTGGGGTTCTCCCCGCTGGATTCCGTCTACCAGACGGTGACCACCGTGACCACGATCGGCTTCCAGGAGGTCGAGCCCTTCGGGACGGCCGAGAAGGTGTTCACGATCCTGTTCGTGCTGGTCGGTGTTGGCGTCGTCCTCTACACGCTGACGGTCCTGCTCGGCCTGCTGATCGAGGGCTGGGCCGGCAACGAGTGGGGGAGGAGACGCATGGAGAAGCAGATCCAGCAGTTGCGTGGGCACACGATCGTCTGCGGCTGGGGCCGGGTCGGTCGGGCGGCTGCCCACCAGCTGGCCAAGTCCGGCGAGACCATCGTCGTGGTCGATTCTGACGCGGAGCGTCTGGAGGACTGCCCCTACCTGCACCTCGACGGGGACGCCACCCGCGATGACTTCCTGCGCCGGGTCGGCATCGACCATGCGAAGGTGCTCGTGGCCACCCTGGACACCGATGCCTCCAGCCTCTTCGTCACGCTGACTGCGCGGGCGCTGAACCCCGACCTGGTCATCATCGCCCGCAGCCGGGTCGACGACACTGAGCAGAAGCTCCTTCGCGCAGGAGCCGATCGAGTCGTCAACCCCCAGCGCATCGGCGGCAACCGCATCGCGGCCTTCGCGCTGCAGCCGCACGTCACGGACTTCCTCGACGTGGCCATGCACGACGAGGAGGTGGAGTTCCGCCTCGAGCAGGTTGTGGTGCACGACGGGTCGTCGCTCGCGGGCTCGTCGGTGCGCCAGACCCGGCTCCACGAGGGCGACGGCGCCCTGCTGCTGGCCCTGCGCCAGAGCGAGGGCGGGGTGTTCCGCACCAACCCGTCCCCGGACGCGGTCGTGAAGCCCGGTGACGTGGTGATCGTGATCGGGACCGCTGCCCAGATCGACGCCGTGCGGCGTGACGCGGGGAGCAGGAAGGTCCGCCGGACCTGATTCAGTGGCCCTGAATGGGGCATGCGTGTGAGCGCCCGAGCGGGGGTCCACCGGCGTAGCGTGGAGTCAGCGGACGGGGCCGCCCGCGGTTCGACCGATGGGTAGGAGGATCGCCATGCGTCGCTGGCTCGGTTGGTTCGCCCTTGCAGTCATCATCGGCATGCAGGCCGGCACCGTGTTCAAGCCCCTGGGAACGATCGGCGAGACCCGGGTGGCCGACTGGGTCGACCTGCTCACGCCGTTCGCGATCCTCGGCTGCGCGGCGATGGTCCTGCTGCGTGCCGGGGCCTCCCGCGGCCAGTGGGTGCTGTTCGGGATCGGCGGGATCACGTTCACCCTCGGCCACGGGCTGCACCTGGCTGCGAACTCCGTGAGCAACGTCGCCGACGCGGTGGTGGCCAAGGCGTCGATCGTGCACCTCTGGGACGAGGTAGTCAGCCACTACATCTGGTACACCGGGTTGTTCCTCGTGATGGCGACCCTGGCGTGGGCGCTGCGGGCGCAGGAGTTCCGGGTGGGGGCGGTGGACGTCGTCGTGGCCCTGCTGGTCGCGGTCACGCTGGTCAACACGTACATCGAAGGTGGCGTGCCGTGGCTCGGGATCCTCTTCCTGGCCGTCGGCGTGGTGTGCGGGTTCCTGTGGCGACCGGACCGCTGTGTCCCGGCTGCTGCTGGTCGTCGGCGGTGCGGGACTGGTGCTGCTCATCGGGTGGGGCGTGTACTGGCTCGTTGCGGACGGATTGGTCTTCCCGCAGTTCAGTGAGCTGGGCTGGATCTGATCGGTCATGCGCGCCGCCGACCTGCGCGAGCACCTGCTGCGGGAGGGGCTCAGCCGGCAGGTCGTCGACGTGCTGATGTCCGTCCCGCGCGACCGGTTCGTCCCCGCGGAGCTGGGGTTCCGGGCGTGGGAGGACCACGCGATGTCGATCGGTCACGGCCAGACGATCTCCCAGCCCACGGTGGTCGCGCTGATGACCGAGGCGGCGGCGGTGTGGCCCGGTGACCACGTCCTCGACGTGGGGACGGGCAGCGGCTACCAGGCAGCGGTCCTCGCCGCGTGCGGTGCCCGGGTGCACTCGATCGAGCGGCTGGCGCAACTGTCCGACCGGGCGCGGGTGACCCTGGCAGAGCTCGGGTATGACGTGGACGTGAGGTGCGGTGACGGGTCCGCGGGGCTGCTGGCCGCGGCGCCGTTCGACGCGATCGTGGTGGCGGCGGCGACCCCCACGGTGCCCCCGGCGCTGGTCGAGCAGCTCCGGCCACCGGTGGAGGGTCGGCGGGGTGGGCGCCTGGTCATCCCGTTGGGGGAACCGTCGGGCTGGTTCGGCGGGCAGGAACTGGTCGTGTTCGAGCGGGTGCCTGACGGAATCTCGCGGCGCAAGCTGCTGGACGTCGTGTTCGTCCCGCTGGTGTGGGAGCCCGACGGCACGGGGGAGTGAGTCAGCGGTCAGTGCGGCCGGGGGTGAGCGGAGTGGTGGTCAGCCGGCCCGGCGGACCAGGACCACCGAGTCCAGCGCCACGACCTCGCCGTCCTTCTCGCGCGACTGGACGTCGGCGACGAGCACGTCGAAGCCCTCGGGCAGGTGCAGGGCGGTGACGATGGCCCCCGGGGACAGCAATCGGGCCGGCGGCGGGCCGCCGAGACCGCGGGTGCCGTGCTCAGGGTCGTGGGCGATCACCAGGAGATGGCCATCGGGGGACACGAGCGCAGGCAGATGCGCGTAGGCGCTGTCACGCTCCTCGGGCTCCGGATGGATGAACGCCAGCGTGATCAGGTCGAAGGTGCCTGTCGGGGACAGTGCCGCAAGGAAGCCAAGGTCGGTGGCATCGCCCTGGACGAACGTGGCGTCAAGGCCTGCCTCCCGCGCCGTGGATCGGGCTCGATCGAGGGCCACGTCCGACCAGTCAACGCCCGTGACGGCCCACCCCTGTCCGGCGAGCCAGCGCGCGTCGGCCCCCTCGCCGCAGCCGAGGTCCAGTGCCGTGGGAGCTGCCTCGCCGGACCGCCCCATGCCCGATTCGTCGAGACCGGTCACGGTGTCGACCAGTGCAGCGTTCGGCTCACCCGACCACACCGTGCTGGCGGCGTAGCGCTCGTCCCAACCAGAGGCATCCATGGCCCCAGTGTCTCCGAAGCCGGGTCCGCCGGGTGACGAGGGGGAGGCGGGGAGGGCTAGGAGACCTGAAGCGGGATGGCAGTCCGAGTGGGCTGAGTGAACGGGAAGGCCCGCTCGGTTCCGGCGTCCAGCCATGCTCCGACCGTGGTTCGGGGCAGGACCGTGCCGGCCTCGACGACTCCGTTGCGCCGGAACGCGAACACCTCGACGTCCCCGATGCGCCAGTCGGGGGCCTGCGTGGTCCCCAAGGCATCGAGGAACTGCCCCCGCGGTGCGGGCGTCCGCTCCGCGAACTTCGTGGCGAAGGAGCTGAGCAGCGACGCGCGCTGGGCGGGAGTCTCATCGTCGGACTCCATCACCTGGATGGCCACGATGAGGCCACTTCCCCGCCGTACCACAGCGAACACGGGCGGCGCGTCGGAGGTGGTGGCGAAGTCGCCGGTGTCGATTCCGGAGTAGGGCCCGAGCATGCGGGCTGTGCTCTGCCCGGTGGCAGGGGCGCTGACGAGGGCCAGTACGAAGGGCTCGTCCTCGGCGGTGAAGCGATCCCAGTCGGACTCACGAAGACACGTCAAGGTCCGGAATGTCACCTGGCAGAACAGGTCGTCGCCGCTCCTGGAGACCCAGAGGTCGTACGAGAGCTGATAGTGGCCCTCGGTCTCACCGTTGACGTTGATCAGCCCCTGCCCAGGGAACCCCTGCCCGGCGATCTGCACCAGCTGGGCCCACGTCCATGGCTGCTGTCCCGTGCCGACCAGGTCGGCATGCCCACCGACCAGCGAGAGCAGCACGTCACCGATCGCCTCGATCACCCCGGAGATCGCCTCGGTGAAATCGTGCCAGGCTGCCGCAAGGATCGCCCCAGCGCTTGCCGCCCTGTTCGCCAGGACGATCTGCGAGGGTTGCGTGGTGAACGGGCCCACGACGTAGGCTGCGCGGCTTCCTGCCTCGAAGTCGTCCCACTCGAGCAGGCGATTCTCCGACCACGAGCCAGAGGGTGATCGAAGTCGTCCATGATCGAGCAGGAACTCCCGCCCCGAGCACTTCAGGACGATGTCGGCGTTGGTCCCGGACAGGGCCTGGGTGGAGGTTCCCAGTGTCACGCGCAGCCACCAGCCGTCGCCGGTCTCGGTCGGGTCGGGCGGGTACTGACCGGCGCTGATGATCGTGAACGGCTGCTGGGCGGGGTCCTCGTACTGGCGGATGTCGCCGGGGGTGGGCGGGTTGGGCGCCGCCGCGCTCGTCGCGCCCGGGGCTACGCGCGCCTGGTTCTTCACACGGTCCCAGAAGCCCACATGGATCAGCTCCAGGTGGGAGCGACCGATCCGGTCGAGCTCCTCGAGCCACTGCGAGGTGGTGCGCGTCGCCAGACCGCGGGCGATCGCGAACAGTTGGTCCCCGGTCAGCGTCGTGTCGTCCAGCGCGCGGTTGGATCGCGAGATCTCAGACATCCACTTGTTGTCCAGGGCGATCCCGGTGGGCGCGAGCACCAGGATCCCGGGCGGTGCCGGGACCCCGGCCAGGGCTGGGGGCGTGGCGGGCGCGGAAGTGTCCCCAGTGCACGAGCGCCAGCGGTGGGCCACGTCCTCCATGCCCACGAAGGACAGGACTGCGGTAGCCGCGTCCCGCAGCCCGATCGGCAGGGCGCGATAGAAGGTGCAGTCATAGGCGTACTTGCCGTGGGACTTGTAGCCGTGCTGCAAGCCCACCTCGTACATCCCGGTGAACAGGTCCCAGCCCGGACGCGGGTCTGCACCCACGATGCTCAGATGCCTTCCCAGGATCCCAGTCAGGCGGTCCCGAACGACCGCCTCCCGGAGGGGCATCGGCTCGGTGAAATCGTGCTGGGGGCGCAGGGTCCCCAGGGGTCCTCGCGCAGGGCGCACCGCGACCGGGGCCAGGTTCAGGACTGGCGTGCCCGCCTCGAACCAGGTCTTGCCGCGTCGCTCCGCGGAGTCCATCCAGGAGGAGTGGGAGTAGAAGTCCTGCATCGCATGCAGGCTGGTCCCGATCGCGTTGCGGGCAGCGTCCACGTCGTTGTGCTCGGCTGCCCAGACCAGCGCGGCCACGGTCCCGCCGAGGTAGCGGCGCCACATCGTGCGGATCTGACTGGTGCTGGTGAGGTCGTCGAAGTGCATCTTGGTCAACTCCGGTCGGGCCATGAGCGCCACGCCCAGGCGGCCCAGGCCCCCGCCGTTGCCGAGGTTGAACCACCACAGCGGGTTGTACAGGTAGGAGTCCAGATAGTCCGCGTGCCAGGCGATCGAGTCGGCCGCCGTGCCACCGACCGGGATCCCGCCAGCGCGATTGGGTACCGACCAGCGGGCGTTCGGTGCAGCAGCCGCAGCCCCATCGCGGGTGATCAGCTCGTGGTACCAACCGCTGGTCGGGTCCCCGGCCACTCCACCATTGACCGGGTCCTCACCACCGAACCGGCTCAGCACGCCGGGTGCGTCCGCCAGAGCCAGTGGCATCCGGCAGCGCACGTCAGACCCCCGGCCGGCGTGTGGGCCGGGCATTGTCAGAGGCGAACCCGCTGCTGCCCTCACCCCGGCCGGTCCGAATCCGGTGGCCGGTCCAGCGCGCGTAGGACCCATCGGCTCGTCGGGCCAATGCCGGCACCGCGCGCACGGTGATCCCCTCCCGGGGGATCTCCTCCATCGGGAAGGTCAACGGGGTGGGCTCAAGCAGTGCACTGGTGGGCAGCACGGGCAGGTCGTCGTCGAGCATCGCGCCTTTGCGCAGGCCGACCACCCCGGGTGCGGTGCGTACCGGGACCAGAGGGATCCAGTTGCGCGGCACCGGGGTCATCAGCTCGTAGAGCAAGTCGGCGGGGTCGAGGTCGGCCGGGATCGGTGGGCGTGGCCGGCGCGGCTCCGCGGAGCGCTGGCGGGGGTCGCCGCTGCGCCCCGGGACCACCCGTTCGACGGCCCAGGCCATGTTGGCGTTCTCGTCGCGGATGAACGCAACCTCCTCCATCGGTTCACCGAGCAGGGGAGTGGCCGCGATCGGGGGCAGGACGATGCCGTCGACCGAGTCGCCGTTCGCAGCGGTCACCTCAAACATGCGGAACCCGCGGGTGCGTCGGTCGCTGCCAGCCTCCGCGATGTCGAGCTCCTCGCCGAACGTGGTGGTCACGGTGACCCTGATCACCTGGTTGACCGCTCCGCGCTGGCCGTCCACCGGAACGACCAGCCAGTCGTCGCCGCTGACCAGAGCGAACTCCGCGAGGCACAGCCGGGCGAGGTCGTGAGGTTGGGCCTCGATGGCTGAGACATCGACAGATCCCTCCTCCAACTGCCAGTAGCGGTTGGCAGGCATGCCCGGGTAGCGAAGGGCTGTGGCCAGCATGACGTCGGCAGTCGGGTCCGACGCGGGCAGTGCGGCGTCGCCGGCGAGTTCCACGTGCTCGTCGGGGAGCCATTCGAGGTGGTGCCACCGCACGGATCCGGAGCCGAACGCGGCGGCCTGCATCACGATCGCGTCGTCGCCGTGGCCGAATCGCAGGGCGAAGCGGTGTTCCAGCCGGGTCGTGGTCCAGGCGTCGCCGGCGCCTGGGGCACCGCCGACCCAGGCATGCCATTCGCGGGCGAGGACGAGCACCGCCGCGGGGTCAGCAGCACCAGTGGCCCATGCAGGGTCGCCTGCGGCCAGTGAGTCGGCGGCTGACCCGCCGTCGGGAACCTGCCCGACCAGGGCGACGTGCAGCAAGGACGCGCCGGGGTCGAAACGTCCGTCGGGGTCGTTCGGATCTGCCGGGAGGGTCAGGGGATGTGCTGAGAGGAGGAGCTCGACTGCGTCGTCGTGACCGGCCTCGGCGAGCATCTCGGCGAGCTGCCCGCCCGTCTCGGCCCGCCAGCGTAGGCCCTGCTGACGTCCCGCACGCGGGACGTGCTCGACCATCTCGTCGAGCAGTGCCCCGTCGGGCCACGGCCGCCACAGCGGGTCGGTCGGGTCGTCCGTGCCGTCGGCTCGCCCCATCGGGGCCCACGCGGTGATCGGCAGGGCGCGTCGCTCCACCCGGACCGACACCGGGCTGCCAACATCCTCGCCGAGGAGCTCCCCGAGCTGCCACTGGCGCCCGATCATCCACAGGGCATCGGCCACCACGGCGTCCGCCCCGGGCGCCGGGTCGCCGGAGATGGACTGGGGCTCGAGCCGTGTCAGGGCCGGGGGGATGACCGCGATGGCCGCCAGGATCGGGTTCAACTCGGTGGTCAGGATCATCGACACCGGCGTCTGCAGCTGGTCGGCCATCAGGGCATCTCCTTGACGAACGGCATGGCCACCGAGACCGCCGACAGCGTCGCCAGTTCCCGGAAGTCCAAGTAGGGCTGACCCTGCAGTGACGAGCTGCGCGTGTAGAGCGCAGGGAGCGTGAGGCCCTCACCCGGGAGCGTGTGCAGGTGGAGCATGCGCACCTTGGCCAGGTCCAGGGTGCACTCGATGACCTGGCGCAGCGAGTCTGTGGTCCAGCGCTTGCCGTCCGGCGACACCGCCGACAGGATCGCCTGGGGCGGTCGTGCCGAGGATCCGTTGGCCCGAAGGGCCAGTCCCATCCGGACCCGACCGGGACGGGGATCACCGGGATCCGCCTTGGGCCCCACCTGTGCGGGGAGGTCCTCAACCCACGCGTCCAGGACGAGACCGGCCAGAGGGGAGGTGGGGGTGATGTCGCCGACCCGCTCGAGCACGAGGTGGGTGACGGGCGTGGCCGGCCAGGGGCCCTCGGGTGGCAGTGGCCCGGCCAGCCAGTGGGTCGTGCCCGGGTCAGGCCCGTTCGCGTCCGCGCCCGAGAGCTGGACGACCTCGGGATCGCGGCGCGCGCCGATCGCTCCGGCCAGTAGAAGGACCTCGGAGGTCCGCCGGACCTGCTCGCGCACGGTGCCCACATCGCGGATGAACCTGCGCACAGCCGACGTGGCTGGGGCCGGGAAGGCCGGGTTCGTGAGCGCCGTGACGAACGCGTCGGAGCCCGCGGATGGCCGGGCCAGGAGGGGGACCACGACGAATGCGTCACCGAGGATCGTGCTGACCACATCCTGCACGGCCTCCATGACCTGCGCCGGCATGGTGCTCCCCGGAAGCGCCGCAATGCGGTCCAGGCCTGCTTGGGCTGCGAGATGGCGGGCCCGGGCGCCCTCCCATGCGCCCCGCACCCAGGCGACGTCGAGTGGGAGATCTGCCCTGGGGGTCAGCGTGATGCCGAAGGGCTCCAAGCCCTGTGCGGCCACGACCAGGTCGTCGACGGCGGACTGGTCGGCGAGGATGCCCTCGGCGGGCATGGCAGCGATCGTCGGTGCCAGCCCGACAACGGCCAGGCCGAGGGCGCCCACCAGGTCCGACGCGCGGCCGATGAGCTCGGGCAGGCAGGCGTCCAGGTCTCGCTCCGGGTGCACACCTGAGGGGACCAGGGCGTTGGGCATCAAGGGGTTCGCCCCGGCGATCGTCGCGCGAAGGGCACCGGCCAATCGCATCACCTGCCCCAGGGAGCGCAGGGGTCCGGCCCAGCCGGGGTCGCGGGTCACCGCCAGTGGGGCGTCGCCCAGGTCGCGGATCGTGAGGCGGAGGGTCCGTTCGAGAGCGTCGAGGTCGGTGGCGTGCACGAGGTCCAGTGCGGCCAGGCCGGCCTCGTCCAGGGTGATCCGTCGACCTGCCTCGGCCACGACGATCGTCGCCGGGTCGCCGAGGTGGGCCCCGGCCCAGGCCTCGAGCCGAGGCTCGGCCTGCGCCCGGGGGCGCAGCGTGCTCCAGCCGGTGGCAGGGGTCCCGGTGCCGACAACGGCGAGCAGTCTGTGGGTGAGTCGCTCCCCGCTGTCCTGGGCCTCCAGCACGTCGAGGGTGTCGGCTGGGCTGGCCCCGGACGACATGGCGTCCATGGCTGCGGCCGCCCGCTGGGCGTTGCCGCCGGCGAACTGCATCACCGACTCGCTGAGGAGGATGTCGGCCACGGCGTCGAGGGTCTCAGCGGCTGCGGCCAGCACCGCGCGCACGTTGGTGAACTGCCCGTCGGTCAACGGCTTCCAGTCACCGGGTTCGAGGTAGGCGTTCGTCGGCTCGGCATCCAGGGCATCGCGCAGGGCCTTCATCGCGGTCGAGTCGCCCACGGGGTGGCGCTGCAGCAGCAATACCCCGTCGACCACGTTGGTGGCGGCCACGGCCTCCTGAGCGGACGAGTCATCCAGGCCGTCGGCATCGCTGAGGCGGCGGGCGACGAGGGGGGCGATGGTACGTAGGCTCAGTTGCAGCCGGGCCAAGCCTGCCTGGGCCAGGCTGCGCTCGATCTGGTAGCCGATCAGCGCACCGAGGTACTGGCCGGCCCGAACGCCGTCCAGCACGCGGTTGGCTGCCTGGATGCGCGTGCTGGACAGGTCGATGGCGAATGGTCCACCGGCGCTGGCGGGCCCCGAGTCGGGCAGGTGGCTCAGGTGCGAGCTGCGCAGCATCCCCGCGGTTATGGCGTGGCGTGCCGACGGGGCGAGGATCCACCCGTCCATGCCGGGGCCGGTCGTGGGGGTCAGGTCCTCGACCACTCCGTAGGCCCCGATGGTCAGCCCTCGCGCCTCTCGCGACCCCGGAGCGCCGCGGCGTGCGGAATGCTGTGCCCGCCGTTGGGCCACGACGCCGGTGGCCCAGGCGTCCAGGCGATGCGAGGAGCAGTCCAGCGCCTCGGCGACTGCGAGCCGGCGGGCCTCCAGATCCGTGCCCACGAGGCCCTGGATCGCCTCCCGCACCTCCGCCCGGTAGCCCATCGCAGCGAACCAGCCAGCCAATGCTGCCGCGGCCAGGGACCTGGCGCTGCTTGTCGCGGGGGCAGCCAGTGCGACCTCGGCCAGTGAGGTCTGGATGCTCTCGACCGGCTGGAATTCGCGCAGCATCGACGCCCCGCCGACCATCGTCCCGGCCGTGCGCATCTGGCCGACGACGCCGTGCAACTCGTCGGCGGTGGCCGAGTCGGCACGGGCCAGCAACCCGCTGGCGAGGACCTTGATGGCCGGGTCGAGCTCGACGAATTCAACGAGGGTCGGCAGAACCGTGGCGGGAGCGGACTTGGCCACGTCGAGGTCGGCCGATCGCCAGGCCAGCACGAGGAGCGCCTGCAGGACGCTGTCGACCGACAGCACCCTCTGCGGGTTCTCCAGAAGTGCGGTGATGAACTCCGGGTCCCGCGGAGAGGCCAGGGGGAGCGGCAGGGGGCGGGTGTCCTGGTGCAGCGAGCCCCTGACAGCGCGCATGGAGTCCTCGGCCAGCAGCGTGCTGAAGATGGCGGCAACCGAGAACTTCTCCGCCTCGTACTCCCGATGGTCCAGGCCCATGCTGTTCAGCACGACCTCGGACACGTCGTCGCTGATCACGGGGCGCACCCGCAGGCCAACCATGACCGGGCTGTGGCCCAGGACCTCGAGCAGGGCACTGTCGACGTCGGGGGCCCCCGGGCGAACGGTGGGAACCTTGGTGCCCACGACGGCCAGCCAGCGGTCGAGCAACTTGCGCACGACGACGGCGATCCCGGCCGTGGTCTCACCGGCGGCGGGCACCCAGCGCCGGAGGTCCGAGACCGGCACCACCCCGTAGGGCTGTGCGCCCACGTGGATCGTCGGGGCCACCCCGCGGCCGCGCACGTGCTCACCGAACAGCCTGCGCGCCGACTCCCGCTGGGCGTCCACCACCCCGGGAACGCCCTGCTTGTCGAGGCGCCCCAGGTATTCCCCCCATCCGGGTGCCCACAGCGCGGTGTTCACCGTGCGGGCGATCGACTGCTCCCCGGCGCCCGGGCCGACGAGCGCGGTCAGGGTCGCGGAGTCAACACCGAGGACCGCCGCTGCAGCGACAGTGTCCGAGCCGGCCTGCGCGACCACCGGAACCCGCGGTGGGGCGACCGGTGCGCGCCGGGACCGTAGGGGCGAGCGCGCCGCATCGCTGTTGTTCGTGGGCGTGCCCTGGGCCAGGAGGCCGAGCCCCGAGCTGAACCGGTGGCCGACGAGGAGGTCCTCGAACTCGTCGGCCGCGGCCACCGCGGTGAGGCTTGCCCGGGTACCCAGGGCGATCACGCGCTGGACAGCTGCCCTCCCCGCCGGCAGGTGGACTGTGACCGCCATGCCCACCTCGAGGGCCTTGGCGTAGTCGATCAGCCACTCCGAGCCGGGGGGCAGGGTCAAGGTCTCGGCCACCCGGGTCGGGCTGTCCCCGTCCAGCGGGACCGGGGACAGGGCCAGGTCCCGCGGGATCGAACGGCCGGCGGCGCTGGAAACCTGCCCGTTCTGGACCACGGTCACGACGAACCTGTCCGGAAGTGCGCGAGCAACGATGTTGCGCGGTCCGCGGGGCTGCACCGATGGGAAGCTCGGCGTTGGCGCCGAGCCCCTGCTAGCGAGGTTGGTCGGCGTGCACACGTGCGCGACCCACTCCGCCCGGTCCGCCCCGACGGACGCGACGAGGCCCGCCCAGGCGGAGTCTGCCAGCGGGTCGGTCCAGGCGGCTGTCCACCAGGACCGACCGGCGGCAACCTCATCGTCGGTCAGCCCTCGGACCAGGTCATCGACATGGATCTCGTCGGGGTAGATCCGCACATGGAGCACGTCGGAGTTGCCCTCGCTCGCGTAGCGCGTCTCCAGGCGCACAGGCAAGAGGACCAACGGGTCGACCTCGCTGGCGTCACAGGGGTCCACGAGGTGGTCGACCCCGTCGAGAATCCCTGCGATGGCACCATCGATGTCGCGAAGTCGCGCATGGTCGACCGCGCCAAGCCGGGCCGACTCCCGCAGCAGCGCCGCACGCTCTGTCGACAGCCGTGCTACGTCGCGACGTGCCGCGCGGACCTCGGGCGGTATCTGGTCGGGCATGAGGCTCCTCGGGTGACGGTCAGTGCTTGGGAAGGAAGTCGCCGGCCTCGAACGCGATGCGCACGGGTTGGGCGAGTCGGTGTGTGGCCTCAGTCGCCCCGGTGCTCGAGGGGTCCGTCTGGGGCCGCGAGAACCGCGCCTCGTGAGCGAAGAGGTCGGCCTCCAGCCGCCGGAACCTGGTCGCCTGCGGATGCTCGGCCAGGACGATCCACCAGTCGCCGGCCTTGAGCTCGTCGACGGTGATGTCCAGCCCGACGAGCATGATGTCCGGGGGCAGCATGGCGTGGAACAGCGACGGCGCCGCGGTCGACGGGGTCGGGGCGTCAGGCAGCACCGGGTTGCCCTTCGGGGTGGTCCGGAGATCGCCCTGGGGTCCCCGCGGCTGCTTGAGTGCCATCACGGTCATGTCGGGGTAGCGCCGAACGACCTCGCCGCGGATGACGACGACGGCCCGCCCGGTCTGCCCCGGCGGGCCGACGGACACGTGGCTGCCCAGCCGGGAGGGTCCGAACCGGTGGATGGGCGAGAGCAGCTCGTCCTTGCTCGGGTCCCAGAACCTGTGGAAGTACGTGCCGCGCGAGTCCGTGGGGTACTGCCGCCACAGCAGCTCGCGGCCCATCTCATCGGACAGCCCGACGAGGAAGGCCTCGGTGAACTGGTCGTTCGTGGACAGGAGGGTGACCATCTCGGCCTCGGCCAGGTTGCCCAGGCCGGGCACGAGCCACTCGCGGTCGTAGGCGTCGAGGGCCTGGTACATGGGCCGGTCGAACCGGGGCGCCGCCATGATGGGCCTGATCAGCGACTCGGCGAAGACGTCGAACGCGACCAGCCCGAGGGACAAGCGCGAACGCATCGCATCCACGACAGTTCGTCCCGGGTCCAAGCGCGCCATGATCTCGATCCGGCCCGCGGCCAGCGGGGCGCGTACCGGGGTTCCGGCCAGCGCGAGCGCGCCGGGCCCAGCGATGAGGGAAGCGATCTCCGCCCGCACCTGGTCCACGGTGATGCTCGAGGCCCGCTCCAGCCACGTGGCCAGGGCCGTGCCCTGCGGGGTTCGGATCCGGTCGAGCCGTTCGGGGATCGGCGCCGCGACAGCGGCGGCAAGGCCGCCCGCGGGCACCTCGGGACGGATGATGGAGCCGAGCAGGGCCCCGGAGGCGCTGGGTGACAGGCTGATGCCTGCCGGGGTCAGGGCCATCCCGGCGGTGACCGCGACCACCGGCGCCGGGCTGGGCCGCGGGGTCCCGCCCAGGCCTGCCGCGATGCCTGGTCGGCCGATGCCGCCTGGGACGGCGACCCTGGCGAACCCGCCACGGGCAGCGCCGCCGCGCATCATCTCCGGCCCGACGGGACGGACGGCCACGGGTCCATGGGCGACTGGCATGCGCCCGGCCGGGCCGGCGGCCTCGGCTGCGCTCATCACGTGGCGGTCGAGCTGCAGGGCCACATCCTTGAACTCGTCGGCCTCGGCGATGCGGGAGTCGGCAAGCCCTGCCGCCAGCCCACCGAGCCACCGGGTCCGGACCTCGTTGCCAGGCTGGTCGACCGGCACCGCCGACCTCACCCGGTCGGCGACCCTGGTGGCCAGGGCCGCACCGGGGTTGAACGCAGCATTGGGCGCCTTCCACATTCTGGGGGTGGAGACCGCTGTGGCCAGCGAGACCGCGGCCGACAACGTCGTGACGGCACCATCCAGGGCCTTGACGGCCCGGGCCTCGGGCATCTGCAGCGCCCGGGAGAGCAGCCCGGTGTCCAGGGCAGCTACTGCGGTCGCCGACAACCCCCGGATCCCGTCGATCTCCGAGTAGGGCCGGGCGAAGTCGCGGCTGGCCCGCTCGGTGGCGACAAGTCGGGTTGCCGAGGCGCGCTCGGCGGGGGCCAGACATCTGGTGACGGGTCCGCCAGGGCGCAGGGCCCGCCGGACGGACCCCCCCAGGGCGGTGGTCGGGGTGGCGCTGCGCGCTGTCTGGCCGGCCAATGTCAACCCGGCGCCCTCAAGGCTGACCCTTGCGGCGACGGGCCGTGTCATCTGCAGCAGGCGCCCGGAGTCCACCTTCGCCAGACGGCGATGCAGGGAGCCGGCCAGGTGCCGGGAGAAGCTCAGCCAGGGCTAGCGCCCGGTTGGCCTTCTCCACGTCGCCGACCTGGGCCCATGCGGCCTGCATCAGTGGCTCCTGATCCTTGACGACCACCCGGGTGCCCAGGCCGGCGACAACGCGGTGTGTGGGCGAGAGGTTCAGCTCGGCGAACCAGTCGCCGGCAGGGATCGTGCCGGTCCCGCGCTGGCCCCGGGCGTAGATGCGCGGGCCGACGATCGGCAGGAGGGGGACGTTGCCGGGGTCGGTCCCGGTCATCCCCTCGACCACGGCGGGACGCTCCAGGGCAGCGTGGAGCGAGTCGGTCCTCTCGTGGCTCCAGCGCGCTGTCTCCGAAGCCGCGTCAGGTGGGGCATCGGCGGGGGAGTACAGGGCGCAGCGGATGACCTGTCGGCGGCCGCTGTCGTTGGGGCCAAGGTCTGTCAGCGGCGACCCTGGCCGGCTCGTGTCCAGCGTGCGCCGGCCTATCTCCCACGGCGCCCGGATTGCGACGAGGCGGCGAGCCAGTCGGGCGAAGTCCCCGTCCGGGGCGGTCCGGAAGCTCCATCGGTCGTACACCGGCAGGCGCACCCGGCCCGATGTCGAGGTCCACGCGGCCTGCAGGGTGCCGCCACCCACGCCCAGCCCGGCGCGAGCCCCGGCGTCGGTGGTCGGGACCAGGCATGCCACGTAGTTGGTGTTCTGGGTCAGGATGCGTGCTCCGAGGAGGCGCGAGACGTTGACCGGGGCGTAGGCGGTGGACAGCCGGGCTCCCAGTGAGGTGGTTCCGTCGGCGGCTTGCGCGTGGGCCCACCCCCAGGCGTTGTCCAGCGGGGGGAGCCGAATGGCATCGACCTGCATGATCGGCTGCAGCCCGGCCTGGGCTGGCTCCCACTGCACCTCGGACTCCTCGAGGACGACCAGCGCCAACCAGGCCGGCATCCGGTCGCCCGGGGTGTGGGCGCTGAAGGCCCACGGAAGCTCGGGGCGGTCGAACTCGATGTGGGCG
Organism: uncultured Actinomycetes bacterium; assembly: GCA_963736425.1. Lineage (GTDB taxonomy): Bacteria > Actinomycetota > Actinomycetes > S36-B12 > CAIYMF01 > Prado023. The sequence goes on from CAVTOX010000001.1 coordinate 88,838, forward strand.
TGGAAGGTCTCCTCGGCGTTCGTGCTGCCCGGGGAGGGGTAGCGGCGCACGACCTGCCCCGGATCTATGCCCAGGACGTCCCCCGGCCCGTAGAGGGTCACGTCGCGCTCGGCCGCGGCCGAGCGCCCCTGGTCGTCAGAGATGGGGATGGTCACGTGTGTGGTGGCACGGGTGCCCGTGGTCGGGGTCCGCATCGCCGCGGCCAGGCCGCTCAGGGCGTAGGGCACGAAGTCGAACGACGCCATCGAGACCCTGCCGACCTCATACTCCTCCTCGACCGGCAGGTTAAGGGCCAGCACGTCACGCACATGGACCGACAGGTCCGAGAAGCTTCGGCCCCCGCAGGTCGGCGACGATGTCGAAGTCAGCCATCAGGAGACCCCCAGGCTCACTGCGGCGACATGCCCGGCGCCGCTGCGGTTGATGGTGTCGGCGACCCGGGCGGCCTCCGATGCGGTGAGCACGCCGAGGTCGGCCATGACCGCCCGGCCGTCGTCGACCATCCGAACCGCCGCCACGCGCGGGGGCAGGACGCCGACCTTCTGGTCGGGCTTGGGGTCGACCTTCGCGTTGCGCGAGGCGTACGGGTTCTCCCGGTCGGAGACCGTGCGGCCGACGATCCCGTGGCCGACCAGCACCTCGGTGAACATGCGAGGGTCGAACGGGTCGGACTCGTCGCGGTCGGGGTCCTCGTCGCGGAAGTAGGTCCGCCAGCGGACCTCTCCATCACTGGCAGGCCCGGACACTGGGGTGGTTGCCGCGCCGATCCGGGCGCCGCTGGGCAGGTCGTCGAACCCTGAGCGGGAGAGCAGGGCCTCGCCCTCCAGTGCGAGGAACTGACCTGGTGCGAAGGGTGCGGTGACGGTGGACATCGCCCCTACCGATCCGGAGTCCGTGGTCGCCAGGCCCAGGTGGACACGGTGCGCGTCGACTCCGGCGCTGCCCAGCCGGTCGATGTGGGTCTCCAGCGGCAGCCGGGACTGCGTGACCTCGAGGGCGGCCAGCGGGTGGGCGACCAGGCCGTCGACCTCTACCCGGCCGAGGCTTGCCAGCAGGTCGCCGTCCAGTGGCATGACCGCCTTCCACGACTCCTCGGCCTGCAGCGCCTCCTGCACGATGCTCAGGGGATCGGCCGAGGCGGCCAGGGGCGGCGGGTCCTCTCCCCAGGTGATCGGGCCGAGGTCGAAGTCGAACGTGGGCAGGAACCATACGTCGATGGTCGCGGTGCCCTCGACCTTCCAGGGGGTGGTGCCCTCGAGCGAGCCCGTGAAGCTGACCGAGGCGAAGCTGCATCCGAAGACGTCGATCTCGATGCCGACCTGGAGGTCGATGGCGAAGCCGAACCGGGGCACCCAGCGGAAGATCATGTCGAGCTGGAGCCAGGCGTGGGCACTGGCCACACCCACGTCCGCGTTGAGGTCCCCGCAGACCCCGGCCATCACCGCGCCGGCAGTGACGGCGAAGTAGGCCTTGATCACGATGCTGATCGGACCCTTGGCCTTCTTCTCCGGGTGCTTGGGGTCCTTGCCCGGCGAGAGGTCCATCGTGATCCGCTCGAGGCCCTTCAGGGCCGCTGGGCTCTCGGTGTACCGAGGGTTGAAACCGCCCACGGACAGGGCGAAGTCGCCGCCGCCGCCCCACGGGATGAGCAGGCCCAGGTCACCGGACACGTCGATCAGGGCGATCCTGGAGTCACGCAGCGTGGCGATCAGCAGGAGCCGGTCCGCGGAGATCTCGCCGTAGATCTCGCAGCGGAAGTCGGTGCAGCGGCGCCACCTTGGACGGGGCCCGGACCCGGACCGCGCCCAGGATGATCACCTTGGGATCGGGCAGGGCGAGGATGACCCCGAACTTGGCCTCGACGATCTTGGCCTGCGACC
>CAVTOX010000002.1:0-95532 GCA_963736425.1 uncultured Actinomycetes bacterium
GACCGGATGCTGCCTGAGCACCCACCCCTCCCAAACTACTCACCGCCACGACCGCCGCCAAGGCTGCCCGCCAGATCCGATCGCGCGATCGATGCATCGTGACTCCTCTTCCGCCGGCGGATCCTTGATGTGGTAAGGCTGTCCTAAACGGCAACCGGGCAGTCAATAGCTCGACCCGCCGTCGGCAGGCCAGCCGATGGCGCCCCGCCGCGGCAGCCATCCAGCTCAAGCGTCACCCAGTTGGGTATCGCCCACCAACGAGAACCCCGCCACATGGAGGTTCTGGTGTTTCTCGGGTCGATCAGACCATGTTGCGAGGTGCGGCCTCATCGTCCTACCAGTCAGATCGGCGTCCCGATCATGCGCTCATCTCCGAGGGCGGTCTCGGGGGTCGACGAGAGCGACCGGGACGTAGCCGCACCGACCCGGGCATGACCGAGTCGCTCATGGACCCCGGGCTCCTCGATTCCTACTTCTTCAGTCTCACGGGCGCGGACGTGCAAGCCTGGAAGCCGTACTTGGCCCTGACGACGACTCTGTAGGTGCCCTTCTTGAAGTTGAGTGTTCGCGTCTCCTTGTTCCCGTGAGTCCTGAAGCTTGTCTTGAATGCTCCCCAGGTGCTGCCGTCCCTCTTCAGGTACTGCACCTGGAATCTCCAGTACCCCCGGCCCTTGTTCGGATTGACGTTGATGTAGAGCTTGCCCTTCCGGCCGACCACCTTGATGGAGGCGACTGCCACGGGCACTGGCGCTGCAGATGGCGCGGATGCCGATTCGCCCGGATGGGTCGTCGCGGGCGGGCGGAACCGATCGGACCGACTTGAGGATCTCCGCGAAGAGGCTCGAGCTTGGCTGGATGGTCCAAGCTGAACGGGCCGATCGGATCGCTGGTCGACTGCAGGTCCCAGTAGGTGAAGGCCGCCCCCCCGGCGGCCTTCAGATCGTCGTAGGCGCGGGACAGCCAGTTGACGTCCACGGATGCAGCGAGGTCCGTGTAACCGCTCTCGGCGACGCCCCACGTGGCCCCGCCCACGGAGGTGGACCACGCCTGGATCCTGGTGTAGTAGGCGTTCATCTCGGTGAAGGTCGTGTTCTGCCCTCCCGACGAGTTGCGCGTTCCGTAGAGGTTGTAGATGTCGAACCCGTGAGGTCGACGTACTGCGAACCGGGCCACAGAGCCTCCATGACAGCGAGGGATCGGGGCACCATGAACTCGTACCAACCGGTGAGGATGACGGTGAAGGCGATGTTCGGATGGGCGCGGAAGATCGGGGCCAGCCGCTGCTGCATGGCCTTCCAGTCTTGGACGTTCTCGACGTCGCGGCGCGCCTCAGGCTCGTGGTAGATCGCGACCCACACCGGGCCGGGCAGGGCACCGAGCCGCTGGGCCAGGTCCCGAGCCCATGCATCCCCGGCCCCGGCAGCCATCTGCGCCCAGGTGTGCGGCGTCGTCGTCCCGAGTGCGTACGGTGCCTTGAACGACACCCACGGCAGTCGACCAGCCGCCAGGTCCAACGTCGCCCGCGTGATCGCGTTCTCCTGCTGGTCTGCCCGCCAGTACGTCCGATGAATGCCCAACTCGGCACCGAACTGCGACTCCCGGGGCAGCGGATCCTGGGTCGAGTCGCCGGTCGCCGCCCCGAAGCAGAGCCTGACCAACCAGCGGGATCCCACGAGGAGACCACGCCCCTTCGCCATGGCTGGGAGTCGCGGAGGGCCCGAGCCCGACCACGAGTGCCAGGGCAGTCGTGATCACCCTCAGTCCCATCCACACGCGTGCGTGGGACTGAGGAGCTCTGCTCACCAGATCCGAGTCGCCGATCAACCAAGCGCTCCCCATCCTGCGGGTCAGACGCCTGACCACCACCGAGTTCTGGGGCCGCCCGTGCATCGTACGCGCAGAACCTCGCCTGAGGTAGCCCCCGACGAGACTCACGAAATGTGCCGCGAACGTGGGTGCGTGGCCTCGGGCAAGGGCCAGCTGCTCGACGAGTTGGTCGCGGTGACCGGTGGTCACGGGCCAATGCCCGCCCGGGCGGTCAGCACGGCTGGGAAGGGCCGAGGCCCGGTGCGCGCCGTGGTCCGCACGCAGCGTGCGCCGACATACGGCTATGAGACGCTCAGGGTGTTGCAGGCGGTGTGGGCCAAGATGGGGATGCCCTCGGGGAAGTACCTGGCCGCGATCATGGTCGATACGTTGGACCAGCTCGACGCGTTCGGCGAGTTGGACGGCCCCGCTGCACCCGAGGCGCGGGCAAGCTGGGGTGGGTCCGCGGCCAGATCGACCGGACGCCGGCCCCAGCAAGGCGGCGATGGTGATCAAGGGGTGCCGCGGACCGCGAAGTCCAACGACAAGCGCCCACATCGAGCAGAGAGGAACGGCGACCTGGTGCGTCGCCACGTGTTCCGACTACCGCTACGACACCAACGCCGAGCTGGTGCTGCTCAACGAGCTCGAACGTCAGGCATGGCGCACTGCCCGGTTGCCCTCCCGGGTCGAGTCCCCCGGCCCTGAGACATCCGTCACAGATATCGGTCCTTTTGGTGGACTATTACCTGATCTTGAGCCCGGATCGCCGACCACGGAGAGCCTGTGGGTGAGACTCGGTGTCCACTGGAGCAGTTGTTGGGTATCCCTAGGCAACTGGATTCATCACCAGACTGAGCGATCGACTCTTGGAGGAACCGTATGAGTGCGCCGTCACGAGCACGCAACATCAGGCACATTCACGATTACCGAGGACCAGCAGGAACCCACTGCGGCATGTCGCCATCGCGGTGACGGCCGTGGTGGCCCTGCTGGCCTCAAGCATCACTGTGGGCACTGCCGGAGCGGCCAGCGCTGCCCAGGCAGGGTTCTCGACGCGGGGTATCCCGCAGAATGGCCAGGTCCTGCTGGGAGCAGCCACGTCGACCGACATCGAGAGTCTGGAGTCGACCGTGGGGGGCACGCTCGGGATCCATCGTCTCTACTACAGCTCGAGCCAGGTCAACGGCGCCGTCGACCAGGCGCGCAAGGACCTCGCCAAGGGCCGCATCCCGTGGATGTCGTTCAGGGCCCCTTCGTCGTGGTCATCGATGACGACTGGCGCCGGCGATGCATGGGCCAAGGATCTCGCGACCAAGTTGGGTGACCTGAACGGTCCGGTGTGGGTCGCGGTCCACCATGAGCCCGAGGGGGACGGTGCGGCAGCCGACTGGAAGAAGATGCAGCAGCGCCTCGCGCCGATCTTCCGTGCCAGAGCCGAACATCGCGTACACGATCATCCTGATGGGCTGGAAGCAGTTCTTCGCCAACGACGCCAGCGTCTCGATGGATGCCTACTGGCCCGGCAAGCAGTACGTGGACGTCATGGCATTCGATCCGTACAACTGGTACGACACGAGCTCGAACGGCAAGAAGAAGTACACGTGGGACGAGTTGCGCAAGTACTACGTCGCGATCAACGACTGGCGTACGAAGACCGGCAACACGGACGTGCCGTGGGCGGTCGCCGAGACCGGATGGACCGACAAGGCCGCGTCGCTGCCACAGAACGCGACCGCTCCCGACGGCAAGATCGTGTCCACGACGGGCACTGGCGCCGACTGGCTGACCCGTGGCTTCGACGACATGAAGGCCATGGGCGGCATCGCGATGGCGTACTTCCACGTCCCGCGCAAGCGCGAACAACGAGCCGGCGGACTGGACGTGGCCGGTGTCCACCAGCCCCAAGATCAACGCATTCAAGAAGGCGCTGGCCAAGTCGGCCCGCTTCACCGACTCGTCGTCGGCTACCCTCACCGCGCCGACTGCACCCACGAACTTGGTCGCATCCGCGACAGGTTCCACCGCGGTGTCTCTGAGCTGGAACGCCTCCAGCGCCGCGAGCAGCTACACGGTTCGACGCAACGGCACCGCGGTGGGGACCGCCACGGGCACGAGCTACACGGACACCGGCTTGGCGGCCAGCACGACCTACACCTACACCGTGTCCGCGTCGAATTCGGCGGGCACGTCGGGTGCCTCGAACACGGCGACGGCAACGACGAATGCCTCGGGCTCGACCGCGAGCACATTGGTCGCCTTCCGGGCGTCCGCGACCGTCTCAGCCAACGCCACGTCGGCCACCGTCACGGTCCCTTCCCAGGTGCAGCCCGGCGACACCATGGTCTTGTTCGTCTCGACGAACACCGGCAGCGCACCGTCGGCGACGGCCTCGGGGTGGACGAAGGTGGGCGAGCAGTTCCTCACCGATCTCCGGACGGAGATGTGGACCCGCGTCGCGGCAGTCGGTGACGTCGGTAAGGCCGTGACCATCGACCTGCCGGTGACGTCCAAGGTCGACGTGACTCTGGTCGCCTACAGCGGGGCCACGGCAGCAAGGCCGATCTCCGCCTCGGCCAGCCGTGCTGACTCGGTGAACTCGGTGCAGCACCAGTCACCTGGGCTGACACTGCCCGACTCGAGCTCGGTCGTGCTGTCGTACTGGGTCGACAGGTCCTCCGCCACCACCTCCTGGACCGTTCCGAGCGGCCAGGTCAAGCGGGCCCAGAATGTGGGCAGCGGCAGTGGTCGGCTCACATCGGTCGCCTCCGACCTGGGCAAGGCCTCACCGAGCGGCACGTGGGCGCCCGTGACGGCCACCGCAAACGCAGCGAGTTCCCGGACCACGATCTGGAGCGTGGCGCTGACCTCAGCCAGTGAGCCGAAGTCGCCCTCGAGGGGGTGGCGTTCGGGGTGTGTGACTGCACGCACCACGGAACGCCGCCCCTTCGCACTCTGGCTCCCAGCCACCCCGACTGACCGCGGGTGAGCCATGCCGATCTACAGGGCGAGCAGGGCGATCGTCCACATGGTGGCCTTGGTCGATGAGGCCGTGGACGTCGCAGTCACTCCTGGCCAGGGACCTGGGCCCGTCGCGCCTGCAGGATCCGAGGAGACCGAAGTCAGCCGACCACTGCTGGATCCGACGTTGCTGGAGCGCTGGGTCTGCCCTGCGGGTAGCGCCCAGCCAGTGCTGGCTGAGGACTTGTCAACCCAGTACGACACCACCCATGACGAGGCGGTGGTCAGCTGGACCGGCGGCGTGGTGTGCTGTGCCCTCGTGGTGGTCTCCACCGCGGCGTCCCACGCCAACACCGGTGAGGTCGGGTCGACCCCGGAGTACGCCAGCAGCGTCAGGTCGGTCTTTGCCCAGCTCGGCAGGGTCACTGTCACGCTCTGACCGGCGTCTGAGGCGCTGGCCAGCTTGGTATAGGTGGTCGTGCGCAAGTCGGTCAAGGAGCGCTGGCCCAGCTCCGCCCAGCCTGCCGGAGTCGCAGAGGGCGCCACGCCGGTGTTCGTGCTGGCGAACATGAGCAGGACGTCACCGGCGGCGACCGTTCCCGGGATTCGTGACCGAGGCGGTGATCACGTTGCCGTGTGAACGTGGCGGAGTCGCGGAACGCAATTGCCGAAGCCGGAGGTGTCACGACGATGACGCCGAGGGTGGTGGTGTCGGTGCCGCCGCGGTTGTCGGTGACGGTGAGGGTGACTGGGTAGGTGCCGGCGGCGGGGTAGGTGTGTTGTGGTGGGCGCCGGTGCGGTGGCGCCGTCGCCGAAGTCCCAGGCGTAGGTGGTGATCTGGCCGTCGGGGTCGCTGGAGCCGGTTGCGTCGAACGTGCACGCCAGGCCGGTGCACGGGGGCGGCGATCGCGGCGATCGGGGCCTGGTTGGGGGCTTGTGTGACGGTGACGTCGAGGGTGGTGGTGTCGGTGCCGCCGCGGTTGTCGGTGACGGTCAGGGTGACTGGGTAGGTGCCGGCGGCGGCGTAGGTGTGTTGTGGTGGTCGGCCGGTGGCGGTGGTGCCGTCGCCGAAGTCCCAGGCGTAGGTGGTGATCTGGCCGTCGGGGTCGGTGGAGCCGGATCCGTCGAACGTGCACGCCAGCCGGTGCACGGGGGTGGCGATCGCGGCGATCGGGGCCGGTTGGGGGCGTGTGACGGTGACGTCGAGGGTGGTGGTGTCGGTGCCGCCGCGGTTGTCGGTGACGGTGAGGGTGACTGGGTAGGTGCCGGCGGCGGGGAAGGTGTGTTGTGGTGGTCGCCGGTGCCGGTGGCGCCGTCGCCGAAGTCCCAGGCGTAGGTGGTGATCTGGCCGTCGGGGTCGGTGGACGCCGATCGCGTCGAACGTGCACGCCAGGCCGGTGCAGGTGGGGGCGGCGATCACGGCGGTCGGGTCCTGGTTGTCAGAGACCGCTGGGGTGCCGTTCCAGACGAAGGTGCCGCGGGCCCGCCAGTCGATGGTGCTGTCCTCGAGGACGGGGGTGCCGGACACCACGCCGCGGGTGAAGCCGATGGAGTACAGGTCGGCGTTGGTGCGGTCGGCGAAGTACAGCCGGTTGCCGTCCAGGAACATGCCGGCGACCCGGTTGGGATTGAGGGCGGAGATGGCACCGGTGGCGGTGAACCGCGGCGGCGCCGACGACGCTGGACTCGGGGCTGAATCCGCGCCAGAACAGCGAGTTGCTGTTCGACAGCGTGTAGTAGATCCGCCCGTCGGTCTTGTCGAAGAACATCCCGCTGACGTTGGCGGCATCGGTGCCGAAGGAGCCGTTGTACAGGTTGACCGTGCTCGGGGTGCCGAACGAGGACCCGTCGAAGGTGCGCCTGGTCAGGGTGCCGTTGGACCAGGCGGTGTACAGGTGGTCGTCGATGAGCATGGCTCCCCGTGCTGAGGACCAGGACTCCGGTCCGGTGAGGGTCGCCGGGTTGCTCGGCGGGTTGGTGCCGTCGAAGTACTGTCGGCGGACGGTGTTCAGCGAGTTGGCCGTGGACCCGACCAGGTAGACGTCGTTGGGCAGCGTGCCCAGCGACTCGACGGGCGGGGTGCGCCCGCCGGCCAGCGGGAAGTACGCGATCTTGCGGTGGGTCTCGTTGTAGACGGTGTCGGTGTCGCTGCCGAACCACAGCCCCTGCCCGGTGGCCAGGAAGTCGAACACCCCCACCCCGCGGTCCCGGCCGGGGTTCCAGGACAGCGGGATCCCGCTGCGCGGGTCGAGCGCGGCCAGGCCCTCGCGCGGTACGGCCCCCGGGCCGGCGCTGTCCCCGGCGAACGGAGTTGTTCCACCACCGGAAGTGCCCACCGAGGTACACCGCGGTCCCGGTCACCGCGACCGCGTACGTGGTGTCACCGCCGGTGTAGGCCACCCAGCTGGCGACCTGACCCGGAACCCGTGGGACCGATCTCAAAGCGGGCAGCCGTGTCACACGGGGAGGTCGACCCGCGGTAGGCCCCCGTCGTGGTCACGCACCACGTACGACCCGTCCGGGCTGACATCCAGATCCCGCATGTACGTGTAGAAGACACTCGCACACTCCGCGGAGTAGAAGTTGGTGCTCCAGCTGGCCACCGACGCGCTCGTGTCACCCAGGTCGAGCTTGGCGATCTGGTTGCGGGTCGCCGTCCCGATCGAGGTGAAGTTGCCGATCACGAACAACGCCGACCCATCCGGCGTCATGTCCATCTTCATCACCTTGGTGCCGCCCACCCTGGTGGTCGCGAACGCGAGGTTGACGTAGCTGGTCACAGCGCCTGTCGTCGCATTCAGGGAGGCCAGACCGGGTCGCGCGAGCCCTCCCACCTGGGTGAACGTGCCGGCCAGGATCAGGGTGCTGCCGCGCAGCCTGAGGTCCAGGACGGTGCTCGAGATCGACGGGACCGTGAACCCGGCTGTGAGTGAGCCGTTGGCGACGTTGAGCCGGGCGAGGCGCCGCGAGGTGACCGCGTTGACGGTGCTGAAGGCGCCGCCGACGTAGAGCGATGCTCCGTCGGCAGCTGGCAGCAGGGCGGTCACCTCGCCGTTGACGTTGGGGGTGAACGTGGTGCTGATCTGGCCGGTCGTGGCGTCGAAGGCGAACAGGTTGTTGCGGGTCAGGGTCGGGCTGTTGCTGGCCGAGGCCCGGACCTGGCTGAACGACCCACCCGCGTAGACCGTGTTGCCGATCTGGACGATCGCGTTGACCTGCCCAGTCACCACGTGCGGCGTCACGTTGGCCGGATCAACGCTCACGATCACCGACTGAGCCGTCGAGACCGCCCCCGCCATCGGCGCGCCCACCGCCTGCCCCAGAACCAGCGCAACAACGGCGAACGCAATGAGCGTCCGCGCCAGTCGACTGCCTGCCACGTCCATCCGAGCCTCGATCCCAAGCCTCCAGTGGTACCGCACGACTGCTGTCCTGCGTTCACATTACGGTGTGCGCAGGGCGTCGTGGAAGCCCCACTTCACAGCGTGAGGGCCCGTAGCGCAGGGTCACGGCGGCGGCAGCCCCTTGGGCAGTCGATGGGCGTCAGGAGGCCTCGGGAACCTGTGGTGCGAGTCCGCCACCTCCGCTGGTCATCATGGTGCAGTCGATCGCGCCCCCGGGGCGTTGAGTGCGCGTGCTGCCGTCGGGCGGCGCAGTTCGACACCCGCCACGTACCGGTTTGGGTGCAGGCCGGGTCCGGTGCGTGTTTGCACTGCGTTCTGCTCCCCAGAACCTCTTCGGCCACGGCTGAGGAGCCGCGCCACGGGTTCAGCTCAGCCACGGACTCGGCCACCGGCACGCGCCCGCCGGCGCACCGGCCCGGAGCCGCACGGGCACAAGGGTTCATCTTCACACCCGCCAGCGCCGATATCTGCAGGGAAGGGCCCGTCCTGGGTCATTGCCGGCCGGGCGCTCCCCGGGTGACCCCCGCCTCGGCCCATTGCCCCCCGCGGGGGTCCCCGTCACCTGGGCAGCCGCTGCATTCGCGGATACGCGCCTTGAGCGGCGATGAGCCGCGGGTGCCTGCGACGGCGGGCGCCGGTACGCCATCCACTCCATGCTCATGCCACCCATGGGCGCGCCGATTATGCGATTCCTACATGGCGGGGCATCATGCTCGATCATGCACAGCCGTCTGGTTCCCGGCCTCATCCTCGCACTCGCCTCGATCGGACTCTGCGGACTCTCCGAACAGGCCGTTGCCGGGCCGGTGGTGGTTCCCCCGACCGTCACGGCCGCGTGGGCCTTCGACGAGGTGGGTCCGGACGGCCAGGTCGCGGATGAGAGCGGGCACGGCCGTGTCCTCGGACTCGCAGGGGTGTGGTCCGCGGTCCCAGGGGCGTCCGGGACCGGCGCCGCCGAGTTCGCACTGCAGTCCTACGGGTCCACGCCGGGCGTCTCGCTGGCACCCGGGGTGAACGACTTCGCGGTGACCGCCGTGCTGCGGACCCTGGTCAAGCGCCCGACGCAGGACTCGCCCAACGTCCTCCAGCTGGGCCTGTTCGCCGACCCAGGCCAGCTGAAGATGCAGATCTCCAAGGACGGCAAGGGCCGCGGTGAGTGCCGGTTCAAGGGAACCTCAGCCGCCCTGATCGTGGCTGGGCCGGCGATCGACATCACGGATGGTTCCTGGCACAGCCTCTCCTGCTGGCGGCAGGGTGGCACCCTCGGGGTCACCGTGGACGGAGTCACGGCCTCCAAGGTGAAGAGCGTCGGCAAGATCAGTGCCGTCCGTCCGCTGACGGTGGCCGCCCGTGGCCTGGCGTCGGGCGACCGGTCCGACCAGTTCCTCGGTGACCTGGACGTCGTGGTCTGGGCGGTCGGTGCCGACGCGCGGGCGGCCTCCACGGACTACGCCGGGCAGCTCACCCGGCCCTGACCGTCCTCGCGACCAATGCTTGAGCCGCTCCATGCTGGAGCCCGGACGGGGCCCTACAACTACGTCCAGTGGGCGCCCAACCTCAACGATGACCAACTGGCCGCGGACCCTCGCGCCTACCTCGTGAGGTACACCTCGACCGACAGCGCGCCCACTCGGCCGTACTTCGGGTTCACCCAGACCCGGTAGGTGCCTCTCTTCAGGTTGACGGTTCGAGTCTCCCTGGATCCCGTGGTCCTGTAGGTCTTCAGCGTCCTCCATGAGCCGTCGGGCTGCTTGCGCTGCACCTGGAACCTCCAGAAGCCCTTTCCCGCATTCGGGTCGACGTCGACGAACAGCTTCGACCGCGCGTTCTTGGCCACCGCCCGCACGCTTGCGGAGGGCGGCGGCGGGCACCCACCATGGGCTGCGACCCCGTACCCGATCGGGCAGGAGTCCTGGGCGTCTGCGACCCCGTCCCCGTCGGAGTCGGGGGGCGGGGCAACCGGGGTGGCGCTGATCGGCCCTGCCAGCTCCGCCTCGACGGCCGGGGCCTCCTCGATGGCCGGTCGTGCGACGGTGATGTTGAGGGTGTTGGTGTCGGTGCCGCCGCGGTTGTCGGTGACGGTGAGGGTGACCTGGTAGGTGCCGGTGGCGGGGAAGGTGTGTTGCGGGGTGGGACCGGTGCCGTCATCGCCGTCGCCGAAGTCCCAGGTGTAGGTGCTGATCACCCCGTCAGGGTCGATGGACCCGGTCGCGTCGAAGGTGCACGCCAGGTCGGTGCACACGGGGGCGTCGATCTCGGCGGTCGGGTCCACATTGGGGACCGGGGCCGGGGTGCCGTTCCAGATGAAGGTGCCGCGGGCGCGCCAGTCGATGGTGGTGTCCTCGAGGACGGGGGTGCCGGACACGACGCCGCGGGTGAAGCCGATGGAGTACAGGTCGGCGTTGGTGCGGTCGGCGAAGTACAACCGGTCGCCGTCCAGGAACATGCCGGCGACCCGGTTGGGATTGAGGGTGGAGATGGTGCCGGTGGCGGTGAACCGGGCGGCGCCGACGACGCTGGACTCGGGGCTGAACCCGCGCCAGAACAGCGAGTTGCTGGTCGACATCGTGTAGTAGATCCGCCCGTCGGCCTTGTCGAAGAACATCCCGCTGACGTTCGCGGCATCCGCTGCGAAGGAGCCGTTGTACAGGTTGACCGTGCTCGGGGTGCCGAACGAGGACCCGTCGAAGGTGCGCCTGGTCAGGGTGCCGTTGGACCAGGCGGTGTACAGCTGGTCGTCGATGAGCATGGCTCCCCGGGCTGAGGACCAGGACTCCGGTCCGGTGAGGGTGGCTGGGTTGCTCGGCGGGTTGCTGGCGTCGAAGTACTGCCGGCGGATGGTGTTCAGGGAGTTCGCCGTGGACCCGACCAGGTAGACGTCGTTGGGCAGGGTGCCCAGGGACTCGACGGGCAGGGTGCGCCCGCCGGCCAGCGGGAAGAAGGCGATCTTGCGGTGGGTCTCGTTGTAGACGGTGTCGGTGTCGCTGCCGAACCACAGCCCCTGCCCGGTGGCCAGGAAGTCGAACACCCCCACCCCGCGGTCCCGCCCGGGGTTCCAGGTCAGCGGGATCCCACTGCGCGGGTCCAGCGCGGCCAGGCCCTCGCGCGGTACGGCACCCGGTCCGGCGCTGTCCCCGGCGAACGGGTTGTTCCACCACCGGAAGTGCCCACCGAGGTACACCGCGGTACCAGTCACCGCGACCGCGTACGTGGTGTCCCCGCCGGTGTAGGCCACCCAGCTGGCGACCTGCCCGGAACCCGTGGGACCGATCTCGAAGCGGGCAGCCGTGTCACACGGCGAGGTCGACCCGCGGTAGGCCCCCGTCGTGGTCACGACCACGTACGACCCGTCCGGGCTGACATCCAGATCCCGCATGTACGTGTCGAAGACACTCGCACACTCCGCGGAGTAGAAGTTGGTGCTCCAGCTGGCCACCGACGCGCTCGTGTCACCCAGGTCGAGCTTGGCGATCTGGTGGCGGGTCGCCGTCCCGATCGAGGTGAAGTTGCCGATCACGAACAACGCCGACCCATCCGGCGTCATGTCCATCTTCAGGATGGTGGTGGTGCCCGGCCGGGTGGTCGCGAACGACAGGTTGACGTACTCCGTGAGGGCCCCGGTCGAGGCGTTGAGCGAGGCAAGAGCCGGCCGGGCGGTGCCCCCGACGTGGGTGAATGCTCCAGCCAGGATCAGGGTGCTGCCGCGCAGCCTCAGGTCCCGGACGGGACCCGAGAACGACGGGACCGAGAACCCGGTTGTGCGCTGGCCGTCAGCGACGTTGAGACGCGCGAGGTCGCTCGAGGACGCTCCGTTGACGGCGTTGAACGCCCCGCCGACGTAGAGCGACTGCTCCGTCGGCAGCTGGCACCAGGGCGGTCACCTCGCCGTTGACGTTGGGCGCGAACGTGGTGCTGATCTGCCCGGTCGTGGCGTCGAAGGCGAACAGGTTGTTGCGGGTCAGGGTCGGGCTGTTGCTGGCCGAGGCCCGGACCTGGCTGAACGACCCACCCGCGTAGACCGTGTTGCCGATCTGGACGATCGCGTTGACCTGCCCAGTCACCACGTGCGGCGTCACGTTGGCCGGATCGACGCTCACGATCACCGACTGAGCCGTCGAGACCGCCCCCGCCATCGGCGCGCCCACCGCCTGCCCCAGAACCAGCGCAACAACGGCGAACGCCATGAGCGTCCGCGCCAGTCGACTGCCTGCCACGTCCATCCAGCCTCGATCCCACACCCTCGTGGGTCCGCACCCCAACTGGTTCCAGCGTACGGCGGCGCCCGTGGGTAACGGAAGGGCCACATCTCACCGGATCGCGAAGCACCGATCTGCCCGTTCGCTCCTCTGCAGATGGGAACGCAAAGGCCCGCCGGCATCAGCCTCGTGGGCTGAGTCCGGCGGGCCCCTGACAACTCACTTCTTCAGGCGGACCTCACCCGACAGGTTGCCCTGGTACCCGTACTTGGGGTTCACCCACACCCGGTACGTGCCCTTCTTGAAGTTGAGCGTGCGGGTCTCCTTGGTTCCGTAGGTCCGGTAGGTCCGCTTCAGCGTCGCCCACGATCCATTGGCCCGCTTCTTCTGGACCTTCATCGTCCAGTAGCCCTTCTTGCCCTTGTTCGGGTTCACGTCCACGTACAACTTGGATCCTCCGCGAACGGCCTTGACCGTGATCTGAGGCTTCGGCTTGAAGGTGGGAGTGCCGGTGACCGGTGACGTGATGACAGGAGCCACGACGCCCGGGGTCGCAGGTTGGGTCGTGGCCGGGCTCCACCTGTCGGACCGCGCGAGCAGCTGTGCGAAGAGGGCCAGCTTGGCCGGGTGGTCCAAGCTGAACGTGGCGTTCGGGTCCTCTTCGGACTGGTTGTTCTCGTCTCGAGCCGAGCCATCCCAGTAGCTCAAGGCCGACCCACCGGCCGCCCTCATGTCGTCGTAGCCCCGAGCCAGCCACTGGACGTCCCGATCCGCCGCCATGTTGGTGAAGGCAGTCTCGGCAACCCCCCACTTGGCCCCGCCCGCCGAAGCGGCCCACGCGCTGATCTTGGCGTAGTAGGTGCTGAGCTCAGTGAAGGTCTTCACGTCCTTGCCCAATGCGTTCTTGGTCCAGTAGCGGTTGTAGGGGTTGAACCCGGTGATGTCGACGTACTGGACGCCGGGCCACAGGGCTGCCATGGACAGCGAGGGCCCTCCGCGACGCTCGAACTGGTAGTAGCCCGTGAGGATCACGGAGAAGGCGATGTTGGGCTGGGCTCGGAAGATGGGTGCCAGTCGCTGCTGCATCGCCTTCCAGTCCTGGAGGTTGTCGGTCGCGCGTCGGCCTTCGGGGTTGTGGTGGATCGCGACCCAGACCGGGCCGGGAAGAGCGCCGAGTTGCTGTGCCAGATCGGCGGCCCAGGCGTCCCCAGCCCCAGCAGCCATCTCGGCCCATGTCAGCTGCGTGGTCGTGCCCGGCGCGTAGGGGGCTTTGAACGACACCCAGGGCACGCGCCCGCCCTGAAGGTCTGCCGCTGCCCGTTGCACGGCCTTGGCCTGCTGGTTACCGCGCCAATAGGTGCGGTGGACGCCCAACGTGGCCCCCAACTGCGCTTCCCGAGGCGCTGGATCCTGCGCCTGGTTCACGCTCGCTGCGCCGAGGAGGACTTGACCGCCCAATGGGATGCCCCGCGGGGACCAGAGTGTGTCGGCCTGGCTCGGTGTCGCCCACCCCAGGCCCCCGATGAGAAGCGCTACGGCTGTCAAGATCCCAGTCACCGTTCTCCGATACGTCGAACGTGACCGACGAGGCCCGACAACCACCTGTGAATCGATCATGAAACACCCCCTGCAACTTGTCGTTCCCGATGACCCCCAGCCTGCCGACCGGGTGAATCCGAAGCAATACGTGCATCTGCGAGCATATAGCCCGGGGCACACCCTGATTGCCGCGAGGTGCGCGGTTAGCCCGCACGAGCGACATCGTAGGCCGTCGATGCTCTGGCGTCGAGGGACCATCGTGCCCGTTCATCGCCCCAACTGCGCGACTCACGCAGTCACCCAGGATCTGGTCTGGGGCCCGTCCGGCTAAACCGGGGCTGCGGGGCTGCCGATCACTGAGATGGAGGGGATCGAAACGCTCGGGGACTTGTTGGAAGGTAGGTCCGATTCATGAGCACATTCACTGAGCACCCAACGCCTGTCCTGCGGCGACGAACTGGCGGCGCAATTCCCGGCAACACCCGGCCGACGGTCCGTCCCTACCGAGCTCCGCGGCCTCCTGAGTCGGAGTTGGCCTCCTCGCGCGGACTTGTCCTTGCGCTGCTCATGGTCCTGCCCTTCTGGCTGTGCATGGCGGCCGTCACCACGCTGGCCTGATCCGGCACGCGGCCGAGTGTCGACCGTTCCGAGCACATAGGAGGAGAGCGCCGGGACCATTGGGTGTCCGCATGCGCGGACCGGCGAGCGTCGTGAATGAGGCCCTGCCCGGCATGGATCCGACCGGGGCTCCAGCAAGGAGTCGAAGCTGTGGTTCACGGGCTGCGCACTGACGAGCGCTGCCACAAGGGGTGAGGCGAGGTGTGCGCTCTGGTGGATCAGCAGGTCGGGCCGAAGTCCCTGCCCACAGCGAGCAGACCGTCGACGACGAGGGCCGCACCGACCTCCCCGAACAACCGCGGGACCCAGTCGTTGACGACCCGCGCAGACGGCACCCCGTGACCGGGCTTCCCTCGAGTCCGGCTGGCCAGGCTGCGAACAGCTGGCTGGTGTCCGCCAGCCCACTGGGCGCCACTCCCACCCGTGCCGTGCGATCAGGTCCGCCGGCCAGGGCGTCGCCCGAGTGCGCGGGCAACGGCTGCTCAGCAGGCCGTCCAGCGGCCGTCCGCCGCGCTGGACGCGATGACCGCCTCGACGAAGCGCACGCCGACGAGCCCGTCCCAGGAGGTCGGGAAGTGCATGGCCAGTGGATCGGCCCGTGTCCCGGCGCGCCGGGCCGCGATCGCCTCTGCGGCGTCTGAGTAGAGATTCGCGAAGCTGTCGGGGAACCCCTCCGGGTGCCCGGCGACCAGGTGTGTCGACCGCGCCGACAACGCACGCGTTCCCGGTCCGTTCGGGGTCCGCACCTCAGCGGGGCGGTTGATGGGCTTGAAGGCCAGTGCCTGCGGGACCTCCTGCATCCACTCCACGCTCCCGAGGGTGCCGCTCACCCGGATCCGCAGGCAGTTCTCCACACCTGCTGCCGCCTGCGTCACCCAGAAGGACCCACGGGCACCGTTGTCGAAGCGCAGCAGTGCCCCAGCGAAGTCGTCGATGGTACGGCCGGGCACGATCGCACCGATGTCGGCGGCCACCTCCGAGACCTCCAGCCCGGTGATGAACCGGGCGAGGTTGTGGGCATGCGTCCCGATGTCGCCCATGACCCGCGAAGGCCCGCCGCGGACCGGATCGAACTTCCAGCTGCCGGGCTCGGGGGGCGGTGCGGACTCATCGGCCTTCCCGCCCTGGACGTACTCGACCTGGACCAGGCGGATCGTGCCCAGCTCCCCGGCCCCGACCATCGCCCGGGCCTGGCGCACCATCGGGTACCCGGTGTAGTTGTGGGTGAGGCAGAAGACGAGCCCCGACTCGACGGCAGCGGCGTGCAGGGCCTCAGCATCGGCCAGCGTGTTGGTCATGGGCTTGTCGCAGATGACGTCCACACCGTGCTGGATCGCTGCCATCGCGTACTCGAAGTGGCTGTCGTTGGGCGTCATGATCGCCACGACGTCGATGCCATCGGCCCGTCCGGACTCCACGTCGAGCATGGCTGAGACGGTCGCATAAGCGCGATCGGGCGCGATCCCCATCGCCACAGCGGCACCGTGGGAGCGCTCAGGATTCGACGACAGGACTCCGGCCACCAGCTCGTAGCGGTCATCGCGACGCGCTGCACTGCGATGCATCCCGCCGATGAACGAACCCGGTCCCCCACCGATCACGCCGAGGCGTAACCGACGGCCGAGCATCGTGCGTACGGGATCGTTCATTCGGGTCCTCCTTCGTGCCGGCCCGCGACCGGATGTCCGGGTTGCTGGCGGGGATCTCCACGCTCCGCACAGTAGACGGATCAACCGGTGGAGTGCCCCGCAGCCAGCTCCTTGATCCACGCGACTGCAGCAGGTCCCGCGACGTCCGCGGAGTAGATCGTCTGATGGGTGGCACCCGGGACGACCTCAAGGCGGACCGGGACGCCGGCGCGCGTCAGCGACGACTCGAATGCCTGCGACTGCTCCAGCGGCACGTCATCATCGGAATCCCCGTGCAGGAGCAGGACCTGTAGGTCCTCCTGCGCGCGCTCCGGCGTCGACCAGCCCGATCGGGTCGCCCTCGCGCCAGGCCTCGGGCTTCTCCTCCGGCGTGCCCCCGAAGAAGTCGACGAGCCCGAACTCGAACGCCCTCACGTCGTACACGCCGGCCACGCCGACCAGCCCGGTGATCCGGGGCGCGGGTAGGGGCACTGCCCTGCCGGCCCAGCGCCCTCCAGGGCGGCGAGGGACGCCAGATGACCGCCCGCTGAGTGCCCGAGCGCGACCACAGGACCGGGATCCACCCCAGCCGAACGCGCGGCGTGCGCGGCGAAAGCCGAGGCGCACAGCGACGTCCTGCACAGGGACCGGGAAGGCAACTCCGTCCCGGCCTGCCCGGTAGGTCGCGTTGACTGCGACGAAGCCGGCGTCGGACAGGCGGGCCGCCAACGGGGCCAGACCGCGGCGGTCGGCGGTCTGCCAACCCCCGCCGGGGACCAGGAGGACCACGGGAACGTCGCCCCCCTTGTCCCGGTCGGGCAGGTACACATCGGCTTCCAGCCCCGGGCAGGTACTCGCTGGTGGAGTCCGGTGCCCGGGTGGAGCCCGCAGGACCCGCGGCGCCCTGCCCGACCGGGGGCCGCGAGCATCCGCCGGCCACCGCCAGGGCGGCCACCGCCAGCCCGACGACGACCGGACGGATCAGTCCCGTCGGACGATGCAATCGGGTGCCCCGCGTTGTTCCTCAACTCCGTCTCACCTCCGCGAGCGTCGAGCCGCGCTCGATCCGCTCAGTCTGCCTCGGGCTTGCGGGCGCGGATGAACGCGGATGCGAAGGCCCCATCGGCGAGGTCGGCAGTGGCCTGCGTCGCCAGCTCCTCGCTGAGGACGGAGCGGGCGTCGTCGGCCGTGTAGACCCGGGTGGGCTCGACGCTCGCGTCCACGAATCCGGCCTCGCCGAGCAGGTGGAGGAACTCCTGCTCCTCGAGTGCCCCGGCAAGGCACCCCGCCCAGGCCTCCATCGACTCGCGCACCCCCGCAGGCATGTCACCGCGCACGACGATGTCGGCGACGGCGAAGCGGCCACCGGGCTTCAGGACCCGGAACGCCTCGCGCAGCACCGGGCCCTTGTCGGCGGCCAGGTTGATGACGCAGTTGGAGATGATCACGTCGATCGTGGCGTCGGGCAGGGGCATGCTCTCGATGTGTCCCCTTGAGGAACTCGACGTTGGTGGCGCCGGCCTGCGGCCATGTTCCGGTTGGCCAGCGCCAGCATCTCGTCAGTCATGTCCAGGCCGTAGGCCCTGCCGGTCGGTCCGACCCGTTGGGCGGACAGCAGGACGTCGATCCCGCCGCCGGAGCCCAGGTCCAGGACCACGTCCCCCGGCGTCAACTCGGCCAGCGCGGTCGGGTTCCCGCAGCCCAGGGAGGCCAGGACGGCATCACCGGGCAGGTCGGCCACCTGCTGGGGGTCGTACAGGTCGGCACTGATGGGATCGGCGGACTGCCCGCCGCAGCAGCCGTCGCCGCAGCAGGACGTGACGCCGGTGGTCGTGGCTCGCATGGCGGCGGCGGCGTAGTGGTCGCGGACGATCTGGTGGATCTCGTGTCATGGTGCTCTCCTGAGGGTGATGGTTCGGGTTCGTGGGGTGGGCGGACGAGCTCGTCGTCCGGCGGGTCGCGCCCGCTCGGGGTCAGCCGCCACCTGCCCAAGAGCGACGATCGCTGCGCTCGCGTGGCGCCCATCGGGGTTGATCGAGTAGTGCGCCCAGCGCCCGTCGGCGTCCTGGCCACCTGCCACGACGGGCGTTCAGCCCAGATCGCGCACCCAGTCGGCGATGTAGGGCGAGAGGACCTCTGCGAGGGTCGGTGAGCCGATCTCCCGCAGGACGTAGGACGCGCGCCGCAGCGGTTGGTCCACGGCGATGATCCGTCCGAGGTCCATCGGCGTCCCGGACACGACCACGTCCACGGGGGTGGCCCGGATGGTGGCCTCGAGGTCGGCCAGCTGCTGGTCGCCGTAGCCCATCGCCGGCAGGATCGGCCCGGTGTCCGGATAGGTCTGGTACGTCGTGGCGATCGACCCGACCGCGTAGGGCCTCGGATCGATGATCTCCGCGGCGCCGGCCGCACGCGCGGCGACCGTCCCCGCCCCGAACGGCATGCCCCCGTGGGTCACGGTGGGTCCGTCCTCGACGACCAGGACGCGCTTGCCCACCAGGGACTCCCCCGAATCCAGGGTCACCGGGGAGTCCGCGCGGATCAGCACGGCGTCGGGCACCAGACGTCCGACGGCCGCCACCACGCGCTCGACGTCGGCTGGGTCAGCGCTGTCGACCTTGTTGACGACCACGACGTCAGCGATCCGCAACGTCGTCTCACCGGGGTGGTAGGACTCCTCGTGCCCGGGCCGCAGCGGATCGACGACGGTGATCATCACGTCCGGGCGCACGAACGGGAAGTCGTTGTTGCCCCCGTCCCAGACGATGACGTCGGCCTCCTGCTCGGCCGCACGGAGGATCCCCTCATAGTCCACGCCGGCGTACATGACCATGCCCATCTCGACGGGCGCCTCGTACTCCTCGCGCTCCTCGACGGTCGGGTTGCTGGCATCGATGTCGGCCAGCGTCGCGAACCGCTGGACGCGCATCGCCTCGAGGTCGCCGTAGGGCATCGGGTGCCGGATGAGTGCCACCCGCAGGCCAGCGTCGAGCAACAGCTGCCCGACGGCGCGGGTCGTCTGGCTCTTGCCGCACCCCGTTCGCACGGCTCCGATCCCCACCACGGGCCTCGTACTGCGCAGCATGGTCGCTGCAGGCCCAGCAAGCCGGAAGTCCGCACCAGCCGCCATCACCTGCGACGCCTTGTGCATCACGTCCATGTGGGCGATGTCGGAGTAGGCGAAGACCACCTCATCCACCTGCTGCTCGGCGATCAGGCCGTCGAGCTGCTCCTCCGGGACGATCGGGATGCCGTCCGGGTACAGCGGACCGGCCAGGGACGCGGGGTACGTCCGGTCGTCGATCCCCGGGATCTGGGCCGCGGTGAAGGCCACCACCCGACACGAGGGATCGTCGCGGAAGACCGTCGCGAAGACGTGGAAGTCCCGGCCACCAGCACCCATGATCACGATGTTGCGCATGTCGACATTCTCGTGCACCCGATGGGACGAACGTGCGGCCGAGTGGATGCCCCAGCACGCATCGGTACCTCCGGGGGTACTACTTTCTGCGCCAGGGATCCCGCGCACCGGCCGGGACCGGGAGGGAGTCAGTGATGGCCAGGCACGAACCGGGGGCAATCATCGGGTTCCCCGAACTCACCGTGGACAAGGGTCTCAAGCGCGGTGCCCTCGGGCTCATCGCCAGCATCGTGATCGGTGTCGCCTCCACGGCCCCCGCCTACAGCCTGGCGGCCAGCCTCGGTTTCGTGGTGGCCACGCAGAACGGTGACAGCATCGTCGGGGTCAAGGCTCCGTCCATCATGCTGCTGGCCTTCGTGCCCGATGTTCCTGATCGCCATCGCCTACCAGCAGCTCAACAGCGCCGAGCCCGACTGCGGGACGACCTTCACGTGGGCGACGCGCGCCTTCGGGCCACGCGCCGGATGGATGGGCGGCTGGGGCATCATCGCCGCCGACGTCATCGTGATGGCGAACCTCGCGCAGATCGCGGGCTCCTACACCTTCCAGCTGCTCGGGATGGACTCGGCGGCGGAGAGCACGTTCTGGAGCATGGTCGCCGGCGTCATCTGGATCATCATCATGACCTACATCTGCTTCCGCGGGATCGAGGTCTCGGCGCGGATGCAGTACGCCCTGCTGGGCATCGAGCTCGTGATCCTGGTGGCCTTCTCGGTCATGGCCCTGCTGCGCGTGTACACCGGGAACGCGCCCGAGGGATACGTGACACGCCGAGCCTGTCGTGGCTGTGGCCCTCGGGCCTGACCCTGGGCTCGATGGTGACGGCCACGCTCATCGCCGTGTTCATCTACTGGGGCTGGGACACCGCCGTGTCGGTCAACGAGGAGAGCGACGACCCGGAGAAGACCCCGGGCCGGGCGGCGATCATCTCCACGCTCCTGCTGCTGGTGACCTACGCCCTGGTCTCGATCGCCACGGTCGCCTTCGGCGGCGTCGGGGACACCGAGTACAGCCTGGCGAACGAGGCCAACTCCGACGACGTGTTCGCAGCCCTGGGCCCGGCGGTGTTCGGTGACAGCCCGATCGGCCATGCCTTCGAGGTGCTGCTCATCGTCTCGGTCCTCACGTCGGCGTCAGCCTCGACGCAGACCACGATCCTGCCGACGGCGCGGACGGCGCTCTCGATGGGCGCCTACAAGGCCTTGCCCGTGCGTTCGCCCGCGTTCACCCGCGGTACCTGACCCCCTCGTACTCCACGATCATGATGGGGATCGTCTCCATCGCGTTCTACGTGATCCTCACGATGGTCAGCCAGAACGTCCTGGCCGACTCGATCGCCGCGGTCGGCCTGATGATTGCCTTCTACTACGGCATCACCGGGTTCGCCTGCGTCTGGTACTACCGCCGGGACCTCACCAGCAGCTGGCAGGACGCGATGCGCAAGGGGATCATGCCGGCCCTCGGCGGGACTCATGCTCCTGGGCGCCTTCGTCATCGCCTGCGTCCAGTACGCCGACCCGAGCTACGGATCGACGACCGTGTTCGGCATCGGTGGCGTGTTCGTCCTCGGGATGGGCGCGTTGCTGCTGGGGTTCATCGCGATGATGCTGTGGAACGTCGCGGCGCCTGCGTTCTTCCGCGGCGAGACCCTGTCCAAGAAGGTGGACTCCGACCTGGTCCTGGTCGCGCTCGATCACGAGGACCGGACCCTGCGGCTTCCCGACTCCGGCCTGCCGGAGATCATCATCGCGCCGGACCTGTCGAACCTGCCCCCGGGCATGACGGCGATGGACATGGAGACCGGACGGTCGATCGACGACACCGGTGAGCTCCGGGCCCTGAACGCCGAGCGACTCGCCGCACTTCGGGCCGAGGAGGAGGCTCACAAGGACGCGGAGGCCCGCACACCGAGGGCCCAGACGAGGGCCGCTCCGGCCCCGCGTAGCACTCACACCGCCCCCTTACCCTTCCGCGATCGGCCTCCTACCCCGGTCGGTCACTGTGGATCCACGGTCGAGAACTCGACCAGTCCACAGAGGAAGGGACCACAACGATGAACCGCACACTGAAGATCGGCTCCGGGATCGCCATCGGAGCTGCCGCTGTGGCCGTCGCCGGCATCATGGCGACCGCCTCCCCCGTCACGACGAGTCTGACGACCGCAGACCCCTCACCCACGGCCACGGCTGACGCTCAGCAGGATGGGCCCGCGCGTCGCCGAGACCCCACTGACCGGCGAAGATGCCGCGAAGGGCCAAGGCTGCGGCCGAGACTGCCGTCCCGGTGGAACCGTCGCTCCGGGTCGAGACCGACTCCGACGGCGGCGCCACCTACGAGGCCCACGTGACCAAGTCCGACGGCACCGAGGTGGTCGTCAAGCTCGACAAGGACTTCGGGGTCATGTCCGTGGAGCGTTCGGCGGCGGAGGCCACCATGGTGGCGGCCACGGCGGACCCGGCATGGGTGAGACCCCGCTGACTGGCGACGACGCCGCCCAGGCGAAGGCAGCCGCGGAGAAGGCCGTGTCCGGTGGCACCGTGATCCGGGTCGAGACCGACTCGGACGGCATCTATGAGGCTCACGTCCGCAAGGCTGACGGCACCGAGGTCGAGGTCAAGATGGACAAGAACTTCAAGGTCACCTCGGTCGAGCGAGTTCCAGGGCCGCGGCCCCGGTCACGATGGTGCCGACGGCACTGCCGACGACTCGACGGCATCAGCGACTCCCTCCGCCTGAGATCGGGCAGACTGAGCCGATGAGCTCAACAGTGCTGGTGGCCGACGACGACCGGGCGATCCGGGAGTCGTTGGCCACCGCGCTCGAGCTGGCCGGGTATGAGGTGACCTCCTGCGCAGATGGCGTCCAGGCGTTGGCGGCCACGCGCGCTCGGGACTTCGACCTGGTCATCCTGGACGTGATGATGCCTGGTGTCGACGGCCTGGGCGTCTGCAGCGTCCTGCGAGCTGAGGGTAATCGCGTACCGATCCTGATGGTCACGGCCCGGACCGAGACCCCCGATCGGGTGGCCGGGCTCGACGCGGGGGCCGACGACTACGTGGCCAAGCCCTACGACCTCGACGAACTCCTGGCCCGCATCCGGGCCCTGTTGCGACGGGTGGACACACAGCTCTCCCCGGCCCCCGCCACCGCCGCCGATGTGGAGCGCGAGCCTGCCCTCGAGGTCGGTCCCGTCCGCCTGGATCAGGCTGCCCGTCGGGCCTGGGCGCACGGGCAGGAGGTGTCGCTCTCGCGCACGGAGTTCGACCTGCTGGAGCTGCTGATGCGCAACGCGGGCATCGTGGTCGAGCATCACGTCATCTACGACCGGATCTGGGGCTACGACTTCGGCCCGGAGAGCAAGAACCTGGCAGTGTTCATCGGCTACCTGCGCCGCAAGCTCGATGTCCCCGGCGACACCCTGATCAGGTCTGTCCGTGGCGTGGGCTACACCATGCGGGAGGACTGACGTGCGACTGCAGACCCGCCTGGCCATCCTGTTCGGTGCGGTCGTCACAGCCGCAGCAATCCTCATGGGAACTCTGAGCTTCGTGGCGATGTCCGCCCGGCTGGAGGCCCAGATCGATCAGTCGCTTCTGGAGGTCTCCACACCGCTGGCACGCGACCTGTCCCGCGGCGACCTGCCGCGCCAGCTGGTCGAGGACCGTGACGGCCGTGACGGCCGCGGTGGGCGTGGCGGGTCGGAGCTCGTCCTGCCCACCCAGGTGCTCCTGCCGGATGGGACCGTCATCACCGACCCGCAGGATGTGGCCCTGCCGACCGGGGACCAGGACCTGGCTGTCGCCCGCTCAGCGACGCCAGCTGTCCTGTTCGCTGACGCCACCATCGACTCCCGGCCCTACCGGACGGTCACGCAGACCGCCGGCGGCTCCCAGGGGGCGGTCCAGGTGGGCCGCGACGTCTCGGAGAACGCCCGGGTCCTAACCTCCCTGGCCTGGCTGCTGGCAGGGATCGGGCTCGTCGTGGCCGTCCTGGCCGCGCTTGCCGGTTGGCTGGTCGCCCGGCGAACCTCGGCTCGCCTCGTTGACCTCACGGACGCCGCTGAGACGGTCACGGCGACCGGGCGCCTCGACACGGATGTCCCGGTCTCGGGAGCCGACGAGGTGGCGCGGCTGGCGCAGTCGTTCAACGCGATGCTGGTGCGCCTCGGGCAGGCGCGTGACGACCAACAGCGACTCGTCCAGGACGCCGGCCACGAGCTGCGCACGCCCCTGACCTCCTTGCGCACGAACGTCAGCCTGCTGCGGCAGTTCGAGGCCATGTCCCCTGCGGTCCGGGACCGGGTGATCGCGGACCTCGACGGCGAGACCCGGGAGCTGGCTGCGCTCGTCGATGAGGTGGTGACCCTCGCAGTCGCGGTGCCGGCCGACTCCCCCCGGGCGCCCGTGGACCTGGCTGCGATGGCGCGCTCGGTGGCCGCCCGCGCCCACCGTCGAACTGGCCGCGAGGTGTCCCTGCACGTCGATGACTCAGTCGTCCTGGGACACGGTGCCCTGCTGGCTCGGGCGATGTGGAACCTGGTGGAGAACGCCTGCAAGTTCTCCGCTGCCGGGGAACCGATCGAGCTGGTCGTCGAACACGGCGCCGTCCTCGTCCGGGATCGTGGACCCGGGATCGAGCCGGTCGACCTCGAGCACGTGTTCGACCGCTTCTACCGGTCGACCTCGGCGCGCGCACTCCCCGGATCCGGGCTGGGCCTGGCCATCGTCCGGGATGTGGCCGAGTCCCACGGCGGGCGCGCGTTCGCCGCCACCCGTCCCGATGGGGGCGCTGAGGTCGGCTTCTGGGTCCCCGTCATCACCGCTGCGCCCGAATAGCAGTCGGCGGCTGCCTGAGTCACAACCCGAGGCGGCGCAGGGTCTGCGTACCGGGGATCCCATCGGCCTGGTCGCCGCTGAACCCCAGGGAGGCCTGGAACTGCGCCACCGCCTGCTTGGTGCGGGCGCCGAAGTATCCGGTGGGGCCGGCAGGGATGGAGTAGCCCTTGGCGATCAGCGCGTTCTGAAGGTCATAGACCAGCCGGGCGTTCTCGGGGTCCCATGTTCGGGGGGCGCCCGACCTCGGCGCGACGACGGATGTGACGGCTGCCGCGGGCGTGCGTTGCTTCGGAGCAGTCGTCGGACGCGTACCAGCTGACGCCCCACGGCCCCCTGAGGTGCTGCTCGGTGCGCTGATCCCCAGCCGGCGGAGCGTCTCGGGTCCGGCGATCCCGTCGGCCTGCGCACCACTCCAGCCCTGGGCCTGTTGGAAGGCAGCCACGGCAGCAGTTGTCTGTGCGCCGTACGTGCCCGTCGCACCTGCAGGGATCGAGTACCCCGTGCTGATGAGCGCCCGCTGGAGGCGTGAGGTCTGCTCCGTCGTCAGCGTGCTCTTCGACGGCTTCGCAAGGTACGCCGAGGAGATCCCTGCGTTGCTGCCGAACCACGATCTGGTGTCGTTCTCGGCCGCCACGGACGCGTCCTGGCCGTCCTCGCGCAGGTTGACGTGGATGTGGGTGGTGTGCGGATCCCCGCGGTGCGCGATCGGTGCCCACCCGGTGGTCCGACTCCAGATCTGGCCGTCATGGATCACGTACCAGACGCGTGGGTCACCGATGACAGCGGAGAGGAAGGCCGCAACGTCGATGCCCTCTGAGGTGATGTCAATGGCGTGGACAGCGCCGCGGGTACCGACCGCGGGTCCGTTCCCGGCGCCCACGGGATTGTGGCTGTTGGTCCTGGCTGCGTGCCTGGTGTCGCCGATGACCCCGTCGCTGGCTCGGCTGCGTCCCGGCCAGCGGGCGTCGACCTCCTTGCGCAGCGCGACCAGTGACGGTGCGGCATACCACGGGATCAGCGACAGGGCGCCCATCATCGTGCCCGACTCCGTCGTCGGCTCCACTGGCGGCGGGTTTGCGCCCTGGGCAACGGTGGGCAGCCCCGCAGCCAGCATCAGGGCGCACGCCACGCAGAGAACCGCCCGCGTGCCCGCTGCACGTGCCCCAACCATCAGTTGCCCCTCCCAGATCCACCGCGGGCCGGCATCACTACGAGCCGCCCACGAGTACCATCCCCGGGCATACCGTGGCAGACACGCCGATCTGATGCAATTGCAGGAGAAACCGGACTCCTGGCACTATCCTGCCCGGCCCTCGATCCCGGGGCCACAGCTTCGCTCGCAGCCCGGGACGTCGCACACCGTCGAGCCGTCCACAGCGCGCCGCCAACCACGTCGCCGATACCGTGTCCGCGGGATGCTGAGCGGAGGTTGGCCATGACCGTCGTGCAATGGATCGCGGCCCTGATGCCGGTGCTCGCCGTGGCGATCCTGCTCGTCGTCCTGCGCATGCCGGCCTCCCGCGCCATGCCCATCGCGCTGGTGATCACCATCGTTCTCGCCATGGCCGCGTGGGGCGTTCCTGCGTTGCAGATATCGGCATCGGTGATCGAGGGGTTGATCATCGCGGGGTCGGTCGTGCTGATCGTCCTGGGCGCCCTTGCCTTCCTTGGCGTCATGCGCGCCAGTGGCTCGCTGGCCCTCATCCGGCTGGACGTGCTCAAGGTGACGCCGGACAGTCGCATCCAGATGCTCTTCGTGGGCTGGCTCCTGGTGTGCTTCATCGAAGGGGCCGCGGGGTTCGGCACCCCCGCGACCGTGGCGGCTCCGCTGTTGATCGCGCTGGGCTTCCCGGCGATGGCAGCGGTGTGCCTCGCCCTGGTGGCTGATGTCTCGGCCGTCACCTTCGGGGCCGTGGGCACCCCGATCATCGTGGGCCTCACCCAGGGCACCGGGCGCGAGTGGACCAACCCGGTCGACGCCCAGGCGATGACCGACGTCGCGCTGCAGGCCGCGGCCATCGACGTCGTGGCGGGGATGACCATCCCGCTGCTGATGCTGTGGTTCCTGACCAACGTCTTCGCCGAGGAGAAGGGCCGCCGCCCGTTCGTCGAGATGATCCCCCTGACGGTGGTCGCGGCCCTGAGCTTCTCGATCCCCGCATACCTGTGGACACGGTTCCTCGGCGTGGAGTTCGGCGGGATCCTCGGGGCAGCCACTGGCATGGCGATCCTGTTCACAGTGGTCAAGCTGGGCATCCTCGTGCCCAGGGCGCCGTGGTCGGTGACGGTCGGATACATCGATCCTGCGGAGCTCGAGGGGATGGTCGAGCAGACCGCCGCGGAGGCCGAGGCGGCGCACCTGTCGACGCTGCGCGTCTGGGCGCCCTACCTGCTGCTCACAGTCCTCCTGCTCGTGTCCCGGGTGGCCGATGAGGTCAGGGCCACCCTCAACTCATGGACACTGAGTTGGGAGGACGTCCTCGGGACCGACATCTCAGCCGGGTTCCAGCCCCTGTACTCACCAGGGGTGATCTTCCTCATCGTGGCGGCGGTCACCGCGTGGCTCCACCACCTCACGGGCGCGCAGGTGCGCGAGGCGGTGCGCAGCACCCAGAAGGCTGTCATCGGGTCGGCCCTGGTCCTGATGGCCGCCGTCCCGATCGTTCGGGTCTTCCTGAACTCCGGCGTCAACTCGACGGGCCTGCAGTCGATGCCCCTCGAGTTGGCCGGGGCTGCGGCCGCGAGCATCGGTGCAGGCTGGCCGCTGGCTGCGCCCTGGGTGGGGGCGCTGGGCTCATTCGTCTCGGGCAGTGCGACCTTCAGCCATCTCATGTTCGGTGCCCTGCAGGAGTCCGTCGCCACCAGTGTGGGCGTGGACCCCGGGGTCGTCCTGGCCGAGCAGGTCGGCGGTGCCAACGCCGGGAACATGGTCTGCGTGACCAATGTGGTGACGGTGGCAGCCGTGGGCGGCCTTCTGGGGGCCGAGGGGTCGATCATCCGGATCACTGTGATCCCGATGGCGGTGTACACCGCCATCTTCGCGGGCATCGGCATGTTCCTCGCCTGAGGCAGGGCTGTCCTCCGGCACGACACATCGGAGGTCACCCAGGTGGGATGCTGAGCCCCATGCGCGCCTGGCAGCTGGACCATCCCGGTCCGCCCGGCTCATTGCGGTGCGCAGACCTCCCCAGCCCCTGGCGATCGCCGGCGTCACAGCGTCGCGACGTGGAGGTACTGGTCCAGGTGGAGGCTGTCGGGCTGAACCCAGTCGACTTCACGAGCGCGGCCGCGGGCGATCCGGCCTGGCGCTATCCGCATGTGCTGGGACTGGACATCGCGGGTCGGGTGGTCGCGGTGCACGCGGAGCCCGCGGCGCGCCGTGAGGTCGGGTGGATGCTTCCCCAGCCGGGCACGCGTGTGGTGCTCCGCCAGGACCAGCGTGAGCCCGGAGGGTTCGCCGAGTACGTGGCCGTTCCACCGGAGGTGCTGGCTGTCATTCCCCCTGAGCTGGACCCCATCGCCGCAGCCAGCCTGCCCACTGCGGGCCTGACGGCCCTGGATGCGGTGGAGCGCCGACTGCGCCAGATCTCCGGGCACACGGTGCTCATCCACGGGGCATCCGGGGACATCGGCTCGTTCGCCGTCCAGCTGGCCAAGCTGTTCGGTGCCAAGGTGATCGCCGCGGCGCCAACCGACGAGGAGGAGACCGTCCGGGCCCTGGGTGCTCTGTACGTGGTTGACCACCGAGCGCCGGACTTCGCCGAGCAGGTGCGGCGGATCGCGCCGGGCGGAGTGGACGCGATCATCGACACGGTGTCGGCCCGCTCAGCCACCCAGGGCCTGCCGCTGCTGCGTCATGCTGGGCATCTGGTGAGCGTGGCGGGGCGGCCCGACCTGAGGACGATCCCTGAATCCGGTCTGGCCCCGACGGTGTCCGAGGTCGCCCTCGGAGCTGCCTACACGCACGGTGGGTTCGAGGGCCGCCGGTGGCTGACCTGGGGGCTGGAGCGACTCATGCGACTGATCATCGAGGGTCACCTGCATCCCCCGGCCATCGAGGTCATCAGCTTCGACGAGATCCCCCACGGCCTCCAGCGTCTGTCGGATCGCGCCGTGGACGGCAAGCTCGTGGCAAACCTGCGCTGGAGCTGACCTGCCACCGGCTCGGCACGGATGTGGGCACGTGCGTGCGGCCAGGTGCTAGCTGCGTGTGTTGTTCACGCAGACCTTCCCCGGCGGGCAGTACTGCGGGATTGCCACCTGGGGCAGGAAGTACATCAGGGCAATGATCGCCAGTGCCGCAACGGAACCGATCCACGCCCCTCGGTAGAGGTTGTTGCTACGCGCACGGATCCGATCGGCGTACCTGCGAAGCGCCCACGCGATGACAGCCATCCCCAGGGCGAGGCCAACCGCGAAGCCGAGCTTCGCCCAGGTCACGCTGTCGGTCGCTCGGCCCGCGGCCAGCCCGAGACCACCGCCGAACAACCCCAGGACGATCGTGGCCGCGATCAGGCAGATCCCGCTGAACACCGATGTCATCAGGGTGTCGGCGGCCATCTGGTCAGGGTCCGGCTCCGGGACGTGCTCCACCCGACCTGTGGTCGGCTTGGCCATGGCACCTCCTGCTACGCGATGGCCAAGGCTCTCACACTCCGACTGGTCCTGGCGGGAGCAATGCGGCTGCCGCCAGCTGGATGCTGAGCACTACAGGCGGACCAGCTTGCGCTTCCTGACCGTGTAGCCCTCGGGCAGCGTGCCGTCCTTGAGCATGCGGATCGGGCAGCGCCGGCAGCGCGGCTTGTTCGAGCAGCACTTCTTCTTCGGCTTCGCCACGCTCCAATACTAGGTCATTGACTTAGGGTGGCCTCACTGAGCCGGGGACCAGGTCTGGGTCTGATCAGTCCGCCCAGACCTGGGCCGTGCGTCCCACGTCGGACAGGATGTCCTTGAGCGTGTCGAAGTCCTCGTGCCGCAGCCGCATCCAGGCGTTCGCGTGGAACCCGGCCTCCACCGGCTGCGTGGGTGTGCCCGGTGGGGGGAAGTGCGAGGCAGTGACCAGATGGCCGTACCTGTGGCGGACCTCATCGAGGCCGGAGTACCCGCTGATGTGGCCGTCACGGTTGGGGCGCAGCGCGATCAGTCCACAGGAGTATCGGTAGCTCGGGGTGTGCTTGGGCTGGCCGTACATGAGCGCGTGGGCCCACTCGTAGTGCAGGTCCATCTCGTTGGCCTCGTTGTACATGTCCCACTGGCCCACACCCGGTGGTCGGGCCCCGATCTCGGAGAACTTCAGGCCCTTGGGCCCGAAGAACCACTCCATGTGGGTCGCCGAGGTGTCCAGGCCCAGCACCGAGATCACCCGGCGGCCCATCTCGCGGACCTCCTCGTACTCGGCCTCCATGACGTGGTTGGTCGCGATGATCTGTGGGGAGATCCACCGCGTGCGCATCGCCTCGAGCACATTGGGGAAGTAGTGGGAAGCGAACTCGTGGCTCACGTGGCCGTTGATCGTGATCGTGTCCAGGAATCCCTCGTGGCCCTCGACGAACTCCTCCAGCGCGATCGACGTGCCGGCGTCGACGCCAGACGCGGCACAGGCCGCTGCGAGTTGCTCATCGGAATCGATCCGGAAGGTGCCTGCGGCGCCGGCCGCGTCGCGGGGCTTGAGGATGAGCGGATAGCCCACCGACCGAGCGAAGTCCCGGGCCTCGGCCGTTGTCTCGACGGCCGATGACGCCGCGGTGGGGATGCCTGCCTCGCGCAGGACCTGCTTCATCGTCGGCTTGTCCCGGCACAGGTACGCGGCCCGCGCAGAGGTGCCCGGGATCCCACAGCGCTCGCGGACCCGGGCGACGGGCATCACGTGCGACTCGATCGAGCACTCGAGGCGATCCACCCAGGTGTGTCGCTGCGCCTGGCGCACGGCCCATTCGAGGGCCGCCTCATCGGTGACCGAGCCAACGCGGTAGTGCCAGTCGATCCACGACTTCAACTCGTCGTCGTAGTGGTCGAAGTCGTACTCGCTGATGACCATCACGTAGGCGCCGACCGCTCGCAGCGCGCGGACGAACCGGCGCTGGGTGTCGGGGAAGCGGGGTTCGACGAAGACGATGTTCACATCTGAAGGATGCCTCGGCCGGGCCCCGGGCGTCGCGCCGGATCAGACGTCGTCGGGCGATGGGAGGGCGTCGTCCTCGGGCTGCGACGGCGCGGCCGCAGGATCCGGCACGGAGTCCGGGTGGACGAACCAGCCGCGCCTGATCGCCAGGGCACCGTTGAAGGCGGCGCCGAGCATCAGGGCCAGGACCGTGACGTAGACCCAGTACATGACCGCGACTGGCGCCGCGATGGCTCCGTACACCGAGCCGGCCCGGAAGATCCACGCGAAGTACCAGCGCAGGGCCCAGGAGAACCCCACCCAGAGGCCCATCGCGATCAGGGCTCCGGGGATGTCGGCGGTCCATGCGGTCCGGTGCGGGACGGCCCAGTGATACAGCGAGACCACCAGCAGCAGCACGACGACCACCTGTGCGATTGCCAGGAAGATCGAGGTGGCCGTGCCCTGCACCCCCGGGACGGCCCGAGCCAGGAACGTGGGCCCGGCAAGGATCAGCGGGATGGCCAGGATCAGGACGGACAGCCCTGCGACGTACACGCCCAACGACAGGATCTTGCTGTGGATGAACGACCGCAACCCCTCGCGCTGGTACACGATCGTCATCGCATTGACCAGGGCGTCGACGACCCGGGACCCGGCCCAGATCGCAATCAGCACCCCCAGGATCCCCAGGGTCGTCTGCCCCCGCCCGAAGACGCTGTCCAGCAACGGCTCGAGGAGGTCGTCGATGGCCTCCGGGGTCAGCACATCGTCAGCGAGGTCCAGAACCCTGGCGCGCAACTGCTCCACGGCGTCGATCCCGAGCAGCCCTTGGAAGCGGGAGATGCCGGCGACGAGGCCCATGATCAGCCACGGCAGGGCGAACACCGCCCAGAAGGACGCCTCGGCGGCCAGCGCCGTGGACCGAGTCTGGTAGGCGACGACGAGGGCATCGCCGAGCGCGCTGCCCGAGAACCGCCGCCCTGCCGCCTGCATCCAGCCCGCCACACGCACCTCCCGCCCTGGTCCTTGGGCGAATCTAGTGCGCACGCCGGGTGCTCTCGAGCGCACGCCCTCCGCGAGGGGTCAGATCCTCCACGTCGACGTGGAGGGTCCTGTCCTTGGCGGAGGGTCCGCGGCACGCAATGCCGGGTGGACACGCGCCGACCCTGGGCATCGTTGGCGGTGCTCCTCGAAGTAGGTTTGGGTTCGTGACCCACGAGTGCGACATCCTCATCATCGGCGCTGGCCCGGCCGGTCTCTATGCGGCCTACTACGCGGGATTTCGAGGCTGGTCAGTGGTCGTGATGGACGCCCTGCCCGAGGCCGGTGGGCAGATCACTGCCATGTACCCGGAGAAGGACATCTTCGATGTGGCCGGATACACGGCCGTCAAGGGACGCGCGCTCGTGGAGAACCTCGTCGCCTCCGCGGCGCCCTTCTCCCCCACCTACGTCCTGGGCGAGCAGGCCGTTGATCTCGACGCCCCCGAGGGGGGCCCGGTGACGGTCACCGGTTCCGCGGGCACAGTGATCTCGGCCAAGGCCGTCATCATCACCGGCGGGATCGGCTCGTTCACCCCGCGTGCCCTCCCTGCCGACGATGGGTGGGCGGGGCGGGGGTTGGTCTACTTCGTGCCCCAGTTGGCCGACCATGCTGACAAGGACGTCGTGATCGTCGGCGGCGGTGACTCCGCCTTCGACTGGGCCCACGCGTTGCAGCCGATCGCCCGGAGTGTGAGTCTCGTGCACCGCCGGGAGCAGTTCCGGGCCCACGGGGCCATGATCGACACAGTGCGCTCCATGGGCGTCGCCCTGTTCACGTCGTGCGAGGTCAGCGCGATCCGCGGGGTGGACACCATCTCCGAGGTCGAGGTCACGCACAAGGTGACCGGTGAGGTGACGCTGCTGCCCGCGCAGACCGTCGTGGCGGCCCTGGGATTCGTGGCCAACATCGGACCGATCGCCACCTGGGGGGTGGAGCTGCTCAAGCGCCACATCGTCGTCGACACCGCGATGCGCACGAACCTGCCTCACGTGTTCGCCGCCGGAGACATCGTCACCTATCCCGGCAAGGTCCCACTGATCTCCGTAGGTTTCGGCGAGGCCGCCCTCGCGGTCAACAATGCCGCCCCGATCGTCGACCCCGGCATGGGGATCTTCCCGGGCCACTCGTCCGGGGGTTCCTCGGAGTGAGCGTGGACGATCCGGTCGTCGCCGGCGCTGTCCCCTCGCGCAAGGTCGCCCCCGACCGGGGCGAGGTGCAGTCCTTCCCCACGGAGGCCTTCGCCGATGTGATCGCGGCCAATGCCCTGTACGCCGCGTCCTTCCGAGGCCTCGGCCTCGGTGGACGGGCGGCCAAGGGGCTGGCTGTCATCACCTGCATGGACTCCCGAATCGATCCGCTGAGCATTGTCGGCATGGCGCCCGGTGACGTGAAGATCCTGCGCAACGCTGGGGCTCGGGTCACCGACGACGTCCTGCGCACCCTGGTGCTGGCCACGTACCTGCTCGACGTGACGCGCGTCCTCGTCCTTCCGCACACCCGCTGCAAGATGGTCGGGACGGCCGAGGAGGAGATCCACGCCCTGATCGCCGAGAAGTACGGCGTTGACACCTACAGCATGGAGTTCCGAACCGTCGAGGATGAGGTGGCCGCGTTGCGGCGCGACCTGCAGCGGATCCGCAGCTTCCCCCTGCTCCCCCGCGACCTCGTGGTCGGCGGTGCCGTGTACGACGTGGACTCGGGAGCGCTGCTGCCGATCGACGCCTGAGTTGGGTCGACCGCTCAGGCGTCGATGCGCTCGCGGTCCAACCCGGCCGACCCGGCCACGATGAACTCCTTGCGCGGCGCGACGTCGGAGCCCATCAGCAGGTCGAACACCGTGGCCGCGTCGTGCGCGTCCTCGACGCGAACCCGGCGCAGCGTCCGCTTCCCGGGTTCCATCGTGGTCTCGCGGAGTTGGCTGGCGTCCATCTCGCCGAGTCCCTTGTAGCGCTGGGGGTCCTTCCACCGGCGCCCGGCCCGCGTGAGTTCGGCGAGCGTCGCCTTCAGCTCGGCGTCCGAGTGGGTGTAGTGGACCTCGGCCTTCTTCCCCCCCGAGGCGATCACCTCGACGCGGTGCAGGGGCGGCACAGCCGAGTAGACGCGGCCCTCGGCCAGCATCTGCGGCATGTAGCGGTGGAACAGCGTGAGGAGCAGGCAGCGGATGTGGGCGCCGTCGACGTCGGCGTCGGCCATCAGGATGACCTTGCTGTAGCGCAGCGCCTCGAGGTCGAAGGTGCGCCCGGAACCGGCGCCGAGCACCTGGATGATCGCGGCGCACTCGGCGTTCTTGAGCATGTCGGCCAGCGAGGCCTTGTGCACGTTGAGGATCTTGCCGCGGATCGGCAGGAGCGCCTGGAACTCCGAATCGCGGGCGAGCTTTGCGGTGCCGAGCGCGGAGTTGCCCTCCACGATGAAGAGCTCCGTGCGCTCGAGGTCCTCGCTGCGGCAGTCCACGAGCTTCGCCGGCATCGAGGAGGACTCCAGGGCGTTCTTGCGTCGCTGGACGTCGCGGTGCGTGCGGGCAGCGACCCGGGCACGCATGGCGTTGGCCACCTTCTCAGCCACGGCCTTGACCACGAGCTTGTCCCCGCGCGGCGGGTTGGTCAGCCAGGCCGACAGCTCCTTGCTGACGACACTGGCAACGATCCGCGACGCGGCGGGCGTGCCGAGGATCTCCTTGGTCTGGCCCTCGAACTGGGGCTCGGCCAGTCGGACGGTGATCACGGCGGTCGCGCCCTCAAGGGCGTCCTCCTTGGTGATCGCGCCCTCACTGGCCCGCAGCACCTTGGCGGAGGTGGCATAGTCGTTCAGCGTCTTGACCAGGGCACGCTCGAAGCCGGCCACGTGGGTACCACCCTTGGGGGTGGCCACGATGTTGACGAACGAGCGCACCTCGGTGTCGTAGTGGTTGCCCCACCGGAGCGCGATGTCGACCACGAGCTCGCGCTCGACCTCGGTGGGGACCATGTGGCCGCGCTTGTCCAGCACTGGCACCGTCTCGGTGAAGTTCCCGGACCCGGCCAGGCGCAGGACTGGTGACACCGCTTCCCCGGTCGACAGGTGCTCGGCGAACTCGGCGATCCCGCCGCGATGCGCGAACGTGCGCTCGGAGGGTGCCTCGGGGTCCCGCTCGTCGCGCACGACGATCATCAGCCCGGGGACGAGGAAGGTCGTCTGCTGAGCTCGGGCGTACACGAGCTCGAGGTCGATCGCGGCGTCGGCAGTGAAGATCTGGGAGTCCGGCCAGAACCGCACTCGCGTGCCGGTCTTGGACCGGGCGCAGGAACCGGCCTGCCGCAGGCCCGACTTCTTCGTGAACTCCGACTCCGGACCCTCACCGTCGAAGAGCCCGGGAACACCGCGACGGAACGAGATCAGGTGCACGCGGGCATCGCGGTCGACCTCGACATCGAGCCGGGAGCTCAGCGCGTTGACCACGCTCGCCCCCACGCCGTGCAGGCCACCGGAGGCCGTGTACGAGCCCCCGCCGAACTTGCCGCCCGCATGCAGCTTGGTCATCACGACCTCGACACCGGTGAGCCGGGTTCGCGGCTCCACGTCCACGGGGATGCCCCGGCCGTCATCGTGGACCTCGACCGACCCATCGGCGCGCAGGATCATGTCGATCCGTGTGCACCACCCGCCCAGCGCCTCGTCGACCGAGTTGTCCAGGATCTCCCACAGGCAGTGCATCAGGCCCCGGGAGTCCGTCGAGCCGATGTACATCCCGGGGCGCTTGCGCACAGCCTCCAGGCCCTCGAGCACCGACAGGTTCTTCGCGGAGTACCCGGTTGCGGGCTTCTCGGTACGTCGGGCTCGCCGGGTCGGCTCGAGGGGCTCTGCAGTCACTGGCCAAGGGTACCGGGGCCGACAGACACCCACGGCTCACCGCGCCACGAACCCCTTCCGTGGCGACCCCGCCTGCGGATGCAGGTTGCGCGTCTGGCGAACGTGCCAGCGGATGTCACCCGGGGATGCCACACTGGGGGAACAGCAACTGAGGAGGGGACATGGTTGGCACTCTCGAGGCGGAGGTGGCGCTCAGCGCCGCCGACCGATGTGATCGGTGTGGGGCCCAGGCCATCGCGAGGGCGACCCTGTCGTCGGGAGCGCACCTGCTCTTCTGCGGTCATCACCTGAGGGCCCACGAATCAAGCCTGCGCGATGTGTCAGCACGGATCGCGAGGACCTCGGGTGCGGCTCACCACCCCGGCAGCGGTGAGCCGACCACAGCTGGGTGAATGCGGTCCTGCTCGACCTGATCGTCGTGACCGCTCTGGTCGTAGCTGCTGTCGGCATCCTCGTCCCGGTCCTCCCGGGCACTTTCCTGGCTCTGGCAGCACTGCTCATATGGGCCATGGCCACGGGGGGCGCCATCGGCTGGGGGTCCTTCGCTGTCATGGCCGTCGTGATCGGCGCGGGTCAGGTGCTCAAGTACCTGCTCCCACACAAGTCGCTCACCGCGGCGGGAGTGCCGGGTCGGTCCATCCTCATCGGTGGGATCGCCGCGGTCATCGGATTCTTCGTCATCCCTGTGGTGGGTCTCATCGTGGGGTTCATCGGGGGGCTCTATCTCGCCGAACATGTGCGGTTGCGCGACTGGACGCTGGCCAAGGAGTCGACGTGGGCGGCGATGAAGGCCACGGGCTTCTCCATCCTGATCGAGCTGGGCGCCCTGATGGCCGCGGCAGCCGTGTGGGCTGCGGCACTGGTTCTGTTGGCCCAGCAATGAGGGAAGGTAGGCTCCGCGCATGGCCACGCCCGCCGACCAGCACGACACCGTCGTCCTGAGGCACGACACGGTTGCCCTCCCCCGTCCCACCGCGTCCGGCGCGGGCGCCCCGACGCCGATTCCCCCCGGGGATGCGGGCCTGGGATGGCAACCCGTCGGATCCGTTCACCCGTCCGCGACCTGGGCGTCGGCAGGCTGGAGCCGGAATCCGGCGTACGCCGCGTCCGCGTGGAGCCAGGTCCCGCCGTTCATGCCACCGTCGGCGCCGACCGTGCTGGTCATGCGCAACAACGCAGCCGTGATCGGGGCCACTCTCGGGTCGGTGTCGCTGTTCCTGTCGCTGATCCCGCTGATCGGCATCGTTGCCTGGGTCCTGGCGCCCCTCGGCCTGCTCAGCAGCGGCATCGGACTGCTGGTCGGAGCCTCACGCAAGGTCGGCCGGGTGGGAGCGCTGTGGGGCCTGCTCACCTCAGGGGTGGCCCTGCTCGTGTGCGTGGCGTGGGCCGCACTCCTCCTCGGCCTCTGAGTGGGCTCGTAGCCCAGAGCCAGTGGTGAGTGGGCGGATCAGGTGACACCGCACGCAGCCGTTGGGTGGGCAGGCCTCCCGGGGTTAGGCTGTGCACAGCGGGGGGTGTGGGAGGGGCAGTGAAGGCAGTCAGGCGGTTCATCTCGATCGGGGTCTCGGCTGCCCTGCTGACGGGTGCGCTTCGCTCTTCCGGTGGCCGCTGACCAGGCTTCTCGATCCAGCGATCCGGACATCGTGGCCCTCCAGGAGTCGGTCGAGGATCTCCTGCGCGCCACCGTCACCTCGGCGCGCGCGGTGTACGCGGCGGAGATCAAGACCGCGCGGGCGCAGCGTTCGACGGCCCTGGCAGCACCCCGGGCGGAGCGTGACGCAGCCCTGAAGCTGTGCTGAGACCAAAGCAGAGCGACGTCTGGCACGTCGGGCCTATGACCGCAGCGCAGCCCCCGTGATCCAGGAGTACCGGACCGCGAAGGCAGCGGCACAGGCCAGGCGGAACGCGACCATCGACGAGGCCCTTGCGCAGTACCTCGTCGCCACCGAGAAGCCGACAATCGCCGAGGCGCTGAAGGACTATCTGGCCGCGACAGCTGTCGCCGGCGACACCCTCGAGCTGGCGCTGAAGTCGGGCCGCGACACGCTCAAGACCGACACGGCCGACGAGCGCGCGCAACTGGTGACCGACCTGGAGGACACCACGACCGACGCTGAGCGCAACGATGCGTGGCTGGACTTCCAGGCAGCATCCACCAAGGATCGACGGGCCTACGAGCGCTCGATTGCCAGCGCTCGGGCCACGTACGCCTCAGCGATGTCCGAGGCCCGCGGCGAGTTCAAGCTGGTCACCGGCCTGTCGATCAAGAAGTTGCTCAAGCTCCCCTTCATCGTCTGATCCCGGACACGAACTTCTCGATCCTGCGCTCTGATACGGGTACCGCCGTCCGGATGTGCTGAGCGAACAGACTGATCCGGTACTCGTCGATCATCCGTCGGGCTGCCCGCGCTGTCTCCTGGCTGGCCATCGGATCATGTACCGGCCACTCCGGAACACACTGGGCCATCATCTGCTCCCCTGCCCGGGCCGCCTCCAGACGGCGGGCGTCGGCCGCCGGGTCGTCTGCCAACTTCGAGGCGCGCCACGCCAGGGCCTGCAGGTAGCGGCGGAGGTCCGGCAGCTGGTCAGCACCGATCCGCGTGAGTGGACGGGGCCCGACCAACCGATCCAGCTCGGCCCGGACGTCCGCGACTGAGTCCGCGACCACAGGCGACGTCAGGGCATCCACCGAGCGCTGCGCATCCCAGGCCAGGCCCAGGGCCGTGACCACCTGCGCGAGGACGCCCGCGTAGCGCGTGGGCAGCTCGAGGGTGATCCTTGAGGCGGCGTCCGCGAAGGACTGTGCATCGCGGACCTGCGGACCCGTGAGCAGAGCGTCGATGCTTGCGTCCGCGCAGTCGTCGAGCAGGGCCTGAGCGCCGCCATGCGGGTACCGACCGAGGATCAGGCGCCCGGTCATGTCCAGCGACGCGTGCCCACGGGGTGCCGGGTTCGGGACGGCCAGGGCCACCAGCCTGCGCACGCCTCGCAGATGGGTCCGCTGCGCCGCAGCCGCGTCGGCCAGCACTGCGAGGTCGACCGATCGGCCCCGGTCCACCAGCGCGGGGTATCCCGTGACAGGCACCCCGGACACGACTCGCTGCACCGTCTCGGGGATGCTCCCGAAGGTCCACGTCGTAGCCCCGGAGACCGTGATGTCGTCGGCCGCGCGGGCGAGCATCGCGGCGCGGTCAGGTGCGTGCCGGCGCTGCAGGGCGGCCAGGTCCCGGCCCTCGCCCAGCACGGTCCCGGACTCATCGACCACCCGGTAGCGAGGCAGCAGGTGCATCGGGACGCGCGCGAGGTCCCAGTCCTCGGCGCGCACCCGGACCCCGGTGAGCCGGTTGACCGCAGCTGCCACCGCCTCGAGGATCGGCTGGTCGGCCAGCTCCGCGGCGTCGAGGACTGCGGGCACAAGGTTCGGTGCCGGGCCGAGCTGGCGGCGGATCGACTTGGCGGGGCTGCGCAGCAGCGCGGTCACGAGGTCTCCGCGCAGTCCAGGCGCGGCACCGGGGACCTCGGCGGGGTCGAGATCGGGCAGTACCGCCAGCGGAACGTCCACCGTGACGCCGTCGGCGGCGTCCCCAGGCTCGAAGGCATAGGAGAGACTCAACGTCACCTCAGGCCCGGCGCTCCACCGAAGGGGGAAGTCGCCATCATCTGGAAGCTCCTCGCCGGCCACGTGGATGTCAGCCTGGGTGAGGGTGAGCAGGTCGGGGGTCGCCCGGGATGCCGTCTTCCACCAGGAGTCGAAGTGCCGCACGGAGGTGGTGTCGGCGGGTATTCGGGCGTCGTAGAACGCGAACAGCCCCTCGTCGTCGATGACCAGTCCACGACGTCGGCTGCGCTCCTCGACCTCCTCCGCAGACTTGAGGGCCGCGACGTTCGCGTGCCAGAACCGGTGCCGGGTACTCCACTCCCCTTCGACCAGCGCGCCCCGGATGAACAGCTCGCGGCACAGCGGGGGGTCGATCCGCCCGTAATCCACCGTCCGCCCGGTCACCAGGGGGATCGCGAACAGCGTCACCCGCTCGACTGCGACCGTCGCGCCCCGTCGGGCGGACCAGTGCGGCTCGGCATAGCTGCGCGACACCAGGTGCGCAGCTGCCTCCTCGATCCAGTCGGCCTTGACCGCAGCGTTGCGCCGTGCGAACAGCCGCGAGGTCTCCACCAGCTCAGAGGACATGACCCACTCAGGGTTCCTGCGCGCCAGCGCTGACCCGGGGAAGATCACGAAGCGGGCCCCACGTGCCCCGAGGTAGTCCCGTCGCGTCGGGTCCCACAGACCCACCTGGGAGAGCATCCCGGTCAGTAGGGCCCGGTGCAGGCCGTCGTGGTCGTCGCGGCCGCTGCTCCAGCTGATGCCCAGCCCGGAGAGCACCTCTCGGATCTGGGCGACGAGGTCCTGCCACTCGCGGATCCGCAGGTAGTTCAGGTACTGGTCGCGGCACGCTCGGCGCAACCCGCTGGACGACGTGCTGCTGCGCAGTGTGCGGATGTGATCCCAGAGGTTGAGCAGCGTGGAGAAATCCGAGCTCTTGTCGACGAAACGCGCGTGGGCGGCGTCGGCCTTGCCACGCTCGGCCTCGGGGCGCTCACGCGGGTCCTGGATGGTCAGCCCGGCAACGATGACCACCACCTCACGGACACATCCCGTCTCGGCGGCTGCGAGGACCATCCGGCCCAGGCGGGGATCCAGCGGGAGGCGTGCGAGTCGCCTGCCCAGAGGCGTGAGGCGCGGCAGCCCGCCGCCGTCCTTCAGGGCGCCCAACTCCTGGAGAAGTGCCACGCCATCGCGGATCTGGCGGGTATCCGGCGGGTCGAGGAAGGGGAACCGCTCGATCTCGCCGAGCCTCAGCGCGGCCATCTGCAGGATCACTGAGGCCAGGTTGGTGCGCAGGATCTCTGGGTCGGTGAACTCCGGGCGGTCCAGGTAGTCCTGCTCGGAGTACAGGCGGATGGCGATGCCGTCACGGACGCGCCCGCAGCGCCCGGCGCGCTGGTTGGCAGACGCCTGGGAGATCGGCTCGATCGGCAGGCGTTGGACCTTCAGCCGCTTGCTGTAGCGCGAGATCCGGGCCGTTCCAGGGTCCACGACGTACCGGATCCCGGGGACCGTGATGGACGTCTCGGCGACGTTGGTGGCAAGGACCACTCGCCTGCCGCCACCGGGCGCGAACACCCGGTGCTGCTCGGCCGAGCTCAGCCGGGCGTAGAGCGGCAGGACCGTCGTGGTGACATCGAGCATCGATCGCAGAGCGTCGGCCACGTCGTGGATCTCGCGCTGTCCCGACAGGAACACGAGCACGTCGCCATCCCCGGAGGTCAGGCACTCCATGACGGCCTCGCAGACGGCGTCCACGTCGTCGGAGGCCACATCCTCGACCGGGCGGTAGCGGACCTCCACCGGGTACGTACGGCCGCTGACCTCGATGATCGGGGCGCCGCCGAAGTGCGCGGAGAAGCGCTCGACGTCGATGGTCGCGCTGGTCACGATCACCCGCAGGTCCGGGCGGCGTGGCAGGAGGCGCGTGAGGTAGCCGAGCAGGAAGTCGATGTTGAGGCTGCGCTCGTGCGCCTCGTCGATGATGATCGTGTCGTAGCGGCGCAGGTCCCGGTCGCGCTGCAACTCGGCGAGCAGGATGCCATCGGTCATCACCTTGACCTTGGTGCCCTTGTTGGTGCGGTCGGTGAAACGCACCGCGAAGCCCACCTCGGCGCCGAGCTCGACTCCGCACTCCTCGGCGATCCGGGCGGCCAACGTCCGCGCGGCAATCCGACGCGGCTGTGTGTGGCCGATCATCGCGTGATTGCCCCGGCCCGCGGCAAGGGCGATCTTGGGCAGCTGGGTGGTCTTGCCAGAGCCGGTCTCACCGGCGACGATCACCACCTGGTGGTCGCGCAGCGCTGCCGTGATGGCCTCCACGTGGGCTGCGATCGGCAGGTGTTCAGGTACTGCCAGGTGCATGGTCACGGTTGAGTGGGCAGCGAGGAGGCGGGGCGATATCCAGTCCCGGCCGGGCCTTCGCAGGGCCGGCCGATCTTCTGGGTGGCCGCCATCTTCATGGCCACAGGCTGCCACACCACAGCGGATGCACGCACCGAGACCCTCGGGCTACCAGGAGCGGTCGAGTGGCCGGCCCTCGGCGTATCCCGCGGCCGACTGCACGCCCAGCAGCGCCCGTTCGTGGAAGCCGGCCATCGAGGTCGCTCCCGCGTACGTGCACGCCGAGCGAACGCCGGACGTGATCGAGTCCAGCAGGTCCTCGACGCCGGGGCGCAGCGGGTCGATGTACATCCGCGAGTGCGAGATCCCCTCCTCGAACATCGCCTTGCGTGCGCGGTCGAACGCGGACTCGTCGGAGGTCCGTCCGCGGACGGCTCGGGCGGAGGCCATCCCGAAGCTCACCTTGTATGCCTTTCCGGACGGATCGATCTGCAGGTCCCCCGGCGACTCGTAGGTTCCGGCGAACCACGAGCCGATCATGACCGCCCCGGCGCCGGCGGCCAGGGCGATGGCGACGTCACGCGGGTGGCGCACTCCCCCATCGGCCCAGATCCAGCGCCCCTCCTTGCGCGCGGCGGTGGCACAGTCGACGACTGCCGACAGCTGCGGCCGACCTACCCCAGTCTGCATGCGGGTGGTGCACATCGCCCCGGGACCGACCCCAACCTTGACGATGTCAGCGCCGGCCTCGATCAGGTCCAGGGTCCCGGCGGCTGTGACCACGTTTCCGGCCACGACGGGCACGGCTGGTGCGATGTGCCGCGCCCGGCCGACGGCGCCCAGCGCCTCGACCATCTTCTCCTGGTGGCCGTGTGCGGTGTCGACGACCAGGATGTCCACCCCTGCGGCGAGAAGCGCCTCGGCCCGACGCTGGACATCGCCGTTGACGCCGATCGCTGCCCCCACGCGCAGCCGGCCGGAAGCGTCGACGGCCGGGGTGTAGACGGTCGCGCGCAGGGCCCCAGGGGCGGTGAGGAGGCCCACCATCGTGCCGTTCGCAGCCACGATGGGCGCGACCTTGCGCCGGGCGTGATGCATGGCCTCGAAGGCCTCCCGTGGAGCCACT
This sequence comes from uncultured Actinomycetes bacterium, assembly GCA_963736425.1. Lineage (GTDB taxonomy): Bacteria > Actinomycetota > Actinomycetes > S36-B12 > CAIYMF01 > Prado023. The sequence goes on from CAVTOX010000002.1 coordinate 42,478, forward strand.
CCGTCGGGCAGGGTGAAGACCTCCTCGCTCATGACATCGGCGATGCTGCTGAAGCGATCCGTGTCGCTGCAGTCGGACTCGGTCACGATGCCGATGGGGACACCGCCGCGCTCCACCACGGCAGCTCCGTGGGCGCGCTTGTGGATCAACGACAGGGCCGTGCCGATCGTCTCGTCCGGGGAGAGTCGTACCGGCGTGTCGTAGACCGGATGCCGGGCCTTGACCCATGCGACGACGTCGGCGACCACCTCAACGGGGATGTCCTGCGGGATGATCACCAGGCCGCCGCGGCGTGCGACAGTCTCGGCCATGCGCCGCCCGGCCACGGCCGTCATGTTGGCGACGACGATCGGTATGGTCGCCCCGGAGCCGTCGGGCGCGGTGAGGTCCACGGAGAACCGGGAGGCGACGGCCGAGCGGGTCGGGACCAGGAAGGCGTCGTCGTAGGTCAGGTCGTGGGCGGGCAGCTCGTGCAGGAAGCGCATGCGATCACGGTATCCCGGGTGAAGGGACCGCGGGGCGGGTTCTGCGTACGCTCTGCTGGTGCGCCGCGTCGTGATCGTTGGGAACTCCGGGTCAGGCAAGACGACCCTTGCCGACCAGGTCGCCGGGCGGCTGGGTGTCCCGCACGTCGAGCTCGACGCCCACTACCATCAGGCCGGATGGTCGCCGAGGCCGCCGGAGGAGTTCGCGCACGTGGTCCGGGAGGCCCTCGACGCTGCCGACACCGAGGCCGACGGATGGGTGGTGTGCGGCAACTACCGGCCGGTTCGCACGCAGATCTGGGCTCGTGCCGACACGATCGTCTGGTTGGACCTGCCGCGGCCGGTGGTGATGTGGCGCGTGACGAGCCGCTCGGTCAGGCGAGTGGTGGGGCGCGCCGAGCTGTGGAACGGCAACCGGGAGTCGCTGGTGAACGTGCTGGCGCTGCACGATCCCGAGCGATCGATCCTGCGGTGGGCGTGGGACGGGGTCGAGCGGTACCGGCAGCAGTACGTTCCGGCCATGGCCAGCACTACGTGGGCGGACCTCCGCTGGTACCGACTGCGCTCGCCCAGCGAGGTCACTCGGTGGCTCGAGCACGACTGTTGAGCCTTGCCGAGGCCTCGCCCGGCACCGTCCCGAACCCGTTCGGCTCAACCCCACTCCCCTGGATGCCGACCATCACCCCAGGAGAAGGGGGCGCACCATGGCGCGCAGGAAGCTCGGCGACACACTGGTCGGATGGGGCGTGATCACTCCCCAGCAGTTGGAGGCTGCCCTCGAGGCCCAGGGCCGGGACGGGCGCTCCGTCCGTCGTCGCCTCGGCCGGGTGCTGGTTGACGCAGGGTTGGTCACCGATGGCGCCGTGGCTGCGGCCCTTGCCGACATGCATGGCCTGCAGGTGGTGGACCTCGACCAGCAGATGATTGACCCAGGCGTTGCCCGCCGGATCCCGCACAGCATCGCGGTGCAGCATGTGGTCCTCCCCATGACGGTGCGCGAGGGGGTCCTGCGCGTTGCTGTGGCAGACCCGGTGGATGTGGTTGCCCTGGACGACCTGCGGATGCGGGCCCAGGGGCTGCGGCTGGAGGTGGTGGTCGCCGCCGAGACCCAGTTGCGCGAGAAGATCTCCGAGCTCTGGAGCCAGGCCGTCACTGAGGACGCGCTGGAGAAGTTCGTCTCGGAGTTGTCCACGGACGAGGAGGTCAGCCTCGAAGCCGGAGACGACGAGGGTGCGGTCGCCGCTGTCCACCAGATCCTCTCCGCTGCGGTTCGCGCTGGGGCCAGCGACGTCCACATCGAGCCCATGCGCGACGGGGTGCGTGTCCGGATCCGCATCGACGGTACCCTCCGTCCGCTGATGTCCCTGCCCAGGAGCGGTCACAGCTCGATCGTGGCCCGCATGAAGATCATCTCGGGATTGGACATCGTGGAGCGGCGGGTCCCGCAGGACGGTCGCTCCCGGCTGCGCGTGGAGGGACGTGACCGCAACCTGCGCGTGTCGACCCTCCCCACTCTCCATGGCGAGAAGATCGTCGTGCGGGTCCTGGCCAACCAGGACATGCTTCCGAGTCTGACTGATCTGGGGATGGGGCTCGAGCAGGAGCTGATCCTGCAGAATGCGCTGCACCTGCCTCAGGGGTTGGTGCTCATCACCGGGCCAACTGGCTCGGGGAAGTCGACCACCCTCTACTCAGCAATCCGGCAGATGCTCGACGATGAGCGCAACCTGATCACCCTTGAGGACCCGGTGGAGATCGAGCTACCGGGGGTGGGCCAGGTCCAGATCTCCGAGAAGACGGGAATGACGTTCGCTGCCGGCCTTCGTGCGGCCCTGAGGCAGGATCCGGACGTCATCATGGTCGGCGAGATCCGCGACCAGATCACCGCAGAGCTGGCCGTTCGGGCCGCGCTGACCGGGCACCTCGTGCTCTCGACCCTTCACACGAATGACTCGGCCTCTGCTGTGATCCGGCTGGTGGAGATGGGAGTCCCCAGCTACCTCGTGGCCTCCTCGCTGACGTTGTCCATGGCGCAGAGGCTGGTGCGAAAGCCGTGCTCCGAGTGTGCGACACGCACGCCTGCTGATGTGGACACGCGTCGACGCCTCGGGATGACCGATGCGGAGGCGTCGGCCTGCCTGGCGGCAGTGGGCTGCCGTACATGCGCGATGTCGGGCTACTCCGGCCGAATCGGGCTCTATGAGATGCTGCCCATCACCCGAGGGGTTCGCACGGCACTCGTGGCAGGTGCGGGCGAGGCGGCGATCTCCGCGGCCGCTACGACGGAGGGCTTCCGGTCCCTGCTGCGGCTCGGAGTGGAGGCGGCCGTTGCAGGGCTGACGACTCCGGCCGAGCTGCTGCGAACGCTGTCGATCGACGCGGAGGCACTCCAGTCAGTGTGAGTCCGGTCAGGACTGAACCCGCAGGGCGGCCAGGACTCGGGTCTCGCGCAGGACCCAGGTCCGGGCACTGCCCGCGGCCAGGACGCGCTTGTTGGCCTCGATCGCCTCGTCGAGGGTGATCCAGATGGGCTCGAACGCGAGCTCGCGCTCATAGTCGTCGAGGCGCTGGGCGTGGACCTCGTCGTCGACATCACACGGGTAGTAGGTCGATTCCATCCTCAGGACGTGACCGGGCTCGCGGGCTCTCCGGTGCTCGATGGCACGCAGGATCGCATCGCTGACGTGGGTGACGGTGCGCCCGCACTCCTCGGAGACCTCGCGGACCAGGCCCTGGTGGGCAGACTCCCCCGGTTCGACACCGCCCCCGGGGAACTTGTAGTCCCCGGCGACGCTCGAGTGCACCATCAGGAACATGTCCCCGCGGCGGATGACGGCGCGCACCGCGTGTCGCTGCAGGATCTCTGCCGAGTCGGTTGGGAACGGATCGTGGTCGATCCGGATCAGGCGCGGGTCAGCCCCACGAGTGCCGGGCGCCACGTCGGTCAGTCCAGGTAGTCGCGGACTAGGGACGCCTGTGCGCCATGCCATCGTTGCTGGTCAGGGCGCAAATCGCCAGCGCTGTGGCCGGAAGAATCCTTGACTGAGTGGGGCATCGTCACGGACGCAGGCTAGCGCCACAGGACCGCGCAAAGGCCCGCTGAGCCACGTCGGGCCCGTGTCCGTGTCCTTGACGTGCTGGTGCGCTCAGGACGGCCCTGTCAGCCGCGCGGGGTGAGCGTCAACGTCGGACATGTGGCGGATATTCGGCCGGCCCCGCCCGTCGCTTCCTCAAGTAGATCACTATCGCCATCCAACACATGATGTCGAAGATCGCGGCCGGGATGAGGAACAGGGTTAGGTGGTCCAAGTACCACCAGCAATACTGGACGACCTGGTCAGCGCTCACGGGACTGCCTCCACCAGGGTGGTACCCGTGGGCAGCGGGACTATCCCCGACCAGGGCGCCGATGTCCTCGGAGCCGGGCTCGCAGTCTCGTCACCCTAGGTATACGTCCGGGCGCGCAGGGTAGTAGCACGGTGGGCGGGCCTCGCTTCAACGCTCACGGGCTTGGCGAGGCCCCCCTCGTGGGATCTGGCCCGCCCCTGATTCGGGTATCTCTCCCCAGCACTCTTCGTTTCAGAATGGCACGTGGCTAATTGCGCTCCTGAGCTGCGACGATGCCGGAATCCCGGGCGTGTCGTCAGTCCAAGTAGTCCCGGAGCACCTGCGACCGGCTCGGGTGGCGCAGCTTCGACATCGTCTTGGACTCGATCTGGCGGATCCGCTCCCGCGTCACGCCATAGACCTTGCCGATCTCGTCGAGGGTCTTGGGCTGCCCGTCGGTGAGTCCGAAGCGCATCTTGACCACACCGGCCTCCCGGTCACTCAACGTATCGAGCACACCGTCGAGCTGCTCCTGCAGCAGGGTGAACGACACGGCGTCCGAAGGAACGATCGCCTCGGAGTCCTCGATCAGATCGCCGAACTCCGAGTCGCCATCCTCGCCCAAGGGGGTGTGCAGCGAGATCGGCTCCCGGCCGTACTTCTGGACCTCGACCACCTTCTCCGGCGTCATGTCCAGCTCCTTGGCCAACTCCTCCGGAGTGGGCTCGCGGCCCAGGTCCTGGAGCATCTGGCGCTGCACACGCGCGAGCTTGTTGATGACCTCGACCATGTGCACCGGGATCCGGATCGTGCGCGCCTGGTCGGCCATCGCCCGGGTGATCGCCTGACGGATCCACCAGGTGGCGTAGGTGGAGAACTTGTAGCCCTTGGTGTAGTCGAACTTCTCCACCGCGCGGATCAGGCCCAGGTTTCCCTCCTGAATCAGGTCCAGGAAGAGCATGCCGCGGCCGGTGTAGCGCTTGGCGAGGCTGACGACCAGGCGCAGGTTGGCCTCGAGGAGGTGGTTCTTGGCCCGCCGGCCGTCCTCGGCGATCCACTCGAGATCCCGGCGCAGCTTGGGGTCCAGTGCCATGCCGGAGTTGAGCTTCTCATCGGCGAACAAGCCCGCCTCGATGCGCTTTGCCAGCTGCACCTCCTGCTCGGCATTGAGCAGCGCAACCTTGCCGATCTGCTTGAGGTAGTCCTTGACCGGGTCGGCGGTGGCCCCGGCGACCGTGACCTGCTGCTGCGGCTCGTCCTCGATGTCGGCATCGGAGATCTCGAACGCCTCGGTCTCAGCCGTGTCGGCCGCGGCTGCGGGCGCAGGGACTGTCTCCTCGGCCTTGACCTCCTCGAGGTCCTTGGCCAGGTCCACCTCGAGCTCGGCCTCAAGAGATGCAGCGCCGGCCAGCTCGGTGCTTGCGGCCTCCGGACTCAGGGCGTCCACATCGAGGTCGAGGTCGATCTCGATGTCCTCAACGGTGGACAGGTCGACGACAGGTTCGGCATTCTCATCGTCCTCGGCATCGAGGTCCACCGTCGATGCGGGGACGGCCTTGACTGCGCCCTTGGCTGCGGAGGCCTTCTTGGCTGTGGACTTCCGAGCGGGGGTCCTCTTGGCCGGCGCTGCGGTGGCCTCCGCGCCCTCGTCGGTGGCGGCGATCGGGGCGGCAGCAGCCTTCTTGGTGGTCGTCCTCTTGGCCGCAGCAGCCGTGGCAGTCGTCTTCTCGGCTGCCGCGGCCTTCTTCGGTGCAGCCTTCGCGGCGGCAGCGGTGATGTCGTCCGCCGGGATGTCCTTGACCGCAGAGACAGGCGCCTGGGCCTTCTTCGCCGGGCGCTTGGCGGCGGCCCTCGCGGGAGCCTCGGGCACCTCACTGTGCTCGGACGACTTGGCCGCGACGGATTTGTTGGGACTCACCAGCAGATGCCTCTCACTTCGACGTCCGGGCGCGCAACTGCTGCGCCGATCCCGGGAACGTGGTCATTCTGTCACGCGTCCGCGCAAGGGCGGGCACCCCTGCTACAACGACGCGGGCGCCCTCATCTGTTCCCAGTCGCTGGGTGCGGCAAACCCCGTGACGCCATCGAATCCGGACAGATCAGGCCTTGACGGCCAGGACGGGAATCGTGGCCTCGAGCAGAATGGACTGGGAGTTCGAGCCCAGCACGAGCTTGCCGACCGGGGTGCGCCTGCGGATGCCGATGACGATGAGGTCGGCCCCCAACTCGTCGGCGATGTCCAGCACGTCGCTCACCGGGTCCTTGCCACGCACGAGGTGGCGCAAGTCGTGCTCCACGTCGGCGGAATGCAGAATGGCGTGGACTCGATCCAGGGCCGCAGTGCGCTCGACAGCTGTGGCGCTGTCGAGCTTCTCGCCGTGGTCGGAGTAGACAACCACAACCATGGTTCCGCGCAGCTTCGCCTCAGCGATCCCCTGACGTACGGCCGCCTCGCCCTCAGGGCTCGCGACGTAACCGACCACAACTCCACTCATTGTTGCCTCCCTGGCGTGTCTGCGACCACCGTAGTGGTTCGGGCGCCGGGTTACCGGTCAGACATCGCCACGCGGCGCACGGACGCAATCGGCCCCCGGTCACACCGCCGGGCTGGACTCCGCAGGGGAGGCAGCCACGCGGCGCGGCCGAGGGGCCGGTCAGATGCGGATCGTCAGTCGGACTTGGCAGCCCGGAACCCGGCATCGAGGTCCGCCAGGATGTCGGTGATGTTCTCGATCCCGACAGCGAGGCGCACGAGACCCGGGGTGACGCCCGTGGCGCGCTGCTCCTCCTCCGTCAGCTGCGAGTGCGTGGTCGAGGCCGGATGGATCACGAGGCTGCGCACGTCACCGATGTTGGCGACGTGACTGTGCAGCTCGAGGGCCTCCACGAACGTCCGACCGGCCTCCGCGCCCCCCTTGATCTCGAAGGACAGAACGCCTCCGGTGCCCAGCGGGGCGTACTTGCGCCCCAGCTCGTACCACGGGCTGCTCGGAAGCGATGCGTAGTTCACGCTCTCCACCTCGTCGCGGGTCTCCAGCCACTCGGCGACCGCCTTGGCGTTGGCCACGTGGCGTTCGATCCGCAGGCTGAGGGTCTCCAAGCCCTGGGCGATCAGGAAGGCGTTGAACGGGGCCACCGCGCTGCCGAGGTCGCGCAGGAGCTGGACGCGTGCCTTGAGGATGAACGCGAGGTTGGCCCCCAGGGCGCTCCCCACACCGAGGTCGCGGGCGTAGACCAAGCCGTGGTAGCTGGGGTCCGGCTCGTTGTAGTTGGGGAAGCGCTGCGGATCGGCACCGAAGTCGAAGTTCCCGGAGTCGACGATCGCACCGGCGACGGCCGTACCGTGCCCGCCGAGGTACTTCGTGGCTGAGTGGACGACGATGTCGGCGCCGAACTCGATCGGACGGATCAGGTAGGGCGTGGCCACTGTGTTGTCCACCACAAGCGGGACGCCGGCAGCATGAGCGACGCCTGCGACGCCCTCGATGTCGAGGATGTCGTTCTTCGGGTTGGAGATGGTCTCGGCGAAGAACGCCTTCGTGTTGGGCCTGACCGCGGCACGCCAGCTGTCCAGGTCGTCTGGGTCCTCCACGAACGAGACCTCGATGCCCAGCTTCTTGAACGTGTAGTGGAACAGGTTGTACGTGCCGCCGTACAGGCTGGGGCTGGAGACGATGTGATCCCCAGCCTCGGCGATGTTGAGCAGCGCGAGGGTCTCCGCAGCCTGCCCGGAAGAGACAAGAAGGGCTCCGACGCCGCCCTCGAGGGACGCGATGCGCTCCTCCACCGCGGCCTGGGTCGGGTTCATGATCCGGGTGTAGATGTTGCCGAACTCCTTGAGTGCGAACAGGTTCGCCGCATGATCTGTGCTGTTGAAGGTGTAGCTGGTGGTCTGGTAGATGGGCAGGGCGCGCGCGTTGGTTGCAGAGTCCGGGTTCTGACCGGCGTGGATCTGGCGGGTCTCGAAGGACCAGGCGTTGTTCATCTCGACGTCTCCTCGTGGTGGCCCCGGAGGGCCGTAGCGGGTGTGACGTTGGTCTGTGAAACGGCGATGCCGGATCCCAGACCCTCGTCGGGGTCCGGGGCCTTGCTGGGAGCAAGGCCCGCGCTTGCTGCGTCCCGCCGGAAGGCGGTAGCAACCAGGTCCTCACCTGGGGCACCCCACCGCGGTCGGAGGGTTGCCGCCCAGCAAGCCAGGGCTTGATGCTGGGACTCTTGACCTGGGGCAGAAGGTACACGGGGCCCGCTGCTGGTGCAAACGCCGTGGAGACGGCGTGTCGTCGCCGGTCAGCGGCGCCCGGGATTGCGGCACTCGGACTCGGGTAGGCCCGCCAGTGAATCGCGCCACGAGCGGGGGTCGCTGCCCTGTGCCATGAGTCGTGCCGCGAGCGTGGCGAGGCGGTAGTGGGGATCCTCAGCCAGGGCTCTCTGGACGCAGACCGTGGCCAGCGCCCCCTCCCCCCGCATCCAGGCGACCAGCGCCAGGATGGTGGCCACCGGCGCGCCCGATCCCTCGGGGGCGACCCGAAGGGCGTCGCACAAGGTCTCGATGGTGCCTTCCGAGCACCGGAGGCAGTGATGTCCCCGCAGGACCAGCCTGTGCAGGACGACATCGCGCACCCGGATGTCGGCCAACGCCCGCAACACCCGTACCGATCGGGACGGCGTCATGGGGACCGTGGGTGTGTGGCAGGCCCCGCTCGGGAGCAGGAGATCGGTGAGGAACGCGACCTGCGCGTCGCGCCACCGCTGGGTGTGGTTGGCCGGCCGGCGGCGAAGTCCCGCGCTCTGCACATCGGCGGCCCGCCTCTCGTCGCGGCTGATACGAATGCGCACCTCGTCCCGGCTGGCCAGAGGCGCGTATCCGGCGTAGACATACTCCGCTCGGACGGCATTCATGATGGTGGCGTCCAGAGGGGTGCCCTCCGCCGGGCAGCACGCCTGTTCGACGCAGGAGTGCGACCACCATCTCCGACCGTTCGTGCTGAGGTTGCCGCCGACCTCAACCCCTACGAGATCGAGGGCCAGCCGCAGCTCGACGAGGAAGTCCGCGCTTGAGAGGTCGTCGCGCCCTGTGGAGTCCCGATCCTCGACCCAGGCCACCCAGTCAACAGCGATCCCGCCCGTTCCACCGATGCTCAGGGCTGTCTGGGCCGCAACGGCTGCGACGTGCTCGCGGGGCGGAAGATCGACGCGAAGGATGACCGGCGAGACCCTGCCCGGCACCCCGTGGATGAAGGCGACGAGGGATTTCTCGGGGAGGAATCCGAGCAGGGGGGCACAGGAGGCCACGAGGCTGGTCGGACAAGTGATGGGGGGAAGCAGAGGCTCGGCTGTCATGGCCCAACCGTCACCCCCGATGCCTGGTTCGGGAAGGTGGTGACAATCGATCTGTGGACAGCTGTGCTCAGATCTCCTCGCCGACGGCGAGCACCTTCGCGGTCCATGTGCCGGCAGGCGCCACTACGACGCACTCGTCGCCCACTGAGTGGCCGAGCAGAGCTGTGGCCAGGGGCGAGGTGTCGCTGATGCGCTCCTCGTCGAGGTAGGCCTCGACCGGATCGACGATCCGGACGATCAGCCGCTCGCCATCGGCGTCGGTGACGGCCACGCGGCTGCCCAACGTGATCGCCGACCCCAGGCTGCTGAGATCCAGGGTCCCGGACGTGCCCAGCAGCACCACGAGCCGATCGTGCTCAGCCTGGAGCCGCTCGAAATCTGCCACGACGCGCTCGTCGCGCTCGTCCTCAACGAGCAGTGGTCGCATGGCCGGGAGCTCCTCGACGGCGATCTGCTCGGCACGTGCGTGGAGGCTGGCCCTGCCGTCCGGGGTCAACATCACCTGTGCGTGCTCCGTCATGCCTGCTCCCGCCGATAGTGAGTTCCTGCCCAGTGCTGCTGGGACGCTGACCGAGGCTACCCTGCGAGCCCTGCTCATGACGCACGCCGGGCTGTGAGCATCCCGTCGACGGGTACGCCCCGGCAGCGACCGTGGTCGCAGAAGGGTCGGCAGGCAGTCGTTGAGAGGCCCGAGCATCCTGCGGCTTCCCCTCCGCAGAGCGCCCGGGCCCTGCCTCAGAAAGTACCCTCGCTCCGCCGAGAAACTGCGCAACGCCACGCGGGAAGTCCTCCCGCTGGCGGCCTGAGGTCGGATGCGGCTGACCGGTGGAGGCCGCAGACTTGGCGCATGGCCCGCTACAGCACGACCCTGCAGACGGAGGCTCCCGCGCCCCTCGTCCTTGACCATCTCGCGGACTTCACGACAGTCGCTGACTGGGATCCCGGCGTCACCGAGGCCACGCTGATCTCCGGCGAGCCGGGCCGGGTCGGATCCCGATACCGCGTGACGGCGACCTTCGGACCTCGGAGGATCCCACTCGAGTACGCCCTCGTGGAGCGGGTCGACCCGCTGGACGGCGAGCCGGGCCGGGTGGTTCTGATCGCCGAGACCGGCTCGTTCACCTCGCATGACACCATCACGGTCACCCCCACAGCCAGCGGCAGCCAGGTCCAGTACGACGCGATCCTGAGCCTGCAGGGGCTGGGTCGAGCCCTGGACTGGCCCCTGCACCTGGCCTTCCAGGTGATCGGGCGAAAGGCCGAGCAGGGGCTGCGCGACGAGCTCGCCGCCGTGGCTGCAGCGAATGACGACGGCCCGCAATGACCGTCCTCGGCTCGGCGGCCTCCGCAGCCGCACGACTGGCCGACGGGGCTCTGGAGGCCAGCGTCGCCGGAGGGTTCGGCAGCACCGGGATCCGTCTGCGGCGCCGGATGTTCGGGTGGACGGACCTGCCTCGGCTCGACGGACGCCGTGTGGTGATCACCGGCGCGACCTCCGGGATCGGGCTGGCCGCCGCCCACGAGATGGCAGGACTGGGTGCGCAGCTCTCACTCATCGGACGCGACGTCTCCCGGACGCAGGCAACCGCCGAGGAGCTCGCGCGGGAGTCCGGCGGTGACGTCAACGCGTACATCGCGGACCTCGACATCCTCGCGGATGCCCGGCGGGTTGCCGACGAGATTGCCGCCGAGGGTCGCGCCGTTGACGTGCTGGTGCACAACGCGGGGGCGCTCTCGGCGCAGTACCGGCGCACTGATGAGGGCTTCGAGGCCACCTACGCCTCGCAAGTCCTCAGCCAGCACATCATCACCTCCCGGCTGCTTCCCGCGCTGGAGCGGGGCTCAAGCCCGAGGGTGATCGTGGTCTCGTCTGGCGGCATGTACGCGGAGAGGCTGGACCTGGCGACCGTGCAGATGTCGGCTCAGGACTACGACGGAGTCCGGGCGTATGCACGGGCGAAGCGCGTCCAGGTGACTCTCACCGAGCAATGGGCGTGCCGCTTCCCGGACTCGTCCGTGGGATTCCACAGCATGCACCCCGGCTGGGCCGACACTCGAGGGGTGCAGGACTCCCTGCCGACCTTCCGCCGGTTGACCCGTCCGATCCTGCGCACCGCTGCGGAGGGCGCGGACACCATCGTCTGGCTCGCGGGAGTGGAGCCGATTCCGGCGCCCAGCGGCACGTTCTGGCTGGACCGTGCACCGCGCGGCACGGTGCGCTATCCCGGAACGCGTCCTGTCCCGGGTGAGGCCGAGGCGCTCTGGAGCCTCGTGTGCCAGCAGACCGGTGAGACCCCTTCGCCCGATGGTGGATGAGCGGACAGCCTGGCAGAACCGACGTAGCCCCCGAGCCGATAGGCGGGGGGCTACGTCGGTTGAGATGCGGGTTCAGGCAGTCGGTGCCGCGATCCTGCCGCCGGAGAAGTACCTCCAGGCGTAGGCGACCGCGATGGCAGTCACCGGTACCGAGACCAGCAACCCCACGCCGCAGAGCAGTGCACCGGCAACATTCACCACGAAGCACAGCAGAGCCAGCACGATCAACGGACCGATGTTGGCAGCGACGACCTCGAACGAGGCGCGGATGGCACCGGTGGGGCTGGACTCAGGTGCCGTCGTGACCGAGTCGGTCTTCCTGTCGAGGATCGCGTAGCCGTAGAACTGCAGCAGGAAGCCCGCGATCAGTCCGGGGATGACGCACAGGATCAACCCCACAGTGACGATCAGGGCCACCAGCAGGGAGGCGATGATGTAGGGCCCGATGTCCTTGGTGGAGACCAACTGCTCGACGCTGGGGCGTCCACCGTCCAGGATCGCCAGTGCGGCCCGGATCAGTCCAAGGCCGATCACCAGCGAGATGAACAGGCTCAGGATCGAGCCGATCAATGTCAGCAGCCAGCTGTCGAACCCTTGGGACAGCCAGTTGCTCAATCCGGAGGCAAGGATCAGGACCAACCCGATGAGCACCAGCGGCCCGAGGTTGGCCGTGAAGCCCTTCCACCCGTATCCGATCGCGTCGGTGGCCGAGAAGGGCGGACGTTGCGGTGCCGGCGTGACCGGCGGCCCGTATCCGGGCTGGGGTGGGTAGGAAGCTCCGGGAGGCGGTGGAGGCGGCGGGTATCCAGCACCCGGGGGCGGAGGCGGCGGTGGGTAAGCCCCTCCGGGCGGGGGTGGCGGCGGGGGCGGATAGCTGGCGCCGGGGGGCGGCGGCGGGACCTCAGCGGCAGACGGTGGCGGGGGAATGTCCGCGCTCATCTGCCCCTCAACCGGGGGCTCGGGGGTCAGCGACGATTCGCCAAGGGCGGACGGGAGGTCCGTTGTGGCCGACTCATCGGGAACAGATGGATCGGGGGGCGGAGGCGCGGTGGGATCGCTCATTGTCCATATCCTTCACTGCCGACCGGGGCGGCCGACCTTCACCCTGAGCCTAGGAGGGTCCGGTGGCCGCATGGAAGTGCCACGCCCTGTTCCCACGCGTGATGTTTCGCATACGGTCAATCGGTACCGATGGCGAGGTGCCACCCGGGGCACGCGCAGACGCACGTTGGCGCCGGTCCTCGGATGAGACCCGGCGCCAACGATCGATGGAACTGGTCAGCTGCAGCCGCTCGTGCTCCCGCAGCCCTCGCACACGTAGCACGAGCCGGCCGGTCGCATCTTCACGCCACAGGTCATGCACAGCGGGGCGTCGGACGCCTTCCCGTTGATCGCCTCGAGCAGCTCGGCTGAGGAGTGCACGTCATTCAGCGACAGCCCACCCCCGGCATGCCTGGCGGGCGGCGGCCCAGTCAGGCTGCCCAGCTGCTCCTCCACGGGCACCGACTGCGCCAGGCCCTCGACATCGATCTCGAGCTGCGAGCCGCCGTAGGCCGCAGCGACCTGGGCCGTGCGCTCCTCAGCGGTGAAGATCCCCAGACCCTCACGGCTGTCGTAGTCCAGGTAGTCCAGTGCCAGACGCCGGAAGATGTAGTCCACGATCGACTGCGCCATCCGGATGTCCGGGTCGTCGGTCATGCCTGAGGGCTCGAAGCGCATGTTCACGAACTTGTTGACGAACGCCTCCAGTGGGACGCCGTACTGCAGGGCGATCGACGTGGCGATCGAGAAGGCGTCCATGACTCCCGCGAGTGTGGAACCCTGCTTGCCGAGCTTGAGGAAGACCTCGCCGAGACCGTCGTCGGGGTAGGAGCCCGCCGTCATGTATCCCTCGGCCCCACCGACAGCGAATGAGACGGTCCGGCTCGGACGCGACTTGGGAAGGCGCTTGCGGATCGGACGGTACTCGACCTCGACGGTGGGCACGTCAGCCCCAGCCTTCTTGGCCTTGCCGTCGGACAGGGGCTGGCCGACCTTGCAGTTGTCGCGGTAGATCGCCAGGGCCTTGATGCCCATCTTCCAGGCCTGGAAGTAGATCTCCTCGACCTCCTCGATGGAGGCTGACTCGGGCATGTTCACCGTCTTGGAGATGGCTCCCGACAGGAAGGGCTGGCACGCAGCCATCATCCGTACGTGGCCCATCGGCGTGATCGCTCGCTCGCCCATGGCGCAGTCGAACACCGAGTAGTGCTCGAGCTTCAGCGCCGGCGCACCGATGACGTGGCCGTGCTCGGCGATGTACTCGACGATGGCCTCGATGGTCTCGCCCGTGTAGCCCAGGCGGACAAGTGCGCGCGGAATCACCTGGTTGACGATCTGCATGGAGCCGCCACCGACGAGCTTCTTGAACTTGACCAGGGAGAAGTCCGGCTCGATTCCGGTCGTGTCGCAGTCCATCATGAAGCCGATGGTGCCGGTGGGTGCCAGGACTGAGGCCTGCGCGTTGCGCCAGCCATGCACGGTGCCGACCTGGATGCCCTCCTGCCAGACCTGCGAGGCGAGCGTGAGGATGCTGGCGTCCAGAGCCGAGTGCGTGCGCTGGGAGTCCGTTGCCGCCGCGTGCTTGCGCATCACCCGGGTGTGGGCGTCCTTGTTGCGGGCGTAGCCCTCGTACGGCCCGACGACGGAGGCCAGCTCCGCAGAACGCTTGTAGGCCGTGCCTGTCATGAGGCTCGTGATGGAGGCAGCCAGCGCGCGGCCTGCATCCGAGTCGTAGGCGAGCCCGGTGGCCATGAGCAGCGCGCCGAGGTTGGCGTAACCGATGCCCAGCTGGCGGAACTTGCGGGTGGTGTCGCCGATGGCCTCTGTCGGGAAGTCTGCGAAGCAGATCGAGATGTCCATCGCCGTGATGATGAACTCGACGGCCTTCTTGAACAGGGGCGCATCGAATGTGTCGTCGGCCTTGAGGAACTTCAGCAGGTTCAGCGACGCAAGGTTGCACGACGAGTTGTCAAGGCTCATGTACTCCGAGCACGGGTTGGACGCTGTGATCCGCCCCGACTCCGGGTTGGTGTGCCAGTCGTTGATCGTGTCGTCGTACTGGATGCCTGGGTCCGCGCAGGCCCAGGCGGCCTCCGCCATTGACCGGAACAGGGTCTTCGCGTCGAGGGTCTCGATCACCTCACCGGTCCCCCGTGCGACCAGGCCGAACTCGCGCTTCTCCTCGACCGCGCGCATGAACTCATCGGATACCCGCACGGAGTTGTTGGCGTTCTGGTACTGCACCGAAGTGATGTCCTTGCCGCCGAGGTCCATGTCGAAGCCCGCATCGCGAAGGACGCGGATCTTCTCCTCCTCGCGGACCTTGGTGGCGATGAACTCCTCGATGTCGGGGTGGTCGACGTCCAGGACGACCATCTTCGCGGCGCGCCGGGTGGCTCCACCGGACTTGATGGTGCCCGCCGAGGCGTCGGCCCCCCGCATGAAGGACACCGGACCCGACGCGGTCCCCCCGCTGGACAGCAGCTCCTTGCTGGAACGGATCCGCGACAGGTTCAAGCCCGCTCCGGACCCGCCCTTGAAGATCCAGCCCTCCTCGCGGTACCAGTTCAGGATCGAGTCCATCGTGTCGTCGACGGCCAGGATGAAGCAGGCGCTGACCTGCTGGGGCGAGGGGGTGCCGACGTTGAACCACACCGGGGAGTTGAACGAGAAGACCTGGTGCACCAGCATCCAGGTGAGCTCGTGCTCGAAGATCTCGGCATCCTGCTCCGTCGCGAAGTAGCCGTGCTCGCGTCCCGCACGACCATAGGTGAGGACGACGCGGTCGATCAGCTGGCGCAGGCTGTTCTCGCGCTGCTCCGTTCCAGCGGCACCGCGGAAGTACTTCGTCGTCACGATGGTGTAGGCGTTGACCGACCAGAAGTCCGGGAACTCCACGCCGCGCTGCTCGAACACCGTCTCGTTGGTCTTCCAGTTGGTCTGGACGACGTCGCGGCTCTCCCACACGATGTCGTCATAGGGGTGGACACCCTCGATGGTGAACACGCGCTCGAAACGGACGCTCGGCACGACGCGGGGCCGCCTCTCTGCGCTGGTGCGGGTCTCGGCAGCCTTCTGGTTGTCCGACGATGCTCGGGTCATGCGCTCTCCTATGGATCGGCCGCGGCGGTTCGCGGTGGTTCCCCGGCAGGCCGGGTGGATGGACGTTCTGGATGATCGGGCGGTGCACACCGGCTCCCCCCGGTGTGGTCGTGCGGGGGTCGTGCGGGTCAGGTCACCCCTGAGCGCAGGTCCACTGGAGCGGAACCGACGCCCGCTGCAGCTCGGAGCAGGGTGATCTCGGCCTCGAAGTCCGCCAGGGATTCGAACGACCGGTAGACCGAGGCGAAGCGAAGGTAGGCCACCTCGTCGAGGATGCGAAGTGGGCCGAGGATGGCCATGCCGACGTCGTGGGAGGCGATTGCCGCCTGGCCGGAGGCCCTCAGGCTGTCCTCAACCTGCTGTGCGAGCAGGGCCAGGTCGTCCTCGCTGACAGGGCGGCCCTGGCAGGCCTTGCGCACGCCAGAGACGACCTTGTCCCTGCTGAATGGCTCGACGACACCCGAGCGCTTGACGACGAGCATGCTCATCGTCTCGACAGTGGTGAAACGCTGGCTGCAGGCGGGGCAGAGCCTGCGCCGACGGATCGCGGTCCCGTCGTCTGTGGAACGCGAGTCGACGACTCGGGTCTCTGTGGAGCGGCAGAACGGGCAGTACATGGGTCACCTCCCCTGTCTCGGCGGGCCTCGCTGGGGGCGGACCGGCCACCGCCTGGGGATCACCCTGGGGATTACCTGTCCAGAACCTGTGGACGATCAACCACAACCTGTGGATGACTTACACCGGTGTAACTACTAGATGTGGTGAACCGTAGACCCTGGAACCCGAGGACGCAAGCATTGCGGAGGAAATCTTCACCGGTGGGCTCAGGAGGTGCTGGGAACCAGGAGAACCTGACCAGGCTGGATGAGGTTCGAGCGCATGCCGTTGAGCTCACGGATGCGGGTGACCACCTCGCGCGGGTCGGCTTCGGGCGACGTCCGACCAGCGATGAGCCACAGGGAGTCGCCCTGGACCACCACGACACTATGGGCACTGACTGGACGGGGTGGTGAGGTGTCCGCAGCCAGAGCGCGTCCGCCGCCCACCACGTCGGTGACGCTGATGCCCAGCAGCACCACCAGCGCGGCCAGCACCCCGCTGCGGGCGAGGCGTCCCCGGCGCGTGAGACGAACGTCGAGTGCCGAGGTCGGGCCGCTCGGGGCCCAGACTGCGGCAGTTCCGTATGTGGACATCGCGACCTCCTCGAACTGATGTTCGCTCGAACATCTGTGCTAGTTGTACCACCACAGGACGACACGCTCAAGCCAAAATCGAACAAATGTTTGAACAATTGCTGCTCCGGCGGTAGCGTTCATTGCAGGCGGCCACCCATCGACTGCCTGAAGACAAGGCTCGCGCAGGGGTCTGACATCGCCACGTCGGACAGCTCATGAGGTACTGAACTGGAGGGCACCATGGCCACGATCCACCCACTCCCCGACTCCCCCGAGGACCACGTGGGACTCACGGTGCGCCAGCGCCGGATCCTCGAAGTCATCGTCCGCTCAGTCGAGGGCCGCGGCTATCCGCCCAGCGTGCGGGAGATCGGCGAGGCCGTCGGTCTCAACTCCCCGTCGAGTGTCGCCCACCAGCTCAAGGTCCTGGAGGCCAAGGGGGTCCTGCGCCGGGACCCGAACCGCCCGCGTGCGATGGAGGTCCTTGATCCCTACAGCCATGCGGCCGATCCGACCGACAGTGGCAATGCCGCACCCAGCGCAGTCATGGTGCCCCTGGTCGGTCAGATCGCTGCGGGTGGACCGATCCTGGCCGAACAGGTGGTCGAGACGGTGTTCCCCCTGCCCCGCGAGCTGGTGGGAGATGGTGACCTGTTCCTGCTCAAGGTGAAGGGTGACTCGATGATCGACGCGGCCATCTGCGATGGCGACTTCGTGGTGATCCGAGCCGGCCAAGGCGCGGAGAACGGTGCAATCGTCGCCGCCCTGCTCGAGGACGAGGCCACGGTCAAGACCCTCAAGCGACGCGATGGGCACTCCTGGCTCATGCCCCACAACCCGGCCTACGAGCCGATCAACGGTGACAACGCGGTGATCATGGGGACGGTCGTGGCGGTGCTCCGGCGCGTCTGAGTACATCAGTCAGCCTGACCGGGGCGCGCCTGCTGGCCTAGTCTTCTGAACGTGAGCGAGACACCCAAGCTGGAACCTGCTGAGCGTGTGCAGGCCGGTGCGGAGGCCAGACGCGCGCTGCCCCGGCAATCCCTGTCCGAATGGGCGGCCGACACTGCCCGGCCAGACCCGGTCGACCTCTTGATCGCCCAGGGAAGCGCAAGGATCACCAGCCTCGTCCCGATCCGGCACGGGCGTATGAGCACCTCAACCTTCGCGTTCTATCGCGGGTCGGCGGTCGTCATGGCTGCGGACCTCGCCAGTCAGCCGCACACTGGATTGACGGTTCAGCTGTGCGGCGATGCACACATCGCCAACTTCGGGATGTTCGCCTCGCCCGAGCGCACGTTGCTCTTCGACCTCAACGATTTCGATGAGACCCACCCGGGGCCGTTCGAATGGGACGTGAAGCGTCTGGCCGCCTCAGCAGTGTTGACAGCCCGGTCCAACGGGTGGCGAACCTCGGCACAACGAGCGATGGCACTGACTGTTGCTCAGGCCTACCGGGAGGCAATGCGCACATTCGCGGGGAAGAGCACGCTGGACGTCTGGTACTCGCGCCTCGACGTCTCGAACATCGGACAACTGGCCAGCAGCATGCCTCCCGAGTCCACCCTCGCCCGGGTGGAGCGCTCGATCGAGGGGGCCCGGCGCCGCACCAATCTCCAGGCGATGGGCAAGCTCACCACCGTGGTGGACGGCCAGCGGCAGTTCGTGGAGGACCCACCACTGCTCACGAGGGTCAGCCCCGAGCACGCGGAACTTCTGGGCCGGGATGCGATGCTCGCCTATCGCCACACGCTGGTCTCGGATCGGGCGGCGCTGCTCGACCAGTTCCATGTCGTTGACGTGGCCCGCAAGGTGGTGGGTGTGGGCAGCGTGGGGACGCGCTGCTACGTCCTGCTGATGCAGGGGATCGACGGGGGCGATCCCCTGGTGCTCCAGTTCAAGGAGGCCACATCGTCGGTCCTCGAGCCCTACACGCAACCCAGCGAGTTGGACCATCATGGCGCCAGAGTCGTTGCGGGCCAGCGGATCATGCAGGCTGCCTCAGACATCTTCATCGGCTGGACCTCGGCCACTGACGCGCACAACGTCGTGCACGACTCCTACGTCCGACAACTGCGCGACATGAAGTTCTCCCCCGACCTGTCGGCCCTGGATGAGGCCGGCCTGCAGATGTACCTGCATGCCTGTGGCTGGACCCTCGCGCGGGCGCACGCCCGCTCCGGCGATCGTCTGGCGATCACCGCCTACCTCGGGCGGAGCGGCAAGTTCGACGAGGCGATCGCCTCATGGTCGATGGGGTACGCCGACCAGGCGGGGGCCGATCACGAGGCGATGGTGCACGCGATCCGGATGGCGCGGCTGCCCGCCATCACCGGGGTGTGACCCCCGCACGGAGAGGTCGGTCGCCTGTAGTGCACTACACCCCCAGGGGTATGCTGGTGGCCTGCCCCAGCGGGGCTGATGCGAACACAGAAGGTCGCTGAAGGTGCCGTCCACAGCTGACAATCCCGCCGGACGGGCAGGCACACCGCATCAAGGAGCTGCAATGACCGAGACCACCCTTCCCGTCGCGACCACCATGCCACGCATCGGAGATCCCGCCCCCGCCTTCACGGCGGTCACCACCCAGGGCCCGATCACCTTCCCCGAGGACTATGCCGGCCGCTGGGTGATCCTGTTCAGCCATCCCGCGGACTTCACCCCGGTGTGCACGACGGAGTTCATGACGTTCGCGTCCCTGGAGGACAAGTTCACCGAGCTCAACACCGCGCTGGTCGGGCTGTCGGTGGACGGCCTGTACAGCCACATCGCGTGGCTGCGCAGGATCAAGGAGACGATCGAGTTCCGGGGGATGTCCGACGTCGAGGTGACGTTCCCGCTCATCGAGGACATCACGATGAACGTGGCCCGCGCCTACGGGATGATCATGCCCGGTGAGGACTCCACCAAGGCCGTCCGCGCAGTCTTCGTGATCGATCCGAAGGGCGTCATCCGCACGATCATCTACTACCCGCTGAGCCTGGGACGGAACTTCGACGAACTGCTCCGCGTGGTGACCGCGCTGCAGACAGCCGATGCGTTCTCGGTGGCCACCCCGGCCGATTGGCGCCCCGGAGAGCCCGTGATCGTTCCGCCGGCCGGGTCCTGTGGCGTCGCCAAGGACCGGATGGACGGCCACGTCGACGGCGTCACCTGCGTGGACTGGTTCTTCTGCACCAAGGAGATCTCCGCGCAGGAGATCGACGAGGCGATCCGCCAGCCGAATCGCTGAGCCAGATCTGGGCGAGCACCCCACCCGCGGGAATCAGGGGGTGCTGGCCGCTCAGGGCTGCCCCGGGGCGCTCAGTGCCGCGTCGAGGCGTCCCAGTGCGGCGACGACGGCGGGAAGGTCCGTCGTCCACCACAACGGGGGCAGGCTGCTGCGCAATCGTGCCCCGTACCCGGTGGTCGCCAGCCGTGAGTCGAGGACGGCTACGACACCGCGGTCGTCCGGTGTCCGGATGAGCCGCCCCGCGCCCTGGGCGAGCATGAGTGCCGCTCGGGGCACCGACACGGCCGCGAAGCCGCTGCCGCCCTGGGAGTCGATGAGCTCCTGCCGTGCTGAGACCACGGGATCGTCAGGTCGTGGGAAGGGGATCCGGTCGATGATCACCAGGGTGCACGAGGGCCCCGGCACATCGACTCCCTGCCACAGCGACAAGGTCCCCAGCAGGGACGCCCGGGGGTCCTCGGCGAACTGGCGCACGAGGCCCGCCACTGCGTCGCCTCGTCGGGCCACGATCACGGGGCGATCAGTGCGACCCGCCAGCCGTCGGCGCAGCACGTCCTCAGCCCGCTCGACCGAGCGCCACGACGAGAACAGCGCCAGGGTGCGACCGCCGGCAGCGTCGAGCAGGTCAGCGATCTGCTCGAGTGCCTCCTCGCTGATCCCGTCTCGTCCTGGGCGCGGCAGGTCGGCTGCGCAGTAGAGCATCCCCTGCCGACTGTGGTCGAAGGGCGAGCCGACGTCGAGTCCGCGCCACCCGGGGGGGCACCCGAGGCTGGCTGCCAGGGGGTCGAAGGAGCCGCCGATGGCCAGTGTGGCGCTGGTCAGTGCCACCGGCCGGCCGGCGAAGAGGTTGGTCTCAAGGAGGTCATGGACGGAGATCGGGGCGATGTGCAGGCTTGGAGGCGCACCTGAGCGGCCGCCGACCCACGCCACTGAGGTGCCGCTGAGCAGGAGCGCCTCGGCCGCCACCTCGTGCACGCCCTGGATCGCCGCCCGGGCCGTGGTGCGGTCGGCGGCCGCCTCCGGGGCGTCGGCGCTGTCCCCACGCATCCCCCCCAGCGCCGCGTGGCCCGCGTCGCGCAGCGCGGTGATCGCAACCACGAGCTCCTCCGGAAGCGTGCGAAGGCGGCCCTCGGGCAGCTCCGCGAGAACATCGCCGAGGTATCCGGCTGCATCCAGCAGCGGGTCGGTGAGTTCTGGGCCGAGGAACTTGCGTGCGCGACCGGCTGCACGCTCCACGACGGGGGCGGACAACTCCCGGGTGAGGGCGGCGGTCATCCGGTCGACGAGTTCGTGGGCCTCATCGACCACGACCGCCCCGTGCTCGGGGAGGACCGGGACCTCGCCCTGGACATGGATCGCGAGCAGCGCATGGTTGGTCACGATCAGGTCGGCCTCGCGCGCGCGAGCCTTTGCGGCCTCGGCGAAGCAGTCCGAGCCGTAGGCGCAGTTGGTGGCGCCCGGGCACTCCCTGGCCGAGACTGACAGCCCCGACCACACGCGTCCGTCCACCGGATCGGTGAGGTCATCACGATCGCCGGTTGCTGTCGTCGTCGCCCACTTCTGCAGGCGCGCCGCCTGGCGGCCCAGTCTGGTGGTTGGGGTGTCGAAGAGCGCCGATTCCTCAGGGTCCGGCGACCCGCGGTTCAGGCGGTCGAGGCAGAGGTAGTTGCTGCGGCCCTTGAGCACCGCGAACGTGACATCGCGCCCCAGCGCCGGTGACAGTGCCCGACTGACGACGGGCAGGTCCTTGTCCACCAGCTGGCGCTGCAGTGCCAGGGTCGCGGTGGCGACCACGACCGGGGTGTCCGAGCTCATGGCATGGCGGGCAGCGGGCACGAGGTAGGCCAACGACTTCCCGGTACCCGTGCCGGCCTGGACCAGGACGGTCCCGGAGCCGGTGTCGAGGCACTCCCCGATCTCGACAGCCATCTGCGCCTGCCCTGAGCGCGGCTCACCACCCAGCTCGCGAACAGCCAGCTCCAGCAGGTCAGCCACTGAGGGGGATTCGATGGGGCTGTCGTCCGCTACGTCCGGGGCCATCACTCCGGGCCGGCCTCGATGGGCACGGCCCCAGCGCTCGCAACTGCCGCACCCTTCAACTCGGCTGCCAGCTGCTCCCCCACGACGGCCCGGATCAGGGCCCCCTCGGCGCTGTACAACACCTGGACATCGCGTCCCTCCTCATGGACGCGTGCCACGAGGTCGCCTCGCTCGAACGGGACCAGCAGGTCGACCTGTTCGGTCGGGTTCGGAAGGTCGAGCTCGACGGCCGCCAGCAGCTCGGGCATGCCCGCGCCCGATGCTGCGGACACCACCACCGAGTGCGGCTCGCGGGAGCGGATGCGCCCGACGACAAGAGGGTCGGCGATATCGGACTTGTTGATCACGATGAGCTCGGGAACCTCGCCGGCACCGATCTCGGCAAGTACCTCCCGAACAGCGGCGATCTGACCCTCAGGGAACTCGTCGGAACCGTCCACCACGTGCAGGATCAGGTCGGCGTCGGAGACCTCCTCCAGGGTCGAGCGGAAGGCCTCGACCAGCTGGTGGGGCAGATGCCGGACGAACCCGACGGTGTCGGCGAGCGTGAAGAGGCGACCCGATGGGGTTGTGGCCTTGCGCACTGTCGGGTCCAGGGTCGCGAACAGGGCATCGTCGACCAGCACTCCCGCACCGGTCATGGCGTTGAGCAGGCTTGACTTGCCCGAGTTGGTGTACCCGGCCAGGACGACCGAGGGGACCTTGCCCCGCCGACGCGCGGAACGCATGGTGCGCCGGGCCTTGGCCATCCCCGCGATCTCCCGACGCAGCCTCGAGATGCTCTCCCGGACGCGACGCCGGTCGGTCTCGATCTTGGTCTCGCCGGGGCCACGGGAGCCGATGCCCTGACCTCCGGCCACGCGCCCACCGGCCTGCCGTGACAGGGACTCGCCCCAACCTCGCAGGCGTGGCAGGAGGTACTGCATCTGGGCCAGCGAGACCTGGGCTTTGCCCTCCCGGCTACGGGCGTGCTGGGCGAAGATGTCGAGGATCAGCCACGTGCGGTCAACCACCTTGACCTTCACGAGCTCCTCGAGCCGTCCCAGCTGCCCAGGAGTCAGCTCGCCGTCGCAGATGACGGTGTCAGCGCCGACCACGTTCACGACCTCGCGCAGCTCGATGACCTTGCCCGAGCCGATGTAGGTGGCGGAGTCGGGCTTGTCCCGCCTCTGGATCAGGCCGTCGCACACCTCGGATCCGGCGGTCTCGGCCAGGCGCGCCAACTCGACCAGGGACCGTTCGGCCTCGGCGAGAGTTCCTGAGGTCCACACGCCGACCAGGACGACACGTTCGAGACGGACCTGGCGGTACTCGACCTCCGTGACGTCCTGCAGTTCGGTGCTCAGACCCGGGACGCGTCGCAGCGCTTGCCGGTCGAGCAGGTCGGGGGTCTCAGACATGCATCTCCCACCAGTGCGGATCGATCTCACCACGGGCCACCATCTGGGCTGGCCCTTCGAGCTCCACTGAGCCGTCAGGATGCCAGGTGACCCCGACCGTCCCACCGGGAACATCGACACGGATCCGGCGACCGCCCTGACCGCGGCCGTTGCGACGCAGGGTGGCCACAGCCGCCGCACAGGCACCGGTGCCGCAGCTCAGGGTCTCGCCCACACCACGCTCGAACACCCGCATCTGGAGGTGGTCCTCGGCCAGAACGCGGACGAACTCAACGTTCACGCCGTCCGGGTAGGCGTCGGCGGGCGTGACCGAGGGGGCGGTGCGCAGCGAGCCTGCGGCCTCGACGTCGTCCACCCACGTGACGGCATGCGGGTTGGGCATGAGAACTCCGACAGCGGACGACCCCGTGCTGCCGGGCCCGGAATCAGCCCATCGCACCGTGATGTCGTCCCGCTCGAGGAACTGCGGCCTGCCCATGTCCACCCGGATGGCGCCGTCCTGTCCGACCGTGATCCTGCGGGCGCCCCCGCGGGTCGCGATGTGGAAGCTGCCCGTGCTGGCCAGCCCCTCCTCGAGCAGGTGCGCGACGAACACTCGGGAGCCGTTGCCGCACATCTGGGCCACGCTGCCGTCGGCGTTGCGGTAGTCCATGAACCACGGCGCCACTTCTGCCTGCTCAGCGACCTCGGGGTGGGCGGCCGTCCTGGCGATCACGAGGACTCCATCGGCGCCGATGCCCCGGCGCCGATCACACAGCGCACGGACGAGGGATGTGGTCACTTCCAGTGCGCCCGTGGGGTCCGGCAGGATCACGAAGTCGTTGCCGGTTCCATGCCCCTTGATGAAGGGGATCCCGGCACGACTCATGGGTCCAGCCTACGGGCAGGCTCGGCCATGAGGGCCGCGATCGACGAAGCTGTGGACGACACCGGAGCCCTCGCGTCCAGCCATGAGGTGCGCGGATCGCGATGGAACCAGCGCTGCTGGCGGCGGGCAAAGCGGCGGGTGCCCAGCACGATGTCCTCCTCGGCCTCGGCCCGATCGAGTCTGCCATCGAGGTGGTCAATCACCTGGGGGTAGCCGAGGGCCCGGCGGGCGGTGCGGCCGTCGCGCAGCCCGTGGGCCAGAAGATGCCGGACCTCCTGAACGAGGCCGTCGTCGAACATCCGACCCACGCGCGTCAAGATCCGGGTGTCCAGGATGTCGCGTGCAACGTCCAGGCCGATGCTGAGGTGCGGCACCAATGTCGGACCGTCGGCAGGCAACTGCGCGGTGAATGGCTCCCCCGTGATCTCACCGACTTCGAGGGCCCGCACGATCCGACGACCGTTCGTGGGCAGGATGTGCGTGGCTGCCTCGGGATCCCTTGCCGCCAGGAGGGCATGGAGCTCCGCCGGGCCGACCTCATCCAGCGTTGCCTCCCATCGTGCCCGGACTGCCGCATCGCTTCCGGGGAACCGGAGATCGTCGAGCAGGGCGCGCACATAGAGCCCCGACCCACCGACGACAACCGCGGGGACTCCCCTGCCCGCGAGCTCCCCGAGGACGGCACGGCCGGCACGCTGGTACTGCGCGACGCTGAGTTCCTCGGTGACGTCAAGGATGTCCACCAGGTGATGGGCGATCCTCCGCCGATCAGCGGGTGCCACCTTGGCCGTGCCGATGTCCATGCCGCGGTACACCTGGAACGCATCGGCGTTGACCACCTCACCGCGGAGGAGCGAGGCCACTTCGAGGGCCAGATCGGACTTGCCCACTGCTGTGGGCCCCACGATGGCTACCACAGCCGGCCACACAGGGGGCCCGTCCATCTCAACCAACGGGACGCAGGCCGGGCATCCCGAGGATGACCGTTCCGAGGTCATCTGGGCTGCCCGCGGAGGGTCCGGTACCGCACGATGCCTGCGCCGCCGCCCAGCCATCGCCCGCGCGGGTCGTTCGGATGGTGGTGGCCCGACCAGTCAGGTGGTGCGGGGCTGCGGCCTCGAGGACGACCGTCACGCAGTCGCCGGGTCGCGCTGACTCTGCTCCCGAGAAGTGGATGAGCCGACCGTCCCGGGCCCGACCTGACATGCGCCGGGTCTGCTCGTCCTTCCGCCCCTCGCCCTCTGCGACAAGGATCTCAGTCGTGGTGCCGACCAGGCGGAGGTTCTCCTCCCAGGAGATCCGCTCAAGTGCCTCCACCAGTCGCTCGTAGCGCTCCTGGACGACCGCCTTGGGGATCTGGTCGCCCATCTCGGCGGCCGGTGTCCCCGGACGGGGCGAGTACTGGAAGGTGAAGGCGGTGCTGAAGCGCGCACGCTCCACGACCTCGAGCGTGTCGACGAAGTCGGCCTCGGTCTCCCCGGGGAACCCGACGATGATGTCGGTGGTGATCGCAGCCTCGGGGATGGACGCGCGAACCTCGTCGAGGATCGAGAGGAACCGGTCGCGGCGGTAGGACCGGCGCATCGCGCGCAGGACCTGGTCGCTTCCGGACTGCAGGGGCATGTGCAGCGAGGGCATGACGGCCGGGGTCTCGGCCATCGCTGCGATGACCTCGCTGGTGAAGTCCCGGGGGTGCGGTGACGTGAACCGGACCCGCTCGATCCCGGGAACGGTCCCGACCGCCCGCAGGAGGTCGGCGAAGGCGTCGCGCTCACCGAACTCCGCCCCGTAGGCGTTGACGTTCTGGCCCAGCAGGGTGACCTCGATGACGCCATCGGCAACCAAGGCCTCGACCTCGGCAAGGATCTCGCCTGGCCTCCTGTCGCGCTCCTTGCCCCGCAAAGTCGGGACGATGCAGAAGGTGCAGGTGTTGTTGCATCCGACGCTTATCGCGACCCAGGCGGCGTAGGCGGACTCGCGTCGGCTCGGCAGGGTCGAGGGAAAGGTCCGCAGGGACTCCTCGATCTCGACCTGCGCCTCCTTCGCCACGGAAGCACGCTGGAGAAGGGTGGGAAGTGCGTCGACGTTGTGCGTGCCGAACACCACGTCGACCCACGGCGCACGGGCAACGATGTGCTCGCGGTCCTTCTGCGCCAGGCACCCACCGACCGCGATCTGCATGCCATCGTGTCCGCGCTTCACCGACGCAAGATGGCCGAGGTTGCCGTACAGCTTGTTGTCCGCGTTCTCCCGGACAGCACATGTGTTGAGGACCACGACATCGGCCTGTTGATCAGCCTCCGCGCGCACATATCCATGGGCCTCCAGCAAGCCCGCGATGCGCTCAGAGTCGTGCACGTTCATCTGGCAGCCATAGGTCCGGACCTGGTACGTCCGCGCGGCAGTGAGTGTCGTGTCCATCAGGGCTCAAGGGTAGGCGCTGGATCCCCGATCGGGGGAACCGCGAAGGTCGGGTCAGTCCCGGCCGGCGACACGCCACTCGGTCAGGTCATCGTCGCACTCACCGTCTGCTTCGGCGTCGGCGAGCGCCTCTCGGACCACCTGCGCGCACAGGCCGGGGCCGTAGCCCTTGCGTGCCAGGGCCCCGGACAGCCGCCGCACCTGGGTCGCCCGCGGCAGGCCACGCACCGACCGCACCTTGCTGGCCGCCACCTTCCGGGCCGCGGCGACTTCGTCCTCCGGGCTCACGAGTCCCAGGGCCTCCACGATGAGATCGTCGGGGACCCCTTTGCGTCGCAACTCACTGCGCAGCGCCCGACCTGAGAGGCCCCGACCACGTTGTCGGGACTCCACCCACATGCGGGCGAACACCCGATCGTCGATGAGCCCCACCTCCTCGAACCTGTCGAGAACCCGCAGGGACACCTCGTCGGGGACGTTGCGCTCGCGGAGGGTCGTGGCCAACTCCGCACGCGTTCGCGGCGCTGCCTCCAGCCGACGGAGCAGGATGGCCCGGGCGACCTGCTCGGGATCCGCCGGCGAATCGTCGTGATCCCCCGGCGGATCCGTCGCCCAGCGACTGCCTGACACAGATCAGAGATCGATCGGACGTGGCTCAGCAGCCTTCGTCAGGTCGATGGGTGCGTCCACCTGCGGGCCGATGCCCAACTTCTCCTTGATCCGCTTCTCGATCTCGTCGGCGAGGTCCGGGTTGTCGCGCAGGAAGGCCCGGGCGTTCTCCTTGCCCTGCCCGAGCTGGTCGCCGTCGTAGGTGTACCAGGCGCCTGCCTTGCGCACGAAGCCCTGCTCGACACCCATGTCGATCAAGCCTCCCTCCCGGGAGATCCCGAACCCGTAGAGGATGTCGAACTCGGCCTGCTTGAAGGGTGGGGCCACCTTGTTCTTGACAACCTTGACCCGGGTCCGTGAGCCCACTGGCTCAGTCCCGTCCTTCAGGGTCTCGATGCGCCGCACGTCCAGCCGGACGGAGGAGTAGAACTTCAGCGCCTTGCCACCAGTGGTGGTCTCGGGGCTGCCGAACATGACGCCGATCTTCTCGCGCAACTGGTTGATGAAGATCATGGTCGTGTTCGTGTTGCTCAGGGCGCCGGTCATCTTGCGCAGCGCCTGACTCATGAGCCGCGCCTGCAGTCCGACGTGGCTGTCGCCCATCTCGCCCTCGATCTCCGCCTTGGGGGTCAAGGCGGCCACGGAGTCGATGACGATCAGGTCGACCGCACCCGAGCGCACCAGGGTGTCGGCGATCTCCAGCGCCTGCTCCCCCGTATCGGGCTGGGACACATACAGCTCGTCGAGGTTCACCCCGAGACGCTGTGCGTAGACGGGGTCCAGGGCGTGCTCGGCGTCGATGAAGGCCGCGATGCCCCCGGCCTTCTGCACGCTGGCCACCGCATGCAGGGCCACTGTCGTCTTGCCACTGGCCTCGGGGCCGTAGATCTCCACGACCCGTCCTCGCGGCAGCCCACCGATGCCCAGCGCCACGTCCAGGGCGATCGAGCCGGTCGGGATCACATCCATGGGCACGATCGGCTGGTCCCCCAGCCGCATCACGGTGCCCTTGCCGAACTGCTTCTCGAGGTGCAGCAGCGCTGACTCGAGTGCCTTCTCCCGGTCCTGTCCAGCCATTCCCACTCCTTGGATCTCGTGGCGCCGGCGGCACCCTCTCGTCTGACAGGTACGGACACTAGATGGGGTCACCGACATTGCGACCCGTTCCGACCCGAACCTGTGGACGACCCCTTGGGGCCACCCGGCGTCTGACAGCCTGACTCTAGTGCGAACACGTGTTCGACCGCCTGCGACACGCCGATCAGGTGAGGTCGCTCGGCACCTTCGTGTGCAAGCAGACAGCCCGCCAGACGTCTCGGGTGTCCTCCCCCGCGGCCAGGGCCTGATCGACAGTACGCCCTCCGAGTGCGGCGAGGTGCTGGTCGGACGCCCACGAACGGGAGTAGGCCCGACCGAAGGTCAGGTCCATCCGCTCCCAGAAGTCCGTCAGCCGCACATGACGAATGCTGCCATCCCCGCAGGGTTCGCGTGAACTCCGGATGCGCGCCGCAGCCGATGTCCGACGCAGGGTCCAAGATGGTCCGCGTGGATCCCCTGGCCGCGTTCTCCGAGCCCACGAGGCGGTGGTTCAACGCGGCCTTCTCGGCGCCCACCGACGTCCAGGCTGCGGCATGGCCGCGGATCATGGCGGGGGCGGACGTCCTCGCGGTGGCACCGACCGGTTCCGGCAAGACCCTGGCGGCCTTCCTGTGCGCGATCGATCGATGCCTGACTCCCCGCCAGGCGCCCGGGGTCCGGGTGCTCTACATCAGCCCCATGAAGGCCCTGGCGGTGGATGTCGAACGCAACCTCAGGGGGCCGCTGTCGGGTATCGCGACCCAGAGCGAGCTGCTCGGGCTTCCGGCTCCACAGGTCAGCGTCTCACTGCGCACCGGGGACACCACCACGCAGGAGCGACGGGTCATGGCCAGGCGCCCGCCGGACGTCCTGATCACCACCCCGGAGTCCCTCTTCCTGATGCTGACCTCTGCGACCCGCAGCATCCTGGCGGGCGTCGAGTCCGTGATCATCGACGAGGTCCATGCCATCGCGGGCTCCAAGCGGGGGGCTCACCTGGCGGTCAGCCTGGCCCGCCTCGACCACCTCGCGGGACGCCGGATCCCGCGCGTGGGGTTGTCCGCGACAGTGCGCCCCACACATGTCGCGGCGCAGTTCCTCGGTGGCGATGTCCCCGTCGAGATCCTCGAGCAGGGCTCAGCCAAGGAATGGGAGCTGACCATCCAGGTACCGGTCGAGGACCTCGGGGAGCTGGGCGCGGCGCCCGGACCCGACGGCTCCCCCTCCGCCTCGATCTGGCCACATGTCGAGAACCGCATCGTGGACCTCATCGAGGCCCACCGCTCGACCATCGTGTTCGCCAACTCCCGAAGACTCACCGAGCGGCTCACTGCGAGGCTCAACGAGATCCATGCCGAACGGACCGGAGCAGCCCCGGGGGACGCCCCCGGCAACCGCCCTCCGGCCCAGGTGATGGCGCAGGCTGGATCGACGCAGGGCGTGGAGCCCGTCCTGGCACGGGCCCACCACGGCTCGGTGAGCAAGGAGCAGAGGGCCCACATCGAGGACGATCTCAAGACCGGACGCCTCCGGGCGGTGGTGGCCACGTCCAGCCTCGAGCTCGGGATCGACATGGGGGCCGTGGACCTCGTGATCCAGGTCGAGGCCCCGCCCTCGGTCGCCTCCGGGCTCCAGCGCGTCGGCCGTGCCGGTCACCAGGTCGGCGCGGTCTCGACCGGAGTCGTCCTGCCGAAGTACCGATCCGACCTGCTGACCAGTGCCGTGGTCGTGCAGCGCATGCGCTCGGGTGCCATCGAGGAGCTGCGCATCCCCGCGAACCCGCTTGATGTGGCTGCCCAGCAGATCGTGGCCTGCGTGGCGATGGACGACTGGCCCGCCGCGGACCTTCTGGCCCTGCTCCGACGGACCGCACCGTTCGCCGACCTCACGCCGGCCGTCTACGAAGCGGTCGTCGAGATGCTCGCGGGCCGCTACCCCTCGGATGCCTTCGCTGAGCTGCGCCCCCGCATCGTCTGGGACCGCAGTGACGACCTGCTGACGGCCCGCCCAGGCGCCCAGCAGTTGGCTGTCACCTCCGGGGGGACCATCCCCGATCGTGGTCTGTTCGCAGTGCACATCGCGGGCGGCGGGAGGGTCGGCGAGCTCGACGAGGAGATGGTCTACGAGTCCCGGGTCGGCGATATCTTCGCGCTGGGAGCCAGCAGCTGGCAGATCATCGAGATCACCCACGACCGGGTCAACGTCGTGCCGGCCGGGGGTTCGCCAGGGCGGCTGCCCTTCTGGCGCGGCGACAACCTCGGGCGTCCAGCCGAGTTGGGCCGCGCCATCGGTGAGTTCACCCGACAGCTGTCCGACATGGCTCCTGAGCAGTCCCGCGCCCACCTGGCCGAGTTGGGTCTTGATGCCTGGGCGGGTGCGAACCTCGTGGCGTACCTGGCCGAGCAGTCAGCGGCCAGCCACGTCCCCACGGACCGCACGATCGTCGTGGAGCGGACCCGAGATGAGCTCGGGGACTGGCGGCTCACAGTCCTGTCCCCGTTCGGCGCTCAGGTCCACGCGCCGTGGGCGCTGCTTGCCAGGGAACGGCTGTCGCTGCGTTTCGGTGTCGACGCCGCCGTCATGCACGGCGATGACGGGATGGTGGCCCGCCTGCCCGACCTCCCGGACGACGAGTGGCTCGCCGATGCGACCGCCTGCCTGTTCCCGGAGCCCGACGAGATCGAGGCCGACGTCACCCGCCTGATCGGCGGCTCAGCCCTCTTCGCCTCCCGATTCCGGGAGTGCGCCTCGCGTGCGCTGCTGCTGCCGCGCCCACGCCCCGGCCGGCGCGCTCCGCTGTGGCAGCAGCGCCAGCGATCGGCTCAACTCCTTCAGATCGCCGCCGAACACCCCACCTTCCCCATCGTCCTGGAGGCGGTCCGGGAATGCGTCAAGGACGTCTACGACCTGCCCGCGCTCGTCGCGCTCATGGCCTCAGTCCAGGAGCGGCGGATCCGCGTCATCGAGGTGACCCCACCGGCGGCCTCGCCCTTCGCCCGCTCCCTGCTGTTCGGCTATGTCTCGGAGTACCTCTACGAGGGAGACTCGCCACTGGCGGAGCGCCGTGCCGCCGCCCTCACCCTCGACCCCTCGCTGCTCGGCGAGCTCCTGGGTCAGACCGACCTGCGCGACCTGCTGGAGCCCGACGCGATCGCCCAGGTCGTGGCCCAGATCCAGCACCTCACCGAGGAGCGCCGCGCCCGCGGTCCCGAGGACGCGGTGGACATGCTGCGGAGCCTGGGTCCACTGGCGACCCTGGAGGCGGGCCTCCGAGGGGTGGCACCTGAGTGGCTCGAGGAGCTCGAGTCCCAGCGTCGGGTCCTTCGCACGCGAGTCGCGGGGAGGGACGTATGGGCTGGTGTCGAGGATGCTGCGCGCCTGCGCGATGGCCTCGGGGCCCCCATCCCCGCGGGAGTCGCCGACGCCCACCTCCGACCGGTTGACGATCCACTCGCCGATCTCATCGCCCGCTACGGCCGGACGCACGGGCCCTTCACGGTCGACGAGGTGGTCCGTGACCTCGGCCTGCCGCCGGCGGTGGTGTCACACCGGCTGTCGATCAGCCGCGCTGCCGGGAGGATCATCGAGGGCTGGTTCATCCCGGACACCGCTGGCCCGCAGTGGTGCCACCCGGACGTCCTGCGCCTGATCAAGCGGCGCTCGGTGGCCATCCTGCGCAAGCAGATCGAGCCCGTGTCGCAGGCTGCCCTGGCCACGTTCCTGCCGCGCTGGCACAACATCGGTCGCCGTGGCAGCACGCAGCTTCGCGGCCCTGACGGAGTTCTGCTGGCAATCCGGGCGATGGCCGGGGTAGGTGTCCCCGCATCCGCGCTCGAGGAGTCGATCCTCCCCCTGCGTGTCACTGGCTACGCCCCGGGGATGCTCGACGAGCTCACGTCGGCGGGCGAGGTGCTCTGGACCGGTAGCGCGCCGCTGCCCGGGGGCGATGGGTGGATCGCCCTGGCACCTGCCGAGATCGGCTTCCTGCTGCCCCGGTCCACCGATCCGCCCAGCGATCCGGTCACGACGGAGCTACTGGAGATCTTGCGCTCCGGTGGTGGCTGGTTCCTCACGGACCTACGCCAGAGGATGGCTCGCCCAGAACTCGGCCCCGGCCAACTGGCACAGGCCCTCCTTGAGCTCCTCTGGGCGGGGTTGATCAGCAATGACACGCTTGAGCCCCTGCGCGCGATGGTGGATCGCTCGCGTGGCCGCCGACGACGCAGCACCGCGGGGGTGGGCCCGCGCTCGCGCAGACCTGCGCGCGGGCGCTACGCGAACCTCTGGCGCCCGACCGCCGAGGGACTCGACGGGACGGCTCCAGGCGGTCCCAGTGGCCAGGCACCTGCCATCGAGGCTGCCCAGAGCCTCGCAGTTCGTGCGGGGGTTGCCCCCGAGCTTCCCGGCCGGTGGTTCGCGTTGCCGGCGGAGCTGCCACCTCGCGAGGTCGTTGCCGTGGCGCGCGCGGAGGCGCACCTGGACCGGCTGGGGATCGTCACCCGGGGTGCTGTTCTCGCCTCCGGCGATCCCGGCGGATTCGCCTCCGCCTACCGGACGCTGTCGATGATGGAGGAGCGCGGCAGGGTCCAACGCGTGTACGCGGTCGAGGGCCTCGGGGCATCCCAGTTCGCCCTCACGGGGGTTGTGGACCAGGTGCGGGTCGTGGAGCGCGAGCTCGCCGATGGGCAGGCCGACCACCTGCTCCTGGCCACGGCGGATCCGGCCAACCCCTACGGCGCGGCCCTCGAATGGCCGGCCAGTGACTGGGCAGGTGGCCCAGGGGCACCCCATCGGCCCTCGCGCGGCGCCGGATGCCACGTGGTCCTCATGAACGGCCGTCCGGTGCTCTACGCCGAGCGCGGCGGCCGCACCCTGCTGACCTTCACGCACATGGCAGCACCGGATTCCGACCCGACCTCGGAGCTCGTCACGGCCGCTCGCCTGCTCCACGACGCAGTCAGGACCGGAACTATGGGCACGCTGACGATCACCAAGGTCAACGGATCCCCCGTCATGGAGCCCGGCGGATCCGACCACGTGCGCAGGGCCTTGGAGGCAGCCGGATTCGGACTGACACCACGTGGATACCGAGTGCCCCGCTGATCGCGCCACCCCACTCGGCAATCGACCCGCGCCGTGGTCACCACCGGCAAGGGCACGGGACGACGAATCGCCTCAGGCTGCGTGCGCCACGCCTGCCTGGGCGGCTTCGACAGCCGCCACCTCATCACTGACTGAGCGCAGCAGGGCAGACAACGGAACATCGAGCGCCGAGCAGATCGCAGCGAGCAACTCGCTGGAGGGCTCCTTCTGGCCGCGTTCGATCTCGGACAGGTACCCCAAGGAGACACGCGCTGCCGAACTCACGTCGCGCAGGGTCCGGCCCTGGTCCTGGCGCAGGCGACGCAACTGCTCGCCCACGACACGTCGCAGGATCACCATGACCGTCCCCTTCTCTCCACGCATCAACCTTAGCGCGAGACCCTCGCGCGTGCGGTTACCTGTCACCTGAACGCGCGGTCAGTCGCGGTTGTTCCCGAGGTCTGCCCCTTCGGTCGAGCCCGGGGCCGGCGTGTCCCCGCCCGATGCCCGCATCTGGGCCAGCATGCGCAGGGCGCCCTCCACCGCACCACGCTGGATCTCGTCGCGGTCACCCTCGATGTCCAGACGGCGGCTCGTTGTCCCCGCCGGACCGGCAATGGCGATGAAGACCCTCCCGACCGGAATGCCGCTGGCAGAACTCGGGCCGGCTTCCCCCGTGGTCGCGACGCCGTAGGTGGCGCCCAGCCGATCACGGGCACCCCTGGCCATCTGCTCAGCGACGTCGGAGCACACCGCACCCTGCTCCGCCAGGATCACGGGATCCACTCCGAGCATCGAGGCCTTCACCTCGTTGGAGTAGGCCACCACGGATCCTTGGACGACCGCCGAGGACCCAGCCACCGACGTCAGCGCCGCGACGAGACGCCCACCTGTGATCGACTCAGCCGTCGCGACGGTCGATCGGTCAGCGATCATGTCGGCGATCACGTCGGCCGCTCGCGCCACGCGCTCCACCGGCCAGTCGTCAATGATCACGCAGGTGAGCCCGGCTGAGGTGCACTTTCGTCGCCCTGTTCCGCGACGGACTCCCCAACGCCGACGGCCCCTGCGCCGGACACCACAGATGCGCCGGCGGCAGCCTTGCGCGCCGCCTTGTCGGACTTCGAGTTGCTGCGGGTCCAGTACGCCTTGCTGATGTAGTCGAATCCGGTCAGGGTCGTGAGGATGACGGCGATCGCCATCACAGCGTTGCGGATCCACCACAGCAGGGTCATCTCCGGGGTGATGGGCAGCAGGAACAGGGTGATGCCCACCATCTGGAACAGCGTCTTGGCCTTGCCGCCACGGCTGGCCGGGATGACACCGTGCTTGAGGACCATGAAGCGGATGACCGTGACACCGACCTCGCGCAGGATGATCAGGATCGTCACCCACCACCACAGCTCGCCGAGCACTGACAACCCGATGAGGGCAACGCCGGTGAGCGCCTTGTCCGCCAGCGGGTCGGCGATCTTGCCGAAGGTGGTGACCAACCCCTGCTTGCGCGCCAGCCACCCGTCGAGCCAGTCAGTGATCGCAGCCAGGAAGAAGACCACAGTCGCGGCGACGCGGGACGCGGTGTTGTTGCCGCCGTCGTACATCAGCAGGTACCAGAAGAACGGGATCATCACGATCCGCAGGAGCGTGAGCATGTTGGGCAGGTTCCACAGCTGCGCCCAGCCGGTCACGACTCGCTCCCGGCTCCACATCTCGGGCTTCTCCGGCTCGGGACCAGGCACGTCCCCAGCGGGAGGCACCGCTTCGGCGGCATTCATCGGATCAGATCCGGACAACCGACACCTCCACGGCCTGCAGGTCGACCCCGTCTGTCGATACCACGCGCGCGCGCAGCATCGAGCCCGGCCCAATGCGACCGCGAAGGTCGGGAGTCAGGTGCACACTCGTCGAACCGTCCTCGGGGCCCTGGTGCTCCGCGCGACCCTCGGCGGACATTCCGTCCACGTGCTCAACGAGGACCTCGACGTCGTGGCCGATCCGCTGCTCGGCGCGCTGGGCCATCACCTCGTCGACGACTCCGCTGACCTCCATCACCCGGGCCCGGATCTCCGACTCGTCGAGCTTGCCGCCGAGGCCGAGGGCCTCCGTGCCGTCCTCGTCGGAGTATCCGAAGACCCCCACGGCATCCATCTGGGCGGAGCCGAGGAACGACATCAGCTCCTCGACGTCCGCCTCGGTCTCCCCCGGGAACCCGACGATCACGTTGCTGCGGATGCCTGCCTCAGCGGCGTCGGTGCGGATCGAGGCGATGAGCTCCAGGAACGACTCGGTCCCGCCGAACCGCCGCATGCGACGCAGCAGTGGGGCGCTGGCGTGCTGGAAGCTCAAGTCGAAGTAGTTCGCCACCCGCGGCGCTGCGAGCATGGTGCTGACCAACCCGGGTCGGACCTCAGCGGGCTGGAGGTAGGACACACGGATCCGCTCGATACCCGCAACCGACCCGAGCTCCGAGAGCAGGTCCTCGAGGGCGCGTGGGTCGGCGAGGTCCTTGCCGTAGGAGGTCGAGTTCTCGCTCACGAGCACGAGCTCGCGAACCCCGTCGGCGGCCAACCAACGCGCCTCGGCCGCGATGTCGGCACGCGACCGGGACACGAACGAGCCTCGGAACGACGGGATGGCGCAGAACGCGCACCGACGGTCACACCCTGAGGCGATCTTCAGCGACGCCACGGGGCCTGACGTCATGCGCTGCCGGATCCAGCCCGGTCCCACCGACCCCAGGCTCGTCCCGGGCGCCGCCTGGTGATCCCGAGCTCCCGTGACCGGGGACGTGCACCGCGGAACCCGGGCGATCGGTGGGCGCCATGGGCAGGAGCGTGCGCCGGTCGCGTGGGACGTGACTCGTGAGCGTGCCCCCCTCGAGGATGACGCGCAACCGCTCAGCGATGTCCGGATAGTCGTCGAACCCCAGGACCGCGTCGGCCTCCGGGAGCTCAGCGGCCAATTCGTTGCCGTAGCGCTCGGCCATGCACCCGACCGCCACGACTGAGCGGTGCCGACCGTCGTGGGTCGTGCCACCGGCCGACAACAGGGCGTCGACCGACTCACGCTTGGCGGCCTCGATGAACCCACACGTGTTGACCAGGACAGCGTCGGCGTCATCGGCGTCGGCCACGAGCTCGAAGCCCTGCGCCGCCAGACGTCCGGCGAGCTCCTCGGAGTCCACCTCGTTGCGCGCGCAGCCCAGAGTAACCAGGGCAACTCGGGTCGTGCTCACCTGGTCAGCGTATGCCACCAGGATCGTCAGCTGCCGTGCTGCAGGTCCGACAGCAGCTCGTCGAGGTCGTCGGGCTTGACCAGGACGTCGCGCGCCTTGGACCCCTCGGAGGGACCGACCACGCCGCGCGACTCCATGAGGTCCATCAGCCGACCCGCCTTGGCGAACCCCACACGCAGCTTGCGCTGGAGCATCGACGTGGAGCCGAACTGCGTGGTGACCACCAGCTCGATGGCCGCGACCAGCAGGTCGAGGTCGTCGCCGATGTCGTCCTCGACGTCGCGCTTGGTCGCGGCCTCGGTGAGGACGTCGTCGCGGTACTGGGCCGCCATCTGCTTCTTGACGTGGCCCACGACAGCGCGGATCTCGGACTCGGGCACGAAGGCGCCCTGGATCCGCATGGGCTTCGAGGCTCCCATGGGGAGGAACAACCCGTCGCCCTGTCCGACGAGGGCCTCAGCCCCCGATTGGTCCAGGATCACCCGGCTGTCGGTCTGGCTCGAGGTCGCGAACGCCAGTCGTGATGGCACGTTGGCCTTGATCAGGCCGGTCACGACGTCGACGCTGGGTCGCTGGGTCGCGAGGACCAGGTGGATGCCCGCAGCGCGCGCCAGCTGGGTGATCCGGACGATCGACTCCTCGACGTCACGGGGCGCGACCATCATGAGGTCAGCCAGCTCATCGACGATGACCAGCAGGTAGGGGTAGGGCGCCAGCACCCGCTGGGAGTCCGGCGGGACGGCCAGGGTCCCCGCGCGCACAGCGCGATTGAAGTCGTCGATGTGGCGGAAGCCGAAGTGCGCGAGGTCGTCGTAGCGGGCGTCCATCTCGCGGACGACCCATTGCAGCGCCTCCGCGGCCTTCTTCGGGCTCGTGATGATGGGCGTGATCAGGTGCGGGATGCCCTCGTAGGCCGTCAGCTCGACCCGCTTCGGGTCGACCAGGACCATCCGCACCTCGGCGGGGGTGGCCCGCATGAGGATGCTGGTGACGATGGCGTTGATGCAGCTGGACTTGCCCGCACCGGTGGCCCCCGCGACCAGGATGTGCGGCATCTTCGCGAGATTGGCGCACACGTAGCCGCCCTCGACGTCCTTGCCGAGGCCGACGAGCAGCGGGTGGTGGTCGGCCAGCGCCGACGGCGCCCGCAGTGTGTCGCCCAGGGAGACCATCTCGCGGTCGGTGTTGGGGATCTCGATGCCGATCGCGCTCTTGCCGGGGATCGGCGACAGGATCCGGATGTCGGACGTGGCCACTGCGTAGGCGATGTTCTTCGTGAGCGCCGTCACCCGCTCGACCTTGACGCTCTGGCCGAGCTCCACCTCGTAGCGGGTGACCGTGGGCCCGCGCATGTAGCCGGTCACCTGGGCGTCGATCTCGAACTGCGTGAGCACGTCGGTCAGCGAGGCCACGACGCGGTCGTTGGACACGCTGCGCGCCTTGGGCGCGGTGCCCGCCTTGAGCATCGTCGGGGTGGGCAGCCGGTAGTCGGGAGCTCCGGGGAGGCGCAGCTGCTCGGGCCGGGCGATCGCCACGGTGTTGTGCTTGCCCGGCTTGCCGGCGGGGGCGGGTCCCACGGCAGCGACCAGCGAGGCGAGGTTCGCGTCAGCGGTGGCCGTGTCCCCACCGATGGCCTGGGCAGCAGGGATGCCGGCGACTGCGACGGTCAGGTCATGCGGACCGGAACCCTCGGCGAGGTGCGGGTCGGCGTCGAACAGGGCGTCGATGAGGGTGGGGTCGTCGCCCGCCGGCGATGTCCCCGGAACGGTGGCCACAGCGGACACGAACGCCTCGTCCCCCGCCAACGGACCGTCGTACACCGGAGGCTCAGCATCCTTGCTCGGCCGGCTCATGCTGCGAAGGAGGCCCAATGCCCGGGCCCTGAGCACCGCGGCTCCAGAGGGTTTGACGGCCGCTGGCGTGGTGGCCGGCGTGGTGGTGCTGTCACCGACGGGGGCCCCAGCGTCGGTGCCCCCGGACGAGTCGGGCGCATCGGGATCGTCGTCGGGAGCCAGGGTCGCATGCTTGGCCTGGCCGTCCACGGCCATGTCGCCGGATGCCGGCTCCCCCTCGCCCGGCGTCCCACCGGGCTCTCGGCGCAGCAGCACGGCGTCGCGCAGTGCTGCGAGACGCTCGGGGACGGCGTGGATGGGTGTGGCAGTGACGACAAGCAGACCGAAGCCGAGGAGCACGACCAACCACAGGTAGGCCAGCCAGATGCCGATAGCGGACACGATCGGAGCGGTGACCAGCCAGCCGACCCAGCCTCCGGCCGCGCGCAACGCCTCGGACCCGTCACTCGGGCTGGGCGCCCCCTTGACCAGCGACCAGATCCCGCACGCGGAGGCCAGCAGGATCCCGGTCCCGATCGCCAGCCGACCAGTGGTGGAGCCCTGGTCCGGATGGCGAAGGACTCGCAGCGTGGCCCAGAACAGGAACAGCGGGACGACGACGTCCAGGGCGCCGACGGCCCCGGTCACGATGGCTGTGACGAGGCCGGTGAGCCAGCCGTCGATCGAGAACCAGGTGACAGCGGTGACCACGATCGTCAGGGTGAACAGCAGCAGCCCGATCCCGTCGCGGCGGTGCGTCGCATCGAGGTCCCGCGCACTGCGCCCGAGGGCACGCACCACTCCACCGAGGATCGCAGCGAGGAACAGCCAGGTACGGGCCAGCGCCCGGCCGACTGCGCGGACGACCCGGGCGACGGGACCCGGGTTGCGGCGGGCAGAAGGCTTCGGAGTCGTGCGCGGAACCGAGCGCGACGAGGTGCCCCGAGGCTGGGCGGATCGGGTTGAGCCCTTGCGGCTGCCCCCCTGGGAGCTGCGTGAGGCACTCGACGTGCGGGCGCGCGCAGGCGACTTTGTGGCCATGCCGCGAGGCTACCGGGGGCCGGGCCTCCCCGAGGGCGTCCCCGACTCCGCCGGCGTTCGTGTCGTGGTGGTCGTCGGGCCTCAGGCGTCGAATCCTGCCACCCCTGCGGCGGCGAGATCCGCCCGCAGCACAGCGACCTGCGCCGGGGTGGCATCGACCAGCGGCAGGCGAACCGGCCCGGACGGCAGCCCGAGCTCGCGAAGCGCCGCCTTGGCCATGATCACGCCCTGCGTGCGGAACATGCCCACGTAGGCCGGGATCATCGACGCGTTCAGCTCCGTGGCTCGGGCCACGTCGCCCGACCGATGTGCGGCCATCATCTCGGCGATCCGCGTGCTGAGGACGTGCCCCACGACCGAGACCACGCCCACAGCCCCGACGGACAGCAGCGGAAGGGTCAGGGCGTCGTCGCCGGAGTACCAGGCCAGGTCGGTGGCGGCGATCACCGCCGCAGCGGCGGCGAGGTCGGCCTTGGCGTCCTTGTTGGCCACGATCCGGGGGTGCTCGGCGATGCGCGCGAATGTGTCGGCCTCGATCGGAACACCGGTGCGTCCGGGGATGTCGTAGGTCATGATCGGCAGGTCGGTGGCGTCGGCGATCGCAAGGAAGTGGGCCGCGATCCCCGCCTGCGGGGGCTTGTTGTAGTACGGAGTCACCAGGAGCAGGCCGTGTGCCCCGGCGTCCTGCGCGGCGCGGGCGATCTCGATCGAGTGCCGGGTGTCGTTGTTGCTGGCACCTGTGATGATCGTTGCGCGGTCACCGACGGCCTCCAGGACCACCTTGAGCGACGCGATCTTCTCGGCGTCGCGCAGCGTTGGGGACTCCCCCGTGGTGCCGTTGACGATCAGGCCATCGTGGCCGGCGACATCCACGAGGTGGGTGGCCAGGCGCGCGACGCCGTCGTAGTCGACCTCCCCCTCGGGTGTGAACGGGGTGACCATCGCGGTCAGCATGTGACCGAACGGCGCGGGGCTGGTGGGGTCGGCTGCCATGCCCACACGGTATCGGCCCGGCGGCCGGATCGTGGCGACGCGTCGCCGACCCGCACGCGTCGCGTCCTCAGTCCTCCGGCGTGATCAGGAACACCGGGGTCAGCTCGTCGCCCTGGCCCATGGGGTTGTCCAGCATCACCTCGCGGGCGTCGGCCTCAGACATGGGCAGGTTGACGCTGCGCCCGACGACCTCGACGTTGATGTTGTTGCCGTCGATGATGTAGGCCGCGCACCCGAACCGCTGCGCGAGCTCCTGGCAGATGGCGTCGGGGTGCTTCGAGGGCAGCATCGCGTACTCGTCGAAGGGCGGCATGGCGTCGGGGTTGAAGCCGTCGATCTCGGAGATGTGGTTGCCGGCGATCCGGTAGAAGTCGCCGTTGCGTCGCAGGACGAACTTGCCGATCCCACCGCCCACGACTGCGGCCAGCATCCGGGGGTAGCCGACCTCGTCGATGGCGACCTGCATCTTCTTGGGGTGGCTGTATCCGATGTCGCCGTTGTCGTTCTTCGTCACGTACTTCACGATGAGTCGGGCCAGCCAACTGTCCTGGACCTCGCTGATGTGCCGGACATCGCCGTTGCAGATCGAGACGAACTTCTGCGACAGGCACAGCGTGGTCGCCGCGGTGATCCGCTCAGCCGCGTACAGGGCGATCACACCATCGAGGTCCTCGCCGATCCCGACCTTGTGGGTCTTGACCGGATCGCGCCGGTAGGTCCGTCCGTTGACGTCACGTGTGGAGATCGCAGTCACGGCCCGGAGCCTACCCGGCGCGCCTACGGGGCGACCCGGCCGTTCGCGACGAACGCGGCATGGGTCAGCGGCATGAGTCGCGCCCACTCCTGCTCGTAGCGCTCGGCAACCATCTCGATCTCGCGCTGCGGGAAGCTCGGGAACCGCGCGTCGTCACTGTGCTTGCGAAGCGAGATGAAGTTCATCATCGCCCGGGCGTTCATGGTCACGTACGCCGAGGAGTAGATCGTCAGGGGGAGCACGATCCGAGCCACCTCGCGGGCCACACCGGCCTCCAGCATCGTCTCGTAGGCGGCGTACGCAGCACGGCACGCGGACTCGGTCTCGGCGCGGACGATCTGGTACTGCTGGTCGGTGCCGTCCACGAACTCGTACGAGCCGGGCTTGCCCACCTGTACCAGCTTGCGCTCGGGGGCCGGGACGTAGAAGGTCGGTTCGAGGACCTTGTAACGGCCCGATTCCTCGTTGTAGGACGCGATCCGGTGGCGGAAGTGCTCACGCCACATGAAGATCGGCGCCTGGACGAAGAACGTCATCGACGAGTGCTCGAACGGGGATCCGTGACGGTCACGCATCAGGTAGTTGATCAGCCCCGAGGACTTGGTGGGATCGGCCTCGAGATCCTCGAGCGACTGCTCACCCTTGGTCGACACCCGGGCGGCCCAGATGACGTCGGCGTCGCTGGCCGCGTGCTTGACCAGCTCGACGGTGACGTCGCTTCGGAACCTCAGCTCGGGCATGTGCATCCTCCGGGTGTCGTGCCTGCGCGATGGGGCGCGGTGTCGTCGGCGGCGGCCACGCTACCTCCTGCGCGCCTGCGCGCGACGCAGGCTCCCAGTGGCTACGGTGTGGCGCATCACCGGCTTACCTAGGAGTCCCTCATGTGTGGTTGCTTCGTCCTGCTGCTCGGCGCCTTCGCCCCCCGACTGGCGCTTGCGCTGATGGCGCTGTTCAACGATGAGATCACCAAGGCCTTTGACGGGTCCTGGGTGATCCCCCTCATCGGGTTCTTCCTGCTGCCGTACACGACTCTCACGTATGTCCTCATCTCGTGGTGGACCTCCGGCGGGGTGTCCGGCTTCGAGTGGTTCTTCGTGTTCCTGGCGTTCTTCGCCGACCTCGCCTCCTACGGCGGCGGCTACAACCGGCGCAGCGACTACCAGCGCTACTACCCCACGACCAGCACGTCCTGAGCACGCTCAAGCGCCCAGAGCGCGTTCACCGGACGGTCACTCGGGGGCCGTTCGGCCAGCAGGCGATGCCCATCGGCGGCTAGTAGTGTGGCCGATGCTTGCACACGCCCCCGCACCCGATGGAAGGGAAACACATGACTATCAAGGTAGGCATCAACGGATTCGGCCGGATCGGCCGGATGGTGTTCCGTGCTGCCGTCCAGAACTACCCGGACACGATCCAGGTGGTTGGGATCAACGACCTGCTCGACCCTGCGTACCTGGCCTACATGCTCAAGTACGACTCGGTGCATGGCCGCTTCAAGGGTGAGGTCTCGGTTGACGGCACGAACCTGATCGTCAACGGCAACACGATCCGTCTGACTGCTGAGCGCGATCCTGCCGCTCTGGCTTGGGGCGATGTGGGCGCCGAGGTCGTCGTGGAGTCCACCGGACTGTTCCTGGACAACGCAACGGCGTCCAAGCACCTCGAGGCCGGCGCGAAGAAGGTCATCCTGTCCGCGCCGTCCAAGGACGACACCCCGATGTTCGTGTTCGGCGTGAACTCCGACAGCTACGCGGGCCAGGCGATCATCTCCAATGCCTCCTGCACCACCAACTGCCTGGCCCCCATCGCCAAGGTGATGAACGACAGCTTCGGCATCAAGCGTGGCCTGATGACCACGGTGCATGCGGCGACCGCGACGCAGAAGACCGTTGACGGCCCGTCGATGAAGGACTGGCGCGGTGGCCGCGGCATCCTGGAGAACATCATCCCCTCCTCGACAGGTGCGGCCAAGGCCGTGGGCAAGGTCCTCCCCGAGCTCAACGGCAAGCTGACCGGCATGGCG
Organism: uncultured Actinomycetes bacterium; assembly: GCA_963736425.1. Lineage (GTDB taxonomy): Bacteria > Actinomycetota > Actinomycetes > S36-B12 > CAIYMF01 > Prado023. The sequence goes on from CAVTOX010000002.1 coordinate 85,871, forward strand.
TTCCGCGTCCCGACCTCCGATGTCTCCGTGGTCGACCTGACCCTCGAGCTCGAGCGCCCGGCGTCCTACGACGAGATCAAGGCCGCCATGAAGGCAGCGTCCGAGGGCCCGATGAAGGGCGTCCTTGGATACACCGAGGACAAGGTCGTCTCGACCGACTTCCGCGGTGAGGCCATGACGTCGGTCTTCGACGCCGAGGCTGGCATCGCGCTGGACTCCACGTTCGTCAAGCTCGTCGCCTGGTACGACAACGAGTGGGGCTACAGCAACAAGGTGGTCGACATGATCAATGTCGTCGGAGCGGACCTCGCTGACTGATCCACCTGGTACCCGCGATGTGGCCGGCTCCCCTCAGGGGGCCGGCCACATCGTCGTGGGGACCTGGTCAGAGGAAACCGATGAAGACCATGCCGACCAGGCAGATGATGAGCACGAGCGCAATGATCTTGACTGTTTTGGGATCCATGGGTCAATCATCGCCCATCAGCGAGACCCCTGAGCAACCGGGCGGTCGCGGGCTGGGAGTCACGGCCGCACTCGTCGCCTCCTGTCGCCGCCGGTCACACGTTCCCCGGGACCGCGGTGGCAGACTCACGCTCATGCCCGCTGCGCCCACCTACCGCGTGTATCCCTACCGCTGGGTGGTGCTGGCCGTCTTCACGCTGGTCAACGTCACGATCCAGACGCTGTGGATCGGCTACGCGCCCATCACCGGCCAGGCGGCCGCCTACTACGGGGTCAGCGACACGGCCATCGGCGCCTTCGCGATGGTCTTCATGCTGGCGTTCATCCCGCTGTCGCTGCCGGCTGCCTGGCTCATCGACACCCGGGGGTTCCGATTCGCCAGCGGGCTCGGGGCGGTGGTGATGGGGGCCTGCGGAATCCTGCGCGGACTGGCCGGTCCCAACTACGCACTGGCGATGGCAGCCACCCTCGGGATCGCCGCCGCGCAGCCCCTGCTGCTCAACGCGTGGACGAAGATGCCTGCACGATGGTTCGCTCCCGGCCAACGGGCGACAGCGGTCGGCGTGGTGACCGTCGGCAACCTGGTGGGCACGGCTGCGGGAATGGTGCTCGGGCCGGTGCTGATCGAGTCGATGCCGATCGGGCAGATCCAGCTGACATACGGGATCATCGCCGCGTTCAGCGCGGTGCTGTTCCTCGTCCTCGCCCGGGAGCACCCACCGACTCCGGCCTGCCCGCCGGGACAGGAGGAACGCGCACTGGTGCTCGATGGCCTTTCGCACGCGCTGCGCGTGAAGGCCTTCTGGTACGTGCTGGCGATCGCATTCATCGGGCTCGGGGTGTTCAACGGGCTGACCACCTGGGTCGAGGCGATGCTGCGCCCGCGCGGGTTCTCCTCCGCTGACGCTGGGACGTTGGGTGCCGTGCTGCTCCTCGGGGGCCTCGTCGGGGCGGTGGTCCTTCCTGCGATGTCGGACCGCCGCCGGCGTCGCCGGCCTTTCCTCGTCCTGGCGTTCGCGGGGGCGATTCCGGGCCTGTTGGGAGTGACCTTCGCCGGCTCGCTGCCAGTCCTGCTGCTCTCCGGAGCAGTACTCGGCTTCTTCCTCGTCTCGGCGCTGCCGATCGGGTTCCAGTACGCGGCTGAGGTGACTCGACCGACCCCTGAGGGAACGTCCAACGGCCTGATGCAGCTCTTCGGGCAGGCCTCGGTGGTCTTCGTCTATGTCATGTCCGCCCTGCGAACGCCGGATGGGTCGTTCACGCGGGCACTCGTCGCGGCCCTCGGGCTCTTGGTGGTTGCAGTCGCGGTCGCCCTGCGGATGCCTGAGCCGGATGCGCTCCAGCCGAGGGAGTCACGGACCCCCGAGCCAGTGCGCTGAGCTTCCGGGGGACGCGTCCGCTCGGAGGTCCACACCAACGGGTCGCCTGATGCCGGGACGGGCTGGCCTCGGCTGGGATCAGAACCCGCCGAAGTCGAAGCCGCCGCCGTCGAACCCGCCGCCGTCGAAGCCGCCCGCGTCGCCTCCGCCTCCCCCATCGAAGCCGCCCGCGTCACTCCCCGGCGTCTCCGCCCTGCCGTCACCGCCGCCATCCCCACCGAGGTCGCCACCACCGTCACCGCCGAAGTAGTCGTACCCCGGCGGCAGGTAGAGGGCGTTGAACAGCATCGTGCCCATCAGGACGTTGCTCATCATGTAGGCGCCGGAACCCGCGTACCAGCCGCGCGCCCAGGGCGCGTACTCCGGACCGGCCTCGTAGTAGGGCCGGTCCCCCGACGCCGTCGGGACGAGCCGCGCCTGCGGGTCCAGGCCGTCCTTGATGCGCGCGTCGCACGCCGCACACACGGGAACGTCGCGCATCGCTCCCCCTCCGGTGCCCATTGAGCATCAGCGACGGACAGGCCATGGCGCTGGTCGAAGAAGCACGGGGGCCTGCGGCTGGGGAGTTCCCGGCCCTCGCGGCGGGCGTCGAGCTTGGCCAGGGCGAAGCGCCCGTCGTCCAGCGACTTCGATACCCACTGGAGGTCATCCGGGTGGGCTGAGGCGGCCAGCGCGTCCTTGGCCCGCTCGTAGGCGCCGAGCGCGTCGTCGAAGTCGTGCGCCGCCTCGGGGTCCAGGGACTCCGGCACCGGCGTGTCGGCGATCTGCTGACCGAGCTGGGTCACGTCCTCCTCGGCGACACGTCGCACCGCCTGCCAGCGCCGGTCAGCGAGCTCCTTGTTCTGTCGGGTCGATCCCACTGCGGCCTGCTTCTGCCGCGACTGCATGAAGACGATCAAGCCGACGATGAGCAGGGCCATGAGGATCCAGTCCATGCCCTCCACGATAACCGCCAGGGCGCAGGACCGCTGCCGAACTTCAGCCGGCTGAGTCCTCGGTGTGGACGGCCGTCGCCTGCTTGGAGTACGAGCGGACGTAGAACGCGCGCATCAGCAGGGCTTCCCAGAGCGGCAGCGGCTTGGCGCCGCCGAGTCCAGACGCCCCGATCCAGGCCCGGGCGGCCTTCTCCACCACCATGGCCACGGCCTCGTGGTCCGTCCCGAACACCAGGGCGCCCCGGCCGGGAACCAGCACTGCGTCGGCCCTCGGGCGCCGCTTCGGGGTCGACCGCAACGTGGCGACCCGGCGACCAGTGAGCTGGGCGAGGTCGTCGAGCACAGGGGGCAACGGCTTGCGCAGGATGGAGAACCGGACTGTGAACGGGGCGGTGGACAGCCACGCCGGCGAGCCATCGCCCAGCTCCACCTGCTGGACGCACGCCGGATCCCACGGCGCATCAGGATCCGCAGGCATGTGCGACCCCTCGTACGGGCGCTTGGCCACGACGTACGCCGAGCACGCCCGCTCCAGCTCGGAGACCCGATCGAAGGCCTCCTCCAGCGTGCCGCCGACGGCGAACGCCCCGTGGTTGGCCATCAGCACCGCAGGTCCCGCGCCCAGGGCCCCGACGGTGCCCTCGGTGATCTTCTTGGTGCCTGGCAGTGCGTACGGGGCGCACGGCACCTCCCCGAAGGGTGTGGGCACGGGCACGCGCGCGGCTGCGCAGATGGACGCCGCGACCTGGTGGGTGTGCACCCCTGCCATCACCTCGGGCCGGTGGCGGTAGGTCTCACTGTGCAGCTTGCGCTCCCCGCTGGGCTTGTACGAACCCGACCACTCACCGGAGTCGAGGTCCACGCGCACGATCATCTTCTCAGTCAGGTCCGGGTAGGTGATCCCGCTGGGCGTGACGAGCATGGACCGCTCGTCGAGTCGGACGCTCAGGTTGCCCCAGGTGCGCGCCACCAGGCCGTCGGCGAGCAGCCTGTGCCCCGCGTCGACGAGCTCGCGGCGGGCCTGGGCCTCGCTCACTGCCGCGCTCCCTCGACCTGGGCGAACACGCGGTCGAAGGCCGCCACGGCGTGGTCGATCGTGGCCTCGGTGTGCGCGGCGCTCGTGTACAGCCGCGATCCTGCGAGGGTGATGACGCCCTCGGCGGTGTACGCCGCGCCCATCTCCTCCATCACGGTCTTGCGCGCCTTGATCTCCTTGAGCTTCGCCGGGACCTCCCAGATCCGGTTGAAGTCCACCGCGAAGTGCAGCGTTCCGACGGTCTGCAGGTGCACGATCGAGCCCTGGTTGTAGGCCACGAAGGGTAGGCCGCGCCGGGTGATCGACTCGCGCAGCCCAGCGGTGAGCCTGTCGCCCATCGCGCCGGCTCGCTCGGCCGCGTTCTGGCGCTCCATCTCCACGAGCGTGAAGTACCCCGCCGCCGACGAGAGCGGGTTGGCCGCCATCGTCCCGCCGACCAGCGCCTTCTTCGATCCGGCCTCGAGCCCGGCGGCCAGCAGCTTCATGTGCTCGCGCTTGCCGCCCAGGCCGCCCGCCGAGGGGTACCCGCCGGCGACGACCTTGCCGAACACAGTGAGGTCGGGCTCCACGCCGAAGTAGCCCTGCGCGCCGGACATGCCGATCCGGAACCCGGTGACGACCTCGTCGAAGATCAGCAGCGCGCCGTACTTGTCGCAGAGCTCGCGCACGCCCGCGTTGAAGTCCCGGGGCAACGGCCGCGTGCCGCTCTCCGGGCCGATGGGCTCGATGAGGACGGCGGCCGTCCCGCCGCGGGCCCGGTTGATCATCAGGGTGCGCTCGAGGGCGTCGAGGTCGCCGGGGAAGAACTCCTGGGTGTGGCGGAACACGTACTTGGGCACGCCGTGCGCCTCGTGGTGGCGGGTGCCCGGGATCCGCAGCCCATAGGCCAATTGGTCGGACCAGCCGTGGTAGGCACCACCCATCTTGACGACGTTCTTCTTGCCGGTGGACAACCGGGCGACGCGGATCGCGGCCATGCAACCCTCGGTGCCCGAGCCCAGCATCCGGAACATCGGGACCGCGGGCATGTGGTCGGCGATGAACCGCGCCAGCTTCAGCTCGTACTCGTGGAAGAGCCCCGTCGACGGACCGCACGTGCGCAACAGGTCGATCACCTGCTCGAGAACCTCCGGTGGGTTCGAGCCAAGGACGGTGGGCCCACCGGCCTGCAGGAAGTCCAGGTACTCGTTGCCGTCGAGGTCCTGCAGGTGACAGCCCTCAGCCCGGGTGATCACCAGGGGGAACGGCATGTTGAAGGCCAGGTTGTGCTGAACGCCTCCGGGGATGTACTCAGCGGCCTCGGTCGTCATCGCCTTCGACGACTGGCACTGCTTCTCGAAGTACTCGTCGAGGTATCCCTGCAGGGCATCGCGGCGCAGGCGACGTATGGGCTGGGCGATCAACGCGTCCAGGTCGGCAATGACGCGCGGAACGTCGGGGTACTCGGTGATCGCGAAACCGTCAGCCACGGAATCCTCCTGGTGAGCGTTGCCTGGAGCCATCCAACCACCGCGCCCACCCGGATTCCGGCCCGCCCCGGGGGCGAGTGCGACGCAGTCACACCGCGTCGAGGAACGCCACCGTCCGCCCGACGTACCAGGGCAGCTCCGCGCCGCGCTCGTGGAAGCCCACGTGCCCTCCGGTGCGGGTGATCGCCCGACGCACCGGGGTGTCGGCCTCCAGCTGCGCCCAGTCGATCGCTTGGTAGGGACCGGCCGGGATCATCGGATCGTCCAGCGCATGCACCACCAGCGTCGGGACGGTGATGCAGGGCAGGAACTGGGCGCTGGAGTTCACGGCGTAGTACTCGGCCGCATCGCGCCAGCCGTTGTGCTTGGCGGTGATGAGGTCGTCGAACTCCGTGAGGGTGCTGACCTTCGCGATGGCCGTGCGCTCGTCGTCGGTGAGGGCGAGTCCCGAGTTCTCCGTGTCGGACTTCAGCTTGCCGACCAGGAACCTCTCGTAGAGGCCGAACATCCGCCGGCTCAGGTGCTCGACCCCGACGCTGAGGTCCAGGGGTGACGAGACCGCCACGCCGCCACGGACAGGTATCCCCTCCAGTGACTCGCCGAGGAGCTTGAGCGTGACGTTCCCGCCCAGGGAGAAGCCGACGATCGCGACACCCTCCGCACCGGGTTCGTCGGCCAGCGCGCGCAGCACGGAGCGCAGGTCCCCGGAGCGGCCACCGTGGTAGAGCATCCGGCAGTGCTCGGACGAGTCCCCCACCCCCCGCAGGTCCACCCGCGCGACTGCGTACCCGGCGCGCAACAGGCCCAGGGTCGTCGCCCGCACGTAGGTCGAGTCGATCGACCCGCCCAGGCCGTGGACGACCAGCACCAATGGCCGGTCGGGGCGTGGACCGATCCGCGGGCGGTGTATGCGCACGGCGAGCGAGTCGCCCGACCCGTCGGTCATGGCCACGAGGATGCGCTGCTCACTCGATACCGCCTCGAGGTCGTGCTGGCGTGGGCGGATCCGGTCGGCCACGGTCTGCAGGTTGCCGGTCAGCCACGGCGGCGCCGGGGTGAAGCCAGCGTTGATGATGTCGGTCATCGGAGGCCCAGGACGCTCTTGATGGTGCGCACGACGCCGTTGTCGGTGTTCTCCGGGGCCCGGAAGCGCGCACGTGCGGCCAGCTCCGGGTGGGCGTTGGCCATCGCGAAGGAGTAGGTGGCCTCGTCCATCATCTCCAGATCGTTGAGGAAGTCGCCGAAGACCATCGTCTGGTCGCGGGTGATGCCCAGGGCCTGCTGGATGTGGCGGATCCCGCTGCCCTTGTTGGCGTGCTGGTCCATGATGTCGAGCCAGTGCTGGCCGGACACCACCACCTGGTGGGTCCCCCGGAAGTGCGCGTACGCGGGCGCGGACACCCGCTCGGAGGACTCGAAGTCGTAGATCGCGACCTTCAGGATGTCGTCGTAGACCGTGTTGAGGTCCTCGACGATCTGCAGCCGGTGGTAGTACTTGTCGACCTCGGCGAGGAAGGCTGCGTCCGTGCGCTCGATGTAGGCCGACTCCTTGCCGCAGAGGACCGCCCCGACGTCGGCGCCCCCCGCGTTCAGGTCCCGGGCGACGTCGATCAGCTCGCGGGCGACCTGCCGGTCGAGGCAGTCCGAACTGAGCTCGCGGCCCTCGCGGACGACGTACGTCCCGTTCTCGGCGATGAACACGACCTCGTCGGCGATCGGCTCGAACCGCTCCAGGAGGTTGTAGTACTGACGGCCGGACGCCGGGCAGAAGACGACCCCGCGCTCGTGCAGGGCGTCGATCAGCGGCCAGAAGTCGTCGTGGATCGCGTCGTCGTCGTCGAGGAGCGTGCCGTCCATGTCGCAGGCGATCAGCCGGATGTCGGGGATGGGGTCGAAGGCGAGCGGCTCGACGGTGCCCGGGATGGGCTCAGCGCCGCTCTCTGACCCGGTGGCTGCGTGCGGCTCCGAGGCGGGCGTGGGTTCAGGAGTCACCCGGGCATCCTCCCATCCCCCGCGGTCCACTCGCCGCGCCAACGGTGAGAGCCCGGCCTCCCGGGTCACCGCGGCTCGCCCTCGGAGGGGCCTTGGCATGATGCCCGCATGCCCGAGATCCACTGGAAGCACCGCACTGGCGGCGACGCGGCACGCTTCCTGGCGACCGAGGCAGCGGGCTTGGACTGGATCCGTGTTCCTAGCGGGCCCCCGGTGCCCGCCGTCGTCGAGGTCGGGCCCGCGCGGCTCGGTATGGAACTCGTGCCCGAGGGACGTCCGGCGCGCGAGATGGCCGAGGATTTCGGGCGACGGCTCGCGCAACTCCACGACGCCGGGGCGCCGCGATTCGGAAGCCCTCCCCCCACAGCCCGGACCGGACGGGTGGATCGGAGACCTCCCCATGCCCTACGCCGAGCGCACCACGTTCGCGGAGTTCTGGGCACTCGACCGGATCGCTGCCACGGCCCGGATGGCCCGTGACCGCGGTGGGTTGGACGCGGCGCAGGCGGCTGAGGTCGACCGGTTCGTTGCCGACCTCCTCATCGGCGAGGTCGACGCAGGGCCGACCGAGCCACCTGCGCGCGTGCACGGCGACCTCTGGAGCGGCAACATCCTGTGGGGTTCGGACGGCCAGGTGTGGCTGATCGATCCGGCTGCCCATGGAGGCCACCCCGAGTCGGACCTCGCGATGCTGGCGCTGTTCGGCGTGCCCCATCTCGAACGGATCATCAACAGCTACCTGGAGTCCCACCCTCTGGCGCCCGGGTGGGTGGCGCGCATCCCCCTGCATCAGGCCTGGCCACTGCTGGTCCACGCCGCCCTGTTCGGCGGCGGGTACGGTGACTCCGCCCTCGCGGCTCTGCGCCGCGCCCACGGGTGAGGGCTGCCGCCACTGGTCAGGCGGTCGGTCCACCGTCGTGGAGCGCGATCGCCTGGCGCATCGACTTCCGGGCGCGCTTGCGGTCGCCGGCAGCGTCGTAGGCGGTGGAGAGCTCGAACCAGCGCTCCCAGGAGTCGGGGTCGGCCTCCACCCGGGTACGCACCTCGGCGAAGTGGGCATCGGCTGCGGCTCGGATGGGCCTCCCTGAGGGCCGCCGGGGCAGGTCGTCCACGGGGAGTTCCCCTCGGGCAGCGAGTTCATGGCCCAGCGCCTCGGTGGCCCGCCCGAACTGCCACTCCCGCCAGAGCACCCACAGCCCGATGACCGGGAAGGCGAGGATGGCGACCCCGAGCATGACGGGGACGATCCCGCCCGCCTGGATGAAGTCGATGGCCCGCGACGCGGAGAAGAACAGGTACGCACCGAGCAGGACGGCCATGAGCACCGCCATGCGCTTGCCGGTCATGGAATGCCTGCTCAGCCGTCCAGGCCGAGGAAGCCGTCGATCCCGACCGTGAGGCCCGGGGTCGAGGCGACGTTCCGCACGGACAGCAGCACGCCAGGCATGAAGCTGGCCCGGTCGAACGAGTCGTGCCGGATGGTCAGGGTCTCCCCCGGTCCCCCGAGCAGAACCTCCTGGTGGGCGACGAGACCCTGGAGGCGGACTGCGTGAACGTGGATCCCGTCGACCGTCGCACCCCGGGCGCCTTCGAGGGCCGAGGTCGTGGCGTCGGGCATGTCCGGGCTGCCGGCCGCGGCACGGGCGGCCGCGACGAGCTGCGCGGTCCGGGTTGCGGTGCCCGAGGGCGCGTCGGCCTTGCGCGGATGGTGCAGCTCGACGATCTCGACCGACTCGAAGTGCGGCGCCGCGGCGGCGGCGAAACGCATCATCAGCACGGCGGCGATCCCGAAGTTCGGGGCGATCACCGCACCCGTGCCCGGGGATGCTTCGAGCCAGGCACGCACCTGGTCCAGCCGGGCCGTGTCGAAGCCCGTGGTACCCACGACCGGATGGATCCCAGCAGCGATGAGGAACTCGAGGTTGCCCATGACCGACTCAGGGTGGGTGAAGTCCACCGCCACCTGGGCTCCGGCCGCGACCAGCTCCTGGAGCTCGTCACCCACATCGAGGCTCGCCACCAGCTCGAGGTCCGGGGCGTCGTACACCGCCCTGACCACCTCGGACCCCATGCGCCCCCGCGCACCCAGCACACCAACTCGGATCGTCACCCGGGCATTGTCCCACCATCGTGCGCCCAGTCGCCCGACGCTCGGGACCCGCGCCGGTCCTGACCCTCGCGAGAACTCCCGATGCTCAGCCGAGCGAGAACCGGCGGGACTCCTCGAAAGGTCCGATGACCGTCAGGGACTTGGGCACCGACAGGATCGCCGCCGCCTGCCGCGCGATGTCATCGATGCTCACGCCGTCGATGCGGGTCAGCAATCCGTCGATGCTCGGCAGGTCACCGGTGGAGAGGTCGGCATTGCCGATACGGCTCATTAGGC
>CAVTOX010000003.1:0-209654 GCA_963736425.1 uncultured Actinomycetes bacterium
GCCCCACGTCGACGACGCGACGGATCGGCAGAAGCGCGACGGGGTCTGCTGGGCGAACGAGGACGAGCGGTACAACAACGGCCAGGCATTCAAGATCTGCGCCCGCGACGCGCGCGGGGTGATCGTGACCGTCATCGCCGACAACTACTTCGGATACTGCAAGAAGGAGGTCAAGACCCAGATCTCGTACTCGGCGAACCTCTTCGGGAACGCCGAGGAGGAGCACGCCGGTGGGGCCCTGGTGTTCCCCAGCTACAACCTGGGCCAGGAGTACACCGAGAACCAGTGCGGCGACTCCTACACCCTCGCCCAGGTCCTCGAGCGCGACCCCGAGCGGTTCGCGGTGCAGGCCGAGGGCCATGCCATCGATCTCGAGCGGCCGCACATCGTGCTCGTCCCCGGTGGAGCGCGCTACTCGTTGCGCGACATGACCGTCTCGTGGGCCGGCGCTGATGGCCAGCGCGCCTCCATCGCGCTGCGCGCCGACACGTGCTACCTGAGCCCCAACGGGTACCGCGTCCAGATGCACCAGCAGCCCTACGACCAGACCACGTGGAACCTGACCGGGACGGTGGCAGTGGCGACCTCGTGCCACAAGCCCGCCACGGTGTCCGGCGGCGGCAAGTCGGAGATCTCCAAGGCGATCACCGACGCGTTCATCTACGGGTCGGCCTACGTCGCGGACTTCGACGACGACATGGACCGCGTCGCCGCGATCCTCGACCGGGACTACGCCCAGCGGTTCCTCGACCCCACCCGCAACGGCCAGGACCACCGCCGCATCCTGTCCGGGGACCGCTCGATCGGGTCGGTGATCAAGCTGCTGACCCCGTCGCCGGGCGTGTACTCCGCTGAGCACAACGCGTGGCTGGACCGCATCCCGGTCCACATCAAGGAGCTCGTCTACGTGATCAAGCGCGCGTACCGTCCGGAGTGGGGCGAGGACTGGCGCAGCCACTTCAGCGTCGTGATCATCAACGGACGGCAGGGCAACTCGTTGCGCCTGGACGGGACCAAGATCACTGTCAACATGCTGCGGGTCGGGTTCAACACCGACGGCTCGTGGCGGCTGTTCGGCCTGCGTCACGACTTCTCCCCGGCGACCAAGGTCCAGACCCAGGACGACATCACCGCCTCGACGGTGGTCCCCGGGTCCCAGCTGGGCCTGCGCCCGGATCGCTCCTACAAGTTGGTGGAGAACTGCGAGAACCTGCTGTTCCAGCGCCCCGATGACGCCATCCACCGCGGGTACGACAAGCAGGCCGAGCGCGACCTGTCCTCACCCGGCACGTTCATCTCCAACTTCCAGCCGCTGACGCGCGCCGACGCCATCGCCATGCGCGACGACGCCGTGGCCTTCAGCGCATTCAGCGCCCCGATGGCGCAGATGATCAGTGACTTCGCCGACTCCCCCGAGGGCGAGGGGCCCGAGTTCTTCGTGTGCTCGGCCAACCCGCGACTGGTGGACGGCAAGCCCTCGAAGAACCCCCGCTACCTGCAGCCGCGACCGGATCGCGCCAACGCGGCAGCGACCGCAGTCGCGGAGCTGTCCTCGCGCCTGGCCCGTCGGATTCGCTGCGATGCACCCCTCATCCAGCCCGTGGACGTGGTTGCGGCAGGTCGGCGCAACAATCCGCCGGACGGCGGCGTCCCGCCGCTGTGCTCGTTCAACCCCCTGCACTTCATGGAGCTGCCCGAGCTGTTCATGGAGTTCATCTCCTCGATGACGGGCAAGTCCCCGTCCACCACCGGAGCGGGATCCGAGGGGGCGCTGACCAAGGGCCCGTTCAACGCGATGCCGGCCGTCATCGACCTGAATGCCGCGCTCCTGGCCTACGCGCTCACGCAGTACGACGGGTGGCTGTCAGCCGCCGGGTACGTCGGGCCGCAGGTGCGTGTCGACCACGACATCTCCCTGCTCATCCCGGAGACCTTCTCCCGGATGAGCCCCGAGGAGCGCGACGCCCACAACCTCATCGCTGAGGGCGCCCTGGAGAAGCTGACCGATTTCGAGCACGAGGGAGCCGTGGTCGCGGCCAGCCGGTTGGGATACCGGATCACCGAGACATTCGCCGCCAAGTACTTCGGCCGGATCTTCCTGCACCCGCACATGGTGCTCACCCCGGCGATGCTGCGCCCGGAGTTGCAGGACGCCGGGATCTTCGCCGAATCGGTCGCCACGATCGTGACGACCCATGAGCGGGTGGCGCGGTCCTACTTCGACGACGGGACCATCTCGCTGGCCGTCCCGCCGCTGCGCGCGCTGCTGGAGATCATGGCCGACGGCGCCACGGCCGAGGGCTGGACCCTCGACACTGCGCAGTTCCGGGCCATGTTCAGCCGCGAGGCCGTGCTCGCCTCCGACTGGTATGCCGCCCGGCTGGACGCGAAGCAATCGGCGGCCAGCGGACGGGCCGACGCGGGGCTCGCCGCGATCGAGAAGTTCGTGTCCACACCCGGCAACGAGGAGCCCTCCGCCCGGCTCGGCATGTCAGCGCGCGTGGCGGCCGCACAGGCCGAGGCCGGGCGCCTGTCCAGCCCACAGTTCCGCGAGCAGCTGGTCGGCACGGGGGGCAGCACGCCGCTGTGACCCGTACCCCCGAGCAACAGGAGTCCCGAACGTCACCGGAAGTACTGTGAGCTGGTCCCATCACAGCGGAGGCGACATGTCGGTGCAGGCGAGGTACGACGAGCGGCGGATGGATCCGCCCGATGCAGTGGCCCATGTCGCCGACGGTGACACGGTCGTCCTGCCGATCGGGGCGGGCGAGGCACCGGCCCTGCTCCACGCGCTCTCCGACCGGCGCCGCGACCTGCGTGGGGTGACGGTGTTCCAGCTCCTGCCCCTGGTGCAGGCCGCGTACTTCGACCCGGACACCACCGAGCATGTGCGGCACAGCACGGCCTTCCTGGGTGGGACGAGCCGACCAGGGGCGAGGCAGGGCTGGGTGGACTACTGCCCGGCGCACTTCTCGGAGATCCCAGAGCTGATCCGCCGGGGCCTGCTGCCCTGCGACGTCGTGTTCGCCCGGGCCTCGGCGATGGACGAGCACGGGTACTTCTCCCTCGGGCTGTCGGCCGACTACACGATGGCCGCGATCGAGCGGGCCCGCGTCGTGGTGCTCGAGGTGAACCCGGGCGTCCCGTTCTGCTTCGGCGACTGCCACGTGCACATCTCGCAGGTCACTGCACTGGTCGAGAGCTCCGACCCGATCGTCGAGCTGCCGCACCCGGCCCTGGGACCGGTCGAGCTGGGCATCGGTCGCTTCGTCGCCGAGCTCATCCCGGACGGCGCCACGCTGCAGATCGGCATCGGCGCGATCCCCGATGCGGTGGTGCAGCAGCTCGGGGACAAGAACGACCTCGGTGTGCACACCGAGATGTTCGGCGACGGGATCCTCTCGCTGCTCGAGGCCGGGGTGATCACCAACACCCGCAAGAACCTGCACCGCGGCAAGATGCTGGCCACGTTCGCCCTTGGCTCGCGCCACCTCTACGAGTACATGCACCGCAACCCGGCGCTCGAGATGCATCCGGTCGACGTGACCAACGACCCGTTCCTCGCAGGGCAGAACGACAACCTGCACTCGATCAACGGCACGCTGGCCGTGGACCTCATCGGGCAGTGCGGCTCGGAGACCCTTGGCCATCTGCCGTACTCGGGCAGCGGTGGGCAGGTCGACTTCGTCCGCGCGGCGAACCGCTCGAAGGGCGGCAAGGCGATCATCGTGGTGCCGTCCACCGCCCGCGGGGGCACCGTGTCGCGGATCGTGGCCACGCTGGCGCCCGGCACCCACGTCACCACGGGCAAGAACGACGTGGACCACGTGGTCACCGAGTACGGGGTGGCGCAGCTGCGCGGTCGCTCGGCCCGGGAACGCGCGAGGGCGCTGATCGACATCGCCCACCCGGACTTCCGCGACCAACTGGCTGACGATGCTGCTCGCCTGCGCGCAACCTGATCCTCAGGGTGAACCCCCCGCGTCAGAGCGGCAGTCCGGTGAGGACCATGACCTTCTCGTAGGTGAAGTCGGCCATCGCGGACTTCAGGCCCTCGCGGCCGAACCCGGATGCCTTCACCCCGCCGTAGGGCATCTGGTCGGCCCGGAACGAGGGGACGTCACCGATGACGACCCCGCCGACCTCGAGCTCGCTGTGCGCCCGGAACGCCGTGATCATGTTGTGCGTGAACACGCCGGTCTGCAGGCCGAAGCGCGAGTCGTTCACGGTGGCGAAGGCCTCGTCCACGCCGTCGACCGGGACGATCACCAGAACCGGACCGAAGACCTCCTCGGCGCACACCTTGGCATCGGCGGGGGCGTCGATCAGGACGGTCGGGGCCACGGTCGCTCCCACGCGGGTGCCGCCTGCGAGCACCCGGGCACCTGACGCGACCGCTTCGTCGATCCACGACTGGACGCGGATCGCCGCCGCCTCGTTCACCAGTGGACCCACCACGGTCTCGTCGTCCCAGGGGGAACCTGTCCGCAGGGCCTGAACCCGCTCCACGATCATCGGTACGAGCTGGTCGACCAGGCTGCGGTCGACGATGACCCGCTGCACCGAGATGCACGACTGCCCTGCCTGGTAGTTGGCGAACGTCGCGATCCGGGAGGCCGCCCACTCCAGGTCGGCCGGGGAGCTCCAGTCCGCGAGGACCACGGCGGCGGCGTTCCCGCCGAGCTCGAGGGTCACGTGCTTGGCCGGGACGGCCGCCTGGATCTGGTAGCCGACGACGTCCGAGCCGGTGAAGGACACGACGGGCAGCCGTGGATCCGCCACGAGCCCCGGGGCCACGTCGTTGCCGACCGGCAGGACCGACCACGCGCCTTCGGGCAGGCCGGTCTCCGCCAGGAGCTCGCCGAGCAGGAGCGCCGACAGCGGCGTGGAGGGTGCCGGCTTGATGATGATCGGTGCCCCGACAGCGATCGCCGGAGCCACCTTGTGGGAGGTCAGGTTCAGGGGGAAGTTGAACGGTGCGATCCCCAGGACCGGCCCGATCGGGAATCGGCGCACGAGGGCTGCCCGGCCCGCCGCCGCTGGGTCGGTGTCCAGTCGCTGGAACTCGCCGTTGAAGCGCCGCGCCTCCTCGGCTGCCCACCGGAAGGTCGATGCGACCCGGTGCGTCTCCGCTCGGGCCCACATGAGTGGCTTGCCGTTCTCGGCGGTGATCAGCCGGGCGATCTCCTCGGCGCGCTGCGTGACGCTGGTCGAGACGTGCATGAGCGCCTCGGCGCGGACAGCTGCCGGCTGGGCGGCCGTCTCGTGGCGGGCAGCCCAGGCCGCGGCAACGGCCTCCTCGACCTGACCCGCGGTCGGGACGGCGTGGCGGCCCACGACGGAGCCGTCGTACGGGTTGACGACGTCGGCGACGATGTCACTGGTCGCGGGCCGTCCGGCGATCCAGAACGGCAGGGGGGCAGGGGCGGGCACAGGCTGCATGGGGGGCAACGATACCCGGCTGAGGGCACCGGTGGCGAGGTTCGATTGCCTCCAGACAACGAAATCCCACACTGTGGGCGCAGATCACCTTCGGATTGCTACTCCTGCAACCTCTTCAAACCACGATCCCGCATTCAGTCGAGATCGCGTCCCGCTCCGGGAACACGTACCCTGTTCTCGGACCCTCGCCCCCTCGCCCCCCAGGGAGAACGCCCATGAGCATCGACGTTGCCGTGACCACCGGCGGACCCACGCTCCCCCAGGAGCGCCGGCTGGTCACCGCCATCCCCGGGCCCCGCAGCATCGAGCTGCAGGAGCGTCGCACCCGGGCCGTATCGGCCGGGGTCGGCGGCACCCTTCCGGTGTACATCGTCGCGGCCGGCGGTGGCGTGCTGCTCGACGTGGACGGCAACTCCCTGATCGACATGGGCTCGGGCATCGCGGTGACCACTGTGGGCAACTCAGCACCCAAGGTCGTGGAGAACGTGCAGCGGCAGGTGGCCGAGTTCACCCACACCTGCTTCATGGTCACGCCCTATGAGTCCTACGTCGCAGTCTGTGAGGCGCTCAACGAGCTGGCCCCGGGCGACCACGTCAAGCGCTCAGCGCTGTTCAACTCCGGGGCCGAGGCCGTGGAGAACGCCGTGAAGATCGCCCGGGCCTACACCCACCGCCAGGCGATCGTCGTGTTCGAGCACGGCTACCACGGCCGCACCAACCTGACGATGGGCCTGACCGCGAAGAACATGCCCTACAAGCACTCCTTCGGCCCGTTCGCCCCGGAGATCTACCGCGTGCCTCTGAGCTACCCCTTCCGCGATGGGTTCACCGGGGCAGAGGCGGCAGCGCACGCCATCAGTCGGATCGACAAGGAGATCGGCGCGGAGAACGTCGCAGCGATCATCATCGAGCCGATCGCCGGGGAGGGCGGGTTCATCGTCCCGGCGGAGGGCTTCCTGCCCGAGCTGGTCGAGTTCGCCCGCGCGAACGGGATCGTGTTCGTGGCCGACGAGATCCAGACGGGATTCTGCCGCACGGGTGACTGGTTCGCGTGCGATCACGAGGGCGTCATCCCGGACCTGATCACCACCGCCAAGGGCATCGCCGGTGGGCTTCCGCTGGCTGCGGTCACCGGCCGCGCCGAGATCATGGACGCCGTGCACGTCGGCGGGCTCGGCGGCACGTACGGCGGCAACCCGGTGGCCTGCGCGGCTGCGCTGGGATCGATCGCCGAGATGCGTGAGGGCGACCTCAACGCGACAGCGCGACGAATCGGCGAGGTCATGGTCCCGCGACTCCAGTCGCTGGCCGAGCGCACGGGCCGCATCGGCGACGTGCGCGGCCGTGGCGCGATGATCGCCGTCGAGGTCGTGGTGCCGGGCACCAGCGAAGCCGATGCCGCCTCGACCGCCGCGGTCGCGAGGGCCTGCCACGCCGCGGGAGTCGTGGTCCTGACTGCCGGGACCTACGGCAACGTGCTGCGCTTCCTGCCCCCGCTGAGCATGCCCGAGCACCTGCTCGATGAGGCGCTGACGGTCATCGAGCAGGCGTTCGACTCACTGGGGTAGTCCAGGCCCCGGAACACCCCACGACGGACCCGGGGCGCTCACGCCGTCGGGGTGCGCTCCTGCACGACCCAGTTCTCTCCGTAACCGTCGCGGAGAAGATCGAGGAAGGGCCCGGGCGCGAAGGACTCCGGGCCGATGACTCCTGCGCCGTCCCAGGCACCGGACGCGAGCAGCTCGAGGGCGACCACCGGGTTCATCGCGGTCTGCCACACGACGGCCTGGGCGCCGTACTCAGCCATCGTCCACTCGTTGTCCGACACGTGGTAGATGTACACCTCGCGGGGAGCACCGTCCTTGCCCGTGCCCGTGACCCACAGTCCGGCACAGGTCTTGCCGGTCATCTTGTCGCCGAGGGTGAGCGGGTCCGGCAGGCAGGCAGCCACGACGTCGCGGGGCGATACCTTGTGCCCCCGCACCGTCACCGGCTCGGTGCGGTCCAGGCCCAGCTTGTTCAGCGTCGCGCAGGACCTCGATGAACTCATCGCCGAGGCCGAACTTGAACGTCACACGCCTGGCGTCGATGGCGCGCGGCATCAGCACCACCTCCTCGTGCTCGACATTCACGCACTCGACCGGGCCGATCCCCTCGGGGAAGTCGAACACCTCGGGCTCGCTGAACGGCTCGGTGGTGAAGAAGCCGCGCTCCTTCTCCCAGATCAGCGGCGGGTTCAGGCACTCCTCGATGGTGGTCCAGATCGAGAACGACGGGGCGAAGTCGTAGCCGTGCACCACGAGGTTGGACGCGTCACGCACTCCGAGCTCGTCGATCTCGCTGAACAGCTCCTCAGCCGCGTGGCGGGCGAACACGTTGACCAGACCCGGCTCCACGCCCATGCCGACGAGCGCGAGCTGGCCGTTGGCCACCCACTGGTCGTGATGGGCGAACTGCTCGTCGCCGAGCATGACGCCGGGGAGCGCGAAGGGCTGCTCGGGGTGCCGGGACGACAGGCTCATTGCCGTGTCCATGTAGTGCGCCCCGGAGAGGAAAGCGCCCTCGAACACGCTGAGCACGTAGCGCGGGTCGACCGCGTTGAGGACGTGGGTGATCGCGTTCGCACGGCACAGCTCGGCCACCGCATGGGCGTCACCGGCGTCGATCCGGGCCGCGGCGAACCGCGGGTCGTCGATCCGGGCCACGAGCGCCTCGGCGCGGGCCTGGTCGTAGTCGGCGATCAGCCAGGACTCGAAGAAGTCACGACGGGCCGCGATCAGTGCAGCGGAGGATCCGACGCCTCCGGCGCCTACAACGAGGACTCGCATGGTGAACTCCTTGCCGATGAGCCGCTCCCGCAGGTCGGGGCTCGGCTGGTATCTCGACGTCGAGACTATCCAGTAAGGCACTTATGTATCTGGTAAGGTACTTATATGCCCGTTTCTGACGACCGCGCATTCACGGTCAACATCCTTGGCACACTGGCACAGACGATCGTGGATCGCCAGTCGATCGGGATGGAGGCCGTCGCCGGGTTCGGGGGCAACGCGCCCGCTGCCCTGATCACGCTGAGGTTCTACCCTGAGCGACCGATCTCCTTCCTGGCGCACAAGCTGCGCATCAGTCACCCCGGCGCCGTGCAACTGGTGGATCGCCTCGCTGCGGCGGGCCTGGTCGAGCGCGTCATGGCCATCGATGGGAGGTCCCGGCACGTGGTTCTCACTGAGCAGGGTGAGACGATCGCCGCCGCAGTGCTGGCGCAGCGGCGGCGCGTTCTCGAGCGAGCCCTGTCAGCCCTGGACGACGAGGCCTGTCGCGCGATGTCCTCGACCCTGTCCACGATGCTCGAGGCCCTGACCGATGATCTGCTGACCTCCGAGTTCATGTGCCGGATGTGCGACGAGCTGGCCTGTCCGGACGCCCGGTGCCCCGTGGAGCGCGCCGAGCCTGCGCCCACCGACCGAAAGGGCACCGGCTACGGGGTGCGTTGACCGCCTTGCGCTGCACCGCCCCGCAGCCGTCCGCCATCATGCATGCCTGGCCACGGCTGGCTAGCGTTCCGGGTGTGACCACAACCGGAACGGCCGCCTCAGCCACCGCCGTCGGCCGCCAGCGCACGGCGTGGGCGGTGGTTGGCGTCTCGTGGGGGGCCTACCTGGTCATGGAGGTGACGGGTTTCGACGGCCCCGTGCGGACGGTCGTCAAGGGAACCCTGATGGCCACCCTCCTGGCCTGGGTCCTCGTCGCGCTCGGCTCCCGTGCGCCGCGGTGGCTCGTCGCCGGTCTGGCCTTCGCCCTGCTCGGCGACGTGCTGCTCGACATCAGGTTCGAAGTCGGAATGGTCGGCTTCCTCGTGATGCAGCTGTGCTACATCGCGGGCTTCCTCGGTCTCGGCGCCTGGGCAGGGTTGAGGGCGCGGTGGCCCATCGGCGTGACGTACCTGCTCGTGGGCGTTGGCGCGAACGTGGCCCTGGGGCCCCACCTGGGGGCGCTGGCCATCCCGGTTGTCATCTACAGCACGGCCATCCTCACGATGGCAGCCCTGGCCTGCGGAGTCGGCGACAGGGTCGGAGTCGGCGCCGCCCTCTTCGTCATCTCCGACGCGCTGATCGGCGTCGACAAGGCCGGAGCTGGATTCCCTGGGCGAGGTCTCGTCGTGCTTGTCACCTACCTGGCCGCGCAGTACCTCATCGCCACCGGGTGGGCACGCCGGGTCGACCCGGACGTCCTCGTACCCATCTGAAGCCCACTCGCCGGGACCCGGGCGTCGACAGGCACACCGGGGGTGAGGATCATCACACCCTCGCGCAGTTTGGTCACCCGACCAACTGGGCATGAATCATGCGGGTCGCAACCCGGATGTACGAGGGGTCATCCGGGCGGCGACCCGCTCCCGTGCCCACAGCGGAGGGCCACGTGGCTGATCGGCTCCATCTCCACCGCCTGGACAGGTCCTGACGCTCCCACCGGGGCGGCCGCGGGCAATCCTCGTGGCGGGTGGCGGCCTGGCTCCGCGCCCTGGCGCGCACGGCGACATTCCGGGCTCTACGCTTGCCCGATCCGGGGAGGTGGGGTCATGTCGACAGTTTTCGACGTTGTTCGTCCGCGGGCAGCGTGGGGGGTGGGCCTGGCTGCGTTCGCCCTGACTGTTGCGTCTCTCGTGGCTCCTGCCACGGCATCCCCGCCAACCCCGAGCGCGTCACCGGCGCGTGCCGCCGAGCTCCCCGGCGGCGGTACGCGGATCTTCGAGGGCAAGAGTTACGTGGCCCTCTACGGCCACCCCGGCTCCCGCGCCCTCGGGGTGCTCGGCGAGCAGGGCACGGCAGCGACAATCAAGCGCGCCAAGAAGGCGGCGGCGTCCTACCGTCCGCACACCACCCGGCGTGTGGTCCCAGCGCTGGAGATCATCGCGACCATCGCATCGCGCTCAGCGGGCGGCGACGGCGACTACTCGGCAGAATCCTCGGTCGCCAAGCTGCGCCCCTTGGTCGATGCGGCGGGTCGTGCCGGTGCCTACGTGGTACTCGACCTCCAGTCGGGCCGCTCCACCTTCCTGAGCCAGGCGAAGCGCTACCGCGAGCTGCTTCTGGAGCCGCACGTCGGACTTGCCCTCGACCCCGAGTGGAGGTTGAAGCCCGGTCAGCGCCACCTCAAGCAGATCGGGTCGGTCAAGGCCTCGGAGATCAACGACGTCGTGGACTGGCTGGCCGACCTCACCCGCGACGCGGGCCTGCCCCAGAAGATGCTGCTGCTGCACCAGTTCCGGACGTCGATGATCACCAATCGGTCATCCCTGGACACCTCCCGCGACGAGCTGGCGATGGTCATCCAGATGGACGGACTGGGCTCCCAGCCGGCCAAGCGCTCCACATGGCGCGCACTGCGCCGCAACGCCCCGAAGGGGATCGCCTTCGGCTGGAAGAACTTCATCGACGAGGACCGCCCGATGCTCGGCCCCAAGCGGACCATGGCAATCAAGCCCGAGCCCCGCTGGGTGTCCTTCCAGTAGCCGCTGCGACGGGGTCCGTGGCGGCCGGCCCCAGAATCAATTCGGGTGGCTCTTGCTCAACTTCCAGCAGGAGCCACCCGAATTCGTGCAGGGCGACGCGCGTCAGCCGTGGGTGGGGAAGCCCAGGTTGATGCCGCCGTGGCTGGGGTCGAGCCAGCGCGAGGTGACGACCTTGCCGCGGGTGAAGAAGTGCACGCCCTCGGTGCCGTGGGCGTGGGTGTCGCCGAACAGGGAGGACTTCCAGCCGCCGAACGAGTAGTACGCCATCGGCACCGGGATCGGCACGTTGATGCCGATCATCCCGACCTCGACCTCGTCCTGGTATCGCCGGGCGGCACCGCCGTCGTTGGTGAAGATCGCGGTCCCGTTGCCGTACGGGTGGTCGTTGACCAGCTTCAGGGCGGCCTCGTAGGTGTCGACCCGCACAACGGAGAGGACCGGCCCGAAGATCTCGTCGGTGTAGATGCTCATGTCCGGGGTGACGTTGTCGAACAGCGTCGGCCCGAGCCAGAAGCCGTCGGCGTCGCCGTCGACGACCGGGTTGCGCCCGTCCACGACCAGGGTCGCACCCGCCGCCTCACCGGCGTCCACGTAGGAGGCCACCTTGTCCCGGTGGACGCCTGTGACCAGCGGGCCCATGTCGCAGCCGCGCCTGCCGTCACCGGTGCGCAGCGTGGCCATCCGCTCGGCGATCTTGGCCACCAGCGGGTCCGCACAGTCGCCCACGGCCACCAGCGCGGAGATCGCCATGCAGCGCTCCCCGGCCGAGCCGAACCCGGCGTTGACCGCGGCGTCGGCAGCCAGGTCGAGGTCCGCGTCGGGCAGGACGACCATGTGGTTCTTCGCCCCGCCGAGGGCCTGGACGCGCTTGCCGTGCGCGGTGCCGGTCTCGTAGACGTACGTGGCGATGGGCGTCGAGCCCACGAAGGAGATCGCCTTCACGTCCGGGTGGGTCAGCAGCGCGTCGACGGCCACCTTGTCGCCGTGCACGACGTTGAAGACTCCGTCGGGCAGGCCCGCTTCCTTCCAGAGCTCGGCGATGAAGTTGGCCGAGCTCGGGTCCTTCTCGCTGGGCTTGACGATCACCGTGTTGCCCGCGGCGATGGCGATCGGGAAGAACCACATCGGGACCATCGCCGGGAAGTTGAACGGCGAGATGATGCCGACCACGCCGAGTGGCTTGCGCATCGAGTAGACGTCCACGCTGCTCGAGACACCTGACGAGTAGCCGCCCTTGAGCAGGTGCGCGATGCCACAGGCGAACTCCACGACCTCCAGTCCGCGGGTGACCTCGCCGAGGGCGTCGGAGAGCACCTTGCCGTGCTCCTCGGTGATGATCGCGGCCAGATCCTCCTTGCGCTCGTTGAGCAGCTCGCGGAAGGTGAACATGACCTGGGTACGCCTCGTCAGCGAGGTGGTGCCCCACCCGGCGAACGCCGCCTTCGCTGCGGCGACGGCCTCATCCATGATCCGGATCGAGGCGAAGTCGACGGTGCCGCTGACCTTGCCGGTGGCCGGGTCGTAGATGTCGCCACTGCGCTCCGGGTCGATGAAGTCGACCGCCTTGTCACGCAGCGCGCTCAGCGCCGCACCGACCTTGTCGGCGGGGACCTCGGCCTCGGTGGCGACGTAGGGTGCGCCGTTGATCCAGTGGGTGACGTGCTTCATGAGTGCCTCTCAGTTCGCGGTCTGGGGGTCGGTCGGTGCAGCGGGATTGGTCGTGGGCTCGGGGATGTTCCCAGTGTCGGTCATGAGTCGAAGCCGAGTCCCATCCGGTCCAGGGTGCGCAACCACACGTTGCGCCGGCCACCGGAGTTGTCGGCGCGGTCCAGCGACCACCGGGTCAGCCCGACTGCGGGGCTGCGAAACGGCTCAGGCGGGAACGGGATCGGCTTCGTGCCCACCATCGTCAACCGGGTCCGCTCGGTGTCAGCTCCGGCGAGCAGGTCGAGCATCACCTGGGCCCCGAAGCGCGTGGCGCCGACCCCCAGGCCGGTGTACCCGACGCTGTAGGCCACGCGGCCACCCATCGCCGTGCCCCAGAAGGCGCTGAACCGGGAGCACGTGTCGATCGCCCCACCCCACGCATGCGAGAAACGCAGGCCCTCGAGCTGGGGGAAGGTCTCGAAGAAGTTCTCGGCAAGCACCGCACTTGTGGCGTCGTCGCGGTTGAGCGCCGGGTTCATCTGGCTGCCGTAGTGGTACATGGCCTCGAAGCCGCCCCAGAGCAGCCGTCCGTCGGCCGTGGGCCGGGTGTAGTGGAACTGGTTGTTGCTGTCGCCCACGCCGCCGCGGAAGGCCCATCCGATGCTGTCCCACTGCGCAGCCGTGAGGGGCTCGGTCATCAGCGCATAGTCGTACACGGGAATGACGTACGGCCGGACGCGACGCAGGAGGTTGGGGGACGCACTGGTCCCGAGGGCTACCTGCCGCGCGCGCACCGTGGCGTGCGGCGTGCGCACCTCGACGCCGGAGCCAGTCGACTCCAACCCGGTCGCCGGCGAGTGCTCATGCACCCGCACGCCCAGGCAGCGCACGACCCGTGCCAGCTCCCAGCTCAGCTTCGCCGGATCAACGAGGGCGACGCCGTCGCGATTCAGGACGCTTCCCCGGTACAGGGGCGAGCCCACCATCGCGCGGGTCGCCGGCCCGTCGAGGAACTCCAGGTCCTCACCGAACGGAGCCACCAGCCCCGGGAGCTCCGCGAGCTCAGCCACCTGGTAGTCCTCAGTGGCGACGTCGAGCTCTCCGGTCCGGGCGAAGTCGACGTCCATGCCATAACGGGCGATCGTCGCCTCGATCGCGTCGAGGTTGGCCTGGCCCTGGCGGGTCAGCTCCACCATCTCATCCGGCCAACGCGACAGCCCATTGCTGAAGCCGTGGGTGATGGAGGCAGCCATGAACCCACCGTTGCGACCCGAGGCTCCCTCGGCGATCCGGTCGCCCTCGAGGACGAGGACCTCCAGACTGGGATCGGCCTCCTTGGCCAGCAGGGCGGTCCACATGCCGGTGTAGCCACCGCCCACGATGACCAGGTCGGCGGCGGTGTCGGCGACCAGGGCCGCGGTGGGGTCCGGCCGCTCCGGACGGTCCAGCCAGAAGGGGGCATGCGTGACGTCGGCCAGCGCGCTTCGTGAGGACGGCCTGATCCGGGTACGTGAGTACGGCACCAGATATCGCACTCCAAGTCAGCCGCCCCGGGTCCTCCGGACGATACGGCCGCGCGGTCGGTGAGCGAACGCCACCCGGTGAACCGCAGCCCCTGAAGTGTAGCGGCGACCACTCGACAACGCCGCCTCGTGCTGGCGCGGTCCCCGCCTGACCCGGGACCCGCCGCGGCGCAGCCCGATCCACTAGATTGGCGCAAGTCCACATCACGCGCCGAGCGCCCGTGCAGACGGGAGGTGCCCCATGTCCGAGCCCACAGTGGGGTCACCCCTGTCGATGCACGACCCCCGGCAGGTCGGGCCGTGGACGATCCACTCACGGCTGGGCGCTGGGGGTATGGGCGTGGTCTTCTACGCGTCCGCACCCGGGTACGAGGGTGCGGCGCTGAAGGTCATCCGACCCGGCCTGCTCGACGCCCCCGCCACCCGCGACCGCTTCCGCCGGGAGGTCGCGATCCTGAGCTCGGTGCGCGACGCGCACATCAGCGAGTTCCTCGCCGCTGACCTCGAGTCGGAACCGGCGTGGCTGGCGATCGAGTACGTGAGCGGGCCGACGCTGCGTGATGAGATCTCCGACAACGGCCCCCTGTCCGAGGACGAGTGGTGGAAGCTCGCTCGCGGCATGGCCCAGGCCCTGGCCGTCCTCGACAAGCACCGGATCACCCATCGGGACCTCAAGCCGGGCAACGTCATCCTCGGTGAGCACGGCCCGGAGCTGATCGACTTCGGGATCGCGCACCCAGAGGACGCCACGTCGCTCACGGCCACGGGACTGGTCACCGGCAGCCCCGCGTGGCTCTCCCCCGAGCAGGCGACCCTGGAGCCCACGGGACCGCCCAGCGACATCTTCGCCCTCGGCTCCCTTCTTGCCTACGCCGCGACCGGGCGGCCCCCGTTCGGTGAGGGGGCGTCGGTTGCCGTCCTGATGAGCATCGCCACGCGCGAGCCGGACCTCGTCGGCATCGACCCCAATCGTTCGGCCCTGCTGCAGCGGATGCTGGCCAAGGACCCCGCCCGCCGCCCGACCGCCCGCCAGGTGCTGGACCGGCTCCGCGGCAGCACCACCGGCGGAACCACCCTGACCGACACCCCGGAGCCGACGATCGCCGTGGGCGCCCCAGGTTCGGGAGTCGCTGTCTCGCTCGCGGGACCCCCGACCACCTCCCCTGCACCACCACCCGCCGCAGCCGCCGACCTCGTCGCACCCGCGCCCGCGTCGCCCGCGTCGCCCGCGTCGTCGATCATCGCGGGCGGGGTGAGTGCACCCGTGGCCCGCGCCGCTGCGGCCCCTGCCTCGGACCAGACGCTGGTCGCGCCGCCGGTGGGCACCGCACCTGCCCCGCCTCCGGCCCGGCCGCGGACAGCCGGCAACCCCCGGGTCGTCGGCCCGCGGACGGCTGCCGCCCAACAGCGTCGGTCCACGCGCCGGCGCGTCCTGGTGGGTCTGCTCGTCGGGCTGGTGCTGATCGTCGGCGGCTGGTTCGTCGTCCAGGCCCTGGGGGGCGATTCGACCAGCGGAGGGTCGGGCAGCTCAACGGGCGCGCCTCCCTCCGCCGCGGACGCACCCCCGGCCCCGGCAAAGGACCAGCTCAAGGATGGCGACTGGCTCCTGGCGACCTACCGGTACGACAACACTGCGGACGGCCTGGTCGTCTCGGGGACGGTGCGCAACACCGGAGGCGACACGGCCTCAGCCGACCTCACCACCTGGGTCTACCTGGGTGAGGAGTCCCTGGGGTCGGTCTCGACGACGGTGACGGACGTCCCCGCTGGGGAGACCGTCCGGGTCACGATGAAGGGTGACGCGGTCTGGAAGAAGGGCCCGAAGGTCGTCCTGCTCCAGGCGTCCTGACCGTTCACCACACCGGCCCCGCGGGAGGCAACGACCTATCGGGACCCGATCACGCCTTGACGCGTCGGCGACGCGCTCCGGCCACCTGCGCCACGAGCACGATCGCCAGTGCGCCGAAGAACATGATCGAGGCGATCACGTTGACCTGGGGCGGGATGCCACGCTGCGCTGCGCCCCAGATGTACATCGGGAACGTCACCGTCGAGCCGGAGTTGAAGTTCGTGATGATGAAGTCGTCGAAGGACAGGGAGAACGCCAGCAGCGCCGCGCCGAAGATGCCCGGAGCGACCAGGGGCAGGGTGACGTAGCGGAAGGTCGCCTTCTCGTCGGCGTAGAGGTCCATCGAGGCCTGCTCCAGCCGCGGGTCCAGGCCGGACAGGCGTGCCTTCACGGTCACCACCACGAAGCTGATGACGAACATGATGTGCGCGATGAGGATGGTCCAGAAGCCCAGCGGCATCTGCCACGATCCCCAGTACATGTTCAGGAACAGGGCCAGCAGCGAGGAGCCGAGCACGACCTCGGCGGTGGCCATCGGCAGGAAGATGAGCAGGTTCGTCGCAGACCTGCCCGTGAACCGATGGCGAACCAGCGCGAAGGAGATCATCGTGCCGAGGATCGTTCCCACGATGGTCGCGAAGAGGGCGATGGTGGCACTCACCCCCACCGAACGGCAGATCGTGGGGTCCTTGCAGATGTTCAGCCAGGCCTCGAGGGAGAACTCGTTCCAGCGGGTGTTCGTGCGCCCGATCGGACTGTTGAAGGAGAACAGCACCACGACCGCTACCGGGAGGAACATGTAGATCAGGGCGAGTGCGGAGTAGATCGCCAGGGCGTGCTCCCGGATCCACCGCACGGTGCGCTGGGTGCCGGACTCCTGGGCGGGCGGGGCGTCGAGCAGGGCCGGATCCAACTGGTTGGTGGCCATCAGAGCAGGTCCTCCGTCCCGGCACGCCGGACATAGATCGTGACGAGGATCAGGATCGAGGCCATGAGCAGGAAGCTCAGCGCCGAGGCGATCGGGTAGTCGCGCACGATGATGAACTGGCTGTCGATGACCGAGCCGATCATCCGGTCGTTGGTGGAGCCCAGCAGCTTGGCGTTGATGTAGTCACCGGTGGCGGGGATGAAGGTCAGCAGCGTCCCCGCCACGACCCCGGGCAGGGACAGCGGCCAGATCACCTTGCGGAACGTGGTGAAGGGCGTCGCGTAGAGGTCGGCGCCCGCCTCCGCCAGACGCGGGTCGATCTTGTCCAGGGCGGCGTACAGGGGCAGGATCATGAAGGGCAGGAAGTTGTACGTGATGCCCGTGACCACCGCGATCGGCGTGTTGAGGATCCGGTCCTGCGGCAGGAGGCCCAGGGCATTCATCGTCTGCACGATGAACCCCTCGTCGGCCAGGATCGTCTTCCACGCATAGGTGCGGATCAGGAACGACGCGAAGAACGGCGCCACCACGAGCACCAGGAGCAGCGTCTTGTACTTCCCCGACCGGAACGCGATGAAGTAGGCCAGCGGGTAGGCGATCAGCAGCGCCAGGAGGGTTGCGGCTCCCGCGTACACGAACGAGCGCAGGAACTGCTCGCCGTAGCGGCTCAGCGCCTCGGAGTAGTTCGCGAAGTCCCATGCGAAGTAGTAGCCGTCGTCGGGGTTCTCGCTGACCGGCGACTGGAGCGACGTGGACAGCAGCGAGAACAGCGGGACCAGGAAGAAGACCGTCAACCACGCCATACCGGGAAGCAGCAGCCAGTACGGGGTGGCTCGCGACGAGCGCAGGCCCTTGGCCGGGCTGGCAACAGCGGGCAGGTCGAGGTTCTGCGTCTCGTTCAGGTAGGTGTCGACCGCACTTCCCGAGGCCGGGATCTGCATCGATCAGCCCCCCGCAACCGGGGTCGGGGCGACGCCGGCCTCGGCGTCGGCTGCCGTGTAGTGCCCGACCTCGAGCAGGTCCTCCTCGATCCCGGCGTTCACGTTCGCCCCGCCGTCGAAGCCGAAGGAGTGGCTGGGCTCCCAGGACATCTCCACCGTCTCACCCACCCGGGGACGGTCGCCCGCGCTCATGTTCTGCTCGAAGGCGATGAGCTCCTGTCCCCACGGGGTTGCCACGAGGTACTGGGTCGAGACCCCGAAGAACGAGGCATCGGTGATGACTCCGCTCACGGTGTTGCGCCCCTCAGGTGACTGTGCGCCCGCCCGGTGCAGGTGCAGCTTCTCCGGACGCACCCCGATGATCACGCGGTCGGAGGTCGAGTTCAGCTTCTCGGCCGGGAGGGTGAGCACCTGGCCGAACGCACGGACGCTCACCTGCTCGCCGCGCTCGATGACCTTCCCGGGGATCAGGTTCGACTGGCCGAGGAAGTTGGCCGCGAACGCCGTGTGGGGCGTGTCGTAGATCTCCTGCGGGGCACCCATCTGCTCGATCCGTCCCGAGTTCATCACCGCGATGGTGTCAGCCATCGTCATGGCCTCCTCCTGGTCGTGGGTGACGTGCACGAAGGTGATGCCCACCTCGGTCTGGATCCGCTTGAGCTCGATCTGCATCTGGCGGCGCAGCTTGAGGTCCAGGGCACCAAGGGGCTCATCGAGGAGCAGGACATCGGGACGGTTGATCAGGGCGCGGGCCACCGCGACGCGCTGCTGCTGGCCGCCGGACATCTGGGCCGGCTTGCGCCGGGCCATCGGCGCGAGCTCCACGAGCTCGAGCATCTCGTTGACCTTGGCCTCGACGTTCTTCTCCCCGCGGCGGCGCAAGCCGAACGCCACATTCTCGAATATGTCCATGTGCGGGAAGAGCGCGTAGGACTGGAAGACCGTGTTGACGGGCCGCTTGTAGGGCCGCAACGAGGTGATGTCCCTCTCGCCCACCCGGATCATGCCGGCGGTCGGGATCTCGAGGCCGGCGACCATCCGCAGGGTCGTGGTCTTGCCACAGCCGGACGGGCCCAGGAGGGCGAAGAAGGAGCCCGCCGGGATGGTCAGCGACAGGTCATCGACCGCGTTGTGGTCGCCATAGGTCTTGGTCAGGCGGACCAGGTGCAGGTCCTCGACCCTCTTCGGGGCTTCGGTGGCCATCGTGGTGCTCCTCCGGGTCGGATGCTCAGTTGCCGATGAGGGTCTGGAATGCCTGGTCGTACTTGACCTGCTCCGAGGAGGTCAGTGTCTTGAACACCGTCACCTTCTCCAGGTCCTTCTCGGTCGGGAAGATGAACGGGTTGTCGACCAGTGTGGGGTCGATCTTGGCCATCTCCTCCTGGGCGCCCTTGACCGGGCAGATGTACTGCACGTAGGCGGCGAGCTCGGCCGAGACGGCCGGGTCGTAGTAGTAGTCCATGAGCCGCTCCGCGTTGTTCCGGTGCCGCGCCATGGCCGGCACCAGCATGTTGTCGGTCCACAGCGTGCCGCCGGACTCCGGGATCACGAACTTGTACGGATCACCGAGGGCTGCCACGTCGCCGGACCAGCCGATGGCCGCGACGACGTCGCCCGTCTCCAGGGCGGCGATGTAGTCGTTGCCCGAGACCTGGCGGATCTGGCCGGCATCCATCTGCTTCTGCAGCTCGGCGATCGCCGCGTTGAAGTCGTCCTCCGTGAAGTCGGCCGGGTTGTTGCCCTGCGCGAGCATGACGACCCCGACCGAGTCCCGCATCTCCGACAGGATCGTCACGCGACCCTTGAGAGCGGGGTCCCACAGCTCGGCGATGGTGCGGATCTCGCTCTTGCCGGTCAGCTCCTTGAGCGTCTCGGTGTTGAAGCCGAGCCCGGCATACCCGGACTGCCAGGGAAGGGACTGGTCACGCTCGGGGTCGAACGGGACGTTGGCCAGCTTGTCGATCAGGTTGCGCGCGTTCGGCACCCAGGCACGATCGAACTTCTGGGCGTAGCCCTTGCGGATCCACTGGGCGGCCATCCAGTCGGTGAGCACCACGATGTCGCGTCCGATGTCCTGGCCTGCGTCGAGCTGGGGCCGGACCTTCGCGTCGAACTCCGCGTTGTCGTTGACGTCCTCGCGGTAGTCGACCTTGATGTCGGTCTTCTCCGTGAACCGGTCGAGGGTCGGGCGGTTGCCCTCCTCGTCGACGTCCATGTATCCCACCCAGGTGGACCAGTTGAGCTTCGCATCGGTCGCCGACTGGTCGGGCTGGGTCCTCGCGGGCACCTCCTCGGTGGCACCGCTGCTGGCTGTGCGGGGCGGCCGGGCTCCGCATGCAGCTGCGACCATCGCCGCGCCGCCGATTCCCGCTGCCTGCAGCACACGACGACGTGGCATGGGCGTGCCCGCCTTGGGGGTGGTCAGATCCGTCATCGTTCCTGCCTCAGGTCGGGGTCGGTCAGCGGTCGCCGAAGATCGTCCGGTGCCAGTCCTTGCGGACCTCGCCGGTGATGTCGCAGGAGACGTGCTTGATCTGGGTGTACTCCTCCAGGGAGTAGATGCTCATGTCCTTGCCGAACCCCGAGGCCTTGTAGCCGCCGTGCGGCATCTCGGAGACGATCGGGATGTGGTCGTTGATCCACACGCACCCGGCAGCGATCTCGCGGCTGGCGCGCTGGGCGCGGAAGGTGTTGGTGGTCCACGCTGACGCCGCCAGGCCGAACGGGACGTCGTTGGCCAGCGCGATTCCCTCGTCGTCGGTGTCGAACGGCAGCACCACCAGCACCGGGCCGAACAGCTCCTGCTGGACGATCTCGGAATCCTGCGCGGCGCCGACGACCAGGGTGGGCGGGTAGTACGAGCCGCCCGCCAGCGTGCCCTCGGGGCCCTCGGGGATCACACCGCCGCGCACGACCGTGGCACCAGCGGCTACAGCGCGCTCGACATAGCCGTGGACGGACTCGCGCTGGCGCAGCGACACCAACGGACCCTGGTCGGTGGCGGGGTCGGTCGGGTCACCCAGCCGAACCGTGTCCATGAGAGCCGCTACCTTCTCGACGAACGCCTCGACGTGCGGGCGCTGGACGTAGGCGCGGGTCGCGGCGGTGCAGTCCTGGCCGCTGTTGATCAGGGAACCGGCGACGGCGCCGTTGGCGGCCGCGTCAAGGTCTGCGTCATCGAACACCACGAACGGGGCCTTGCCACCGAGTTCGAGGTGAACCCGCTTGATCGTCCCGGTGGCCAGCTCCATCACTCGCTGGCCGACGGGCGTCGACCCGGTGAAGGAGACCATCGACACGTCCGGGTGGCTGATCAGGGCCTCGCCGACGCTGCGCCCGGGACCGGTCAGGACGTTGATCACGCCGGCCGGGATGCCCGCGGCCAGCGCGTCCTCGGCCACCATCAGGGACGTCAGCGGAGTGATCTCGGCGGGCTTGAGCACGATCGTGTTCCCGGCGGCGACGGCCGGCAGGATCTTCCACATCGCCATCTGCAGCGGGTAGTTCCACGGAGCGATCGAGCCCACGACGCCGATCGGCTCGCGGCGGATCGAGGAGGTGTGCGTCCCGTCGTACTCGGCCTGAGCCATGCCGTTGAGGACCCGCGCCGCGCCGGCGAAGAACCGGACGTTGTCGATGGAGCCGGGGACGTCGAACTCGGTGGTCAGCTTGATCGGCTTGCCGGACTGCGCGGTCTCGACGCGGGCGTACTCGTCGGCGCGGGCCTCCATCCGGTCGGCGAGGGCAAGCAGCGCCGCCGAGCGCTCCCCGGGCGTGGCGCGCGACCAGCCAGGGTACGCGCGCCGGGCGGCGGCGACGGCGGCCTCGACATCGGCGACGGTGGCCTCGCCCAGCGTGGCGACGACCGAACCGTCCGCGGGGTTGGTGACGTCGACATTCCCGCCGCTGCCCGCCTCATGGCGACCATCGATGAACTGGCCGAGAAGTGCCACGCCGTCCTCCATTGATCCGCGCATCACCCATGGGGCTGCACATCTACGGTATTCGTGAAGCTCGCCCGATCCGGCCGACGATATTCGTCGTGGATCATGCGGTGGGCGCACGGTATCGGAAGGCGGGCCGGGTCACAAACCCACGCGCCCGACGCCCCCGAGCTGTTACCCCACGTTAACAACCACGCACTCACACATGCCGTAGGGCGGCGGGTTGCCCCACCGCCCTGCGCACAGGCGTTCCCCGACTACACCGAGACGATCCGCGCCTCCTCGGGCGACTCACCCCTGCCGAAGGCCACGATGTTCTCGGTGGTGACCCGGGCGATCTCGTCGAGTGCCTCCTTGGTGAGGAAGGCCTGGTGCGCGGTGACGATCACGTTGGGGAAGGTCATCAACCGGGCCAGGACGTCATCGGCCATCACCTCGCCGGACAGGTCCTCGAAGAACTTGCCCTCCTCCTCCTCGTAGACGTCCAGGCCGACGCCGCCGACCTGGCCGGTCTTCAGCGCCTCGATGAGGGCCACGGTGTCCACCAGCGCTCCGCGACTGACGTTGATCAGGATCACCCCCGGCTTGAGTGCGGCGAGGACGAGGTCGTTGATGATGTGGTAGGTCTCGGGGAACAGCGGCACGTGCAGCGAGACGATGTCGGCCTCCTTGCCGATCTCGCTGAGCGTGACGTACTCCAGGCCGTGCTCCTGCGCCCACTTCGGGTCCGGGTACGGGTCCCACATGATCACGCGCATCCCGAAGCCCTTGAAGATCTGGCCGGTGATCTTGCCGATCTTGCCCGTCCCGATCAGCCCGACAGTCTTGCCGTGCATGTCGAACCCGACCAAGCCGTCGAGGGTGAAGTTCATGTCCCGCACGCGCCGGTTGGCCTGCGGGATGTGGCGGTTCAGCGCGAGCGCGAGGGTCACGGCGTGCTCGGCCACGGCGTACGGGGAGTAGGCCGGCACCCGCGCCACGAGGAGCCCGTGGTCCGCCGCAGCCTGCAGGTCGACCCCGTTGAAGCCCGCGCAGCGCAGGGCGATCATCTTCACGCCCTTGGCCGCCAGCACCTCGATGACCTCGCGGGTCACCTTGTCGTTGACGAAGACGCACACGACATCCACGTCGTCGCCCACGGTCTCCACCGTCTCCGGGTTGAGCCGGTACTCGCGGAACTTCGGCGTGAACCCGGCGGCGATCAGGGTCTCGCCGAGGTGGTCGCGGTCGTACTTCTTGGTGTCGAACAGGGTGATGTTGGTCATGGCGTGAACGCTACTGGGGGGGCGTGGGCTTTGCCATCCCAGCAGTGGCCCGGGCGGCACTCGTGACCCGGCGATGTGGCAGGGTGCCGATATGGCCGGATCCCGACGTCCCCCTCGCACTCTGAGGGTGTGGATCCCCGCCGTGGCCCTGGCCACCGTGTCAGCCCTCAGCGGGCTGGCCGCCTGCGCCAACCCGGCATCATCACCGGTGACCGAGGCCCCCGTGACCCGGGAGCTGGCCATCCCGCCGCTGGAGGAGGGCACGGTCTCCGGCGGTCAACGCAGCTACGCCCTCGATGTCCGGGCGGCGACGACCGACTTCGGGGTCGGCGGGCCCACCGAGACCTACGGCGTGAACCAGTCGTACCTGGGCCCAACCCTGCGGATGACCACCGGCGACGAGGTCCGCATGGATGTCCACAACGGGTTGGACACCGTCACCACGCTCCACTGGCACGGCATGCACGTCCCGGCGAAGATGGACGGCGGCCCGCACCAGCTCCTCGACCCCGGGGAGAGCTGGTCGCCGCACTGGCAGGTGCGCCAACCGGCCGCGACCCTCTGGTACCACGCGCACCCGCACGGCCAGACCGCCGACCAGGTGTACAAGGGAGTCGCGGGGATGATCCTCGTCGAGGACCCAACCGGCGGGCCGGACCTGCCCGACGAGTACGGCGTCGACGACATCCCAGTGATCGTCCAGGACAAGTCCTTCGACTCCGACGGGCAGCTCGTGTTCAACCAGCGCGGGCCGAGCTCGACCGGCTTCCTGGGTGACACAGTCATGGTCAATGGCACGATCGGCGCCTACCTCGACGTGCCCACCACCCATGTGCGGCTGCGGCTGCTCAACGCGTCCACCGCGCGCATCTACAAGTTCGGGTTCGCCGACGACCGCCGGTTCGACGTGGTCGGCACCGACGGGGGCCTGCTCACCGCTCCGGTCCCGCTCGACCGGATCCAGCTCTCCCCCGGCGAGCGCGCGGAGATCGTGGTGGCGATGGCTCCCGGCGAGACTGTCGAGCTGCGCAACTTCTCCCCCGACTTCGGCGGCCGGGTGGCGGGCAACTCCCGGTTCGGCACCGGCGACTACCGGGTGCTGGAGTTGCGCGCCGCCGCGACGCTGCGCGACTCACCCGCGGCGCCGACGACCCTGGCGCAGTTCTCCCGGATCCCGGAGTCCTCGGCCGATGACACGCGCACGTTCACGATCAACGCCCAGATCATCAACCGCCGCCCAGTGGACATGGGCCGCATCGACGAGGTCGTGCCGCTGGACGCCACGGAGGTCTGGGTCCTGCGCAACCGCGACCCCCAGCCCCACAACTTCCACGTCCACACCGTGCAGTTCCAG
This sequence comes from uncultured Actinomycetes bacterium, assembly GCA_963736425.1. Classification (GTDB taxonomy): domain Bacteria; phylum Actinomycetota; class Actinomycetes; order S36-B12; family CAIYMF01; genus Prado023. Next base: position 24,403 of record CAVTOX010000003.1, read on the forward strand.
GTCCTGGACATCGACGGCGCGGCCCCGCCACCGCAATTGGCGGGATGGAAGGACACCGTCTACCTGCCACCCGGCTCCGAGGTGCGGATCATCGCGTCGTTCACCGACTATGCCGACCCGATGTGGCCCTACATGTACCACTGCCACCTGCTGTACCACGAGGACTCCGGGCTGATGGGCCAGTTCGTGGTCGTCGCCCCCGGCCAGACGCCAGTGCCCCCGCCCGACCCCTACCCGCAGCACTGACGGCGGGCCGCCGATCCGGCGCGCGCTCAGCCCTCGTCGAGGCTGATCATCACGTGCTTGATCCGGGTGTAGTCCTCGAATCCGTACATCGAGAGGTCCTTGCCGTAACCGGAGTGCTTGAAGCCACCGTGTGGCATCTCGGCCACCAGCGGGATGTGGGTGTTGATCCACACGGCACCGAAGTCCAGGTGCTTGGCCATGCGCATGCCGCGGGCGAGGTCCTTGGTCCACACAGAGGAGGCCAGGCCGAAGGGCACGCCGTTGGCCCAGCCCAGCGCCTGCGCCTCATCGGCGAAGCGCTGCACCGTCATGACGGGTCCGAAGATCTCGTTCTGGACCATCTCGTCGTCCTGGCGCAGCCCGGAGACGACGGTCGGCTCGATGAAGAATCCGCGGTCGCCCTGCCGGACCCCCCCGGCCACGATCTCGGCGTGCTCCGGCGTGCGCGCGAGGAACCCGAGGACCTGCTCCATCTGGCGCTCGTTGTTCATCGGCGGCACGAGGGCGTCCTCGTCGGTCGGCCCGCCGGCGAAGGTCGTCGCGGTGTTGCGCGCCTGCTCGGCCAGCGCCGCCACGAACTCGTCGTGGATCGCATCGGCGACCAGCACCCGGGTGGCCGCGGTGCAGTCCTGCCCGGCGTTGAAGTATCCGGCCACGGCCAACCACTCGGCCGCCGCAGCGATGTCCGCGTCCTCGAAGACCACCACCGGGGCCTTGCCGCCGAGCTCGAGGTGCACCCGCTTGACGTCCAGCGCAGCCGTGCCGGCCACCGCCATCCCGGCGCGGACCGACCCGGTGATCGAGACCATGTCGGGGCGGCTGTTCTCCACGAGCGCCTGGCCGGTGGTCCGATCACCGGTCACGACGTTCAGGACACCGGCGGGCAGGACGTCGGCGAACATCTCGGCCATCCGCGCCGTGCTCACCGGCGTGGTGTCCGACGGCTTGAGGACCACCGTGTTTCCGGCGGCGATCGCCGGGGCGAACTTCCAGACCGCCATCATCATCGGGTAGTTCCACGGGGTCACCTGGCCGATGACACCCACTGGCTCACGCCGGATGATCGAGGTGAAGCCCTTCATGTACTCGCCACTGGCCCGACCCTCGAGGATCCGGGCGGCGCCGGCGAAGAAGCGGATCTGGTCGACCATCGGCGGGATCTCCTCGGAGGCGGTCACCGCGATCGCCTTGCCGGTGTTCTCACTCTCCAGGGCGATGAGCTCCTCAGCGTTCGCCTCGACGATGTCGGCGATCTTCAACAGGGCGGCCTGCCGCTCCGACGGGGTCGTCTGGCTCCAGGACTCGAACGCGTCCGAGGCAGCCCGGTAGGCACGGTCCACGTCCTCGGCGTTGGACACCACTGCCTGGGCGAAGACCTCGCCGGTGGTCGGGTTGACCAGGTCGCTGGTCTGGCCCGAGACGGAGTCGACGGACTCACCGTTGACGAAGTTGCGGATGGTGCGGCTCACTGGATCTCCTTCGGTCGACAGCCCACGTGACGGGCAGGATCGGCACGGCGGCGGGCGCGGCGCAGATGCGGCGCCAGCCTAGCCCAGCGACTCAGATCGCGACAGCCCCGCGACAGCACTATTCGTGGCCAAGTTGCGTTGATCGTGCGTTTTCCGCAGAATTCGGGCCGCACAGCGACCGTATCGCTTGCTAGTTGCGGCGTTCTGCGGTTCGATGGCCACCATGCTCCAGTCACCACGCCCCCGTCCGGCGCCCCTCGATGACACAGCCAAGGCCATCGTCGAACAGCTCCAGCAGGACGGTCGGCGCGCCTACGCCACCATCGGTCGCGCCGTCGGGCTCTCCGAGGCCGCAGTCCGCCAGCGGGTGGCCCGACTCGTCGAGTCCGGCGTCATCCAGATCGTGGCCGTGACGGATCCGATGCAGGTCGGCTTCCCGCGCGCTGCGATGCTCGGCATCGGAGTCGACGGCGACATCAACGAGGTCGCCGACCGCCTGGCCGAGCTCGAGGAGGTCGACTACCTCGTGATCACCGCGGGCGGGTTCGACATCCTGGCCGAGGTGGTCTGCGAGGACGACGAGCACCTTCTCGAGATCATGAACAGCAAGATCCGAGCCGTCCCGGGCGTCCGGAGCACGCAGACATTCGTCTACTTGAAGCTGCGCAAGCAGATCTATACATGGGGTACCAGATGACCATCAGCGACCTGTCCTTCTCCGAATCCGGCGACGACGCCCTGGCCGAGCGGGCCCGCGACCGGTTGTGGATGCACTTCACCCGGCACTCGGTCTACGAGGACGGCGCCGGGCACGTGCCGATCATCGTGCGCGGCGAGGGTGCCCGGATCTTCGACGACCAGGGCAAGTCCTACCTCGACGGACTGGCCGGGTTGTTCACCGTGCAGGTCGGCCATGGGCGCAAGGAGATCGCCGAGGCGATGGCCAGGCAGGCCGAGACGCTCGCGTTCTTCCCGCTGTGGTCCTACGCCCACCCCACGGCCATCGAGCTGGCCGACCGTCTCGGCCGGTCTCGCGCCCACGGACATCAACCGCACCTTCTTCACCAGCGGCGGCGGCGAGGCGGTGGAGTCGGCCTGGAAGCTGGCCAAGCAGTACTACAAGCTCACCGGTCGGCCCACCAAGCACAAGGTGATCAGCCGCAACGTGGCCTATCACGGCACCCCGCAGGGCGCCCTGTCGATCACGGGCATCCCGGACGCGAAGACGCCGTTCGAGCCCTGGTCCCGGGCGGGATCAAGGTGCCCAACACCAACTTCTACCGCGCCCAGCACCACGCCGACGACATCGAGGCCTACGGCCGCTGGGCCGCCGACCGGATCGCCGAGGCGATCGAGTTCGAGGGCGCTGAGAGCGTGGCGGCCGTGTTCCTCGAGCCGGTGCAGAACTCCGGCGGCTGCTTCCCGCCGCCTCCCGGGTACTTCGAGCGCGTGCGCGAGATCTGCGACGAGTACGACGTGCTGTTCGTCGCCGACGAGACCATCTGCGCGATGGGCCGGATCGGCGACTACTTCGCCGATGAACCGCTTCGGGGTGCAGCCCGACATCATCACCTTCGCCAAGGGGCTGACCTCCGGGTACTCCCCGATGGGCGCGATGATGGTCCACGACCGCCTGTTCGAGCCCTTCCGGCACGGAACGACGACGTTCCTGCACGGCTACACCTGGGGCGGGCACCCGGTGTCGGCCGCAGCGGCCCTGGCCAACCTCGACATCTTCGAGCGCGAGGGCCTCAACGCCCACGTGCAGGCCAACGAGGGCGCCTTCCGGGCCACCCTGGAGAAGCTGCTCGACCTGCCGATCGTCGGTGACGTGCGCGGCGCCGGCTACTTCTACGGCATCGAGTTGGTGAAGGACAAGGCCACCAAGGAGACGTTCAACGACGCGGAGTCCGAGCGGCTCCTGCGCGGTTTCCTGTCCAAGGCCCTCTTCGACGCCGGCCTGTACTGCCGTGCTGACGACCGCGGCGACCCGGTCATCCAGCTGGCACCGCCGCTGATCGTCGGCCAGCCGGAGTTCGACGAGATCGAGGCGATCCTGCGCGACGTGCTCACCCGCGGCATGGACCTGCTGTAGGCCATGACCGACCAGACTGGCGCGTCCGCGCGCACGGCGTTCACCCGCAAGCCTGATCGCGGGTCGCACGACCTGGCCGAGGCGCGCGCGGTCCTGGCCGAGGCGCTCATCGGCCATGTCGGCACGGTGGACGCCAGCGGTGACCCCGTCGTGCTGCCTGTGGCCATGGCCCTCGATCCCGACGCGGATCGAGTGCTGTTCCACGGATCGACCGGGGCGGGGATGTTCCGTCGCCTGGCCGCCGGGGCACCGGCGTGCCTGACGGTCACGCATCTGGACGGGCTCGTCATCGCACGCAGCGCCTTCGAGTCGAGCATGAACTACCGATCCGTCGTCGTGCTCGGCAGGTGCGAGGTCCTCGACGGTGATGACAAGCAGGCGGCACTTCGGGTGATCACCGACCACCTCACGCCAGGGCGATGGGACGCCGCGCGCCCCCTGCGCTCCAGCGAGGTCGCGGCCACCCTCGTCCTGGCGCTGCCCCTGGTGGAGTTCTCCGTGAAGTCCCGTGACGGTGGGCCCAACGATGACGACGACGCGCAGTGGCCGATCTGGGCTGGGCATGTGCCGGTGCGCATGGTGGTCGGGGCGCCCATCGCGGCTCCGGGATCGGATGCCCATCCCGAGCCGCAGATCCCTGGCTGCATGCGGGGGACGGCCCCGTGACGGACCTGCGCGCGGTCTCGTTGTGGTGGGACAGCCTCGGCGAGGCCCCGGCCCCACGGGCGCGTCTGGACGGCGACCTCGACGTCGACGTGGCGATCGTCGGGGCCGGGTACACCGGGCTCTGGACCGCCTACTACCTGGCGAAGGCCGCACCCGGGACCCGCATCGCGATCGTCGAGGCGAACGTGCCCGGGTTCGGCGCCAGCGGGCGCAACGGCGGCTGGTGCTCAGCACTGTTCCCCGCATCCCTGGACAAGATCGCCCGCACGAGTTCGCGGCACGCGGCGATCGCGATGCAGCATGCGATGCACGACACCGTCGACGAGGTCGGACGGGTCGCCGTCGATGAGGGGTTGGACATCGACTGGGCCAAGGGCGGGACCGTGGGCCTGGCCCGGACCTCGGTGCAGCTCGACCGGGCGCGCGAGGACGTCGCGCACTGGCGCTCCTGGGGCTTCGGGGCCGCGGACTACCGCCTGCTCGATGCCGACGACGCGAGCCAGCGAGTGGGCGCGACCTCGGTGCTGGGCGCGAGCTACACCCCGCACTGCGCCGCGATCCACCCGGCCAAGCTGGCCCGCGGGCTGGCCGGGCTCGTCGAGGCTGCTGGGGTGCGCATCTACGAGGGCACACCCGCCACGAGCATCGAGGCAGGTGTCGTACGAACCCCGTTCGGGGACGTCCGCGCACCCCACGTCGTGCGCGCCACGGAGGCGTTCACGGCGAGCCTTCCGGGCCACCGACGCACCGTCCTGCCCGTCTACTCGCTCATGCTGGCCACCGAGCCGCTGCCCCCCGATGTCTGGGACCGCATCGGCCTGGCTGAGCGGGAGACGTTCAACGACGGTCGGCACCTGATCATCTACGGGCAGCGCACCGCCGACGACCGCCTCGCGTTCGGCGGCCGGGGCGCGCCCTACCGATTCGCCTCCCGGATCGACCCGGCGACCGAGCGCGACGGTCGCGTTCACGAGGGCCTGTGGCAGACACTGACCGAGATCTTCCCGGCGGTCGCACCGTTCCAGGTGACGCATCGCTGGGGCGGCCCTTTGGGCATCTCCCGCGACTGGTACGCCTCATGCGGACTCGATCGCCGCACGGGGCTGGCGTGGGCCGGTGGCTATGTGGGCGACGGGGTCGGCACTGCCAACCTCGCCGGGCGCACGCTGGCCGACCTCATCACCGGCACGGACTCCGAGCTGACCGAACTCCCCTGGGTCAACCACCATTCCAGGCGCTGGGAGCCCGAGCCGCTTCGTTGGCTCGGCGCCAATGGCGGACTCGCGGTGATGACCTCGGCGGACGCTTCCGAGGTGCGGTCCGGCCGGCCCGCCCGCCGCGCTGCGGTGTTCGAGCGGTTCCTCGGCCACTAGAGAATCCCACCAGCCTCGGTCCCCCGCATTGAGTCCGGTCCGCGGCAGGACCACGATGGCTCCCGTGGACAACACCTCTGCTGAGCTTCTCGCCCCCCGTGCCGACGCCGATGCCGTGGTCGACCGTGCCGTCGCCCGCGCCGCGCGCTGGATGTCCGCCGCCGAGGGCCAGCGCACCCTCCGGGAGAAGGCGAATCGGCGGCGCCTGACCAGGTTGCTCGGGGACCCGGCGGGGTTGCCGGTCACCATGGCCCTCACCGACGAGGTGATGCGGATCTCCGATCCCGGCCGAGCCGCGGCCACCTTGCGCTCCGCAGCCGCCGGATCGAACCGGCGGGCCCTCGGCCTGCGCGACCATGTGGGCCTGCGCGCTGTCAGTCGGCTGTCGACCGTGGCCCCGGAACCGTCTATGAGGCTCGTGCACTGGCAGATCCGAGACGCCTCCACCGGGATCATCCTGCCCGCGGAGCAGGCACGGCTGCGCAAGCATCTGGAGAAGCGCGCTGCCGAGGGCGCCCGGCTGAACATCAACGTCCTGGGCGAAGCCGTCCTCGGCGAGGATGAGGCCACCCACCGCCTCGACCGCGTCATCGAGATGCTCACCCGCCCCGAGGTCACCTACATCTCGGTGAAGATCTCTGCGATCGCCGCGCAGCTGAGCACCTACGACCACGAGGGCTCCGTGCAGCGGGTGGCCGAGCGACTGCGCCGGCTCTACCGGGCTGCCCGGGCCACCTCGCCGCGCACCTTCGTCAACCTCGACATGGAGGAGTACCGCGACCTCGCGCTGACGGTCGACGTGTTCACGGCGGTCCTGGCCGAGGAGGAGTTCCGCGATGTCGAGGCAGGCATCGTGCTGCAGGCCTACCTGCCGGAGAGCCATGCCGTGTTCGCGCAGCTGCTGTCGTGGGCCCGCACCCGCCGGGAGAGCGGCGGCGCGCCGATCAAGGTGCGGATCGTCAAGGGCGCCAACCTCGCGATGGAATCGGCCGAGGCCCAGATCCACGGCTGGCCGCCTGCCCCGTATGGCTCCAAGGCTGACGTCGACGCCTCGTGGAAGCGCCTGGTTGACACCGCCGTCCGTCCGGAGAACGCCGACGCGGTGCGGATCGGGATCGCCAGCCACAACCTGTTCGACCTCGCGTGGTCGCTCGAGGTGGCTGCTGAGCGGGGCACCAGCGAGCAGATCGACATCGAGATGCTGGAGGGGATGGCCAACGCTGAGGCCCTGGCCATCATCGGGGACGTCGGATCAGTGCTGCTCTACGCACCAGTCACCTCCCGGGACGACTTCGCCTCGGCGGTGGCCTACCTCGTCCGGCGCCTCGACGAGAACACCGCCCCGGAGAACTTCCTGCGGGCGTCGTTCAGCCTCACCGTCGGCTCGCCCACCTTCGCCGAGCAGGAGCTCCGATTCCGGGAGGCTGTGAGCGCGCGGCACACCATCTCGACGGAGTCCCGCCGGCATGCCCCGCACCCGCCGGTCCCGACCGAGCCGGAGACGCAGGGATTGTTCGACAACGAGACCGAGATCGACGTGACCCGCCCCGAGGAGCGCGAGAAGATCGCTGCGGCGCTGAACCGGCACTCCCCCGGTTGGGACCGCCCTGTGCCTGTGGTGGTCGCGGGCGTCGAGCGGGTCGATGGGGTCGTCGAGGGATGCAACCCCAGCGACGAGGGGGCGCCCTGGTACACCTACACCGTCGCGACCACAGAGCTCGTCGACGAGGCTGTCGCCACGGCGCGCCGGGCAGTGGAGGGCTGGGACGCTCGGGGGCCCCGGGAGCGCGCCCGGATCCTGTGGGAGGCCGCGCGGGTGATGGGCGAGGAGCACCACGACACCCTGGCCGTGATGTCGCTGGATGCCGGCAAGACCATCGACCAGGGCATCCCCGAGGTGACGGAGGCGATCGACTTCGCGCGCTACTACGCCCGCTCGGCCATCCGGACACTGGAGGGGGCAGCGCCCAGCACGCCGGTCGGCGTCGTGGTCGTGGTCCCCCCGTGGAACTTCCCGTACGCCATCCCGGCCGGTGGGGTCCTGGCCTCCCTGGCCGCCGGCAACGCGGTCATCCTCAAGCCTGCTCCCGAGACCGTGGCCACCGCCTGGGTGCTCGTCGCGCAGCTGTGGCGCGCCGGGGTCCCCCGCGAGGTCCTGCAGTTCGTGCCCACCCGCGACGACGAGGTCGGTCAGCACCTGGTGACCCATCCGGATGTCGGTGCGGTGATCCTCACCGGCTCGTTCGCCACCGCCCGGATGTTCACCGCGTGGCGCCCCGACCTCCGGCTGATGGCCGAGACGTCGGGCAAGAACGCGCTGCTGATCTCCGCGACCGCCGACATCGATGCCGCGGTCAAGGACCTCGTCGCCTCAGCGTTCGGGCACGCAGGGCAGAAGTGCTCGGCGGCCAGCCTCGCGATCGTCGAGGCGTCGATCCACGACAACCCCGCCTTCCTGCGCCAGCTGCGCGATGCCGTCACCACCGAGGTCGTCGGCGCCGGGCCCGACCCGGCTACGGTCATCGGCCCGATCATCCGCCCTGCCGAGGGTCCGTTGCTCCGCGCGCTGACGACCCTGGAGCCCGGAGAGTCCTGGCTTGTGGCGCCTCGGCAGCTCGATGAGACCGGCCACATGTGGAGCCCCGGGGTCAAGATAGGCGTCCAGCCCGGCTCCTGGACGCACCTGACCGAGTGGTTCGGTCCGGTGCTGGGGGTCATGCGCGCACCAGACCTCGACACGGCCATCGCCTGGCAGAACGCGGTTGCCTACGGCCTCACCGCGGGCATCCACGCGCTGGATGTCGGTGAGTGCGAGACGTGGATCGAGCGAATCCAGGCCGGCAACATCTACGTGAATCGCGGGACGACCGGCGCGGTGGTCAACCGGCAGCCGTTCGGCGGGTGGAAGAAGTCGGCGGTCGGCCCGACGGCCAAGGCCGGGGGCGAGAACTACGTCGCGTGCCTGCGCGACTGGGCCCCCGGTGATGCAGCGCTGACCAGTGGCGACGTCCAGGACTGGTGGGTCAGCACCGGCAGCGCCGCCCGTGACCTGACCGGCCTCACCGTCGAGCGCAACCTCATCCGCTACCGCCCGATGGGCACGCCGATCCTCGTGCGCGTGGACGTCGACACCCGGTCCGTGGACCTGGAGTCGGTGCGCCGGATCGCGGCCCGCACCGGGACCCAGATCGTGCTGAGCAGCGCCACATCCCGAGGGGCCGACACGGCCGTCGAATCCGTCGAGGACGCCGTGCAGCGCGTCACCCGGGGCGAGGTCAGCAGGGTGCGCTGGCTGTCGGCCGAGGATCCCGGTGAGCTCGCCGTCGTCGGCCTCGACGCCGGGGTCAGCGTCGACCGCCGGCCGATCGCATCCCGCGTGGCCATCGAGGGCCCACGCTGGATGCACGAGCAGAGCGTCTGCGTGACCGCGCACCGCTACGGAAATGTGGGCGCCGGCCCGCAACCACGGGTCCCGGGCGCGCGGTGACCCCTACGTCGGTGATCCTGTGCCTGATCCGGACGCATGTGGCCGGATCTCGCCACACGTTGTCCGATCTGGGCCAGACTCGAGTGGCTCACCGGTTCGATCCATCAGTTTGCCGAAGCCCGCTCCCGGGTAGGTAGGCACGATGCAGGCCTTCCGCGCGATCTTCCGGCACCCGGGGACGGTCGGGATGACCGCTGCGGGCTTCGTCGGGCGCTTCCCGATGGCCATGCTCGGACTGGCGATGACCCTGCTCGTGGCCACGGAGACCGGGTCCTATGGGAAGGCCGGTGCGGTTGCCGCGTCCATCACTCTGGCGGGTGCCATCGGGGGCCCCGTCGGGGCGCGCCTTGCCGACCGGTTCGGGCAGCACCGCGTCATCCCCCCGCTGATCGGGGTGCACATCCTCGCCGTGGCGAGCCTCACGATCGCCGTCATGGCCGGCACACCGATGCCTTCGTGGCTGGGCCTGGGCATCATCGCCGGGCTGTCCGGCCCGAACCTGGGCGCCATGGTGCGCACCCGCTGGGCGGGAATCACCGACGGGCCCGACGAGCTGACCTCGGCCTTCGCGCTGGAGTCGACGCTCGACGAGGTCGCGTTCGTGCTCGGGCCCCCGTTGGCCACCGCGCTGGCTGTGGCCATTGCGCCGTGGTCGGCCATCGTCACGGGACTGCTGCTCGCAGCCTCGGGAGCACTGGCCCTGGCCGCACAGCGGTCCACCGAACCCGAACCCACGCCACGAACCGGATTGCACGGCCCCGCTGTCTGGCGCTCGGGCACCCTGCAGGTCCTGACGCTGCTCATGGTCCTGATGGGCGCGATCTTCGGTGCCCTGGAGGTGTCGACGGTCGCGTTCGCCCAGGAGGCCGACGCCGTCTGGGCCACCGGCTGGCTCCTGGGCGTCTTCGCCCTTGCCAGCGGGCTGACCGGGCTCTACCTCGGCGCCCGCCCCGGTGGGTGGCGGCTGTCCGGCCAGATCCTGGTCGGGACCGCGACCCTGGCGCTCGCGACAGCCGTGATCCCGTTCATCAATGGGCTCGGCTGGTATGCCGCCGGCATGTTCGCCGCTGGGCTCGGGGTGTCCGCGGTGATGATCGGCGCGATGCAGATCATCGAGCGGGCGCTGCCGCGCACCCGGCTCACCGAGGCGCTGGCCCTGGCCATCTCCGGGGTCCTGATCGGCTCGGCGGGCGCGGTGGCACTGGCCGGCGCCCTGATCGACGCCGGCGGCTCCTCCTGGGGCCTGGCCGTGGGGTCGGTCGCCGCCCTGGCCGGCCTGGGCGTGGCTGCCCTGGCCCGCCCCGCGCTGGCCCGCGCGGAGGCCCTCGTCCCGGCTGACGCCGCGCTCGCCTCCTCCGATGCCCCTGCCCCGGACCGTCCGCTGGGCGTGGCCGACCGACTCACGACCGTGCCAACGGCGCTCCCGGAGCAGTCGGGCGGCGGAACAACCCCTCCTGCGTGATGGAGATCATCAGGTCGCCGTGGCGGTCGAACATCCGGCCCCGCGCGAACCCCAGGCCGCGCTCCGCAGCCGGGGACGCGGTCACGTAGAGCGCCCACTCATCGGCGCGGTAGGGCCGGTGGAACCACATCGCGTGGTCGAGGCTGGCGACGTCGAGGTCCCCGGAGCCGACGTAGTACCCGTGCCGACGCTGGACGGCGTCGAGCAGGGTCGCATCCGAGAAGTAGACCGCGACGCACACGTGCAGAAGCGGGTCCTCGGGCATCGGCCCATCGGAGCGGAACCAGACCACGTCCTCACCCGGGTAGTCCTCGCCACCTTCCGCCCGCGTGGGGTGGTCCGGGAACGCATCACCCCACCACGCGACCAGTTGCTTACCGAGCCCGCGAACCGGTCGGATGTCCACCGGTGGGGTGATCTCCACGAGGATCGGGCGGCAGCTGGTCGACGTGTGGCTCCATGAGATCGGCCAGGGAGGGCAGACCCTCGGGGCCGGGCACCTCGCGCGCGCGTGTCGTGTGCGAGATGGATGTCACCTCGGGCAGGTGGAACGACGCCGACATCGCGAACGTCACCTTGCCGTGCTGGTGGGCCAGCACCCTGCGCACGCTGAAGCCGCGACCGTCGCGCATCCGCTCGACATGGAACTCGACCGGTTGGCTGGGATCCCCGGGGCGCAGGAAGTACGCGTGCAGGGAGTGCACATGACGCTCGGGATCAACCGTGCGCCCGGCCGCGACCAGCGCCTGGGCCGCCACCTGGCCGCCGAAGATCCGGGTGTAGCTGACGTCGTGGCTGATCCCGACGAACAGGTCGCCGGGACGGCGCTCGAGGTCCAGGAGCTCGAGCAGGGAGTCGATCGGGTAGCGGGGCACCACGCAGATCGTGTCAGGGATGGGCCCGTCAGTCCTCGCTGAGGCTGCGTGCGATCCTGATGTCGAGGTGGGCCGACGCCTCGCGCCCGGCACGATCGCGGACGACGACGGTGAACTCGACCGGCGCACCCCTCGCCAGTCCGGAGGCGTCGAACAGGGCGTACCGCGACGTGAACTCAGGGGGTGCGCTCCACTGAACGGGTTGCGCGTCGTCCACAGCGATCAACTCCCGGGGCGCTGGCCCGGGACCGTCGCGATCGGCGTAGATCGAGGCAACCACCCAGTTCGGGCCGTTCACCTCCGTCTGCACCCCGATCCACCCCTCCCAGGGGTCGGGATGGACGCGCAGCCGAACCGACGGTCCGGTCGTGGCGTCGGCCATCGGACGGTCGGGACCCAGGACGAGGGCCCCCATCGCCGGCACGGTCACGGTGAGCTGCCCGTTCGAGTCGGACCGTGGCTGGGACCGCGCGAACCCCTCGGAGGCGTAGACCGTCGTGAACGTCGCCTGGGGGGTCCAGGTCCCGATCGTGACCTCGATCGGCACCTTGGCGTTGTTCAGCGCCACCACGTACTCCGTGCCGGTGTCCCGGTCGATCCGGCTGAAGGCCACGACACCTCGTGCGTCAGTCGGGCACGTCCGCTGGACCAGCGCACCGTCGGCAAGTGCTGGGTGTTCGCGACGCAGTTGCGCCAACTGGGCGAGCAATCGGTACGTGGGATGGGAGGTGTCGTACGCGTCGACATCATGACCGGCGTCGGTCCCGAGCCGGACGTTCTCGAGGTACTGCGGCGTGCGCGAGGCGAACATGTCCTGGCGGGCGAGGTTGTCCCCACTGTGGCCGGTGAAGCCCTGCTCGTCGCCGTAGTAGATGACCGGCTGGCCACGCAGCAGGAACAGGGTCTCGTAGGCGAAGTGCACGCGGTGCAGCCACGACTCCTCGTCCGGGTCACTGCCCCACAGCCGCATTGCGATCCGGCCCATGTCGTGGTTGCCGACGAACGTCGGGGACGCGTAGGCGTCGGAGTCCGCGTCCGCGCGGTCGAGGTCACGTTCGAGGACTGGGCAGAGCGAGTCCCACTCCTCGCCCGGTGGCAGGCCCTCGGCGAACTGCTCGATGCCGGACTGCAGCGGGAAGTCCAGCAGCGCGGGCAGGCCGCTGCGCCGGGCGTAGTCCAGCGTGTCCGCGTAGTCGGCCACCACCTCGCCGAACAGGAAGAAGTCCGGCACCCCCACCTCGGCGGCTGCCTGCTGCATCGCCGGGACGAACTCCTGCCAGAACCCGAGGTCCACGTGCCGGGCCGAGTCGAGGCGGAAGCCGTCGACACCGGTCCAGCGGATCAGGTCGGCGTAGATGTCGATCAGCCCGTCGGCGACCTCGGGCCGCTCGGTGAACAGGTCGTCCAAGCCCGGCCCAGTCACCGTACGTCCAGCTCTCGCCCTGGAACCTGCGTGTCTCCCCGGTTGTGGTACATCGTCACGTCGTTGAGCCAGGCGGGGACCTTCACCTCGCGCCTGGTCGGCGGGCACGACCGGCTGGTACGGGAAGGAGTCTGGGGCCCAGCTCGGGGAAGTCGTCGGACCCGGCCACCAGGGCATCGTCGAACGGCACCCCGTTGACGTCGGTGTACGGGTAGGTCTCCTTCGTCCGGTAGGCCGGCCAGCGCCCGGCCCCCTGCGTAGGTGATCACGTCGGCGGTGTGGTTCGCCGTCACGTCGAGGAAGACCTTCATCCCCCGCGAGTGCGCCGCCTCGACGAGGTCGACCAGGTCCTCGTTGGTCCCCAGGTGCGGATCGACGCGGGTGAAGTCGGTGACCATGTACCCGTGGTACCCCGTGGTGAGCACCTCGTCGCCGTCCATCTGGACGGGCTTGTTCGTCAGCACCGGGAGTGAGCCAGAGGGCGGTCGTGCCCAGGCCCTGGATGTAGTCCAGCTTCTGCCGGAGCCCGACCAGGTCACCCCCGTGGTAGAACTGCGGCTTCGTCGGGTCGAAGCCGATGCTCCAAGGGGCCCGCCCCGCCGGCGCCGGTGTCGTTGGACGGATCGCCGTTGGCGAACCTGTCGACCATCACGAAGTAGATGACATCGCGGGCCGGCGGCCCCACCCGAGTCGTCAGCGCCAGGCCCTCGTCGCCGGCGATGAGGACGCTGGACTCGGGTGACACCTGCTCGCGGATGAACCCACCCTGCCGGTACGTGACCACCACCGCCGCGGCCAGGACCAGGACGGCCACGCACCCCCGTCTTCACCAGCGCACGCTTCCATCGGCGCCTCACGCCTTCGAGCGTACGAGTCTGCCGGGGTGACGACAGTGCTGCACGGCCCCTGCGACTGGATATTGGATCCAATCTGCTACGGTTCTCGCACCGCCGACCTGAGGTGACCGATGACCACGACCCCGCCCCTGTCCCCCACCGAGCTGTACGCGATCGACACCCTGCTGAACCCCGAGCAGGTCGAGATCCGCGACACCGTGCGACGGTTCGCCGACGAGCACCTGCGCCCGCACCTGGCCGGCTGGTTCGAGGCGGGCGAGCTGCCCGTCCGCGAGCTGGCGCGCGAGCTCGGCTCCCTCGGGGTGCTGGGCATGCACCTCGAGGGGTACGGCTGCGCCGGCACCGACGCCACCTCCTACGGCCTGGCCTGCCTCGAGCTCGAGGCCGCCGACTCGGGGATCCGCTCGCTGGTCAGCGTCCAGGGGTCGTTGGCGATGTTCGCCATCCACGAGTACGGCTCCGAGGAGCAGCGCGCAGCAGTGGCTGCCCGGCATGGCCGCCGGCGAGCTGATCGGCTGCTTCGGCCTCACCGAGCCGGACGCCGGATCGGACCCCGGGTCGATGCGCACCACCGCCGTCCGCGACGGCGACGACTGGGTGCTCTCCGGCACGAAGATGTGGATCACCAACGGCTCGGTCGCGGACGTGGCCGTCGTGTGGGCGCGCGCTGAGGGCACGATCCGCGGCTTCGTCGTGCCGACCGACTCCCCCGGATTCACCGCCCGCTCGATCCCGCACAAGCTCAGCCTGCGCGCGTCGGTCACCTCGGAGCTGGTCCTCGACGGGGTGCGCCTGCCCGCCGACGCCATGCTCCCCGGCGCCCGCGGGCTGTCCGGCCCACTCGGGTGCCTGGCCGAGGCCCGGTACGGCATCGTGTTCGGCTCGATCGGCGCCGCCCGCGACTGCCTCGAGACCGCCCTGGCCTACGCCGGCACGCGCGAGCAGTTCGGCAGGCCGATCGCCGGGTTCCAGCTGACCCAGCGCAAGTTCGCCGAGATGGCAGTCGCGGTGGGCAACGGACACCTGCTCGCCCTGCACCTGGGCCGGCTCAAGGACGCAGGCGAGCTCACACCGCAGCAGGTGAGCCTCGGCAAGTTCAACAACGTGTCGGCGGCCCTGGAGGTGGCCCGCGAGGCACGCGCGATCCTCGGGGGCAACGGGATCTCGCTGGAGTACCCGGTGATCCGGCACATGGTGAACCTCGAGAGCGTCTACACCTACGAGGGCACGCACGACATCCACACGCTGGTCATCGGCCAGGCGCTCACGGGGATCGCCGCCTACCGATGAGCGCCGCGCCCACGGGTCCGCTCGCCGGACTGCTCGTGGCCGACTTCAGCCGGGTGCTGGCCGGCCCCTACGCCACGATGATGCTCGGCGACCTCGGCGCCGAGGTCATCAAGGTCGAGCGGCCACCCCGGGGCGACGACACCCGGTCCTGGGGGCCGCCGCACGCCCCCGACGGGACGTCCACATACTTCCAGTCGGTGAACCGCAACAAGCGCACGGTGTGGCTGGACCTCGGTGACCCTGCCGATCGTGCCGAGGCCCTCGAGCTGGCCACCTCCGCGGACGTGCTGGTCGAGAACCTCGCACCCGGGACGATGGCGCGCTTCGGCCTGGGGTACGCGGACGTCTCGACGACCAACCCTGGCGTCATCTACGCGTCCATCTCCGGATTCGGGGCAGGGGCGGGCGCGCAGATGCCCGGCTACGACCTGCTCGTTCAGGCCATGGGCGGGCTGATGAGCATCACCGGCCCGACGCCCGACCAGCCCACCAAGGTCGGCGTGGCTCTCGTCGACGTGCTGACCGGGCTGCACGCCACCGTGGGGATCCTCGCAGCGCTGCACGAGCGCACCCTCAGCGGACGCGGCCAGCACGTCTCGGTGAACCTGCTGAGCTCGACGCTCTCGGCGCTGGTCAACCAGGCGCAGGCGGTCGTCGGCGCCGGTGCCGTGCCGCGCGCGATGGGCAACGCACACCCCAGCATCGCCCCCTACGAGACCCTGCCGACAGCCGACGGCGTGCTGGTCCTGGCCGTGGGGAACGACCGCCAGTTCGGGTTCCTCTGCGAGGTCCTCGGACTCGACCTGGCCAGCGATCCGGACTTCGCGACGAACCCCGCGCGGGTGGCGCACCGCGACGTGCTCGCCGCGCACCTCAGCCGAGGCCCTGGCCACGCGCCTGACCGCCGAATGGGTTGCCGACCTGACCGCTGCCGGCGTCCCGGCAGGACCTGTGAACGACATCCCCGCCGCCCTGGAGCTGGCATCGACGCTCGGCCTGGCCCCGGTCGCGCTGGCCGCAGGGGTCCCGACCGTGGCCAACCCGATCACCCTGTCACGCACCCCCGTCGACTACCGCCTGGCTCCCCCGAACCCGCACCCGGGACCTGGCCGTGGCTGACTTCCAGCGCCCGCCCACCGCCCAGGAGGCGGTGCTCGTCGAGGTGCGCGCCCGGATCCTGCGAGGGGACATCGCTCCCGGAACCCCTCTGCGACAGGAGGAGCTGGCCGATTCACTGGGCGTCAGCCGGGTCCCCGTGCGCGAGGCCCTGCGGATGCTCGAGTCCGAGGGCCACGTCACCTACATCCCGCATCGCGGCTATCGGGTGACCGAGCTCGACCTCGACGAGCTCGAGGAGATCTACCACGTGCGCGCGCTGATCGAGGATGACCTCGCTCGTCGAGCCCTCGCCCGCCGCGACGTCGACCACCTCGCCGCGGTGCGCGCCGCGCACGCGCGCCTGGCGGCAGCAGAGGGGGCGGACCCCACCGACCCGACCGCGGTGGCTGCGGCCAACCGCGCCTTCCACTGGGCGATCCTGCGCCCCACGCCCCGGGCCGAGCGGATCCTGACCACGCTGTGGGACGCCTCCGAGGTGTACCGGGCGCGCTGGTTCGCGGTCAGCGACAACGTCGCCCGCGGAGCGCATGAGCACGCGCGCGCACTGGCGGCGGTGGAGGCCGGCGACGCCGACGCACTCGTCTGCGTGCTCTCCGAGCACCGGGCGGGTGCGGTCAGCGCCCTGCGCACCCAGCTCGCCCGCGGCGCTACTGAGCCTGCCCGGAGTGCTTCCGCAGCAGTGGGGTGAGCACCTCGAGGACACTCGCGTCCTCGATCGTCGAGGGGATCTGCTCCGGTCGTCCGTCTGCGATCCCGCGCATCGTCCGCCGCAGGATCTTGCCGGAACGAGTCTTGGGAAGCCCCGGCACGATGACGACCTCCTTGAACGCGGCCACGGGCCCGACATGCTCCCGCACGCTGGCGACGATCTGCCGGGTGAGCTCGTCGGGGTCGATCTCGACCCCGCCCTTGAGCACCACGAACGCGCGCGGTGACTGACCCTTCAGGTCGTCGGCGACGCCGATGACCGCACACTCGGCCACCGCCGGGTGCGCGGCGACCACAGCCTCCATCACCCCGGTGGACAGTCGATGCCCGGCGACGTTGATGACGTCGTCGGTACGCCCCAGGACATAGAGGTACCCATCGGCATCGAGGTACCCGCCATCGCCAGTCGTGTAGTAGCCGGGGAAGGCGCTCAGGTACGACGACACGTAGCGCTCGTCGTCACCCCACAGGGTCGGCAGGGTTCCCGGGGGCAGCGGCAGCCCGATGACGATGTTGCCCTCGGTTCCCGGCGCGACCTCATTGCCCTCACCATCGAGGACGCGGACGTCGTAGCCCGGGACGGCGACCGATGGCGAGCCCTCCTTCAGCGGTAGCGGCTCCAGCCCGCGTGGATTGGCAGCGATCGGCCACCCGGTCTCGGTCTGCCACCAGTTGTCGACGACCGGGACCCCAAGGACCCTGGTCGCCCAGTGATAGGTGTCGGGGTCCAGCCGCTCCCCCGCGAGGAACAGGGTCTGCAGGCTGGAGATGTCGTGGTCACCGATCAAGGCACCGTCGGGGTCCTCGCGCCGGATGGCGCGGATCGCTGTCGGCGCGGTGAACAGGGCCTTCACCTGGTGCTCGGCGATGACCCGCCAGAACGCGGCGGCGTCCGGCGTCCCGACCGGCTTCCCCTCGTACAGGACGGTGGTCGCACCCACGATCAGGGGCGCGTAGACGATGTAGGAGTGCCCGACGACCCAGCCCACGTCGGAGGCCGCCCACCAGACATCGCCGGGGCCGATGTCGAAGACGTTGGCCATCGACCACGCCAACGCCACGGCATGACCCCCGTTGTCGCGAACGATGCCCTTCGGCCGGCCGGTCGTACCGGAGGTGTAGAGGATGTAGAGCGGATCAGTCGCCGCGACGTCCGTGCAGCCCACGGGCTTGGCGCCGGCAGCCACCTGCGCCCAGTCGTGGTCGCGGGGGCCCATGTGGGCGACCAGCTGTGGTCGCTGCAGGATCACGCACGCCGTCGGCTGGTGCGTGGCCAGGGCCAGCGCCTCATCCAGGAGTGGCTTGTAGCCCACGACGCGGTGGGTCTCGATACCGCACGACGCCGACAGGATCACCTTCGGGCGGGCGTCATCGATGCGCACCGCCAGCTCATCGGCGGCGAACCCGCCGAACACCACGGAGTGCACGGCACCGAGCCGGGCGCACGCCAGCATGCCGATGACGGCCTCGGGGATCATCGGCATGGACAGCACCACCCGGTCCCCGGCAACCACGCCGAGTCCCGACAGCGCCCCGGCGAAGCGCGCGACCTCGTCGAGGAGCTCGGCGTAGGTGAAGGTGCGCTGGGTCCCAGTGACCGGGCTGACGTGGATCAGCGCGGGCTGATCGCCACGGCCGGACTCGACATGGCGGTCCAGGGCGTTGAAGCAGGTGTTCAGCCGGGCGTCGGGGTACCAGCGGTAGATCGGCGCGGCCCCGTCGTCGCGCACGACGGTCGGCGGGGTGGTCCAGGCGATCGCCCCCGCTGCCGCACCCCAGAATGCGTCCGGGTCCGCAATGCTCTGGGCGTGGGCCTGCGCGTACGTGGCCATGGGAACCTCCTGGGGACGTGGGTATCGGGTCAGTCTGCCCGGTGCAGGGCCTTCATGACGCATCGATCAGCGACGACGCGAGCCGAACGTCGACCAATGGCCATCAGCCGGGCCAGCCCCCGGAATCTGGCGGACGTCGCTCAGTCGCGGACGGTCGCAGCCAGCTGGCCGCAGGCCCCGTCGATCTCGCTGCCGCGGGTGTCGCGGATGGTCGTCGGGACCCCGCGCGCCTCCAATGCTGCGACGAACGCACGCTCGACCGCAGGATCCGAGGCCGTCCACTTCGAGCCGGGCGTCGGGTTCAGCGGGATCGGGTTGACGTGCACCCAGCCCCGGCCCCGGGCGTTGAGCAGCTTGCCGAGCAGGTCGGCGCGCCAGGCCTGGTCGTTGATGTCGCGGATCAGCGCGTACTCGATGGACGCCCGCCGGCCGGTGGCCTGGGTGTACTCGAACGCCGCGTCGATCGCCTCAGCGACCTTCCACTTCGTGTTGACCGGCACCAGGGTGTCGCGCAACTCGTCGTCCGGGGCGTGCAGGCTCAGCGCCAGGGTCACGGGCAACCCCTCGCCGGCCAGCTTGCGCATCGCCGGGACGAGGCCCACCGTCGAGACGGTGATCCCGCGGGCGCTCATCCCCAGCCCATCGGGAGCCGGGGTGATCATCCGGCGCACCGCTGCGACGACGACGTTGTAGTTTGCCAGCGGCTCCCCCATGCCCATGAAGACCACATTGGACACCCGACCGGTCCCGCCGGCCACCTCCCCGCGCGACAGCGCCCGCGAACCGGCGAGCACCTGCTCGACGACCTCGGCGGTCGACATGTTGCGGGTCAGCCCAGCCTGCCCGGTGGCGCAGAACGGGCAGTTCATCCCGCACCCGGCCTGCGACGAGACACACACCGTGACGCGCTCCCGGCTGTTGCGGGTCGCCGGGTAGCGCATCAGGACCGACTCCACCATGGCTCCGTCGTGCAGCCGCCACACGGACTTCACCGTCAGTCCGCCGTCGCAGGTGATGTCGCGCACGTTGGTCAGCAACGGCGGGCAGAGGCTGCGGGCCAGCGGCTCACGCAGTGCCGCAGGGATGTCGGTCCACTGCGCGGGGTCGTCCACGAGTCGGGCGAACCAGTGGTTGCTGACCTGGTCGGCGCGGAACCTCGGCAGCCCTGCGGCGACGACCACCTCACGGCGCTCGGCCAGTGTCATGTCCGACAGGTGCTGCGGGGGCTTGCCGCGTCGGGGCGCCTCGAGGACCAACAAGCCAGGGGGCTGACTCACGTCAGCTGACCCCGCCGAGGAAGATCGCGAACAGCGTGTAGGCCACGACGGTGTTGGGGATCAGGCTGTCGAGGCGATCCATCAGCCCACCGTGCCCGGGGAGCAGGTTGGACATGTCCTTGATGCCCAGGTCGCGCTTCATCGCCGACTCGATGAAGTCGCCGAGCGTCGCGGTGACCGTCATGATCGCGCCGACGATCGCCCCTTTCCACCAGTCGGAATCGAGCAGCATCGCGAACATCACCGAGCCCAGGATGACCTGCAGGGTGACCGATCCGGCGAAGCCCTCCCATGACTTCTTCGGGCTGATCCCGGGGGCCATGGGGTGCTTGCCGAAGAGCACTCCGGAGGCATACCCACCGATGTCGCTGCCGATGGACAGGGCGATGAAGGTGAGCACCCGGTCGGCGCCGTCGGGTGACGCGGCGATGAGGGCCGCGAACCCCCCCATCAGGGGTGCGTAGGCCAGCACGAAACCGCTGGCGGTCGAGTCCCGAACGAAGTCATCGACGCCGTGGCGGAACAGTCGCCATACGACGGTGAACAGGAACAGCAGCCCGTAGGCCATGAGCACCTGCGCGGAGCCGGCGAAGTAGCCCAGGACCGGGAGGATGACGGCTGCGGCGAGCAGCGGGGTCTTGGTGAGCTGGATCCCCTTGGACCGCACGGCCGAGGCCAGCTCGTCGGTCCCGATCACGATGGCCGCAACGATCACACCCACGAACAACCAGAGATGCCAGTACAGCGAGAGCATCGCGATCCCGACCATGATCACGCCCACGGCGATCGCCGCCGGCAGGTTGCGCCCGGCGCGTGACTTCTTGGGTTCCTCCGTCGACTCTGGCGCGCCCGTCGATCCGCTCATCCGCGCACCCTCTCAGATCTCGAGCAGTTCGGCTTCTTTGTGCTTGAGCAGGTCCTCGACCAAGGAGATGTGCTTGGCGGTGAGGTCCTCCAGCGACTTCTCCGCGCGACGGACGTCGTCCTCACCGGCGTCGCCATCCTTGATCATCTTCTCCAGGTGGTCCTTCGTGTGCCGCCGGATGTTGCGGATCGAGACTCGCGAATCCTCAGCCTTGTGACGCGCAAGCTTGATGTACTCCTTGCGCCGCTCCTCGGTGAGGATGGGAAGCACGACGCGGATCACGTTGCCGTCATCGACCGGGTTCACGCCCAGGTCGGAGTCGCGGATGGCCCGCTCGATGTTCTGCATCGAGCTCTTGTCGAACGGCGAGATGACAATCATCCGGGCCTCAGGGGTCTGGAACGAGGCCAGCTGCTGGATGGGCGTCGGGGCGCCGTAGTAGTCGACCAGGACCTTGCTGAACATCTGGGGAGTCGCCCGACCCGTGCGGATGGTGGCGAAGTCCTCCTTGGCCACGGCAACGGCCTTGTCCATCTTCTCCTCGGCCTCGAACAGCTCCTCGTCGATCATCGAGTCTCCTTGTGGTGGTGCGCGTCAATGGTGTGCGGGGCCGGTCGGTGTGCCGGTCAGTCCTCCGGCGCGATCAGTGTGCCGATCCTCTCACCCTTGACGGCCCGGGCGATGTTGCCCACGGCGAGCAGGTTGAAGACGATGATGGGCAGCTTGTTGTCGGCGCACAGGGAGATGGCCGTGGCGTCGGCGACCTTCAGGCCACGGGCCAGAACCTCGGAGTAGTCGAGGTGATCGAACCTCACCGCGTCCGGGTTCGTTCGCGGGTCGTCGTCGTAGACCCCGTCGACGCCCTTGGCCATGAGCACCACCTGCGCACCCACCTCCAACGCGCGCTGGGCCGCGCAGGTGTCGGTGGAGAAGAACGGCACCCCCAAGCCCGCGCCGAAGATCACCACGCGGCCCTTCTCCAGGTGCCGGATCGCCCGTCGAGGGATGTAGGCCTCGGCGACCTGGCTCATCGGGATCGCGGTCTGCACGCGGGTGTCGATGCCCTGCTTCTCCAGGAAGTCCTGGAGGGCCAGGCAGTTCATGACCGTCCCGAGCATGCCCATGTAGTCAGCGCGCGAGCGATCCATCCCGCGCTCGTGCAGCTGGGCGCCCCGGAAGTAGTTGCCGCCGCCGATCACGACGGCCACCTCGGTCCCGCCGCGGACCACGTCGGCGATCTGGCGGGCGATGCTCTGCACGACATCCGGATCGACACCGAGTGCGCCACCGCCGGCGAAGGCCTCCCCGGAGAGCTTCAGCAGCACCCGGTCCCATCCCTGCTCAGGGGCCTCAGCCCAACGCTCGAACGTGCCTTCAAGGGTGGGCTGGTCCACGATCACGGGGCTGATTCTGCCCTATCGCAGATGCACGACGCCCCCGGGAGGTGATCCATCCCGGGGGCGTCGATGGTTCGCCGACTCCTGCGTCAGCCGCCGATCTCGATCCGGGCGAAGCCGGTGATGACCGTCCCGTTCTCGGCGGCGAAGGCCTTCACGTTCTTCTTGCTGTCCTGGACCGAGGACTGCTCGAGCAGGACCCGGTCCTTGAAGAACCCATTGACCCGACCCTCGATGATCTTGGGCAGGGCAGCCTCCGGCTTGCCCTCCTCGCGGGCTGTGGCCTCGGCGATGTGCCGCTCGTTGGCCACGACATCGGCGGGGACCTCCTCACGGGTGAGGTACTCCGGACGCATCGCGGCGATCTGCATCCCGACGGCGCGAGCCGTGTCCTCATTGCCCTCGTAGCCGACCAGAACGCCCACCTGGGGAGGGAGGTCGGCCGAACGCTTGTGCATGTAGGTGGCGATGGAACCCTCGAGCAGGGCGACCCGCCCGAGCTCCAGCTTCTCGCCGATGACACCGGACATCTCCTGGATCGCCTCGGCCACGGTCTTGCCGTTGGCCATCTCGGCACCCCCGAGGGCCTCGCGATCCTCAGCACCGATCTCGTCAGCCAGCAAGACGACCTCGTCGGCGAAGGCTTGGAAGTCAGCGTTCTTGGCCACGAAGTCGGTCTCGCAGAGCAGCTCGACCAGCGAGCCACCGCTCACGGCGACCAGGCCGTTCTTGGTGGTGCGCTCGGCGCCACGCTTGGCGGCCTTGGCCGCACCGGAGATGCGCAGGATCTCCACGGCGGCGTCGAAGTCGCCGTCGGCCTCAGTGAGGGCCTTCTTGCACTCCATCATCCCGGCGGAGGTGAGGTCGCGGAGCTTCTTGACGTCCGCGGCGGTGATCGCAGCCATGGGGCTGTCCTTTCTCAGGTGGGGCGCGGTGGCCCCGGATTGGGGGCGAGCACCGTCCCGCCCGTGCGCCTCCGCACGGGCGGGTCCGGTGTCAGCGGCAGCGGTGGGACCAGCGGCCGCGCTGAACGGGGGTTGGTGACTACTCAGCGGCCTTCTCGGCGACGGCCTCGACTGCGGCAGCTGCGTCAGCCTCGACCTCGACCGCGACGGCCTCGACGACCACCGCCTCAGCAACTGCCTCCTCGGCGACGGCGTCAGCGATGACTGCGTCGACAACCGCCTCCTCGGCGACAGCCTCGGCGACCGCAGCCTCGACGACGGCTTCCTCGGCCACAGCTTCGGCGACCGCAGCCTCCGCGACGGCCTCCTCGGCGATGATCTCGTCGACGATGGCGACCTCCACAGCGAGCTCTGCATCCTCGGCAGGAAGCTCCCCGGCCTCAGCCTCGGCCACTGCCTCCTCAGCGACAGCCTCGGCCACGACCGCCTCAGCCACCGCCTCCTCAGCGACGACCTCGGCCACGACCGCCTCAGCCACCGCCTCCTCAGCGACAGCCTCAGCGACGACGGCCTCAGCCACAGCCTCCTCAGCGACGACCTCAGCGACGACGGCCTCAGCCACCGTCTCCACCGCGACGACCTCAGCGACGGCCTCGGCCTGGTGGGCGGCCAGCAGTTCGGCCTCCCACTCGGCCAGCGGCTCCACAGCCTCGGTGGTCCCACCGCCGGCACGGGCCACAAGGCCCTCCGCCACGGCGTCGGCGATCACACGGGTCAGCAGTCCCACGGCGCGGATGGCGTCGTCGTTGCCGGGGATCGGGAAGTCCACGACGTCGGGATCGCAGTTGGAGTCCAGGATCGCGATGACGGGGATACCCAGCTTGCGCGCCTCGCCGACTGCGATGTGCTCCTTGTTGGTGTCCACGATCCAGACCGCCGAAGGGGTCTTGCTCATCTCGCGGATGCCGCCCAGCGTGCGCACGAGCTTGTCCTTCTCACGGCGCAGGACGAGAAGCTCCTTCTTGGTCATGCCCGAACCGGCGACGTCGTCGAAGTCGATCTGCTCGAGCTCCTTGAGGCGCTGGAGCCGCTTGTACACGGTCTGGAAGTTGGTGAGCATCCCACCCAGCCAGCGCTCGTTGACGTAGGGCATGCCCACGCGCGTCGCCTGCTCGGCGACGGCCTCCTGAGCCTGCTTCTTGGTCCCGATGAACATGACCGTCCCGCCGCGCGACACAGTCTCCTTGATGTAGGAGTAGGCGCGGTCGATGGAGGTCAGCGACTGGGTGAGGTCGATGATGTAGATGCCATTGCGCTCAGTGAGGATGAAGCGCTTCATCTTGGGGTTCCAGCGCCGGGTCTGGTGCCCGAAGTGGACACCGCTCTCCAGCATCTGGCGCATCGTGACGACGGCCATGGGTGGTCCTCTTTCGTGCGCAGCGGCGCCGCGCTGTCGGTTGTCACGACCACCGGTCGGCGGTCGTCCTGATGCCCCTGGATGGTCGGGCTGCCGAGGCAGACCGTTCCGACCAGCCGCAGGTGCTGGGGCATGCGAATTCGGATCCCGGAGGACCCGTGCGCCCAGTCTACGACGAACACTCGGCGGGGTGGAAATCCCGCTGCCGCGTCGTCATCCACAGATCGCCGGATGACCCTGTCCAGCAGGCCCACGTTGGCGCAGGGTGGGCCCATGGCCATACGCCGGAACCACGTGACGATCGCCGTCGCCGCGCTGCTTGTGGGGCTGCCCCACGTCAGCAGTGGGCACGCCAGCGTCCGCTGGCGCCCACCGATCACGCCCGTGGTGGTGGTCCGCCAGTTCGACCCCCCGGCGCAGCGCTGGCTCCCCGGGCACCGCGGTGTCGACCTGCGGACCGCGCAGGGTGACCGGGTGCACGCGGCGGGGGACGGTCGGGTGGCCTTCGTCGGGAACCTTGCCGGGCGCGGTGTGATCACCATCGACCACGGTGACCTGCGCACGACCTACGAGCCGGTCGAGGCCCTGGTGGTGGTCGGCGAGCGGGTCCATGCCGGCGAGTCGATCGGGACCGTCGGGACGGGGACCGGGCACTGCGGATCCGGGCGCTGCCTGCACCTCGGGCTCCGACGGGGCCGGGAGTACCTGGACCCGATGCTGCTGCTCGGCCGCACCTCAGCGCGTCTGCGGCCCTGGTGAGGGCCATCAGCGCTCAGTCGTCGTCGAAGGACCCGATCCGGGTGCGCATGCCCATCATCGCCTTGGAGTGCAGCTGGCAGATCCGGCTCTCCGTCACGCCCAGGACGAGTCCGATCTCCGCGAGGGTGAGGCCCTCGTAGTAGTAGAGGGTGACCACGATCTGCTCGCGCTCAGCGAGGGTGTGGATCACCCGTGCGAGCACCTGGCGGGTCTCCTCGTCGTCGAGGGCATCACCCGGCGCGGTCGTACGCTCGTCCTCAAGTCGTTCCCCGAGCGTCGAGCCGTCGCCGTGGTCGGGCGACCCGAGCATCTCGTCGAGGGCCGCGACATGCACGAACGAGACCTGGTCGAACACCTTGCGCAGCTCAGGGATGTCCAGGCCGAGCTCGTCGGCGATCTCGCCCTCTGTGGGGGTTCGCTGCAGGCGGGCCTCCAGGACGGCGATCGCGCGCTCGATGTCACGGGCCTTGGTGCGCACCGAGCGCGGGATCCAGTCGAAGGAGCGCAACTCGTCGATGATCGCGCCGCGGATGCGGTTGATGGCATAGGTCTCGAACTTGATCGCCCGCTCGGGGTCGTACTTCTCGATGGCATCGATGAGGCCGAACACGCCGTAGGAGACGAGGTCGCCCTGCTCGACGCTGGCGGGAAGACCCACCCCGACGCGGCCCGCCACATAGCGCACCAGGGGGGCGTACTGCAGGATCAGCTGCTCCCGGATGCCGGGATCCGCGGTCAGCTTGTACTCCCGCCACAGGCGGCCCAGCGCCGCCCCGGGATCATCGAGGTCACGAACGGCGTCGTCGGGATCGATCAGCTCGTCCTGGACGACCTCGACCTGCGCCAGGCGCAGCGTGCTGTCAGGCGCGGGGGTGGGCCCGGTCATAGCTGCTCCTGAGGCGCTCGATCGAGACGTGGGTGTAGATCTGGGTCGTGCCGAGACTAGCGTGGCCGAGCACCTCCTGGACGGAACGCAGGTCCGCGCCGCCCTCGACAAGATGTGTCGCCATCGAGTGCCGCAGCCCGTGAGGACCCACATCAGGGGCATCAGGCACATACGCGAGCAGTCCGTGGACGGCCCGGCGGACCACCCGTGCGTCCACGCGAGCCCCCCGGGCCCCCAGGAACAGGGCGTCGCCACCGGCGGGCCCCCACAGGCGCACACGACCCTCGTTGATCCATGTGTGCAGCGCTCGCGCCGCCGGATTGCCGAACGGCACGACGCGTTCACGGGCACCCTTGCCCAGGACCCGGGCGGTCTGGCGCGACCAGTCGAGGTCGGTGCACTGCATCCCGACCAGCTCGGAGACGCGCATCCCGGTCGCGTAGAGCAGCTCGAGCATCGCGACATCACGCTGATGCACCGGCCCGGAGTCATCGGCGCGCAGGGCCGCGACAGCCATCAGCTCCTCGACCTGGCCGGCTCGCAGGACCTCGGGGATCCCACGTCTGGCCGTGGGTGCACTCAGCCGGGCAGCGGGATCCACCTCGACCAGGCCCTGGCGCATCGCCCACCCGGTGAAGCTCCGCGCGGCCGCCACATGTCGGGAGATCGTCGACCGCGCAGCCCCCCGTCGGTCCATGTCGGCAAGCCAGGCGCGCAGGACAGCAAGGTCCAGGTCGGGCAGCTGCCCCACGCCCTGTTCCGCTGCGAATCCCAGGAGGTCCGCGACATCCCCGAGGTAGGCGCGCACCGTGTTGGGGCCGCGCCCGCGCTCGTCGCGCAGGTGCGTGGCGAAGCCAGCCAACGCCTCCTCCAACGCGATCGGCAGGGTCACGGACCCATGCTGCCCCACCACTCAGGCACATCGGCACCATCCGGACCCGGCGCGTCGGGCGAGTCCCACGATCTCCAGCAACCCCAGGTGAGCCAGGCATGCAGCTGGGCTGACACGTGCACGCTCGGCTGTGGACTCGACGCTCCTGCTCCCTCGGACGGGAAGCGCCTCCAGGACTGCGCGCGCCTCCTCGGGCAGGCCGGCCAGACGCGCCTCCTGGGAGCCAGTGCCCTGGCCCTGACTCTGAGCCTGCCCCTGGCCCACACCCGGGCCCACGCGAGTGCCCGGCTCCTGCGACACACCTGACGCCGTGAGCAGCGAGACGCACCTCGGCGCTGTCACTGACAGTCCTGGCCACCTGCTCGTGGAGCAGGCGGTTCGATCCCGGAGCTGGCCATCGACGTGACCGGCCCGGGCACGGCCATGACAACCCGCCCGAGCTCCAGCGCTCGCGAGGCTGTTGACACCGCTCCACTGCGCCGAGCCGCCTCCACCACGACCGTGCCCCGACTCAGCGCCGCGATCACCCGGTTGCGGGCGAGGAACCGGTGCTTGAGCGGCTGGCTGCCCGGGGGCAGCTCGGAGACGACCAGCCCCGCGTCGGCGATCCGGGCGAGCAGTGCGTCGTGGGCCCGGGGATAGGCGATGTCGACGCCGCACGCGAGGACGGCAACCGTCGGCCCACCGACTGCCAGGGCCGCCCGATGCGCGGCAGCGTCGATCCCGAACGCCCCGCCCGAGACCACCGCCCACCCGTCCTGGGCCAGTCCCCCGGCAACCGCGGCCGTGGCGCGCTCGCCGTAGGCCGTACAGGCACGGGCCCCCACCACGGCGACGGAGCGCAGCGCGGCCGCTCGCAGGTCAAGCGGGCCCCGGATCCACAGTGCCAACGGGGGCTCGGGCAGGTCGAGGAGCTGGCTGGGGAACTCATGCTCCCCAGGCAGTACGACCCGCACCCCACATCGGGTCATCTCGGCCAGCATCGCGGGAACGTCGTCGGCGTCGATCCGTCCGATGACCCGCGTTGCCCGTCGCTGGGTCCGCACCCGCACAAGCGCTTCCTCGGCCCCATGCTCGGCGATCAGCTCGGATATCCCCGGTGTCCCAGGCTCCACCAGGCATGCCAGCGCGATGGCGCGCTGCCGCTCGGAACTGGTCATCGTGGCCCGGCATTGGGTCTCATGTGTCGCCCCTCAGGGTCAGGGCCCGCCCGATGTGCTCCAAGGAGGGCCGGTCGGCTCCCGACAGGTCAGCCAGGCTCCAGGCGACCCGGATGGCACGGTCGGCGCCACGGGCGCTCAACCGGCCGGAGGTGATGGCGGCCCCAAGGACGTCTGCCGCGGCGGGATCCGGTGCCAGGGGGCCCCGGAGCACCGAGGACGGCTGGGCACCGTTGTGGACTGGGGCGAGACCGAGCAGCACACATCGGTGGAACGCCCGCTGCCGCGCCAGGGTGACCCGGTCACGCACGGAGGCCGAGTCCTGGCCGCCTGCCTCCGAGGACCAGGAACCGCGCGCAGGAGGCCCGAGCACCACGCGGATGTCCACGCGGTCCATCAGGGGACCCGACAGCTTCGCGCGGTAGCGCCGGCGGTCCACCGACCTGCAGGTGCACTCCTGACCGGCCCCGTCGCCCAGGCCGCATGGGCATGGGTTGGCCGCCAGGACCAACTGGAAGCGTGCGGGCATCCGCGCGGTGAACCCGGCCCGCGCGATGCAGACGACACCGGACTCCAGCGGCTGGCGCAACGACTCCAGGCACGCGGAACCGAACTCCGCAGCCTCATCGAGGAACAGCACTCCGGCGTGGGCGAGGGTCACGGCGCCCGGTGTCGGCTGGCCGCCGCGACCGCCGCCCACCAGGGCCGCGACCGTCGCGGTGTGGTGCGGGGACTGGAAGGGCGGGCGTCGGACGAGTCCCTGGACGTCTGCGACGACTGAGCGGATCGCCGTGACGGTCAGTGCGTCGTCGTCGGCCAGGTCGGGCAGGATCGTCGGCAGTCGTTCGGCGAGCAGGGTCTTGCCGACCCCGGGGCGCCCCACCATGGCCAGGTGGTGCCCCCCGACAGCTGCGACCTCCAGGGCCGCCACGGCTTCGGGCTGACCCAGGACGTCGGCGAGATCGGGCTCGGGAGGGGCCGGGCCGACCACCGACACCTCGCGTTCGGCCGATGACTCCTGCGCCTGGGACTCGTCCACCGTGGTGCCGGTCACCAACTGCCCCCAGTGCCGAAGGGACGCGACCCCAATGGCCTCGATCCCCGGGACCACACCGGCCTCGGTGGCGTTGCGCTGCGCCACCACGATCCGGCTCCGACCGGAGCGAACCCCGGCAACCGCGGCAAGGACCGCACCCCGCACGGGGCGGGCACGCCCATCGAGTCCCAGCTCGGCAAAGAGGATCGCGTCCTCGAGGGGCTCGGCGGGGATCTGGCCGTCGGCGGCCAGGATCGCCGAGGCGATGGCCAGGTCGAGCCCGGAGCCGCGCTTGTGCAGCGAGGCCGGGGAGAGCCCGACAGTGATGCGCACCTGGGGCCACCGGGCGCCGCTGTTGAGCACGGCAGCGCGGACCCGGTCGCGGGCCTCACCGACGGCGGTGTCGGCCAGCCCCACGATCGACATTCCGGGCAGTCCGGAGGACAGATGGGCCTCCACCTCCACGAGATGGGCGTCCACCCCGGAGATCACGACGCCGTGAGCGCGCGCGAGTGACATCAGGACACCCCACGCAGGTGCTCGATCTCGAAGCGCCCATCGCGGTGACGCAACACCCCGACCGCATCGATGCGGATCGGTCCGCGGTGCCCGCCGACCTCCTCGAGCCACAGCACCGCAAGCCGGCGAATCCGGGCCAGCTTCGCCGCCGTGATGGCCTCCAGTGGGACCCCGAAGGCCGTCCCGCGACGGGTCTTGACCTCGCAGAACACCAGGACTGCACCATCGCGGGCGATGATGTCGATCTCCCCGGACCGGCAACGCCAGTTCCGGGAGACCAGGTGCATCCCCCGCTGCGTCAGGTACTCAGCAGCTGCGTCCTCGCCGGCCCGACCGAGCTCCTGCCGATCCCCCATTGACGTCCACCCCCGGGGCCAACCCTGCGGGGTACCACCACGATGCGGAAGGGGGTCAGCGCGAAGTTGTGGACAACGCCCCGGCCAAGGGGGAGTCCTCGATGCCGGGAAGGTTCCACGAGCGACGGTGCAGGGGCGTGGGCCCCAGCCGGCGCAGCGCGTCGATGTGGTCGGGGGCGCTGTAGCCCTTGTTCAGGGCCCACCCGTACTCCGGATGCTGCTGGGCGAGCTCGACCATGATCGCGTCCCGCTCGCACTTGGCCAGGACGCTGGCCGCGGCCACCCCCGCGCACGTCAGGTCGGCACGGACCCGGGTCGCCACCGTGGGGGGCACCACCGACATGTCGGCCAGGTTGTCACCCACCGCCCGGCGCGGGTCCGGGAACAGCGCGTCGGGCTCCTCGGGGACGCTGAGCCAGTTGTGGTTGCCGTCCAGCAGCGCCTGGTCCGGGGTCATCCCGAGCGCGGCGAAGGCGCGCGCGGCTGCGATCCGCAACGCGCAGATGATCCCCACGGCGTCGACCTCGAAGGGGTCCGCGTGGCCCACCGCCGACGCGATCGGCCACCGCCGCAGTCGTGGAAGGAGCTCCCGGCGGGCCCGAGGGGTCAGCAGCTTGGAGTCGCGAAGGCCCGTGGGTGCTGAGCCGACCCCGAGGTCGAGGACGACCACTCCCACGCTCACCGGGCCCGCCAGGGCGCCGCGGCCGACCTCATCGACGCACGCGAGGGTCGAGGCCCCCGCGCGGAGCATCGCACGCTCCACCCGCAAGGTCGGCGCCTGCCTCATGGGACCACCGGTGCGGGCGCACCGGCCGGCATCGCGCTCTGCTGATCGGCGTACGTCGGCAGCGTCGCCCAGCGGGAGATCGGCCACATGATGACCTCGGCTGTGCCCACCACGTTGCCAACAGGGACGGTGCCGTCGTCCTGCTCGAGGTGGTAGCGGGAGTCCGCCGAGTCGCCGCGGTGGTCCCCCATCACGAACAACCGGCCCTCAGGGACCTCGACCCGGAAGATGACCTGGTCGGTCGGGTCCCCGGGGTAGATGTAGGGCTCGTCCAGGGGCTCGCCGTTGCGGATGATCTGTCCACCGGGTGAACAGCACTCGATGGTGTCCCCACCCACTCCGATCACGCGCTTGACAAGGTCATCGCCAGTGGTCGACGGCAGGATCCCCACGAACGCTGCCACCTCGCCCAGCACCCCTCGGATGCCACCCACCGGGACCGGGTCAGCCAGCCAGTCGGCCGGGTCCTTGAACACGACCACATCGCCGTGGCCAGGATCGACCCCCGGCTTCCAGACCAGGATCCGGTCACCGCGCATCAGCGTCTCCTCCATCGATCCGCTGGGGACCCAGAAGGCCTGGAGCAGGAAGGTGCGCACCACTGCGGAGATGACCAGCGCCGTCACCACGACGATCGCGATCTCGCGCAGGCCTCGCAGGAATCCTGACCCGGTCGAGTGGGCGTCGGGTTCGGCGCGCTGGGGCCAGTCGGCTCCCGGGCTGCCAGCCGGGATGGCCTGCGCCGAGTCCCGGTCGACCGAGTCACTCGGGTCGACGGGTCCGGCGGGATCCCTCGGCTCACTCATCGGACCCCTCCACACGACGCATCGATCCCGGGGGCCACACGACCGCCTCGACAGTGCCAATGATGCGTGATGCCGGGACGTTCCCCCCGCCCGGGTCGCCCAGATGCGCCCGCGAGTCGGCCGAGACCACGCGATTGTCGCCCATCAGCCAGTAGTGGTTCGGCGCCACGATGACGTCGAACGCCTGTTGATCGCTGCGCGCACCCTGTAGGTACGGCTCGGTCAGGGGCTCCCCGTTCCGGGTCAGCTGGCCCTCGGGCGTGCAGCAGGAGATCCGGTCACCGCCGACGCCGACCACCCGCTTGACGAACACGGTGCCGGCCGGGTCGTCCGGTCGCGCCCACAGGTCGGCACCGTCGAACACGACCAAGGTTCCTGGCTGCAGGTCCCATCGGGGCAGACCCGCCTTGGCGACAAGGACCCGCTCGCCAGGGTCGAGCGCCGGGGTCATCGAGTCGGAGTCGATGGCGCGTACCTCAGCGACGAAGACATGCACGAGCAGTACGGCCAGCGCCCCTGCGACAACAGCGAGAACCCCCGCCCGGATCACCCGGCGGGGGCCCTCGTCATCTGTCGCGTGGCGCAACTCAGACGTTGTCGCGCTTCTCGCGGATCTTGGCCTTCTTGCCGCGCAGCTCGCGCAGGTAGTACAGCTTGGCGCGGCGGACGTCGCCTCGGGTCACGACCTCGATCCTCTCGACGACCGGGGTGTGCACGGGGAACGTGCGCTCCACACCGGTGCCGAAGCTGACCTTGCGGACCGTGAAGGTCTCGCCCAGGCCACCGCCGTGACGACGGATGACGACACCCTGGAAGACCTGGATGCGCGAGCGGGTGCCCTCGACGACCTTCACGTGGACCTTCACGGTGTCGCCGGGACGGAAATCGGGGATGTCGGAACGCAGCGAGGCCGCGTCGACCATATCCAGCTTGTTCATGATCGCTTCCTGGCGGGAGCCACAGGTCGCCCGCAGATGTGGGTCGAATGGATGCCGACGCATGGAACGCGCCCCCCCTGTGGCGGCGACGCGAGACGATCAGCCCCACAAGTCTGCCACACCCCGGGCCCGGCCCGGAAATGCGCGAAATGCGCGCGATTCAACTGAGCAGGTCCGGGCGCATCTCGCTCGTGCGCTGCAGAGCCTGCTGGTGGCGCCATCGCGCCACCGCCGCGTGGTCGCCGGAGGTCAGCACCTCGGGGACGGCCATGCCCTCCCACACGGGGGGGCGGGTGTAGATCGGCCCCTCGAGCAGGTCCTCCATGCCGCCGGTGGCGAACGAGTCGTCGGCGTGGCTTGCCTCGTTGCCCAGCACACCGGGGATCAGCCGGCCGACCGCCTCGACCATCACCAGCACGGCCGCCTCGGCACCAGCGAGGACGTAGTCGCCGATCGACACCTCGTCGACGATCACGGGCTGCCCGGCCGCCGTCAGGCGCCGGGCCCACGACACCACGCGAGCGTCGATCCCCTCGTAACGACCGCAGGCGAACACCAGGCGTGGATCAGTCGACCACTGCGCGGCCATGGCCTGGGTGAAGGGCCGTCCGCTGGGCGTCGGC
Organism: uncultured Actinomycetes bacterium; assembly: GCA_963736425.1. GTDB lineage: Bacteria > Actinomycetota > Actinomycetes > S36-B12 > CAIYMF01 > Prado023. The sequence goes on from CAVTOX010000003.1 coordinate 57,928, forward strand.
ACGATGAGACGCACCGGGTGCGCGGGATCTCCGGCGGCCAGGACGGTTCGCAGCGCCTCGCCCCAGGGCTCGGGCTTCATGACCATACCCGGGCCCCCTCCGTACGGGGAGTCGTCCACGGTCCGGTGCCGGTCGTGCGTGAAGGCCCGGAGGTCGTGGACGTCCAGGTCGATCAGACCGTCGGCGATGGCACGGCCGACCAGCGACAGGTGCAGGGGCGCGAAGTACTCGCCGAAGATGCTGATGACGTCGATGCGCATCAGGCCAGCTCCGCGAGCCCGTCGGGCAGCTCGACCACCACGAACCCGCCGGCGATGTCCACCTCGGGCACGATCTGGTGCACGAACGGGACGAGTAGCTCGGCGCCATCGGTCCGGGCCACGGCCAGGACGTCCTGTCCGGGCAGGTGCAGGACCTCGGAGATGCTGCCCAGCTCGGTGCCGTCGGACTGCCGCACGGACAATCCCACCAGGGCGAGGTCGTGGAACTCGTCCTCGTCGGCCTCGGTCAGGTCGACGTCGGTCTCGAGGATCGCCCCGCGCAGGGTCTCGGCTGCGGTGCGGTCAGCGATGCCCTCGACCGCGAGGATCAGCCGGGCGTTCTGCCATCGGTAGCCCTCGACCGTGATGGTCGCCGGCAGCCCGGCGCGTCCGGACAGCAACAGGACAGCCCCCGGGGAGAACCTCTCCTCGGGGGCGTCTGTGCGAACCTCGACGGTCACCTCACCGCGAATGCCCTGGGCCCGGCCGATGCGGCCGACCACCACCCTGGCAGGCGGGCGGGGAGGCACCCGGTCGCGCATCAGCGCTCGTCGGCGTCCAGGAAGTCCACGCGCACGGGACGTCCACCGGAGATCGCGCTGACCACCGTGCGGATCGCCGTGGCGGTGCGACCAGCGCGGCCGATCACGCGACCGATGTCGTCGGGATGGACGCGCACCTGGAAGGTGTTCCCGCCCTGCTCGCGCGGACCCCGGCGCCCACTGCGGACCCGGACGCTGACGTCCTCGGGGTGCTCGACGATGCCCGACACCAGATGCTCCAGCGAATCCTCGATGACCGTGCTCATGCCGAGGGGGTCTCCTCGACGGCGTCGGCGGCGGCCTCGGCAGCCTCAGCGGCGGGAGCCTCCGGCGCCTCCTCGACCACGACCTCAACGACGGGGGCCTCTTCAGCCTTCGGGGCCTCCTCGACGACCGGGGCAACCTCGGGCTTGAGTGCCTTCGCCTTCGGGGCCTTGCCGGACTCTTCGGCGGACTTCACGGCCGCCTCGAAGGCCATCTGCTTGTCGGCCTTCGGCTCGGCGACCCGCAGGGTGCCCTCAGCGCCGGGGAGGCCCTTGAACTTCTGCCAGTCCCCGGTGATCTTGAGGATGACCATGACGGGCTCGGTCGGCTGCGCGCCGACGCCGAGCCAGTACTGCGCCCGATCGGAGTCCACCTGGATCAGGCTGGGCTCGCGGCGTGGCTGGTAGATGCCGATCTCCTCAATCGAGCGACCACCGCGGGCGGTGCGCGAGTCGGCGACCACGATGCGGTACTGCGGGTTCTTCTTCTTGCCGAGGCGCTTGAGCTTGATCTTGACGCTCACGTGTGTTGGTGTCTCTTTCAGTTCAGGGGTGGATCCTCACGACGCGGACATGGGGTTACCCAGGCTGCGAGGACCGCATGGATCATGCCGACCGTGGTTGAGAGGGACCTCGGCCCGCATGGGACGGCCACCATTGTGCCATCCCACACCCGGAATGCTCAAAGACGCCACCCTCGGGTGCGGGAGCGTGCCTCAGCCGATATGGCGCAGAGCGGCGCGCAACCGCCCGGCGAGGTCGCCGACCGGGGCGACGTGCACCTCAGCGAGGTCCAGCCACCCTGCGGTCTCGCGCAGCGTTCGGGCCAGGGCGTCGACCGACCCCGGACGGACGTCGCCCTGGCCATGGGCAGCCTGGACCAGCAGCCTGCCCGAGGCCCGGTCGGACTTGAGGTCCACCCGCGCGACCAGCTCCTCGTCATGCAGGAAGGGCAGCACGTAGTACCCGTGGACCCGCCGCTCGGCGGGGGTGTAGATCTCGATCCGATAGCGCATCCCGAACAGGCGCTCAGTCCGCGGGCGGAACCAGATGAGCGGGTCGAAGGGTGCCAGCAGGGCAGAGACCACCACCCGGCGAGGCACGGAGAAGCCCGCCGGGGCATAGCTCGTCGGCCACCCGGGGACCGTCACCTCGACGAGTTCACCGGCGCCGAGGAGCTCGCCGATCGCCTCCCGGGTCTCGGTCGTCGGCATCCGGAAGTAGTCGGCGAGGTCGGATGCGGTCGCCACACCCAGGGCTCGTGCGGCGATCGCGACCAGCTCCCGGTGGGCCTCTGCCCGCGTCGGGGTGGGGGCGTTGAGTGCAGCACGCGGCAGCACCGCCTCGGGCGCGGCGTATCGGCGCCGGAAGGACGAGTCGCGGCCGGCAGAGGTGATCTCCCCGGCCCAGAACAGGTACTCCAGGGACCGTTTGACCGCTGACCAGTTCCAGCCCCAGTGCTCGCGCTCGCCCCGCTCGATGTGCGAGAAGACCACATCGAGCTCGGTGGAGGTCACCGGTCCGGTCGCCCGGACCACGTCGGCCACCTCGCGAACCAGGTCGGGCTGCTCACGCTGCACGCGGACCATGCCGCCCCAGGCATCATCGTGGACCCGGTCCATCCTCCACCGCATCAGCCTGTGCATCCCCACCGGGAGCAGCGCCGCCTCATGGCCCCAGTACTCGAACAGCGAGCGCGGTGCACTCCCCGAGCAGTCATCCAGGCGGGAGCGGTCGTAGGGGCCGATGCGGGCGAGGATCGGCAGGTACTGGGCACGGGCCAGGACATTGACCGAATCGATCTGCACGACCCCCAACCGACGCACGACATCGGCGACCGCCCGGGTCCCGGGCCGGGCGTCCGGCCGGGGTCGGCCGAATCCCTGGGCGGCCAGAGCGACGCGCCGAGCGGCCTGCAGGCTCAGTCGGTCGCGTGGCACGGGCACATGCTGCCACGATGGCCCCCACCCCCCAGTCCGCAGAACCTCCGCTGAGGATCACAACCTCCCCGTCGGCGCGGAGGTTCCTGCCCTTCAAGGAGGGTTCGCGGAATCAGGGCGGCTACTTCCCGAGCAGGTCCTTGAACGCCGGGGGCAGGTCGCCCATGTTCTTCATCGCCTCGGGGTCGAGCATGCTGGGGTCGAACGAGGCCGGGTCGAAGCCCTCCAGCCCACCGGGCAGGCCGCCGGGCCCCGCAGCCGGGGCCGACTCCTCGATCGCACGCTTGGCGGGATTGCCGCTGCGTGACTTCTTCTTGGCCTGCTGCTGCTGGGCGCGGCCCTTGGCCTTCTTGGAGCCGCCCATGCCTGCCATCCCCGGCATGCCGGGCATCCCCATGCCCGACCGCATCTGACGCATCATCTTCTGCGCCTCGCCGAACCGCTCGACCAGGCCGTTGACCTCGCTGACCTGGACTCCGGAACCGCGAGCGATACGGGCACGGCGTGAGCCGTTGAGCAGCTTGACGTCGGCCCTCTCGGCAGGGGTCATCGACTGGATGATCGCCTGGACGCGGTCGATCTCCTTCTCGTCGAGGTTGTCGATCTGCTCGCGGATCTCGCCCATGCCGGGCAGCATCCCGAGGAGCTTGCCGAGGTTGCCCATCTTGCGCAGCGCCTGCATCTGCGACAGGAAGTCATCGAGGGTGAAGTCCTCGCCGGCAAGGACCTTGCCGGCCATCTTCTCGGCCTCTTTGGAGTCGAACGCCTTCTCCGCCTGCTCGATCAGGGTCAGCACGTCGCCCATGTCGAGGATCCGGGAGGCCATCCGGTCGGGGTGGAACAGCTCGAAGTCGGTGAGCTTCTCGCCCGTGGAGCCGAACATGATCGGCACGCCGGTGACCGTGACGACCGATAGCGCCGCACCACCGCGGGCGTCGCCGTCGAGCTTGGTCAGGACGACGCCGTCGAAGCCGACGCCCTCGTGGAAGGCCAGCGCGGTGGCCACGGCGTCCTGGCCGATCATCGCGTCGACGACGAGCAGGGTTTCGTCGGGCTGGACGGCGTCGCGGACCCGGCGCAGCTGCTCCATGAGGGCGGTGTCGATGGCCAGTCGGCCGGCAGTGTCGACGATGACGACGTCGTGCTGGGTGAGCTTGGCGATCTCGACGCCCTCGCGGGCGACCTCGACCGGGTCCCCCCACGTCGCCTCGGGGTTCGCGCCCGTGTTGCCCGGCTGCGGGGCGAAGACCGGGGCGCCTGCGCGCTCGGCGATCACGGACAGCTGGTCGACCGCGTTCGGGCGCTGCAGGTCGGCGGCCACGAGCATCGGGGTGTGGCCCTGCTCCTTGAGGTGGACGGCCAGCTTGCCGGCCAGGGTGGTCTTGCCCGAGCCCTGGAGGCCCGCGAGCAGGATCACCGTCGGCGGGGTCTTGGCGAGCTGCAGCCGACGGGTCTGGCCACCGAGCAGCTCGATGAGCTCCTCGTGGACGATCTTGACGACCTGTTGCGCGGGGTTCAGCGCGCCCGAGACCTCCGACCCGACCGCGCGCTCACGGACGCGATCGGTGAACACGCGCACAGCCGGCAGGGCCACGTCGGCCTCGAGCAGTGCGATCCGGATCTCCCGGATGGTGTCGTTGATGTCGGACTCGGACAGCCGGCCCTTGCCGCGCAGGCCCTTGAAGGTCGCGGACAGCCGGTCGGAGAGGGATGCGAACACAACAGGGGATTCTACCGCCGGTGTCCGGGCCCCCGACCCGGCCGATCGCGGCAGGTCCGCGTCGCCCCACGGACTGCCCGGCTGGCAGTGCCCGGATCAGGCCTGTGCGGCCCGGGTGACCCGCGCCTGCGCGACCCGCCAGTAGATGAAGGTCAGGACGCCCAGGCAGACCTGCGGGATCCAGGAGCACGCACGCCACACGAGGGCGGAAGCCACCGCCTGGTCGTTGGTGAGCCCGAAGGTCGTGAGCAGTGCGATCAGGGCCGCGTCCACCGTGCCGAGCCCACCTGGAGTGACCGGGATCATGCTTGCCATCCGTGAGATCGCGAACGCAGCGAAGGCGCCCGCCAGGGTCAGCGTCGTCGGCTGGTCGCCGACCACGCCCTGGATGGAGAACCAGAGCACCGCGAACTGCGCCACGATGACGATGTAGTTCGAGACAGTGACCCAGCGCCAGCGGCCGAAGACGACGTCCTTGGTGCTGTCCCGCAGGTCGATGGCCATTCCCACGGCATCCAGTGGGTTGGCCCGCCGACGGTTGACCGGCAAGAGCATGCGGTTGCCGAGCTCCCCGACCTTGTGGGCCGACTGCTCGCTGCGCAGGATGAGCCACAGCACCACGACCGAGGCCACTGTGGCTGCCACACCGGCCAGGGCGACCCAGACCCACTGGGACTGCACCTGCCCCGTGGTCAGCGCTGCGAGGACGCCGAACACCGGGAGGGTGAGGGTCATCAGCAGGCTCCACAGGCTGGTCACGGCGATGCCCGCGGTGGCTGCCGCGACGGAGACCGAGTAGCTGGAGAGCATGGCGAACTGGATCGCGAGCCCGAAGGCGCCGCCCGCGGGGATCGTGTTGCTGATCATGAACGACGTCTGCCGGATGACGAACGCCGGTTTGTAGGGCAGGCCGGGGATGGCCGCCTGGTAGGGCCATACGTAGACACCCAGCATCACCAGGACGCTCACCCCGATGAGCGCGAGCGCCGCTGGGGTCATCCCCTGGATCTCTGCCCACGCGTCGGCGTAACTGCCGAACTTGGGGATGAGCAACACGAAGATCAGCGCCAGGACGATGACCGTGACGATCGCGCCGATGATCGTCTTGCGCTTGTCCAGGGCCGACGAGGCCTCGCTGGTGTCGACGGCCTTCAGCTGACCCATGACCAGCGGCGCCGCGGGCTCAACCGGAGGAGGCGGAGTCGATCCGGCGTGCGGGGTCTCAGACACGCCGCCCGCCTCAGTCGACTTCGAGGCGGTTCACAGCACGCCGCCGACGTACTTCGCACCGGCAATCGCGTCGATGGTCTGGGCCACGTCGAAGTGCGCGGATCCGGGGATCGTCGGGACGAACCCGACCAGCATGCCGTCGGCCATCACCTGCGCCTCCAGACCCGCGGCACCATCGGCGTCCCAGAGTGCCTCAGCCCCACCGGGGAGCACGATGCGCACGCAGACCCTGTTCAACGCCGGTCGGTGCACGTTGGCGATGAACCCCCGCTCGTTCAGACCGGCGACAACCTCTTCGACCTCAGGTGCTTCCATGAGGCGCAATCCTGACATGGGCGCGCCATTGGCGCCGACCGTCACGCCACGAGGGCCGCGCGCGTCGCGATCAGGCCGCCGCCCCTGCGACGCCCGCCCGCTGGCGGTAGTGGGTGACGGTCGTGGTCACCGCCTGGGCCATCGGTGTGGAGGCGAAGTCGGGGAACCGGGCGCGGAAGGCCGAGTCATCGACGAGGAACGGGGCGGTCCACTGGTAGGCCAGCGGCAGGGACTCCCGTGAGATCCGGTGGAAGGGGGCCGCCAGCCGGAGCATCCGGCTGCTCACCAGGGCGGTCGCCCGCGGCTCGGGGAGCGCGTCGTTGACCAGGGCGTGGAACTGCGCACCGGTCACGGCCGGGGCGTGCGGCAGGTGCCAGACCCGCCCGGCGGTGTCCGGGGCACTGCCCAGGGCCACGAAGGCCCGGGCGACGTCGGGCATGTACGCGCAGGAGTGCGCAGCGTCCAGTGAACCCATCCAGCGCAGCTTCCCGCGTCCCGCGGCGGGCTCGATGGCCAGTGCGGTGATGCCGGAGTTGTCGGCGTCCGGGCCGAAGTAGTCCGAGGCCCGTCCGATGACGACCTCGATCCGCCCCTCCCGGTGCGCAGCGAGCAGCACATCGGCCATTGCGGCGCGCGTGCGTCCCTTCGCGTCGGTCGCGTTCTGCGGGGACTGCTCGGTCATCGGGCTCGAGCCCGGGCCGTAGGCGTACAGGTTGTCGACCATGACCAGGCGCCGCGCGCCGGCGGCCCCAGCCGCGTCGAGGACCTGGTCCATCATCGCCGGGAACTCCTGCGGCCAGCGGTGGTACGCGGGCTGCGCCGCCATGTACACGACCTCTGCCCCGGTCAGCGCGGCGCGAAGGCTCTCGGGTGACGTGACATCCGCGGTGCACCAGTCGACTCCGCCAGGTGCAGCCGGGCCTGGACCTGAGCGGTTCACCCCCCTGGCGTCGTCGCCGCCAGCGACCAGGGCGGTCAGGATCGCGGAACCGGCAGCGCCCGAGGCGCCGAGGACGACATGTGTGCTCTTCTGTGTGGTCATGGACTCACTATATGCGAACACTGTTCACACTGCAAGTGCTGTTCGCAATGTGCTGCCGGAACCACTACGCTGGGGCCATGTCGACCCGCCGAGAGCTGACCCGCACGGCCACGATCGCGCAGATCAAGCGGGCCGCCCTCGACCAGATCGAGCAGGAGGGCGCCCCAGTCCTGACCATCCGTGGAGTCGCTCGCGAGATCGGGATGAGCCCTGCCGGGCTCTACCGCTACTACGAGGGCCGCGATGCCCTGCTCACCGACCTGCTGACCGACGCGTACATGGACCTGGCCCGGGCGGTCGCAACGGCCTCCGGGCTCCCGATCGAAGCATCGCCCACCGGGTCAGGCGGTCCGGTTCCCGACGTCGATGACCCGATCGCGGCGATGCTGCGGGCCATCGAGGCGTATCGCGAGTGGGCGGTGACCAATCGGTCGCGCTTCCTGCTGATCTTCGGCACGCCGGTGCCGGGCTACTCCGCCCCCGAGGACGGCCCGACGGTGGAGGCCAACCGCAGGATGGGCCAGGTGTTCTTCACCCTGGCGGCGATGGGCTGGGCATATGGACGGATCGCACGACCTGCGCAGCGCCCCACGGCACCCGATCTCACCCCCGGCGAGGCCGACCTCCACGCCCAGCTCGATGCCCTGGCCCCCGGATTCCCGGCCGGCCTCATCCCGCAGATGCTGGCCGGCTGGGCCCTCTGGCATGGGCTGGTCACGCTCGAGGTCACCGGCCAGATGGACTGGATCTACCCGGACTCAGCCGGCTTCTACTCCGACCGAATGGCCGAGTGGCTGGCCGGATTCACCGGCGGGGCATCGGGTCCGCCCCGCTGAGCCCAGCTACCCCTGCGGCTCAGCCAGGGTCTCGGCCACGGCCTCCGCGACCGCCTCGGCCAGCTCGGCATCCAGGGGATCCCCATGCCGGTCGACGAGGTAGAACACGTCCACGACCTCCGAGCCCAGGGTGGAGACCCTGGCAGCGGCGATGTCGGTGCCCGTGGCGGCGATGGCCGTGCCCACACGGTGCAGGAGGCCCGGCGCGTCGTGGGCACGCACCTCCATCACCGTGGCCCGGCTCGAGGCCCCCGCCACGATCTCGACACGCGGAGGAGCGGTTGCCGGCATGTCGGTGGGTCGCGCGGCCTCGTCGCGGCGGGCAAGCCTGGCGGCCACGTCGAACTGCCCGAGGATGGCACGGCGGATGTCCTCCCGCAGTCGGTCCACCGCGGGCGGATCACCGAAGAGGGGGTTGACCCCCCAGACCTCGATGGCCCGGTCACCCAGGACGGTGGTCACCGCAGAGCGGACCTCGAGCCGATGCATGGACAGGATCCCCGCGACAAGTCCCAGCAGACCCAGCGAGTCCGGCGCGCCGACCGTGATGTCGAAGCCCGACTCGGTCTCCTGGAGCAGCACCCGCACGCCCTCCCCCGACGCCATCGCCATCTGGTCCTCGGACAGCCGGGGCTCCACGGGGAGCTCCTCGCCGGCCAAGTGGCCTCGGACTCGGTCCACGAGCTCGAACACCAGGGACTGCTTCCACGAGGTCCAGGCCAACGGACCGGTGGCCAGCGCATCTGCCTTCGTGAGCGCCGCGAGCAGGTCGAGCATCTCAGCGGTACCGACGGCCTGCACCACCGTGTCGATCGTCTGGGGATCATCGAGGTCCCGCCTGGTGGCAGTGTCGGGGAGCAGGAGGTGGTAACGGCACATCTCCACCAGCACCCGGATGTCCTGGGACCCGAAGCCCAGGTGCTCAGCGATCTCGGGGATCAGGCCCACGCCGACATCGGTGTGGTCCTGGCCCGGGCGACCCTTGCCGATGTCGTGCAGGAGCGCACCCACCAGCAAGAGGTCGGGGCGGTGGACGTCACGGGTGTAGGCGCACGCCTGGACGGCCGCCTCGATCAGGTGGCGGTCGACCGTGTACTTGTGAACAGGGTTGTGCTGCGGAGCTGATCGGACGACATCCCAGTAGGGGATCAGCGCGGTGATGACGCCTGCCTGGTCCAGGGACTCCCAGACCGGGATCGCGCTGCGACCGGCGCCCAGCAGCGAGACCAGTGCGTCCCGAGCCGCAGCGGGCCAGGGCACCGGCATCGGCGCTGACTCGGCGGCAAGACGCGAGACGGTGTGTCTGCTGAGAAGGTTGCCGGACTGGGCCGCAGCGGCGGCGGCCCGCAGGATCAGAGTGGGATCGCGGTCGGGCCGGGCCTCAGCGGCCAGGACAGCCTCCCCGTCCTGAAGGACCACGCCGTCGGCCAACGGGGTGCGCCCAGAACCACGCGCCTTCAGCCTCCTGAACCCCAGCTTCGGCCTCGATCGCACGATCCGGTCCACCGCGTGCCATGTGACATCCGAGGCGACCCCGATCGAGCGGCCGGCCGCCGACACCTCCCGGAGCAGCGCGTCGGCATCGGCCATGCCCAGCACCTCGGCGACAGGTCCCTGCTCCTGCTTGGCCAGGCGATCGGTGGGACGGCTCGCCACGCGGTGCAGGGCATCGCGCACGTCCAGGAGCAACGCCTTGGCTGGGGCGAGCTCCCCATGAGGTGCGTCGGTGACCCAGGATGCCGCCACGGCGCGCAGGACGGTCAGGTCGCGCAGTCCGCCGTAGGACTCCTTGATGTCGGGTTCGAGCAGGTGGGCGAGCTCGCCGCTGCTCGTGGTCCGCTCACGCACGGATGCATGCAGGTCCGGCAGCCGCCGGGGCGCCAGCGCGCGCCAGTCGGCGAGCACCGAGGTCTTCAGAGCGGTGGTGGCTGCCTCGTCACCTGCGACGGTGCGAGCATCCAGAAGGCCGAGCACGACCTTGATGTCCTCGGCGGCCACCCGACGGGCCTCGGAGACGGTCCGCACGGAGTGGTCCAGCCGGAGACCGGAGTCCCACACCGGGTACCAGAGCTTGTCGGCGATCTCGGCGATCGAGCCTCCGGGGTGCAGGAGGACCAGGTCCAGGTCACTTCCGGCACTCATCTCACGCCGGCCGCAGCCGCCAACAGCGACCAGTGTGGCCCCTGCCTGTGCTGCCCCTGAGGCCTCGAACAGCTCGACCAGCCACTCGTCGGTCAGCGCGGTCAGAGCCTCCCGTGCTTCGCGACTGGGTCGACCCTGGGCGGCCAGCAGCTCGGCACGGGCGGCCAGGAACCTGCTGACGGGCGTGAGCTCGGAGGTGGTTGCGGACACGATGTCCTCTCTTGGGCGGGAGGTGCTGGGGAATGAGACGATCCGCCGCCCTGGCCGGGCGACGGATCGTCTCATCTGCCGGACCGACTACAGGGCATCCGGGCCGTGCTCGCCGGTGCGGACGCGCACGACGTCCTCAACCGGGATGGTCCATACCTTGCCATCGCCGATGCGTCCCGTCTGGGCGCTCTTCGTGATGACGTCCACCACGGCGGAGGCATCGTCGTCCTCGACGAGCACCTCCATCCGCACCTTGGGAACCATGTCCACCGTGTACTCCGCACCTCGGTAGACCTCGGTGTGCCCTCGCTGGCGGCCGTAGCCGCTGGCCTCGGAGATCGTCAGCCCGTGGATGCCGTAGGCCTCCAGCGCGCTCTTGACGTCCTCGAGCTTGAACGGCTTGATGATCGCGGTGACGAGCTTCATGCGTTCACCTCCTCCTTGTTGCGCAGTGCGGACTGACCGATGCCGGCGAAGTGCCCGCCACCACCGGACGAGCCCAGTTCGTAGGCCGTCTCAGCGTGCTCGGCCAGGTCGATGCCGGCGACCTCCTCATCAGCGGAGACCCGGAAGCCGATCGTCTTCTTCAGCGCGTAGCCCAGGGCCAACGTGATGAGGAACGAGTAGGCCAGGACCGAGAACGCCCCGAGTGCCTGCTTGCCCAGCAGGTCGAACCCGCCGCCGTAGAGCAGGCCCACCCCGGTGCCGTAGCCGGACTTGGGGGTGGCGAAGAAGCCGATGAACAGGCAGCCGACCAGTCCGCCGACGAGGTGAACGCCGACGACGTCGAGTGAGTCGTCGAGCTTGAACCGGAACTTCAGGCCGACAGCGAGGGCGCAGAGCGCACCGGCCAGCAGGCCCAGGACCACGGCAGCCCAGGGGACGATGAATGCACAGGCTGGGGTGACAGCCACAAGGCCGGCGACTGCACCCGACGCGGCACCCAGCGAGGTCGGGTGACCGTCGCGGATCTTCTCCGTGATCGACCAGCCGATGATCCCGGAAGCCGTCGCGATCATCGTGTTGGTGAAGGCAATCGCGGCAACCTGGTTGGCCCCGAGGGCCGATCCGGCGTTGAATCCGAACCAGCCGAAGTACAGCAGGCCGGAGCCGAGCAGCACGAGCGGGAGGCTGTGCGGCTTCATCTGGGTCTTGGGCCAGCCGACGCGCTTGCCCAGGACGATTGCCAGGGCCAGACCGGCTGCACCGGCGTTGATGTGGACGGCGGTTCCGCCCGCGAAGTCCTCGACTCCCATGCCGGCCAACCAGCCGTCACCCTTGCCGTCGAGCTCGGTGCCGCCGAAGTCGAACACCCAGTGCGCGACCGGGAAGTACACGATCGAGACCCAGATGGCAGCGAAGATGCCCCAGGTCAGGAAGCGCGTGCGGTCAGCGATCGCACCCGAGATGAGCGCCACCGTGATGATCGCGAACATCAACTGGAACATCGCGAAGACCAGCGCGGGGATCGGGTAGTAGCCGCCGTTGTCGGCGGCCTTGCCGATCAGCTCCCCGAGGCCGATCTGGCCGAAGCCGCCCCAGAAGCCGTTGCCCGTGTCACCGAACGCGACCGAGTAGCCGTAGAGCACCCAGAGGATGCTCACGATGCCGATCGCGATGAATGACATCATCATCATGTTCAGGACGCTCTTGGCGCGGACCATGCCGCCGTAGAAGAACGCCAGGCCGGGTGTCATGAGCAGCACCAGCGCTGCACTCATGAGCAACCAGGCGGTATCGCCGGTATTGATCTCCGGCATGCCCATCACTCCCTCTCGTGGTTGTCCTGACCCCACTTGGGTCTTGGTAGGAGGTTCCACGGGCCGTGTTGCGCGTCGGGCCCACAGGTGTTTCTGGGAGATGACGAAGCGGGGTGTTGGGTTACGAACAGGTTGCGTGTCCGGCGGTCTACGCTGCTGGAATGAGCTACTCGAACACCGATTCCCGCACCGCCGCGAGTGCCGGGCGTGATGCCCTGGCCGCCTGGGTCGAGGACCAGCCGGACGACCTGTTCGCGGACGACCAGGACCTCGCCGCGCTGGTGTCCCACCACGGGCTCGGCTCCCGCCTGCCGGCCCTGCACGCTGCAGGACGGGCCGTCGCAGGGCCCCTCGATGCTGCCGCGCGCTGCAACGACCTGCCCGGCAACCATCCCGTGCTCGACGATTGGGACGGGATCGGGCGGTACACGGCTGCGGTGGCCCATCACCCGAGCTACCGCGAGGCGGGCAGGGCGATCTACGGCACGGGGGTGATGACCGCCTACGGCGAGGTCGGGGTCGATGGACGGGCGGCGGGTACCTCGCCGCGCCGGCCCGTCGCGCCAGCGCCGCAGCGATTCATCCTCGCCCTGTTCTACCTGACTGCCCAGGCCGGCGAGGCGGGCCACAACTGCCCGCTCGCCTGCGACGCGGGGGCGATCCGCACACTCCAGCATCTGGGCACGGCCGAGCAACAGGCTGCGTTCCTCCCCGGGTTGCTCGACCCGGACTTCGACACCAACCGCACGGCCTCCCAGTTCCTGACCGAGGTCCAGGGTGGCTCCGACGTCGGCGCGAACGCAGTGCTGGCCACGCCCGTGGGCGACCACGATGGCGGTCCCGGCTCGGAGTGGTCGATCAGCGGGGAGAAGTGGTTCTGCTCCAACACCGACGCTGACGTCTTCCTGATCACCGCGCGCGTGGACGAGCCGCGCACGGGCACCAAGGGCCTGGGCCTGTTCCTCATCCCCCGCCTCCGCCCCGACGGGACGCCGAACGGGTTCCGAATCCGTCGGCTCAAGACCAAGCTCGGTACGCGCTCGATGGCCAGTGGCGAGATCGACTTCACGGGTGCGCGGGCCAGCGCCCTCGGCCCCGTCAGTGAGGGCTTCCGCAACGTGATGGACCTCGTGATCACCACGTCACGGCTGTTCAATGCCGCCGGCTGCGCCGCCCACGCCCGCCGGGCCTGGGTGGTGGCCTCCACCTACGCCGCCCACCGCACCGCGTTCGGCCAGCCCATCGCGGAGTTCCCGCTGGTGGCCGAGACCCTGGCGTGGATCCGCTCAGATGCGGTGGCCAGCGTGGCGTCCACCCTCATGCTCGCGGGCCTCCAGGAACAGGTGGACGACGGGTCGATCAGCGCCACTGACGCTGCCTTCTTCCGGGTGGCCGTGAACCTCAACAAGCTGCAGACGTCGGTGCTGAGCCACGATGCGGTGAACCGCGGCATCGAGGTGCTCGGCGGCAACGGCGCGATCGAGACGTTCAGCGTCCTCCCGCGGCTGCTGCGCGACAACGTGGTCTACGAGAACTGGGAGGGCAGCCACAACGTCCTGCGGGCCCAGGTCCTGCGCGACTGCGCGCGGCTGGGAGTGCATGAGGGGTTCTTCGACGCGCTGGTCGAACGGCTCGGTGCGCAGCACGCCGATGCCCTCGCGGCCGACCGGGCGGCGTTCCAGGCCCTGCTGGAGGAGCCGGCGCCGATCCGCGACCTGCAGTTCCGACGCCTGGGCACGCGGATGGCGATCTGGGTGATGTTGGCGGCGATGGAGCCGGTGCCCCAGTTGGCCGCTTCCCGGCTGCTGACTGAGCGACACCTCCGCGAGCTGCCGATCGACGACGCCTACCTGGGAGCGGTTGCGGCCCTGCAGCGCTGAACAGGTCCCACGGCGCGCGTTGGCAGTCGAGTCAGTCGACCAATGGTCGGAATCGACTACCAACGACCTCGACGAGGAGCTCAGGCGTCCAGCAGGGCGTTGACGAAGTCCTCGGGCACGAACGGGGCCAGGTCGTCGGGGCCCTCACCGAGGCCCACGAGCTTGACCGGGACACCGAGCTCGCGCTGCACAGCCACGACGATGCCGCCCTTGGCGGTCCCGTCGAGCTTGGTGAGCACCAGGCCCGTGACGTCGACGACCTCGCTGAAGACCCGGGCCTGGGTCAGACCATTCTGGCCGGTCGTGGCGTCGAGCACCAGAAGCACCTCGTCGACGGGCGCCTGCTTCTCGATGACGCGCTTGACCTTGCCCAGCTCGTCCATGAGCCCGACCTTCGTGTGCAGCCGGCCCGCAGTGTCGATCAGTACGGCGTCGGCCTCGGACTCCATGCCGATCCGGACGGCGTCGAAGGCCACCGAGGCGGGGTCCCCGCCGGCAGGGCCACGCACGACCGTGGCGCCGACCCGGTCTCCCCACGACTGCAGCTGGTCGGCGGCGGCCGCACGGAAGGTGTCAGCCGCACCGAGGACGACGTGCTGGTCATCGGCGATGAGCACGCGGGCGAGCTTGCCCGTGGTGGTCGTCTTGCCGGTGCCGTTGACGCCGACCACGAGGATGATGGCCGGGTGGCCCTCGTGACGGCGGGCGAGGGTGCGATCCATCGTGGGGTCGACGAGGGCCAGCAGCTCCTCGCCGAGCATGGCGCGCACGCGGGCAGGGTCTCCGGTGCCCTCCACGCGCACGCGGGTGCGCAGGCGCTCGACCAGCTCGGTGGTGGGGGCCACGCCGAGGTCAGCCTGAAGAAGGAGGGTCTCGACGTCCTCCCAGTCCTGCTCGGAGATCGAGTCGCTGGAGAGCAGGGCGAGCAGTCCCTTGCCCAGGACGCTCTGGCTGCGGGCGAGCCGGGCGCGCAGTCGGACCAGGCGGCCGGCTGTGGGGGCGGGGACCTCGAGCCCGGGCGCGGTCGGCCCGGCGGGGATCGTCGGCGCGGGCGGCGCGAGGGTGCCGGTGCCGGCATCGAGGGTCGGTGCGGCCGGAGCCGACACCTGCGGCGGGGTGCGTCGGCGGCTGCGGACGAGGGCGACGCCGCCCACGACCACCAGCAGGAACACCACGAGGGAGATCAGGATGTAGGGAAGTGCGTCTTGCACGGGTCACGCCTCACGGTCGGGGACGACGGGTCCAGATGACCTCCGGACAGACCACCATTGTCCCAGAGCGATCGGGTGCCGGTGCCCACGTGTGCGAGCACCGGCACCGTCCGGGGCTACTTGACGTGCCAGGTGCGCGTCCAGGTCGGCGACGGGCCGTAGGTCGGACCGGCGCTGGACTTGGGTGTGGCCACGATGCTGACGGTGATCACGACGTTGCGGTATCCCCTGGTCCGGACCTTCACCTTGCCGGACTTGTACACCGTGAACCTGCACAGCTTCGAGGACGCGATGCCCGTTCCGTTCGTGCACGACCGGGTCACCATCCGATTGGCGTTGGACGGCTTCTTCGCCCAACTCACCAGGGTGCGGGTACCCCAGCGGCCGGGCCGGTACGACGCCTTCTTCGCCTTGACCTTCAGGCTCAACGCGATCACCGGGGTCACCGCAGGCGAGGGATCCGAGACGCTGGACAGTGACGCGGTGTTCGTCGTGGTCACCGTGAACGTGTACGGCGTCGCCGTTGGTCAACCCACCGATCGTGCACGAGGTGCCAGTGGTCGAGCAGGGAGCACCGCTCGGACTCGGTGTCACGAGGTAGCTCGAGATGGGCACTCCTCCAGTGAAGGTGGGCGCCTTCCATGAGACGGTCACCTGCTTGTTGCCCTCTGGCTCCGAACACCTCGGTCGCCTTGCCCGGCGCGACCGCGGTGTAGGTGAACGCGTTGAGGAGGCCCGCAGTGTTGGCGCCCCAGATGACGTGGACTGTCACCGGGCCCGCCACGGAGACGGCCGGCGTCTTCACCTTGACCGCTGTCGGCTCAGGAGAGCCCAAGATCTCCCCTGCGACGCCGTTGAAAGTCACCGAGGTGACCGCGCCCAGGCTCGAACCGTTGACACTCACTGTCGTCCCGCCCGTCACAGGTCCGCTGGGAGGATCGACGCCAGTGACAGCCGAGAGCACCGACGAGTAGACATGCACGTCGTTCGGGAAGTCGGTGACATAGACCGCACCGTTGGCTGGGTTGACCGCGACGCCCCACGGTGCATTCACACCGATCAGGGTGGCTGCGGGATCGACGGCATCGGTCCCGCGGGGGTAGGCCTTGACGGTGACCCCCGTGTTGTCGGCCCACTCCGACACGTAGAACATCCCGGTCGGGAGCTGCAGCGCAACGTCGTACGGCGCGTTCACGCCCGTGAATCCCCACCCGATCACAGGGGCGCCTGTCTCCAGGTTGTAGACCCGGACGGCGTCGACGTCAGGGTGAGCCACGTACAAGTACTTCCACAAGGGGTCAACGGCGATTCCGGCCGCCCGGACGGTGGTCTCGATGGCCCGGGAGGCATGGGTGTTGGTTCCCTCGAAGACATACACCGCGTGGTTCGTCCATGACCCGACGAGGATGAGACCGGAGTCCGTGACCGTGAGCCCGGTCGGGGTGGGGACATCCACGAGCGTTCGGCTCAGGACCCCCTCCTTGCTGAACACGGAGACGGAGTTGGCGGCGAAGTTGGAGACCAGGACCTCCGCGCTGACCGGGTTGATGGCCACGTCCCACGGGCCGGAGAGCCCCGCAAGGGTCCTCGACTCGTTGCGCAGCGGTGCCCCGGCATCGAAGACCGACACCTGATTGCTCGGGGCACCGAAGCCGGCCACGTACACGCTTCCTGAGGCATCCACGGCCAGCCCCCCGCCGCGGACGGGCATCGTCAGGGTGGTGGCCGGGACGACGGCCGAGGGCACCGGCATGGCGGTGATGGGACTGGCGCCTGAGGCGACCAGCGCTACGACTGACAGCACGGCAATGCCCAGTCGACTCGCTCGATGTGCTCTCATGCCCTCGACGCTACGCGCGTGGAACACCCCACTGGCAGGGCCTTTGGGCCCTCCACCTCGCCGGGCGCACCAACCCCGGCAAGCGGCCGACCCCAGCCCTACCCCGCCTGGCGCTCGCGCATCCGCTGACTGATCACGTGGGTCACGCCGTCGCCGCGCATGCTCACGCCGTACAGCGCGTCGGCGATCTCCATCGTGCGCTTCTGGTGGGTGATGACGATGAGCTGGCTGTTCTCACGCAGCTCCTCGAGCACGTCGAGGAGCCGGCCGAGGTTGACGTCGTCGAGGGCGGCCTCAACCTCGTCGAGCACGTAGAACGGGCTCGGCCGGGCCTGGAACAGGGCGACGAGGAACGCCACTGCCGTCAACGAGCGCTCGCCGCCGGACAGCAGCGAGAGTCGCTTGATCTTCTTGCCCGGTGGACGGGCCTCAACCTCGATTCCCGTCGTGAGCATGCTCTCCGGGTCGGTGAGGATGAGCCGCCCCGCGCCCCCGGGGAACAGCCGCGAGAACACCTGCTCGAAGTGCACGGCCACATCGGCATACGCGGCGGTGAACACCTCCTCGACCCTGGCATCCACATCGGAGATCAGGTCGAGCAGGTCCTTGCGGGAGCGCTTGAGGTCATCGAGCTGCTCGGTGAGGAAGCGGTGGCGCTCCTCGAGCGCGGCGAACTCCTCGAGTGCCAGCGGGTTCACCCTGCCCAGCAGCGCCATCGCCTTCTCAGCCGTCTTCAGCCGGCGCTCCTGCTCCGCCCGGACATAGGGGTACGGTGCCGGCTCGGGGGCGTTGGGGTCCACGTCATCACCCGGGGCGCGCAGGGACGGCGGCACGAGCTGGTCGGGTCCGTAGTCAGCGATGAGCGACTCGGTCTCGAGGCCGAACTCGCTCATGGCGCGGTTGGCCAGGTTCTCGATGCGCAGGCGCTGCTCGGCGCGGGCCACCTCGTCGCGGTGCACCGACGAGGTCAGCTCCTCGAGGTCGGCGGCCAGCCCGCGGATCCGCCCGCGGAGCTCGGAGAGCTCAGCGTCGGACGCGGCGCGCGCGCGCTCAGCCGCTGAGCGCGCCTCGGCGGCCGCGACAACCGAGGCATCGAGCCTGGTGAGCACTGCCGCCCCACCCTCGGCAACAGCCTTGGCCACGGCCGCCGCACGCGCGCGACGCTCCCTGCGCTCGACGGCGCGACGCCGGGACAGGCGCTCGTTCGCGGCCGCCCGCTCCAGCTGCTCGGCACGTCCGGCGATGGCCCGCGCGCGCTCCTCGCTCGTGCGGACCGCCAGTCGCGCCTCCACCTCCGCGCGACGAGCGGCCTCGGCGGCGAGCGCTGCAGCGTCACGATCGTCCGGGGACGGCTCGGCCTCGTCAACCGGGTCGGCGTTGGCCGCGTCCATCCGCGCTGAGAGCTCAGCAAGTGTGGTGGTGTCGTCCGCGAGCGCCTGCTCGGAGGCCGCCAGCATCCGGTCGATCCGCTCGGCCTCGGCCAGCGCCGCCCGCGACTGCTGGCCCAAGTTGCCCAGCTGTTCGGCGACTGCGGCCATCCGGGCGTCGGACTCGTGCAGCCGGTCGAGCGCCTCGTCGGCGGACTGGGCGGCCGACTCCCGCGCGGTGCGCAGCGCCACCAACTCGAATCGAAACCGCTCAGCGTCGTGCACTGCCGTCGAGAGCTCGGTGCGCGCCTGCTCCAGTGACGCGGTGACCTCGATCCGGCTCGGTGCCGCGCTCGACCCGCCGACGACCAACCCACGCCCGACGAGGTCACCGGTGCGCGTCACCACCAGCACCCCCGGGATGGACCCAGCGACGTCGAGGGCCGCGGACAGCTCGCCGTCAACGACCGCGACCCGGTCGAGCAGGGCCACCAGCGCAGGGGCAGCCGGCCCGCTACTTGTCACGCACTCGATCGCGTACCGCGCCCCGCTTGGCAGGGCCGGCCAAGCCGCGCGATCCGTCACCCCGAGCTCCGGGACCAGCACGGCGGCGCGCCCCCGGTCGTCGGCAGCCAGCCATTCCAGAGCGGCCAGGGCTGATCCGGCCCCATCAGCCAGCGCAGCGTCAGCGGCCGCACCGAGGGCCGCTCCGATCGCGACCTCATAGCCCGGCTCCACCCGCAGGGTCTGGGCCAGGGTCCCGGACACGCCAGGCACCGCTCCGCCGGCCAGGTCCCCTGAGGCGTCCGCTACGGCGATCATCGGCGCCAGGGCCTCCACCCGTGCGGCCAGGCCCGCGCGGGTCCGCTCCACCTGGGCCTCGCGCGCAGCCAACTCCGCGATCTGGTCATCGACGGCGCTCAGCGCCGACTGGGCGGACTCGAATCCCGAGTCGAGGTCCACCTCACCCTCGTCGAGCCCAGCGATCGACGCCTCCAACGTCCGGAACTCCTGGTCGGCCCGGCTCGCTCGCTCACGAGCAGCCTGGGCCTGGCTGCGCAGGCGTTCGATCTCGCTTGCCCGGGCCTCGGCGCGCGATCGGGCGGCGTTGACCTGCCCCTGCAACCGGACCACTCCCTCACGGCGGTCGGAGGCTGCCCGGACCGCTGTGCGCAACTCCTGCTCCGCGGTGGCCAGTGCGGCCTCGGCCGCGGTGCGCACGGACACTGCCATGCTCAGCGCTGCCCGCTGCTCCTCCACGGCGCGGTTGAGGTCCGCCTCCTGGCCACGCATCGCGCGCGCCTCGTTCTCCATGTCCTCCGGGGCCCGACCACGCCGCTCCTCCTCAGGCTCGGGGGCGAGGCTGCGCACGCGTTCGGCAGCCATGCCGACGGTCCCCGCAAGCCGCTCGCGCAAGCCCGACAGGGCGAACCACGTCTCCTGCGCGGCGGTCAGCGCCGGGGCGTCGGCCATGGCCGAGGCCTCCCGAACGGCCTCGGCGGACTGGGCGTTTGCCAACTCGGCCTCGACGAGTGCGCGGCGCTCGCGGACCGCGGACTCGTCGGCCACCTCCTGCTCGTACTGCTCGGTCAGGGTGTGCAGGTCGTCGGCGAGCAGGCGCAGGGCGGAGTCACGGACGTCGGTCTGGATGACACTCGCGCGCCGGGCCACCTCAGCCTGCTTGCCCAACGGCGTCAGCTGCCGGCGAAGCTCGGTCGTCAGGTCCTGCACGCGCGTGAGGTTGGCCTGCATCGCCTCGAGCTTGCGGACCGCACGCTCCTTGCGCTTGCGGTGCTTGAGGACGCCCGCTGCCTCCTCGATGAACCCGCGACGCTCCTCCGGGGTCGCATGCAGGATCTGGTCGAGCTGGCCCTGCCCGACGATCACGTGCATCTCGCGTCCGATGCCCGAGTCGCTGAGCAACTCCTGGATGTCGAGAAGCCGGCAGGCGGTTCCGTTGATGGAGTACTCCGAGCCGCCCGAGCGGAACATCACCCGCGAGATCGTGACCTCGGCGTAGTCGATGGGCAGGGCCCCGTCGGAGTTGTCGATGGTGAGCGACACCTCGGCGCGACCCAACGGCGCGCGGCCGGACGTCCCGGCGAAGATGACGTCCTCCATCTTGCCGCCGCGCAGGCTCTTGGCACCCTGCTCGCCCATGACCCAGGCCAGGGCGTCAACGACATTGGACTTGCCAGAACCGTTGGGCCCGACCACGCAGGTCACGCCCGGCTCGAAGGCCAGGGTCGTCGACGACGCGAAGGACTTGAAGCCCTTGACGTTCAGGCTCTTGAGATGCACGGACCGAAACCTACGCGATGCGGCGCCCCGCACCCGGCAAGGGCCACGGGTCAGACGAGGGCAGTGTCCTGCGACGTCAGCAGCGCGAGGTCCAGGTCGTGGTCGGCGAAGTCGACGTGCTCGGCCCCACGCAGCTCCGAGAGCTCCGCCTCGAGCTGCCGGACCCGGGCTCGCAGGGTCGCCAACTCCGCTGCGGTGCGCGCGTCTGGACCACCCAGGACGCCGTAGATCGCCTTGCCCATCGCAACTCCTGCCCGTCGTGGTCCGTGCCGGACCGCCCTCAAGGGTGACAGCCCCGGAGGCTCGGGTCAAGCGCTGCGATATGTCGAGCCGATATGTCCGGCCCACGCCGGCCCCGGCGCGCTCATCGGCAGGTGAAGGACCGGAAGCCTCCTTCGGCTGGACCCCATACGGCATCCACGAACTCGACGCGGCCGGGACGGCGCACGACCCGGGTGCCCGCCCCGTTCAGCCAGTCCAGCATCTTCTGGCAGGACGCCTGCGAGCCCTCAGCGATCACCAGGACATCGTCGTTGGGCAGGTTCTCGGCCACTCCGACGAGGTCCAACGTCCGGGCCAGCGACATCGTCGACCACCGGAACCCGACGCCCTGGACATACCCCTGAACGGTCGCGGTGAGCCGGACCGGCGGTTCGGGCGACGGTTGCTCCACGCCCCTAGTGTGGCAAGCGGGGCGCGCGCTGACACGCCGGGCAGAAGTGGCTGGAGCGGTTCATGAACCGCTCGCGCACGATCGGCGCCCCGCACCGGGGGCAGGGCAGCCCCGCGCGGCCGTAGACGGCCAGGCCGCGACCGTAGTAGCCGCTCTCCCCGTTGACGTTGACGTACAGGCTGTCGAAGGACGTCCCGCCCTCAGCAAGGGACGCCGCCATCACCGAGGTGGCCCTGTCGAGCACGCCGACGAGCGTGGCGAGACTGAGCCGATCCGCGCGCCGCCGAGGGTGCACCCCCGCAGCCCACAGGGCCTCGTCTGCGTAGATGTTGCCGATGCCCGAGACCAGGGTCTGGGACAGCAGCAGTCGCTTGACCTCGACTCGATGACTGCGGATGGACCGCCCCACCTCCCGGACGTCGAACGCGGGGTCCGTGGGATCGGGGGCGATCTCACGGACGAGGTCGGGAACGAGCACGCCGCGCGGGTCGGCAACGACCGGGCAGGCGGCGAGCCATCCGAACGTCCGCTGGTCGAGGAACCACAGCTGGCGCTCCCCGAGGTCGAAGTGCGCGCGTGCGTGCCGATGCGGGGCACCGGCAGGGACGTCCTCCTCCCCGCTGATGTCCAGGGCTGGGCCCCCGGATGCGGACTCCACGCGGAACTGTCCGCTCATGCCCAGATGGGCGGCGAGGACGAGATCGGGGTCGTCGGTGACCAGCCAGAGGAACTTGCCGCGGCGACCTGTCCCGGTCAGCGTGCGCCCGGTCAGGACCGACTCGAAGTAGCCCGGGCCCTGGACCTGACGGCGCACCGCCCGTGCGTGGCGGACCTCGACTCCATGGATCTGCTGGTCGAGCACGTGGGCGGCCAGCCCCCGGCGCACGACCTCCACCTCGGGCAGCTCGGGCATCAGCCTGCGGCGTGCTCGGGATACGCGCAGAGCAGCGCCTCGTAGGCGACTGCTGCAGCCATCTGCTCGGCCAGCTTCTTCGAGGCCCCGATGCCCTCGCCGATGACCTCATCGCCCACATGGACACGGGCCGTGAAGTGCTTGGCGTGATCCGGGCCTGTTGCGCTGACCTCATAGAACGGCACGCCGACACCAGTTCGTGCGCCCAGCTCCTGCAGGGAGGTCTTCCAGTCCAGGCCCGCCCCCATGCCTGCGGCCCGCACCATCCGCTCGTCGAGGAGCCGGTGCACGAGGTCCCCGGCCGCCTCCAGCCCGAGGTCGAGGTACACCGCGCCCAAGATGGCCTCCATGGCGTCGGCCAGGATCGAGCTCTTGTCGCGTCCGCCCGTGGTCTGCTCACCGCGACCGAGCAGCATGAACTCGCCGACGCCCAGCTCGCGGGCGACGTCGGCCAGCGTGCGTGCGTTCACGACCGCCGCCCGATACTTGGCAAGGCGGCTCTCCGGAACGTCAGGGTGGACGCGGTACAGCGAGTCGGTGACCACGATCCCCAGGACCGAGTCCCCGAGGAACTCCAGCCGCTCGTTGTGCGGCAGCCCGCCGTTCTCGTACGCGTAGGACCGGTGGGTCAGGGCATGGCGAAGCGCCTCGTGGTCGATCGTGACCCCGAGGCGCTCGGCGAGGACGTCCAGGTCATCGCGTGCGGGCAGCCCCACACCCGCAACTGCTCGGTCGGGCACCGGCGACCCGATCAGACGTCGAGAACTTGCCGCTTGGCGTAGGTGCCGCACGTCGGGCACGCGGTGTGCGGCAGCTTCTGCGCCCGGCAGCGGTCGCACGTCACGAGAGTGATCGGTGCGGCCTTCCACTGCGAACGGCGGGCGCGCGTGTTGGAGCGGGACATCTTCCGCTTCGGAACAGCCACGTCAGTATTCCTTCTCAGTCGTTTCCGTATCCGGCGAGGCCTGCCCACCGGGGGTCGGTGCGGTCATGTGCGTGCGTGGGGTCCTCGGCCAACCGGGCACCGCACTCCACACACAGCCCGGGGCAGTCGGCCCGACACAGCGGGGCCAGCGGGAGCGCCAGCACCACAGCATCGCGCACGACGGGGTCGAGGTCGAGGAAGTCCCCGTCGATGACGGGCAATTCCTCCTCCTCGGCCTCCTCGGGCCCAGGTTCGTGAAGGTACAACTCAGTCAGCGGCACGGTCTGGTCCCATTCGACTGGGTCCAGGCACCGTGCGCACTCACCGCTCACGGTGACCGACGCGGTCCCCGAGACCAGCACACCCTCCACCACCGCTTCGAAGCGCAGGACCAGCCCCAGGTCGGAGCCGGGCTGCACCACAGCCACCCCACCACCTAGGTCGGCGGGTGCGGGGACTGTGCGGTCCACCTCCATCATCGACCCGGCACGTCGACCCAGGTCCCGAATGTCGAAGACCAGGGGGTCGCGCGGATCGAGGGTGGACATGGACCTTCCCGATGGCATCACACGTATGGCCCTCGGCGTGAGGGCCACCGGAGAAGGATACCGCAGGGGCAGTCAGGGGAGGAAATGCAACCGAATCGCTGAGGTCGCGAGGGGAACTGCGCCGGCCGCGGCCCGACCTACCGGTCGTAGCCGTCATCCACACCGGGGTAGGTGTAGCGCTCACGGATGCGGTCGCGGCCCTTCTGCACCGCCGCCAGGGTCTTTGTCAGGCTCGTCTCGAACGCCGCGAACTTGTCCTCGACGTACTGGTCGACCTCCTGGCGCATCGCCTCGGTCTCGGCCACACCCTGGGCCCGGATCGCGTCAGCCTCAGCCAGGGCGACCTGGGTCACCTCGTGGGTGCTGACCATCAGGGCCTGCTGGGCGCTGGCCTGGTCGATGATCGCCTGCGCCTCCTGGGTGCCCTCGGCGAGCATCCGCTCCACCTCGCGGTTGGCCTCGGCGACCATCCGCTCGGCCTCACGGAAGCCCTCCTCGACCACCCCCACGCGGTCGGCGAGCAGCTCCTCTGCTTCCTGGACGGAGGTGGGCAGCATCTGGCGGATCGCGTCGAGCAGGTCCAGCACCTCGTTGCGGTTCACCACGCACTTGTCGGACATCGGCATCGCCCGGGCGGCCTCGACGATGTCGGACAGGTCATCGAGAACCGTGTAGACGTCGGCTGTACGGGGGTCCGCGGCAGCGACCGGATCCTGGGTCATCGCACTCCTGGAGATCATTGGGCGGAAAGCTTGGCCTGCAGGGCCGTGTGCACCCTCGCGGGGATCAGTCCGCTGACATCCCCACCATACGTCGCGACCTCCTTGACCAACGAGGAGGACAGGTAGGAGTAGAGCGGATTCGTTGAGATGAACAGCGTCTCGATGCCAGCCAGGCCGAAGTTCATCTGGGCCATCTGCAACTCGTAGTCGAAGTCCGTGATGGCGCGCAGGCCCTTGACGATCGCGATGATCCCGTTGTCCCGGCAGTAGTCGACCAGCAGCCCGTGGAAGCTGTCGATCCGGATGTTGGGCACATGTGCCAGCTCGACGCCCAGCAGCTCGATTCGCTCCTCGATCGTGAACATCGAGGTCTTCTTCTTGTTCACGAGAACGCCGACCGTCACCTCGTCGAAGAGCGCCGAGGCGCGCAGGAACACATCCATGTGTCCGTTGGTGACGGGATCGAATGATCCCGGGCATACCGCTCTGCGCATCATGGGTCCTCTCCATCGGACGCAGCCTGACCGTACCAAAGGGTGGTCGCCCCGTAGGCCCTCTGGCGCACCGCCACGAGACCCGGCGGCCAGCTGAAGCTCTCCGCCGCGCGTGGCCCGCTCGACCACGACGAGGGCATCCGGGGCCAGCCACCCCCGGGTGAGCGTGGCCAGGCACGCCTCGACCTCGGGGGCTGCCGTCGCGTACGGCGGGTCGGCGAGAACGAGGTCGAACGGCTCAGGCGGTCCAGCGAGGTGCGCTGCGACGGATGCGGCGACGACTCGGATGCCGGGCACGGCCACGACCTCAGCGTTCGCCCGTGCCACGGCCGCGCTGGGCCGGTCGCGCTCGACGAGGACCACGACCGCCGCACCCCGGCTGGCAGCCTCGAGGCCCAGGGCTCCCGAGCCGGCGAACAGGTCCAGCACGTGGGCGCCGACGAACCCACCGAGGAGGTGGTCCAGGGAGGCGAACATGGACTCTCGGACGCGGTCGGTCGTCGGGCGCGCCCCGCCTGAGGGGACCGCAAGCCGCCGACCCCGGGCAGCGCCGGCAATGATCCTGGTCACGGGGCCATCGTGGCACTTGATCTCGCCAACTCAGATTCTCGGTCCCCGAAAGCAAGTAAGCCTCACCTATTGTGTCGTACGTCACATAGGAGGACGATCGAGACTGCTCGCAACCCAGCAACCGGGGCTGCTCGCCCCGGCGAAGCACACCATGTTGGAGGAATCATGCGAATGCTGTATCGAGTTCTCGCCTACCTCATCTCCGCGTTGGTGGTCGTGCAGGCCGGCGCCATCGCCTTCGCCTTCTTCGGCCTCGGGGCCTGGATCGACGGCGGCGGCGTCCTGGACAAGGCTGCCATGGAGAGTGACGACGGCCCTGACTTCGTGGGGGTCGTCGGCTTCATGATCCATGGGATGAACGGGACGATGCTGATCCCTCTGGTCGGCCTGATCCTGCTCATCGTCTCGCCCTTCGCGAAGGTCCCCCGCGGGGTCCTCTGGGCAGCAGCCGTCCTGGTGCTCATCGTGATCCAAGTCACGCTGGGGATGATGGCGCACGAGATGCCCGTCCTGGGCATGTTCCACGGCATCAATGCGCTGCTGCTCTTCAGCACAGCATTCATGGCCGGCCAGCGGGCGCGGGTGCGGTCGGCTGCTGTGCAGGAAGCCGAGTCCGTGCCCAGCTTGAGCTGACCAGGGGCACCCCCGTGGTGGATGAGGGGCGCGGACGGTTCAGCCGGCGCGACTGGGTGGGGCTGGTCACCGTCATCGCCCTGTCGGCCACGCTCGCGTGGATCTGGGCCTCCAGCCTGTTCCCCGGCTCGGAGTCGGTCATGGCGATGGGGTACGCAGACGCCGGTGGCGGTGCGCCACCCCGACACGAGCACGGTGCGGCTGCGCCCCCGGACCAGCGGCCCACTCGGGGCGTCGACACCCTCACCGTCGACCCGGACCGGCCGGCGGATGTGTCAGCGACGCTGGTCGCGCGAGCTCAGAACGTGACGCTGGCGTCGGGCAGGGTCATCGAGGGCTACACACTCAACGGCACGACTCCGGGGCCCACCATCACGGGCTCAGACAGGGCCAGCTCGTGGCAGGTCCGGGTGGTCAACGAGTCCGTCCCCGACGGGCTGACACTGCACTGGCACGGCGTGGATGTCCCCAATGCGGCCGATGGCGTGGCCGGCGTCACCCAGGATGCCATCGCCGTCGGCGAGGAGTACACCTACCGGTTCGTGGCCCGGGACGCGGGGACCTACTGGTACCACTCGCACCAGCTGTCCCACGAGCAGGTGCAACGGGGGCTGCTGGGGGCCCTCGTCGTCGAGCCACGGCCCGCATCGACCCCGCTGGAGGACGCTGACGTTCTCGCCATGGTCCACATCTACGACGGCCGCCGCACGGTCAACGGGTTCGACGACATCGCTCGGGAGCCGCTGGCGCCGGGCGCACGTGCCCGGGTGCGGGTCATCAACACCGACAACGGCCCGATGAGCGTCTGGGTCGGCGGCGGGCCCTTCCGCCTGCTCGCGGTCGACGGCCACGCTGTCAACGAGCCCGGGCCACTCGAGGGCTCCTCCGTGCTGGTCACAGCCGGAGGTCGAGCGGACCTCGAGGTCGTCGCACCCCTCGACGGCACGGCCCGCCGCGTGGAGCTGGGTGGGTCGACTGCACTCGTCCTCGGCGGGGACCAGGCCGAGACCCCGGCGGCCACGCCCCACCCGGAGCAGGTCGTCGATCTGTTGACGTACGGGGCGCCGGCCGCCCTTGGGGCGGTCGGGCAGGCACCCACGCGTCGCTTCGACTACGCGATCGGGCGGCGCCCCGGCCTCCTCGACGGTCGCCCCGGCCTCTGGTGGACCATCAATGGCCACCTCTACCCGGATGTCCCGATGTTCGTGGTCGCCGAGGGCGACGTGGTGCGCATGCGGATCAGCAACTCCAGCGGGGACGTCCATCCGATGCACCTTCACGGCCACCATGCCGTCGTCCTGAGCAGGAACGGCGTGGCCGCAACGGGTAGCCCGTGGTGGGTGGACTCGCTGAACGTTGCCGATGGCGAGACCTACGAGATCGCCTTCGTTGCCAACAACCCCGGCATCTGGATGGACCACTGCCACAACCTGCCCCATGCCGCCCAAGGGCTCGTCGCACACCTCGCCTACGAGGGGGTCACCACGCCCTACGTCCTTGGTGGTGGGGCCGAGAACCACCCTGAGTAGGCAACCAGTTCATCCCCTGATTGGGCGGGCCAGGGCCGGGGCGGAATCGCAGGGCACCTGCCCTGCGCAACCCTCGTGCGGTTCTCAACGCCTCAGCCTCAGGTCTTCTCCAGGTACTCCGCGTGCTCGGGGTCGAACTCCCGTGCCAGCGTCCGTGCCAGGACGGCGTGGCCCGAGAGCTCCGGGTCCGCGTCCACAAGTCGGATGGCCTCCTCACGGGCGCGCAGGATGACGTCCTCATGGTCCAGGACGGACAGCAGCCGCAACGACCGCC
The DNA here is from genome assembly GCA_963736425.1 of uncultured Actinomycetes bacterium. Classification (GTDB taxonomy): domain Bacteria; phylum Actinomycetota; class Actinomycetes; order S36-B12; family CAIYMF01; genus Prado023. The sequence goes on from CAVTOX010000003.1 coordinate 86,068, forward strand.
TGGACCCCGACTGCGCAGCGCCCAGAACGTCGCCCTCCCGGCGGGCCGCGAGGTCGTAGCGGGAGAGCTCGAAGCCGTCGCTGGTGGCCGCGACCGCCGCCAACCGCTCCCGGGCGTCGGTCCCCTCGGGTGACTCGGTCACGAGCAGGCACAGGCCTGCGTGGCTGCCCCGCCCGACGCGCCCGCGCAGCTGGTGCAGCTGGGAGACGCCGAACCGGTCGGCATCCAGGACGACCATCAGTGTGGCGTTGGGGATGTCGACGCCGACCTCGATCACCGTGGTGGCCACCAGGACGTCGATGCCATCGGCGCGCGTCGGGTTGGCGAAACGGGCCATCACGTCGTCCTTCTCCGCGGAGGTCATTCGCCCGGTCAGGGCGGCCAGCCGCAACCCCGCCAACGGTCCGGCCGCGAGCTCGGGAAGGACGGACTCGACGGCAGCACCCGCTCGCGACGCCCGCAGCACCGGCACCCTGATCGCCCGCGACTGAGTCAGCCAAGGCGGGTTCCCCGTCCGACTCGGCCACCCCGGCCTCGATGCGCGGGCACACGACATAGACCTGGCGCCCCGCGGCGACCTCCTCACGAGCCCGCTGCCAGGCGCGTGCCAGGTAGTCCGGGCGCTCCAGGGACGGCACCACGTGTGTCACCAGCGGCTTGCGCCCGGCGGGGAGCTCGCGCAGCGTCGAGGTCTCGAGGTCGCCGAACACGGTCATCGCCACCGTCCGCGGGATCGGCGTGGCGGTCATCACCAGGGTGTGCGGCCGTGTCGTCTCACCAGCCTTGGACGCCAGTGCGGCACGCTGCTCCACGCCGAAGCGGTGCTGCTCGTCGACCACCACCAGCCCGAGATCGGCGAACTGCACCCGCTCCTCGAGCAGGGCATGGGTCCCGACGACGATGCCCGCCGCGCCGCTCGCAGCATCCAGCAGGGCAGCCCGCCGGGCCGCCGCACCCTGCGACCCCGTCAGCAGCGCGATCCGCGTGGCGTCGGCCCGCCCGCCGAGCATCCCGCCCTGGGCCAGCGGGCCGAGAAGTGCGGCGATGCTGCGGGCGTGCTGACCAGCCAGCACCTCGGTGGGCGCGAGCAGCGCCGCCTGGCCACCGGAGTCGACGACCCGGAGCATCGCCCGCAGCGCCACCACGGTCTTCCCCGAGCCGACCTCCCCCTGCAGGAGGCGGTGCATGGGATGGCTGCCGGCGATCTCCTCATCGATGACCGCGGCGACCTCGAGCTGCCCATCGGTCAGCGTGAACGGCAGCCCGGCGTCGAACTCGTCGCGCAGGCCACCCGGACGGCCGGGCCTGGGGATCGCCGGAGCGGCCGTGATCGCGGCCCGGCGCTGGGCAAGCACCACCTGCACCCCGAACGCCTCGTCCCACCGCAGTCGCTCGATCGCCCGGCGCGCCTGGCTCCGGTCGATCGGTCGATGGACCCACTGCAGGGCAGTGGGCAGGTCGAGAACGCCGACGCGTCCACGCAGGTCATCGTCGAGCGGATCGGGCCACGTCGCGGCCTCCGGAAGAGCCAGGCGCACGTTTCGTGCAATGGTCCAGCTGTTGATCTTCTCCGTGGCCGGATAGACCGCGATCAACCGGCCCGCGTAGTCCGCAGCTGCCTCGTCGGCGGCCTCCTCGTCGACGAACTCATGCTCGGGATGCAGCAGCTGGCGCCGGCCGTTGAACACACCCACCGTCCCGGCGAACAGCCCGAGACGCCCAGCGCGGAACTTCTTGGCGATCCAGTCCTGGTTGAAGAACGTGAGGGTGAGCTCCCCGGTCCCGTCGCTGACGACGGCCTCGGTGATGCTGCGGCGGCGCTTCTCCCCCGGTTTGGACTTCAGTGGGCGCGACGTCGCCGAGGCAACGCGGGCCAGAACGGTCACCTGCTCGCCGACCTTCAGGGAGGCCAGGTCGGTCAGCTCGCCGCGCTCGGCGTAGCGGCGCGGGTAGTGCGCCAGAAGATCCTCGAGCGTGGTGATCCCGAGGGTGCCCAGGGCCTTGGCTGCCTTCCCGCCGACGACTCCGACCAGGTCCGGCACCGACTACTCCACGCCGATGATCGCGTGCCAGCGTGGTTGCCCGCCCTCGTAGCCAACCAACTCGACCTCCGGATGGTTGCGCTCCACCCAGCGTTCGATGCCGTCGAGGAGATCGGGTGGGGCGTCCGCACCGAGGACGATCGTCACCAGCTCGGCGCCACCCCGTGCGAGCATCCTGGTCAGCACCGCCCGGGCCACCTGCTGGACATCCGAGCCGATCTCGAGGATGTCCCCGGCGATGAGGCCGAGCTCGTCGCCGACCTTGCACGCCCCCGCCGTGGTGATCGCGGCCTTGCTCGCAGTGGTCAGCCCGGCGTACTGCGTCGCCGAGGATGCACGACTCATGCTGACGACGTCGTCGTCGAACGCCTCGGATGCGTCATGAACGGCAACCGCGGCCAACGACTGGACGATCGACCGGGTCGGGATCACCGCGACGCGATGCCCACTGTCCCGGGCGGCGAGCCCGGCAGCCTCAGCAACCGGCCGGGAGTCCTTGTCCCCGGGCAGGAGCACCACCTCGCGCGCCCCGGTGGCCTCGATCCCGGCAAGCATCTCGGCCGTCGATGGCCTCCCGAGCTCCGGGGCCCGCACGACGGTCACGCCGCTTGCCTCCAGGAGGTCCGCGACCCCGGCGCCGTGAGCCACGACCACCAGCGCCCTGCCCTGGGGCTCGCCGCCCGCATCGACCACGGCCGCGAGGTAGGTGATCCGGATCCGGTAGGGCGCACCGATGGCCAACGCAGCCTCGACGGCGGCGCCGGCGTCGTCGACATGCACGTGGATGTTCCACAACGAGTCCCCGCCGACGACCACCAGCGAGTCGCCGAGCCCCGACAGGCGGGCCTTGAACCCGGGGATGGCCTCGTCAGGGGCGTCGAGCAGGTACATCACCTCGTACGCCGGCCCGCCGTAGCCGTGGAGCATGTGCTCGGGGTCGGCCAGGGAGTCCGGCTCCGGGGCGAGGCGGGCGAACTCGGGGAGCACGCTGTGGACCCCGGTGACGACCTCGAGGAGGGCGTCGGTGAGCACGACATACCCGCGTCCACCCGCGTCGACCACGCCCGCACGACGCAGGGCCTCGAGCTGGGCGGTGGTGCCCGCCAGTGCCGTCCGTGCAGCTTCGGCCGCCGCCCTGGTCACGGCCAGCAGGTCACCGTCGGTCTCCGCCGCGATCTCCGTGGCCGCTGTGGCGGCCGCGCGCGCGACCGTGAGGACCGTGCCCTCCTTGGGGTTGGACACGGCACTGAAGGCCGCCGTGGACGCCCGGCTCAGGGCGTCGGCCAGCCATGCTCCGTCCATGGGACGGGTCAGGTCGGCGGCCCTGGTCGCGGCGATCCCGCGAAGCAGCTCGGACATGATCACCCCGGAGTTGCCCCGGGCACCGAGGAGCATCCCGCGCGCGAGCGCCGCGAGACGGGCGTTGCCCGGCTCAGGGACGTCACCCTCGATGGCCATCATGGCCGCGACCCCGGCCTCCAGAGTGAGGTACATGTTGGTCCCGGTGTCACCATCGGGAACCGGGAACACGTTGAGGGCATCGATGGCACGACGGTGGGTCTTCATCCCCTCCAGCGCCAGCGCTGCCCAGCCCGTCAGCGCGTCAGCATCAAGAAGCGTGCGCATGGCCCTCCTGTCCAGTCGGCCCAAGGGTAGTGGCCGGACCCCACGCGGGGCGTGCAGCAAGCCCGTCACGGGCCGCGATTTGGGTGCTGCTCGCCGATTCGGATATCCTTCTCGGAGTATCACTCGGGCCTTTGCTGGCCTGCCCCCATCGGAACTGGAGTACGACTATGGCTGCCAACTGCGACGTCTGCGGCAAGGGCCCCGGTTTCGGCCACAGCATCTCGCACTCCCACCGACGGACCAAGCGTCGCTGGAACCCCAACATCCAGTCGGTGCGCACCGTTGTGGGCGGCACGCCGAAGCGGGTCAAGGTGTGCGCCTCGTGCCTGAAGGCCGGCAAGGTCTCGCGCGCCTGATACGGCGCTGCGTGCAGGCCCCGGATCCCTGTGGGACCGGGGCCTCGTCATGTCCGGACGTGTGGCGGCTACCCCGTGAAGTGGTCGTGGCCGCCGCTGCCGCGGGGGACGCGCCCGCCGACCGTGACCCCGGGCGCCTCGAGCAGCTCGACGTCGGCGACGTCGCTGACCACGCCGATCGCGGTGAACCCCTCCGGCAGCACCGCGTCAGCCGGGAAGGTGGCAGCCACCGCGTGGTCCTCGCCCCCGGTGAGGACCCACACGAGCGGGTCGGCGTTGAACGCCGCCGCCGCCGAGGCCACCGGCTCGGCGACCTCGAGTCGCGTCGGGTCGATCTCGATGGCCACGGCGGAGGCGCGGGCGATGTGGCCCAGGTCGGCCACGAGGCCGTCGCTGACGTCGATCATGGACGTGGCACCACCGGCGGCGGCTGCGAGAGCCGCCGCGTAGGGGGGCTCCGGGCGCCGTTGGGCGTCCACCAGGGCCCGAGGAGTGCGGAATCCACGCGACAGGATCGACAGGCCCGCGGCGGCCCACCCCAACCGCCCTGCGACCGCCACGACGTCCCCCGGCTCGGCACCTGAGCGCAGGACCGGGTCCGGGCCGACCATCTCCCCGATGGCCGTCACGGAGATGACGACGCGGTCGCTGCGGACGAGGTCACCTCCCACGATCGCCGCACCCTGGGCCTCGGCCTCAACGCGAAGGCCGGCGTAGAAGTCGGTGACCCACTCCACCGGCAGGTCCGCCGGCAGCCCGAGGGCGACGACCAGCGTGGTGGTGCGCGCGCCCATGACCGCCACATCGATCAGGTTCTGCGCGGCGGCCTTGGCTCCGATGTCGGCGCCGGTCGACCAGTCGCGTCGGAAGTGCCGACCCTCGACGAGCATGTCGGTCGAGACCACCACCCGGCCGCCGCTGACCCCGACGACCGCTGCGTCATCACCGATGCCCACGTGCACTCCCGCTGCAGCGTGTCCCTCCAGGGCAGCGTCGATCCGCGTGATCAGGCCGAACTCCCCCACATCACTGATCAGTTCGCCGCCACCACTCATCGGTCCTCCAGTCTCGCCACTGTGTCGAGTGCGCACGCTAGTCTGGCGACAATGCTGCCCGGCACCCGGGTGGCCCCGACGGAAGGCCAGCATCGTGGTGCACGCCTACATCCTGATCCAGACCGAGGTGGGCAAGGCCCCGTCGGTGGTCGCTGAGATCGGCGCCATCGATGGCGTCACGGTGGCCCACGACGTCACCGGCCCCTACGACGTCATCGTCCAGGCCCAGGCCGGCTCGATCGACGACCTCGGACGCCTGGTCGTTGCCAGCATCCAGAAGGTCCCGGGGATCACCCGCACCCTGACGTGCCCCGTGGTCAACCTCTGAGTCGCTCGCCCGCCCCACTGCTGACGGTGCTGGCCCTCGGCATCGGCATGCTGGCGGCATGCTCCCGCCCGGTCGAGGTTGATGCACCCGCCAGCCCTGCGCCGGAGGTGGCTGCGGCGTGTGCGCAGTTCACCGCCGCCCTGCCCGCCGAGCTCTCGACCGTGGGCGAGCGCCGCGACGTCACACCTGAGTCGAACCTGACCGCGGCTTACGGCGACCCTCCCGTCGGGGTTCGCTGCGGGGTCCCCGAGCCGGCTGCGCTGGAGCCCACCTCGACCCTGGTCACCGTGGACGGCATCGACTGGCTGCCCGAGGAGCTGACTGGCGGCTGGCGGCTGACCTCGATCGGCCGCACCGCGAACGTGGAGGTCTCCGTGCCCACCGAGCAGGGGCCGGCGCCGTCCGTCGCCGCCGACCTGGCCCCGACGATCACCGCGACCCTCCCCGCAACCGAATGACGCTGCCGGCCGGACCGCCGGCGGGCGGCCTCAGATGCCTGTCGTGGTGCGCGGATACATCGCAGCAGGGTCGGTGATGACGTTGACCAGGTAGGGCACGCCGGAGGCGTAGGCACGGTCCAGGGCCGGACCGATCTGCTCGGGGTCGGTGACCATCTCCCCCGCCCCGCCGAGTGCCCGCACGACCTCGTCGTAGCGCGTCGCCGGCGCGAGCTCGGTGGCCACCCCGTAGCCGTGCAGCATCTGCATCGGCCCGCGCTCCAGACCCCACCCGGAGTTGTTGCCCATGACCATCACGACCGGAAGGTCGTGGCGGACGAGAGTGTCGACGTCCATCAGGGAGAACCCGGCGGCACCGTCGCCGAGGAGCAGGGTCACCTGCGCGTCGGGCCGGGCCACGCGCGCGCCGATCGCGTATCCCAGTCCCGTGCCGAGGCAGCCGAACGGACCCGGATCCAGCCAGCAGCCCGGCTGTGCGGGCTCCACGTACCTGCCCGCGAAGGAGACAAAGTCCCCACCGTCGCCGATCGTCACGGCATCGTCGGCCAGTCGGGGCAGGAGCTCGCCGTAGATGCGTGCCGGATGGATCGGGTCCGAGGTGCTGGCCAACAGGGCCGCGTCCCGGTCCCGGGCGGCCTGGTCCGCAGCCCGCAGGCCCTCCGCCCATTCCGGGGCGGCAGCCGTGCCTGTGGGCGCCAGCCGTTCGGCCAGCCCGCGCAGAACGAGGGGCAGGTCCCCGCGGACGGCCACCTCCACGGTATCGGGCCGGCGGTGGTCGGAGGAATCCGTCAGGTGGATGACCTTGGCCGGGGTCGCCGGGTTGCCGAAGATTCCGTAGCCGAGGCGGAAGTCCAGCGGGGCGCCGACCACAACAACCACGTCCGCGCCCGTGAAGGCCGCGGACCGTGCCCGCGTGACCAGACTGGGATGCCCTGGGGCCAGCAGCCCCCGGCCCAGCCCCGTGAGGATCACCGGCAGGTCGAACTGGGTCACGAGGTCGACGGCCTCCTGCTCGGCGAATCCCGACCACACGTCACTGGAGAGCACGATCACGGGGTTCCGGGCAGCGGCCAGCACCTCGCCAGCACGATCGAGGGCGTTGCCATCGGGAACCTTCACGGCCGGCGGGACGGGCTCCGGGCAGGGTGCTGTGGCCCCGAAGTAGAAGAGGTCCATCGGGACGTCGAGGAACACCGGACCGCGGTGCGGCGTCAGCGCGAGCCGGAACGCCTCGGCAGCGCGGGCCCCGATCGTCGCCGGATCCTTGAGCGTCCAGGCGGCCTTCGTCACCGGCCCCAGCAGGGCCGGGTGGTCGAACTCCTGCAGAGAGCCCGAGCCCCAGCGCGCCTCAGGTGCGCGACCACCGACGACGACCATCGGGGCACCGTTGAACAGTCCCGTCGCCAGCGCGGACACCGCGTTTGTCACGCCCGGTCCGGCGGTGACCGCGGCGAACCCGGGCGTCCGGTTCAACCGGCCGGTGGCCTCGGCGGCGAACACAGCGGTGGCCTCGTGGCGGACGTCGAGGAGCCGCAGGGCACCGTTGCGCTCGGCGGACTTCCGATCGGGTGCGGCATCGAAACCCTGCTTGCCCCCGACCGCGGCGTCGTACAACGGGAAGATGTGGGCCCCCGACAGGGTGAAGAGGGTGGTCGCGCCGTACGCCTGCGCTGCGGAGAGGATGTGGTGCCCGCCGTGACCGGAGATCTTGGGTTCGCTCATGCCTGTGATGCTTCCACCGCACCATGGGCCTGCGCCTGCCGGGGACGCCCCCGGCGCTCTCTCACCGCGCGGGTGCGGGCTCGGCTCCGATCCGCCAGACGAGGCCCGAGCCGGTCTCCCCCGGGGCCTGTGCGGTCCGCTCCTCCCGACCGACCAGCCGGTACCCGCAACTCGGCGGGATGGCCGCGCTGCGCGTGTTGGCCTCGTCGTGCCGGATCTCCACATGGGTGATCCCGGGATGAGCCAGGAGGACTTGCGTGAGGGCGCCGACCACCCGAGTCATCAGGCCGCGGCCCTGGGCGTCGGAACTCAGCCAGTACCCGATCTCGATGCCGTCCGCCGCATCCGTGCGGTTCGTGTGCGCCCCAGTGCCGCCCACCACCCGGCCGCCCTCGAAGATCCCCAGCACGAGGTCGCCGCCCCCGAGGCGGTCCCGCTCCCACTGACTGACCATCTCGGCCCGCTCGTCGTCGGTCATGGGCTCCTGGGCGACCCAGGGCAGGAAGGGCCGCAGGTGCTCGATGTTCTCCGCTATTGCCTGCGCCATCGCCGGGACGTCGGACTCCCTCCACGTGCGGACCTCCAACCCGGGCACGTCGATGTGGTCCGGCAGCGGCTCACGGACCGGCACCGGGCCAGGGGCGGACTCCTGGCTCACCGCAGGCCGGTCCCGCGGCGCAGCGCGTCGGCGATGAGGTGGTCGACGAGGTCCCGGTAGGTCATCCCCGAGGCCTGCCACATCCGCGGGAACATCGAGATGGAGGTGAACCCGGGCATGGTGTTGACCTCGTTGACGATCGCTGCACCGTCCGGGGTCACGAAGAAGTCCACGCGTGCCAGGCCCTCGCAGGTCAGCGCATCGAAAGCCTGCACCGCCTGCGCCCGGACTGACTCCTCCACCTCGGCGGGCAGGTCGGCGGGGACGATCAGGTCCACGGCGTCCTCGAGGTACTTGGCCTCGAAGTCGTAGAAGTCATGCCCGGGTCGGACCACGATCTCCGCGCACACGCTGGCCGTCGGCCCGTCAGCCCCGTCCAGGACCCCGCACTCGATCTCGCGCACCCCGAGGAACCCGGCCTCGACGATCACCCGGGGATCGTGGGCCCGGGCGGCCTCGATCGCGGCAGCCAGGTCGGCCATGTCAGTGACCCGGGTGATGCCCACACTCGATCCGGCGCGGGCCGGCTTGACGAACACGGGCAGCCCGAGGCGCGCGAGCCGCTCGAGGACGGCGTCTGGATCGGCACCCCACTGGGCGGCCGTCACAAGCTCGTAGGGCCCCACCTCGAGGCCGGCCGCGAGCAGCACGGCCTTCATGTGCCCCTTGTCCATCGCCGCCGCCGACGCGAACACTCCGGAGCCGACATACGGGATCCCGGCGAGCTCGAGCAGGCCCTGGATCGTGCCGTCCTCACCCCACGGCCCGTGCAGGACCGGGAACACGACGTCGACGTCGTGCAGGAGCCCGACGGCCGCATCCGGGGGCCGCACATCGATCCCCGCGTGGGTGGGGTCTCCGGGCAGCACCACGTGCGAGCCGGTGGCGTCCACGGCCGGGAGCCGCCCGTCGGTGATCCGCAGCCGCTCCGGCTCGTCGCGCTCCACCACCCAGCGGCCCGCGGTCGTGATCCCGATCGGGACCACGTCGTAGGCCGTGCGGTCGATCGCGGACAGGACGCTGCCGGCGCTGATGCACGAGATCGCGTGCTCGCTGCTGCGCCCGCCGAAGATCACTGCCACCCGGATCCGCCGTTGCTCATCCACGGCCCCGACCCTAATGCGCACCAGCCGGTAGGCTGCGGCGGCATGGCCGACGATGACCGCAGCCCTGCCCCGGACCACGTGCCCGCGGCGCTGTCGGCAGCCAGCATCGCTGTCGCCATCGGCCGTCCCGCGCGCGACCCAGGGGCCCCGATGAATGCCCCGGCTGTGTTCAGCTCGACCTTCGCGGCCGGCGGCCCCGTCTCCTACGCGCGGGTCGGCAACCCCACGTGGACCGCGCTCGAGGAGGTACTGGCCGCTCTCGAGGGGCCCGGCTGCCACGCGATCAGCTTCGCCAGCGGGATGGCCGCGATCTCGGCGGTGGCCGACCTCGTGCCGGTGGGCGCGGTCGTGGTGTCCCAGTCCGTCGCGTACAGCGGCACGCGCACGCAGCTGGCCCGGTGGAACGAGTCCGGGCGGATCGGATTGCGCGAGATTCCGGCCCGCGCGGACGAGCTCGTCGAGGCCGTGGCGGGCGCGGCCATGGTCTGGTTGGAGACGCCGACGAATCCGACGCTCGAGGTCGTGGACATCGCCGCCGTCGTCGCCGCCGCGCACGAGGCCGGTGCCCTGGTGGTGGTCGACTCCACCTTCGCCACACCGTTGGGCCAGAAGCCGCTGGACCTCGGTGCCGATGTCGTCGTGCACAGCGCCACGAAGTACCTGGCCGGGCACTCCGACGTGCTGCTCGGTGCAGTGGTCGCCCGGGATCCGGGCCTGGTCGAGCGGATCACCCGCAACCGGGTCCTCGGCGGCGGAATCCCCGGGCCGATGGAGGCCTGGATCGCCCTGCGCGGGCTGCGCACGTTCCCGCTGCGCTGGGAGCGCGCGTGCGCCAACGCCGCGGAGATCGCCCGCCGATGCACCGAGCACCCCGCCGTGACGCGGGTGCGTCACCTGAGCCTGCCCGAGGACCCCGGTCATGACCTCGCGGTCCGCCAGATGACCGCCTTCGGCGCCATCATCAGCCTCGAGCTCCATGGGGGCGCGCAGGCGGCGGAGGCCGTGGCGGAAGCCACTCGGCTATGGGTGCACGCGACGAGCCTGGGCGGGGTGGAGTCCACCCTGGAGCGCCGACGCAAGTGGCCCGAGGAGAGCGCGGAGGTGCCCGACGGCCTCCTGCGGCTGTCAGTCGGGATTGAGGACGTCGAGGACCTCTGGGCCGACCTCGCCGCCGCCCTGGGCTCGCTGTCCGCCCCCAGCCGCTGACGCTCCCCAGCGGGCCACGCCGGCGACGACGTCGCCCCGAAGCACTACGCCGTTGGCTCCCCCAGCCGCACCCACAGCGGCGTGGTGACCGTCTCGATCGCCGGGCAGGTGACGTCGTGGTCGCGGTTGCGCCACACCCACTGGGTCATCACCAGCGGCCCACCGGTGAAGCCGACACGGGAGCAGGAGTCGATGGTCTGGCGCATCTTGCCGGCGAAGGTGCGGGCGCGTGAGTGCCCTGGCGCCCACAGTGGCACGTCGAGGGTCATACCGGCGGTGATCTGCCTCCACGCCAGGGCGTAGGTGTAGATGCCGGACCCGACGCCGCGGTCGGCCGCGGCGCGCAGGGCGCCCTGGATCAGCGCCTGGTTGTTGGCCGTCGTCCGGGACCACCGTCGCTCTGCGCGCGGCTCGACGTCGATCCAGACGAAGGGGGACGGGAAGTGCGCTGCGGCCATCGTGTCCAGGGCGAAGGCCGCCTGTGCATAACCGACGTTGGCGATCCGGTCGGCGTACGTGGTGGTGCCGAATGGGCCGGACCACCCGTGCTCGGCGCGCTCCGCAGCGTTGGGGTAGCTCAGCATCGTGTAGGCCGAGACGGCCACGCCCCGGTCTCTCGCGGCCTCCAGGTGCCCCGTCAGGCAGGGGTTGCGGGTGAAGGCCCGGCCGTTGGTCAGCCCGATCACGAAGAACTGCGCCTGGGTGGTCGGAAGGGGCAGCCCCTGGGTACGCCGCCCGGGCACACCCAACCCCCTGGGGCAGTTCGGCCAGGAGATGTCCCCACCACGGATCCCGCCGGGAACCACACCGGCCTGTGCGGCTGGCATCTGGGTCAGGTCGTCGGCCGCGGCAGGGGCGAGGGCCCCCAGGGCGACCGACAGGGACAGGACCAGGCTTGCGAGGGCGCGTCGGGTGATCACGCGCCGAAGGCTACCTACTCCGCGCCCATCTCCGGCTTCGTGACACGACCCATCAGCGCGCCGAGCATGTCGGCGGCGGCCATCTCGTGGTGCACCACCTGGACGACCTGCTCGGTGATGGGCATCTCGACACCGTGCGAGCGGCCCAGCTCGAGGATCGGCAGGCAGGACTTCACGCCCTCGCAGGTCTGCTTGGTGACCGCGATCGTCTCCTCGACCGTCAGGCCCTTGCCGAGGTTCTCGCCGAACGTGCGGTTGCGCGACAGCGGCGACGAGCAGGTGGCGATGAGGTCGCCCATGCCGGCCAGGCCCAGGAACGTCATCGGGTTGGCGCCCAGCGCCACGCCCAGGCGCGACATCTCCGCGAGCCCGCGGGTGATCAGCGAGGCCTGCGAGTTGGCCCCGTAGCCCAGCCCGACGGCCATGCCGTTGGCCAGGGCGATGACGTTCTTGACCGAGCCGCCGATCTCCGCGCCGACGACGTCGGTGGTCCAGTAGGGCCGGAAGTAGTTGGTGGTGCACGCCTCCTGCAGGCGGCGCGCCGAGGCCTCGTCCGGGCAGGCGACCGTGGTGGCCGCAGGTGCGCGCTGGGCGATCTCACGCGCGAGGTTCGGGCCGGACACGACGGCGACCCGCTCGGGCGGGATGCCGCCGTCCTGGGCGATGACCTCGCTCATCCGGCGCATGGTGCCCAGCTCGATGCCCTTCATCAGCGACACGACCACGGCGTCGGGCTCCATCAGCTCGCGCCAGGCCTGCAGGTTCATCGCCAGTGTCTGGGCCGGGATGGCCAGGATCACCAGGGAGGCGCCGGCCAGGGCCTCGGCCGGCGTCGCCGGTGGCCCGCATCTGCTCCGGGAGGGCGATTCCGGGGTGGAACATCTCGTTGGTGTGCGTGGTGTTGATCGACTCCTCGACCTCGGGCTCGCGGGCCCACATCACGACATCACCACCGGCGTCGCACAGGACCATCCCGAACCCGGTGCCCCAGGACCCTGCACCCATCACCGCTACGCGAGCCATCAGTTCTCCTCCTTGGTCTGATCTGCGGCGCGCAGCTTCTGCTCGGCCGCCCAATCAAGTCGTTGTGCCGGGGCCTTCTCCCCGCGGATCTCCTCCAGCAGCCCGGTGATGGCATCCATCAGCCGGTCGGTGCCCTCCTCGAGCAGCGCCTTGGTGAGGCGCCGCCCGCGGAGGTCCTCGATGTCCAGCGGCGGACCCGCCGTGACGTGCATCGTCTTCGGGGGCAGGACGTTCATCTGCGTGGTGTACGGGGGCATGATCTTGTTGGCCCCCCACTGCGCGATGGGGATCAGCGGCGCCCCGGTCTCGAGGGCCACCCGCAAGCGCACCGGTCTTGCCCGACATCGGCCAGGTGCCCGGATCCCGGGTGATGGTGCCCTCGGGGTACATGACCAGGCACTCCCCGCTCGGTCACGGCCGCCTCGGCCGCGGCCAGCGCCTTGTGGGGGTCCTTGTCCCGCGAGACCGGGATCTGCCCGGCCCCTCGGATCAGCTGCCCCGCCAGCGGGATCTCGAACACGGACTGCTTGCCCATGAACCGCGGCGGCCGGCCGTTGTCGTGCAGGAAGTGGGCCATGATCAGCGGATCGAGGAACGAGATGTGGTTGGGCGCGACGACGATGCCCTCGCCGTGCTTGCCCAGGTTCTCCGTCCCCCGCCAGTCCCGGCGGGTCAGGGCCATGAAGGGCGGCCACAGGATGACCTCCGCGACCCGGTAGGAGACGCCGAGGTTCATGAAGAGCGTCTTGGTGCCCACCATCCACCTCTCGCCGACCCGTCGCTGGCCGCCACCGTATACCGGATGCGTGCCCGGGCGCCGGATCAGAGGAGCTCGGTGACCCGGCCGTCACGCACCACCAGCCGGCGCACTTCGCGGCCCCGCCCGGCGACGTGATCGATGAGGCGACGGTCGTGGCTGACGAGCAGGACCGTGCCCTCGAACTGGTCCAGCGCGGCCTCGACCTGCTCGATGGCCGGCAGGTCCAGGTGGTTGGTCGGCTCGTCCATCACGAGCACGTTCGCACCCCGGGATCCGATGACGGCCAGCCCTGCGCGCGTCCGCTCCCCGGGCGACAACAGGCCGGCAGCGACGTCGAGCCGATCGGCGCCCAGGCCGAACTTCGCCAGCAGCGCGCGCACCTGCGCCTCGGGCATCCCCGGCAGCTCGCCGGTCACCAGGTCCCACAGGGTGGCGGCTGGATCCTCGGGGATCCGGGACTGGTCGACGCGTCCGACGACCACCCGGGCCCCGAGGCTGCGGTCACCGGATGCCAGCGGCACGTCGCCGAGGAGCATCCCGAGCAGCGTCGACTTCCCCGACCCGTTCGGAGCCCGTGATCACCACGCAGTCGCCGCGGTCGACCTGCAGGTCGACCGGGCCCATCCGGAAGCTGCCGCGCACGGCCGTCGCGCCCCGCAGCGTCGCCACGACGTCGCCCGAGCGCTCGACCTCGGCCACCCGGAAGCGCAGCTGCCACTCGCGCCGCGGTTCGACGACGTCGGGCAGGCGCTCGATCTGGCGCTGGATCCGGCCCGGCCGACGAGGCTCCCGCGGTCGCACCGTCGATCATGGCGTCGCGCAGCATCTTGTCGATGCTGCCGGCACGGTGCTTGGCCCTGGCGACCTTGGCACCACGATCCGAGGTGGCCCGCGCGGCGCGCATCTGCGCCTGGAGCTGCTCGCGGGTCGCGGCCACCGCGTCGTAGTCCGCCTGGGCGCGGCCCCGCGCCGCGAGCGCTCGGCGACGTAGGCGTCGAACCCGCCGCGGTAGTCACCGACGACCTCCAGGGCTGGGTCGAAGTCCAGGACCCGGGTGATCCGCCGGGCGAGGAACTCCCGATCGTGGCTGACGAGGATGACCGGGTCCCCGCACCCCGGTCAGGAACTGCTCCAACAGCTCCAGGCCGTCGAGGTCGAGGTCGTTCGTCGGCTCGTCGAGCAGGTAGGCGTCGAACCGGGACAGCAGCAGGCCCGCCAGCCCGACGCGCGCCGACTGCCCACCGGACAGGCCCTCGCATCGGGATGCTCGAGCGGGAGCCCGGGTGCCACCTGGGCGAGGGTGGCCGCGATGCGGGCGTCGAGGTCCGGCCCCCCGAGGGCCAGCCAGTCCTCCAGCGCCGCGGAGTAGTCCGCGTCGGCCCCGGGCGCCCCCTGCTCCAGGCCCCGGCGGCCGCGCGTCGCATCCGGTCGTCGGCATCGTGCACGCCGGTGAGCCGGGTGAGGTGCTCCCCCACAGTCCCGGAGTGGGTGCGCTCCTGGGGCAGGTACCCGATCCGGGCCCCCGCCGGGGTCCATGTCACGGTGCCGGAGTCGGGGGCGTGCAGCCCGGCGATCGTGCGCAGCAACGTGGTCTTGCCGCATCCGTTCGGGCCGACCAGCCCGACGACCTCCTCCGGGCCGATCACCGCGTCGAGGTCGCGAACGAGCTCCCGTGCGCCGAACGAGACCGTCAGGCGCGAGAGCGTCACCGCGCTGGACATGGCCGCGACAGTAACGCCCTCGCGCCCGGCCGGATGGTCCGACCGGGCGCGAGGGCTACTGCAAGCTGGTACTACTCCGCGGCGGGCTTCGCCTCCGCGGCCGGGGCGGCGGGAGCAGCCTTGGCCGGGGCCTTCTTGGCGGGAGCCTTCTTGGCCGCCGGAGCCTTCTTGGCGGCCGGAGCCTTCTTCGCGGGGGCCTTCTTGGCCGCGGGGGCCTTCTTGGCCGGGGCGGCCTTCGCCGGGCCTTGGCCGCCGGGGCAGCCTTGCTGGAGCCGAGCGTGGCGGCCTTCTTCGCCGGAGCCGTGGCCTTCGTCGCCGCCGCCTTCGCGGGAGCCGTCGCCTTCGTCGCGGCCGCGGTGGCCGCTGCGGCCGCCTTCTTCGCCGGAGCCGTGGCCTTGGCAGCGGCCTTCTTCGCCGCCGCAGCAGGCTTCTCGCTGTTCACCGTGGCCTTGAAGTCGCCACCGGGGCGGAAGCGCGGGACGGCCGAGGCCATCTTGCGGATCGCCTCGCCCGTGGACGGTGCGCGGTAGGTGCGTGCGGCCCGCTCAGCCCGCTCGAACACGCCGAAGCCGCTGATGGAGACCTTCTGGCCCTTGGCAACCGATTCGGTGATGGCATCGATGACAGCCTGGACGGCTTCCGATGCGTCCTTCTTGCTGGCGTCGATGCGCGATGCAACGACGTCAATGAGTTCGGCCTTGTTCATTGGAGACTTCCTTCGCGGATCGCACCGGCGGTCACCGGTGAATGTGCATCATGTCCGAGGCGCAGGTTACTCCCGCGCTCGGGGCACACGCTAGGCGGTACGGGGTGTGAATGCCGGACGGGCACGCTCGAAACCGGCGATCAGGTCAGCACTTTGCAGGGTGATCCCGACGTCGTCGAGTCCCTCGAGCAGCCGCCAGCGCACGTAGTCGTCGATCTCGAAGGGCGCGACGACATCGCCGAACGCAACCGTCCGCGCCTCAAGGTCCACGGTGATCGGTGTCGTGGGGTCGGCCTCGGTGGCCACCCACAGCGCCTCGACGACGGACTGGTCGACGATCGCCGTCAGCAGCCCGCCCTTGCCGGAGTTGCCGCGGAAGATGTCGGCGAACCGCGAGGAGATCACGACCTTGAAGCCGTAGTCCTGCAGCGCCCATACGGCGTGCTCGCGCGAGGACCCGGTGCCGAAGTCCGGACCAGCGACCAGGATCGTGGCGCCCGGCCCGCGCCGGGTCGTTGAGCACGAAGTCAGGGTCGGTGCGCCATGCGGCGAACAGCGCGTCCTCGTACCCGTGACGGGTGATCCGCTTGAGGTACTTGGCCGGGATGATCTGGTCGGTGTCGACGTTGCTGGCCCGCAGGGGAAGTGCGGTGCCGGTCAGGACGGTGAAGGAGTCCATGGTCTGTCCTGTCTACGGCCAGGTCGGCCGGGGAGCTGAGCGTGCCGCGCACGGCCGTGGCGGCGGCGACCTGCGGGGACACCAGGTGGGTGCGCCCACCCGGACCCTGCCGGCCCTCGAAGTTGCGGTTCGACGTCGACGCGCTGCGCTCCTGCGGCGCCAGGGTGTCGGGGTTCATGCCCAGGCACATGGAGCAGCCGGCCTCGCGCCATTCAGCGCCCGCGTCGGTGAACACGGTGTCCAGGCCCTCGGCCATCGCCGCGAGCCGGACGCGCACCGAACCCGGCACGACGAGCATCCGCACGCCGTCGGCCACGCGATGACCCGACAGGATCTCGGCCGCAGCGCGCAGGTCCTCGATCCGCCCGTTGGTGCAGGAGCCGAGGAACACGGTGTCGACCGCGATCTCGCGCATCGGGGTGCCGGCCGTCAGGCCCATGTACTCCAGGGCCCTGCGCGCAGCCGCCTGGTCGGAGGGATCGGCGTAGTCCTCGGGGTCGGGCACAGTCGCCGAGAGCGGGCACGCCCTGGCCCGGGTTCGTCCCCCACGTGACGAAGGGGCTCAGCTCGCTGGCATCGATGATCACCTCGGCGTCGAACTGCGCGTCGTCGTCGGTGGTCAGCGTCCGCCAGTAGGCCACGGCATCGACCCAGTCCTGGCCCTCCGGGGCCTTGGGTCGGCCCTCGATGTAGGCGAAGGTCGTCTCGTCGGGGGCGATCATGCCGGCGCGCGCACCGGCCTCGATCGACATGTTGCAGATGGTCATCCGGGCCTCCATGCTCAAGGACCGGATCGCCTCACCCCGGTACTCCAGCACGTAGCCCTGGCCGCCACCGGTGCCGATCCGGGCGATGACCGCCAGGATCAGGTCCTTCGCGGTGACGCCCTCGGGCAGCGCGCCCTCGACGGTGATCGCCATCGTCTTGAACGGCTTCAGCGGCAGCGTCTGCGTGGCCAGCACGTGCTCGACCTCGGAGGTGCCGATGCCGAACGCCAGCGCGCCGAACGCGCCGTGGGTGGAGGTGTGCGAGTCGCCGCAGACGATCGTCATCCCCGGCTGGGTGAGGCCCAGCTGCGGGCCGACCACGTGGACGATCCCCTGCTCGGCGCTGCCGAGGGAGTAGATCGGCACGCCGAACTCGGCGGCGTTGGCACGCAGTGCTGCGACCTGGGCGCGCGAGATCGGGTCGGCGATCGGCTTGTCGATGTCGATCGTCGGGACGTTGTGGTCCTCGGTGGCCAGTGTGAGGTCCGGACGCCGAACCGGGCGGCCGGCGGCCCGCAGGCCGTCGAACGCCTGGGGGCTGGTGACCTCGTGGATCAGGTGCAGGTCGATGTAGAGCAGGTCGGGCTCCCCGGGGGCGCTGCGCACCACGTGCGCGTCCCATACCTTCTCGGCCAGTGTCTGACCCATCACGACCTCCGCTCCTCGCCAGTTGACGTCTCATATGTTGAAACGGCAATATCACCCTATGGACGAATCATACGCCAGTGGGGTCGGGGTCATCGACAAGGCCTCCATGTTGCTCGACGCGCTGGAGGGCGGCCCCCTGTCCCTGGCCGGGCTGGTGGCCGCGACGGGCCTCGCCCGGCCGACCGCGCACCGGATCGCGACCGCCCTCGAGCACCACCGACTGATCGCGCGCGACATGAGCGGGCGGTTCGTCCTCGGGCCCCGGCTGCCGGAGCTCGCTGCGGCAGCGGGAGAGGATCGCCTGGTCGCGGCGGCCGGCCCGGCGCTGGCCCACCTGCGCGAGACCACGGGCGAGAGCGCGCAGCTCTACCGCCGCCAGGGCGACCGACGCATCTGCGTGGCCGCAGCCGAGCGCCTGACCGGCCTGCGCGACACCGTGCCCGGTGGGTGCGGTCCTGACCATGCACGCCGGGTCCGCGGCGCAGGTGCTGCTGGCGTGGGAGGACCCCGATCGGATCCACCTCGGACTGCGCGACTCGACGTTCACCGCCGCGACGCTGGCCGGGCGTGCGCCGACGCGGCTGGGCGCAGAGCGTGGCCGAGCGCGAGCAGGGAGTGGCGTCGGTCAGCGCGCCGGTCCGCGGGCCGTCGAACAAGGTGGTGGCCGCGGTCTCAGTGTCCGGGCCGCTGGACCGGATGGGTCGGGTCCCGGGGCGCCTGCACAGCCACGCCATCCTGGCCACGGCCGCAAAGCTCACAGAGGCGCTGCGCCGCGACTGAGCGAGACCAGCCTCGCCACGATCCCGATGGAGGCCCTACCCGGCAGCGGTCCCGCATCCGGGAGGTGATCGGCGCCATCCTTGCCCCACGAGGTCCGTTTCCACGTTGGGAGAAGTCATGGGAAGTTGGTACGGCAAGCCACGCCGACCGGGCGGGGTCACGTTCATCGCGATCATCACACTCCTGATCGCGTTCCTCTCATTGGCAGCCGGATTCGTGTTCCTTCTGTCCAGCGCATCCGGGTTGGCCAACGCCGACATCTCCGAGGGGACTGCCGACAGTTACGGAATCGTCGAGATCATCTTCGGCATCATCACCGCGCTGGTGGCCGTTGGCCTGTGGGTCGGCAACTCATTCGCCCGGCTGGCCGTCACGGCGCTGATGGTCGTACGAGTCATCGCCTCGATCTGGGTCGCCTTCGCGTTCAGTGGCCACGGCGGGTTCCTCGTGGGCGCGCTCGCGGGCGGACTCGCGGTGATCGTCCTGCTGCTGCTGTGGAACTACCGCGCGGACGAGTTCTTCGACGCCACCTGATCGGCTCGTTCGCAGGCCCGTCGGGTAACACCTCGCGGGCCCAACACACACGTGAGGGACCTCCGGAGAGGTCCCTCACGCTCGCGTAGCCCCGACGGGATTCGAACCCGCGCTACCGCCTTGAGAGGGCGGCGTGCTAGGCCACTACACAACGGGGCCGTGCTGCCTTGTGATGCCGATTGCTCGGCGCGACGCTCCAATCCTACCCGGATGGGCGGGGGTGGAACGACGAGCTGGGGTACCAGGACTCGAACCTAGACTAGCTGAACCAGAATCAGCCGGGCTGCCAATTACCCCATACCCCAAGGGCAAGGAGGACTATACCGGCAGCACCCCGAGGGCCCAAAATGGACGGTGAACCGGGCTCAGCCAGGGACGGTCCCGGGCAGTCGAGCCACCACTCCCGCGTCCTGAACCCAGAGGGATCCGTCGGGGCCGATGCCGAGCTCCCCGGTCACGTCCATCGGAACCGTGGTGATCCCTCCTGCGAGATCGACGCAGACCAACGCAGGCGCCGTCGTGTCAACACCGCACACGCCCCCGCCCGGGGAAGCCGTGACGGACTCCAGGTCGCCGGCCTTCGGGAACTTCGTCCAGGTCCCCTTGGCGTACCTCGCGATCACCGGCGTCTCATCAGCGGCCGTCCCGGCGGTGAGCAGCGCCCAGTACACGCCGTCCCCTGTCACCGCGACGCCTGTCAGGCTCGCCCCCGGATGGGGCACCGGCGACCATTGGCCGTCCCATCGCAGCAGGGACGGGACGGTGCAGTAGTCCGCGCGCTGGCCCTCGCAGATCGTCGCCCAGATGCTGCCATCGACGCCAGCAGTGAGCGAGGTCAGCGACCATGGAGGGCCCGGCAGGAGAACGGACGTCTGCGTGCCGTCGGCGCGCACCAGGCTCACAGTGCTGCCGTCGGGATCCTCCCCCGCGTACCACCGCGACCAACCGGGCCAGATCGCCTCCACCGCCCAGACGCCCGCGTCAGGACCGGCCAGGAGCCACCCGTCAGCCCGCGTGCGTGGGATGACCTCTACGGCCTCGTTCTCGAAGCGGGCCAGGGCGCCGCCCGTGATGGCCCACACAGCCCCGTCCTCTGCGAGTGCGAGCCCGGAGTCCGAGCCCCAGTCCGGCTGGGAGCCGCCCAGCCAACCCAGCCCCTTCCGCCTCGTCCGCCAGCGCCCGTCCACGAACTGCAGGATGCCCCCCTCCCCGGTCGCCCAGACCTCGTCGGCGGAGACGACCAGCAGCCTGCCCACGGGCGAGCCCAGTCCTCGATCCGGGGCGGACCACACTCGGCTCAACTGATCGCCGTCGAGGCGCAGGAGGCCGGCGGAATCGGCGACGACGATCTCAGTGCCCACCATGCCCATTCCGACGAGCGAGGGCTCATCGACCTGCGTGACCGGCTGCCACTCCCCCGACGAATCCGAACGAGCCAGCCCCTCGGGGCCGACCACCCACACCGTCCCATCCGGCGCCACCGACATGGCCAGGGACAGCGGGTTCCCCAGGTGCTGGGCGGACGAGAGCAGGGGCATCGCCCGCCACGACAGGCCATCGAAACGGCGCACGTCGAGCCCGAAGCGAACGAGCACACCCCCGGTGGGGTCGGCCACCATCTCCTCGGCGAACGCAGGCGCCTGCGGCCCCTCGATGGCGGTCCACCGGTCGCCGTCGAACCGCTTCACCGTCTGCTGCAACTCGCCGTCGTCGAGCACGACCTGACCGATCGTCCAGACATGCCCCCTGGTGTCGATGGTGGGCATCACGGCACTGTCGATCGTGTCGTCGCCCACCATGGTCCATGGGCCGCCCGCAGAGCGCGCCACCCCGGCCACACTGCTGACCCACACCTCGGAGCCGACCTCGACCAGGCCGTTGATCCGCCGACCCTGGCCACCGCGGTACTCAGCCGGGACCAGGAGATCGCGCACGAAGCTGCGCCCGTCGAACAGCCGCGCACGGTCGGCTTCGAGCAGCCAGACCCCGGCGCCCTCCGAAGGCTCGATGAACAACAGGTTGGCGAACACCGCGTCGTCGGAGACGTCCCAGCTCTGCGTGGTTCCGGTGGTGGGGTCGACCCGGGTGAGCTGCCAGGGGCTGTTCAGCCACACCGCCCCAGTCCCGTCCACAACCATCGACTCCACTCCGGGAGCGTTCACCACCTCGATGCCGGTGGGCTCCAACGCGGAGTCTGTGGGCTCCAACGCGCCGACGGTGGGCTCCCGTGCGGAATCGGTGGACGCCAGTGACCACGGGGGCCGGAGCTGGTCGATCAGCTCATCGGGCGGCGCAGGCCAGGCCGATGCGGCAGCGGGCACGGGGGCGGTCGTCGTGCTGCTGCCACCTTGGGCCGCAGAGACTGCGAGCCACCCCACCAGCAGGAGCGCGCAGAGCGCTGCGCACAGTCCCACCACCCGGCGCCCCATGTGCCACCTCCGCGATGAGGGCTGTCCTCCAGGTCCGACGAGATCACGCCCGGGCGGGCTCAGCCAGAGGACTTGGTCCCCCCACTGTGTCAGCCCCGGACGATCGGGTGGGTGTCGAAGCGCGCCTCGAGGTCCCGGCAGACGGCGTCCATGAGGTCCAGGACCGTGCCGTCGAAGGTCGTGCTGGTGATCACCTGGACGCCGTGGCGGTGGCACTGCTCCACGATGTAGTCGTCGAGCTCGCGGATGGCATCCATCCGCTGCAGGTACTCGGTGGGCTTGCGGTCGCCCTCGAGGAAGCGCTTGATGAACCGGCCCTTGTGCTCCTCGGCACTGCCCACGGTGAGGACGTAGGTGAACATCGGGAACTCCGGCTCGACGGCCTGCAGACCGGGGACGATGTGCACACCATTGATCATCACCTGCTGGCCCTCCTTCACGGAGCGCCGCGCCAGGGCCACGGTGCCGTGCTGGACGATCCGCGCCTGCTCCTCGTAGGCGAACAGCAGGCTGTTGCCCGTCAGGTTGCTCTTGAGCATCTTCGCCGCGGAGAACGAGCTCTGCGACAGCGCCGGGAACAGGTCCGGGTTGATCACGCTGCGGATGACGGCGCGGACCTGGTCGGTGCTGATCACCACGGAGATGCCGAGGCGCTCGGCCACCTCCTGGCTGATGGTCGACTTGCCCACGCCCGAGGATCCACCGACGGCCACGACGAGCGGCTGCCCGCTGGTGCGCACCCACCGGCGGATCCGCACACGCCGCTCGACGTCGGTGAGCCCGTCGGCGAGCAGGACATCGCTGATCCGGGCGAACACCTCGTCGCGGCGGACGGCGGCCGCCGGGACGGTGGATTCGGCAGGGTGGGCGTGGGTCGATTCGATGATGCCGACCACCCGAGCTGCGGCGGCGTCGGCCGGGTCGGACTCCAGGCCGGCCTTCATCAGCCAACGCGCGATCATGCCTGCGGACAACGGCACTCGGCGGTCGTCGAGGTCCTCCATGAAGAGCGTGGGCGGCACGGGCCCAACCTACGCCGTCGTGATGCCCGCAACGCACCTGATCCACGTCTCGTCCGCTTGTCCGCACTTGATCCAAGTCTCGGCCACGAGAACGACTCGGGACTTGGATCGAATCGACACCTAGGCCAGGGCGGCGTCGATCCGCGTCAGGGTGCGGTCTCGGCCCAGGAGCTCGATCGACTCGAACAGCGGCGGCGAGACGCGGCGACCTGTCACGGCCACCCGCAGCGAACCGAACGCCACCTTCGGCTTGAGCCCGAGTCCCTCGATGAGTGCCGCGCGCAGGGCCGCCTCGATCGCCGCTGCGGTCCACTCCTCGAGGTCGGCGAGGGCGGCACGAGCGGCGACCAGCACCGGTTCGGACTCCGGGCCGAGCATCCGCACGGCATCGTCGGGGTCGGGGGCGAAGGCCGCCTCGTCGACGAACAGGAACCCGAGCATGCCCACGGCCTGGCCGAGGGTCTCCATCCGCTCCTGGACCAAGGGGATGGCCGCGGTCAGGGTCCGGGCATCGCGCTCGGAGACCGGGTCGAGCATGACCCCGCGCTCGACGAGCACGAGCTGCACGCGGCGGGCCAGCTCCTGCGTGGGCAGGGCCCGCATCCAGTCACCGTTGATCGAGGTGCACTTCTTGAGGTCGAAGCGCGCCGGGTTGGCACTCACGCGGTCCAGCGAGAACGCTGCTGCCATCTGCTCCTTCGAGAAGAACTCGCGGTCCTCGCCCATCGACCAACCCAGCAGCGCCAGGTAGTTGAGCAAGCCCTCGGGAAGGAAGCCCTGCTCCCGGTACAGGTTCAGGCTGGACTGCGGGTCCCGCTTGGACAGCTTCTTGTTGCCCTCCCCCATCACGTAGGGCAGGTGCCCGAAGCGCGGGGTCGTGCCGTCGGAGACGCCGATCTCGGCCAGCGCGTCGTACAGCGCGATCTGCCGCGGGGTGCTCGAGAGCAGGTCCTCACCGCGCAGCACGTGCGTGATGCGCATCATCGCGTCGTCGACCGGGTTGACCAAGGTGTAGAGCGGCTCGCCATTGCCGCGGACGAGCACGAAATCCGGGACGTGCTCGGGCGCGAAGGTCACCGGCCCGCGGACGAGGTCGTCCCAGGTGAGCTCGGTCCCTGGCATCCGGAAGCGCAGCGCCGGCGCGCGGCCCTCGGCGCGGAACGCCTGCACCTGCTCGACCGACAGGTCGCGGCAGTGGCCGTCATAGCCGGGGGTGCGGCCCTCCTTGCGCGCCTGCTCGCGGCGGACCTCGAGCTCCTCGGGGGTGCAGAAGCACTCGTACGCACGACCAGCGGCCAGGAGGTCGCGGGCGGCGTTCGCGTAGACCTCGAGGCGCTGCGACTGCCGGTACGGGCCGTACTCCCCGCCGATTCCCGGGCCCTCGTCCCAGTCCATGCCAAGCCAGGTAAGGGCCGCGACGAGCTGCTCGTAGGACTCCTCGGAGTCGCGCGCGGAGTCGGTGTCCTCGATCCGGAACACGAACGTCCCGCCGGTGTGCCGGGCGTACGCCCAATTGAACAGGGCCGTGCGGACCATGCCCACGTGCGGGTTGCCCGTGGGCGATGGGCAGAACCGGACGCGAACGTCCGGGTTGCTGGCGCGGGCGGGGAGGTCGACGGTCGCAAGGACATCAAGGGACTCAGTCATGATGGGCCGAATCCTACCGGCGCCCGCGCGGATGCCCCCGCCCCCGAAGCACACGTCCCGAACCCCGCACACCCTCCGCTGGGGGTCAAACCCTCCATGTCGACGCGGAGGGCCCGACCTTTCTCGGAGGGTCTGCCGGTGGGGGCGGCGGGGTCAGCGGACCCTGTTGACCAGGGTGCCGAGGCCGGCGACCGTGACGGTCACCTCGTCGCCGGCCGTCAACGGACCGACCCCTGCCGGGGTGCCGGTGAGGATCACGTCACCGGGCAGCAGCGTCATCACCGCGGACACTGCCTCGATGAGCGCCGGCACCGAGTGGATCAGCGTCGCGGTGGACGCCGCCTGCGTCACCACGCCGTTCACCTCGCACTCGACCAGGGCGTCTGCGGGGTCGAGGTCGGTGTCGATCCACGGCCCCAACGGGCAGAACGTGTCGAAGCCCTTTGCGCGCGTCCACTGGCCGTCGGAGCGCTGCAGGTCCCGGGCGGTGACGTCATTGGCGCAGGTGTAGCCCAGGATCACCGCGGCAGCCTGGTCGGCCGGCACGCGCCGGCACATGCGTCCGATCACGACCGCCAGCTCCGCCTCGTAGTGGACCTCGGAGGACTCCGGCGGCAGCACGATCGGATCGTCGGGACCGATCAGGGCAGTCGTCGGCTTGAGGAACATCAGGGGCCGCTCTGGCGCCGGGCCGCCCATCTCGGCCGCGTGGTCGGCGTAGTTCTTGCCGATGCCGATGATCTTGCTCGGGATCACCGGTGCGAGCAGCCGGACCGCGTCGAGGTCGTGGACGGTCCCGGTCGTGGTGAACGGCTCCCCCGCGACCGCGAAGGGGTGGCCGGGCAGCTCCAGGACCTCGGTACCCTCGACGACGCCGTACCGGACCACCCCGTCGTGCGAGTAGCGCGCGATCCTCATGCGCGTGCCCCTTCGGCCCCCTCCGGCGGGGCCACGCCGGCGCGCATGAGCCCATAGTCCACCGCATCGACGATGGCCAGCCAGGAGGCAACGATCACGTTCTCGTGCACGCCGACCGTGGACCAGCTGCCCTGCGCGTCGTCGGTCTGGATCAGCACGCGGGTGACGGCGTCGGTGCCCTTGGCGCCCGGAACGATCCGGACCTTGTAGTCGACCAGCTCGAGGCCGGCGACCTCCGGGTAGATCGGCTCGAGCGCGGTGCGCAGCGCGTTGTCCAGGGCGTTGACCGGGCCGTTGCCCTCCCCGACCCGCACGATCCGCTGGCCGCCGGCATGCACCTTGACGATCGCCTCGGAGCCGTGGCCGTCGCCGTTGACCTGGGGGGAGACGATGGTGCGCCACGACTCCACGTTGAAGTAGCGCCGCTTCTCGCCTGGGAGCTCGTCGCGCATGACCAGCTCGAAGGAGGCGTCGGCCGCCTCGTAGGTCCAGCCCTGGGACTCGCGGGACTTGACCGTCTCGACGACCCTGGCCAGGGCCGCCGGGTCCGAGGCGATGTCCACGCCCAGCTCGCGGCCCTTGAGCTCGACAGTCGCGCGACCGGCCATCTCGGTGACCAGGATCCGGGTGTCGTTGCCGACCAGCCGCGGGTCGATGTGGCTGTAGAGCTCCTCGTTGACCTTCAGCGCCGAGGCATGCAACCCGGCCTTGTGCGCGAACGACGAGACCCCGACGTACGCCTGGTGGCTGTTCGGCGGGAGGTTGGTGATATCGGCCAGGGCGTGGCTGATCCGCTTGGACTCGCGCAGGTTGCCCTCGGGCAGGGCCTTGATCCCCAGCTTCAGCTCAAGGCTGGCGACCACTGAGAACAGGTCGGCGTTGCCGGTGCGCTCGCCGTACCCGTTGGCCGTGCATTGCACGTGGGTGACCCCGGCCTCGACGGCAGCGAGAGTGTTGGCCACGGCGCAGGAGGTGTCGTCCTGGCAGTGGATCCCCAGCCGGACGCCCGAGCGCTCGCGCACGTCGGTGACGGTGCGGTAGATCCCCAGGGGCAGCATCCCGCCGTTGGTGTCGCACATGACCCCGACGCTCGCGCCGGCGTCGAACGCCGTCTTCAGCAGCGTCACGCCGTAGTCCGCGTCGTGCTTGTAGCCATCGAAGAAGTGCTCGCAGTCGACGAACACACGCCGGCCGTTGCGCACGAAGAAGTCGACGGTGTCGTGCACCATTGCGAGGTTCTCCTCGTTCGTGGTCCGCAGGGCCTCCTTGACGTGGCGCACATCGGACTTCGCCACCAGGCACACCACCGGCGCCTGCGAGTCCAGCAGCGCGCGGACCTGCGCGTCGTCGGCCGCGTTGATCCCGGGCTTGCGAGTGGCCCCGAACGCGACCAGTTGCGCGTTGGCGAGCGTCAGCTCCCCTGCCGCGGCGCGGGCGAAGAACTCCGTGTCCTTGGGCATCGCGCCGGGCCAGCCGCCCTCGATGAAGCCCACCCCCAGCTCGTCGAGCAGGCGCGCGACGGCCAGCTTGTCGCTGACCGAGTACGAGATGCCCTCACGCTGGGCCCCGTCGCGCAGGGTCGTGTCGAAGACGTGGAATGCGTCGCGGTCCATGGTGCCCCTCCAACAGAAAACCCCCTGGCCCGAAGGCGTAGGGGGTCAGCGCGCTGCGTCTGCGTCAGACGCCAGCGCGCTTGCCGATAATGATCGCCGATGCGGCCATGGGGGAATCATGCCACGCCCGCCGTGCGCAGCGCGAGCCCCCCGACCACACGCACACCGCGACCCGAGTGGAGGGCTGTGCGACGGCCCGGCGACCTCAGCCGACCCGGTGGATCCAGCCGAACGGGTCCTCGGTGCGACCGGTCTGGATGTCAAGCAGGGCGTGGCGCAGCTTCATGGTGACCGGCCCGGGCTGGCCGTCGCCGACAGTCCACTCGGCGGTCGCGGACTTGACCGACCCGACGGGGGTGACGACCGCGGCCGTCCCGCATGCGAACACCTCGGAGATCTCGCCGCTGGCGTTGCCGGCCTGCCAGTCCTCGATCGAGATCCGACCCTCCTCGGCGGGGATTCCCAGGTGGCGCGAGAGCGTCAGAAGCGAGTCGCGGGTGATGCCGGGCAGCAGGGTGCCGGTCAGGGCGGGGGTCACGAGGCGAGCGGAGTCACCAGTGCCGTAGACGAAGACGAGGTTCATCCCGCCCATCTCCTCGACCCAGCGCCGCTCGACCGCATCGAGCCAGACGACCTGGTCGCACCCCTGCTCGGCGGCGTGCGCCTGCGCGATCAGCGACGCGGCGTAGTTGCCCGAGCACTTCGCCTCGCCGGTGCCGCCCGGAGCGGCACGCACGAACTCCGTCGACAGCCAGACGCTGACCGGCTTCACCCCGCGGGGGAAGTACGCGCCGGCCGGCGAGGCGACGAGCAGGTAGGTGTAGGCGTTCGCCGGGCGCACACCCAGGCCGATCTCGGTGGCGAACTCGAAGGGCCGCAGGTACAGGCTCTTCTCCGGATCCTCGGACACCCACGCGGCGTCGGCACGGACGAGGGCCTCCACGGACCCCAGGAACAGGTCCTCGGGCAGCTCGGCCATCGCCAGCCGCCGGGCGCTGCGGGCGAACCGGGCCGCGTTGGCCTCGGGCCGGAAGGCGTTGAGCGAGCCGTCCGGGTGCCGGTAGGCCTTGAGTCCCTCGAAGATCGACTGCCCGTAGTGGATGAACATGCTGTCCGGGTCGATCGGCAGGGGGGCGTAGTCGACCAACTCGGGCTCACCCCAGCCGGTGTCGGCCGCCCAGTCGACACGCACCATGTGGTCGGTGAAGTACCTGCCGAACCCCGGGTCGGCCAGGATCGCCGCGCGCTGAGCCTCCGGGCGGACGGCCCCGCTGCTGCGGTCGGCCACCTTCGCCGCCACGCGATCGGTCACCGGGTACAGGTCGATCCCGGCGGCCGACATCTCGGCGGCGCTGCGGTACCAGGGCGTGGCTGCGTCGGTGCTCATGGGGGCAGTATCGCTGATCCCGGCATCCGGTCGCGAGGGCTTCCGGATGCTGGGACGTGGCATCCGTCAGCGGCCGCCCCCCAGCACTCGACGCACAGCCACCAACGGGAGGGACCCCATCCCCCGCCCCCCCTGATCCATGCGGGTTACGTAGCCTAGAGAGTCCGCAACTTGGATGGATCATGGCGGAGACGCGGACCGGGAGGGCGAACCCGGCCCACGCAGGGACGTCGGACCGGGTGGCCGAACTGCCGTGGGCTCAGCCTGCGGCGCCCGCCGCCAGGGCGTCGCCGATCTCGCTGGTGGAGCGCACGGCGTCCCACGCGCCGCCAGGTCGGCGGCGACCGCTGCCTCGACGCGGTCGGCCGCGTCCTGGTGGCCGAGGTGCGCCAGCAGCATCGCCACCGACAGCACGGTCGCGGTCGGGTCGGCCTTGCCCTGCCCGGCGATGTCCGGGGCGGAGCCGTGCACCGGCTCGAACATGCTGGGATTGGTCCGGCTCGGGTCGATGTTGCCGCTGGCCGCCAGGCCGATGCCACCGGCGATCGCCGCGCCGATGTCGGTGAGGATGTCGCCGAACAGGTTGTCGGTGACGACCACGTCGAACCGCTCGGGCTGGGTCAGGAAGAACATCGCGGCGGCGTCGACGTGGCAGTAGTCGGTCGTGATGTCGGGGAACTCCGCGGCGACCTCGTCGAACGTGCGCTGCCACAGCGATCCCGCGTGGACCAGGACGTTCGTCTTGTGCACGAGCGTGACCTTGCCGCGGCGCGCACCGGCCCGGCTGAACGCGTCGCGCACGATCCGCTCGACGCCGAACCGCGTGTTCAGGCTCTCCTCGGTGGCCACCTCGTGGGGCGTGCCGCGGCGCAGCGTGCCGCCGGAGCCGACGTACGGCCCCTCGGTGCCCTCACGGCAGACGACCATGTCGATGTCCGCCGGGCCCTTGCCGGCCAGCGGCGTGGCCACGCCCGGGAACAGCTTCACCGGGCGCAGGTTCACGTGGTGGTCGAGCTCGAAGCGCAAGCGGCAGCAGGACGCCCCGCTCGAGCACGCCCGGCGGCACGCTCGGGTCGCCGATCGCGCCCAGCAGGATCGCGTCCTGCCCGCGCAACTCGGCCAGCACCGACGCGGGCAGCGTCTCGCCGGTCGCGTTGTAGCGGCGGGCGCCGAGGTCGTAGTCGGTGCGTCGAGATGGTCAGGCCGGCCGACGGCGCGACGGCGTCGAGCACCTTCAGGCCCTCGGCGACCACCTCGGTCCCGATCCCGTCCCCGGCAATGACAGCAAGCTTCAACTGGGTCACGGGGAGAACCCTAACGGCCCCGCCAGGAGGGTCCGAACCGGCGGCCTCGAGGGTGCCCAGCCCTCTACCAGAGGATGTCCGAGTCCTCGACGACACCGGGCACTGCGGTCGAGGACGTGCGTCCTGCCGTCCACGTCGATCTCGCCGCTGAAGTGCCCGACCGGCTGGATGAACAGGCTGCGCACCGCCTTGACGTCGAGGAACTCGTTGTGCGCGGCCACCGGGTCGAAGCGCAGCCGGACCGTCCCGTCCTGGGTGGTGACGTGCCACGGCCGCATCACGTCGGTGCGATCGAACTCGAAGCGGGTGCGTGCGTCCAGGGCACTGGGCCGCCCATCGATCCACACCGCGTTCTCCCGGGACCGCTCCCCGACCCCCGAGAAGCCCTCGGACAGGTTGAAGCCGAGGACGGTCCCGTCGGGGAGCCTCCCGGTCCCGTAGGCCCATCGCCACGCGGTGTTCCGGGGCAAGCATCCCCTTGGTGTAGTCGTACCCGCCGAGGCCCCCGTCGAGGCTGAACGTGCGCGGGTCCCCGTCGCCGTGGACCGTGACGCTGCCGGCGACCGCCAGCCCCGCCGTCTTCCCGGTGACCGAGACCGACGACTGCGCGCCATGCTCCACCTCGGAGATGGCCGTGATCCCGGTGCCGGTCTCCGTGAGGGTCCAGGTCGACCTCGATCCAGGGTCGCGACCTGCCCGGCAGCGAGGCGATCGACCGGCCCACCGAAGCCCGGAACCGGGTCACGTCACCGTCCCGGCGCAGGGCGTAGCGGGTCCCGGGCAGGCGGTAGGCGGCCCGCAGCCCATCGCCGGGTGCATCGTTCACGCTCGCGAGGGCCCCCATGCGGCTCGTGTCCGCGATGACCTCACCGGTCCCCAGGTCGGTGACCATCAGGAAGCCGGAGCCGGTCACGGCCCCGTTGACCAGCGCGGACGTGACGGCGATCTCCTCGGTCGCCGCAACGAGGTAGACCCACGACTTCTGGCGGATCCGGCGCTGCGACCATCGCCGATCGGGTCGGAGCCCCCGAGCCGGAAATCCGCCGACAGTCCGGCGAGCCCGGTGGTGGCGACGATCGCCCTCGTAGCCGCCGAACAGGGGAACGCCCTCGGCGGACACCGCGCACGGCGGAACCGGCGTCGAGGGGCGCGACTGGCAGGATTCTTCCGACTTCGTGTTGTCGCCATGTACCTCACGCTACGCGCGGCGCCTCGCCCCGTGCAGCGCACAGGGGGCTTGGCTCGGGGCCTGACCACGACGCCACCGGGGACCGCCCGCACTCTCGGTAGGGTCGGCGGATGCTCCCCGTACTCCACACATCCCGCCTGATGATCCGCCCGGTGCGACCCGACGATCTCGACCCCCTGTTCGAGCGGCGCAACGACCCCAGGGTGGCCGAGCTCCAGGCCTGGGTGACCCCATATCCGCGCGAGCGCGCCGAGTCGATCATCACCGAGGTCCTGGCCATGGACGGGCAACCCGTCGACGGCCAGTGGTTCATGGCCACCGTGGTGGAGGCGGCCAGCGGCGAGGTCGTCGGCGACCTGGTGATGCACCCGACCAACGAGATGCGCACCGCGGAGGTCGGCTACTCGCTGGGCACGCAGCACTGGGGGAAGGGGTACGCCTCCGAGGCCCTCGAGGCATTCGTGGCGTGGATCCTCGAGGCCCTTCCAGTCACGCGTGTGAGCGCGGGGCTCCATCCGGACAATCGCGCGTCGGCGATGGTCCTCGAGCGGACCGGCTTGCTGTACGAGGGCCACACGCGACTGTCGTTCTGGATCGGCGACGACAACTCCGATGACTGGATCTACGGGATGACCCGCGCGCGAGTGGCAGGCGTGGCGTGACCGTCCGCGAACCACGCCGGACGACGTTCTCCTGGTTCCCGTGACCCAGGAGAACAAGGCAGCCGTCCTCGCGCCTGCGCACGCACCACAGCCAGCGGGCGTTCGTCGCGCCCATGCTCGATTCCTTCGCCGACGCCCTTCTGCCCGACATCGTGGACGGAGCGCCCGCTCGTGCCGTGGATGCGGGCGATCGAGGCGGATGGCCAGACCGTCGGCTTCGTCATGCTCGCCCTGACCACGCCGCACCACCCTGAGCCCTACCTGTGGCGGCTACTGATCGACCGGATGCACCAGCGCCGCAGGATCGCCTCCCGGGCACTCGAGCTGGTCGCCGACGAGTGCCGCGATATGGGCGCCTCGACCCTGCTGGTCAGCTGGGTCGAGGGCAAGGGCTCGCCGCGCCCGTTCTACCTGGCCCACGGGTTCGAGCCCACGGGCCGGATCATCGACGGCGAGACTGAGGCGCGCCTGCAGCTGACGTGACCGGCTCGGGGCGGCCGACTGCACCGGCGAGCACACGTGCCGACTCGGTGTCCGTGCCGCCCTCCGGGACGGGATGCCTGAACGGTGCGTGCGCTCGCCGGCGACCATGCGCTACCCTGTTCCCGATGTTCACCGTGCGACTGCTGCTTCGTAGCCGCGGCGGGGCCTGATCCAACCGGCTCCCCTGTCGCGGGTGATCGCGTGCGCCGGTTCGAGACCCCACGGGTCGAACCCCAGACACAGCCCCAGGAGCCAGAGATCATGAGCACAACCTCATCCGCACCGTACTCGCAGCGCACCGCCCAGAAGCCGTCCCCGATGGCCTATCAGCGCTACTCCACCTTCACCCCGGTCGCACTGTCCGACCGCACGTGGCCGGGCAGGGCCATCACGCAAGCCCCGCGCTGGTGCGCGGTCGACCTGCGCGACGGCAACCAGGCCCTGATCGACCCGATGACCCCGGACCGCAAGAAGCGCATGTTCGAGCTCCTGGTCCGCATGGGCTACAAGGAGATCGAGGTCGGCTTCCCCTCGGCCAGCCAGACGGACTTCGACTTCGTCCGTGAGCTGATCGAGGGCGACCTCATCCCCGATGACGTCGTCATCCAGGTCCTGACCCAGGCGCGCGAGCACCTGATCGAGCGCACCTACGAGTCGATCCGCGGGGCCAAGCAGGCGATCGTGCACCTCTACAACTCGACCTCCACGCTGCAGCGCCGGGTGGTGTTCGGCCTGGACAAGGACGGGATCAAGGACATCGCCGTGCACGGCGCACAGCTGTGCTTGAAGTACGCCGAGCAGATCACCCCCGACACCGACATCTACTACGAGTACTCGCCGGAGTCCTACACGGGCACCGAGCTGGAGTTCGCCGTCGAGGTCTGCAACGCCGTCAACGACGTGTGGCAGCCCACGCCGGAGCGCAAGGTCATCATCAACCTGCCCGCGACTGTCGAGATGGCCACGCCCAACGTCTACGCGGACTCGATCGAGTGGATGCACCGCAACCTGCGCCACCGCGAGAACATCGTCCTGAGCCTGCACCCGCACAACGACCGCGGCACCGCGGTGGCCGCCGCCGAGCTGGGCTTCATGGCCGGCGCCGACCGGATCGAGGGCTGCCTGTTCGGCAATGGCGAGCGGACCGGCAACGTGTGCCTGGTGACCCTGGGCCTGAACCTGTTCAGCCAGGGCGTCGACCCGCAGATCGACTTCCGCGACATCGACGAGATCCGCCGCACGGTGGAGTACTGCAACCAGCTGAAGGTGCCCGAGCGCCATCCCTACGGCGGCGACCTGGTGTTCACGGCGTTCTCCGGCTCGCACCAGGATGCGATCAACAAGGGCTTCAAGGCGATGGCCACCGACGCAGGCATGGCGGGCGTCCCGGTCGAGTCGTTCCGCTGGGAGGTCCCGTACCTGCCGATCGACCCGCACGACATCGGCCGCACGTACGAGGCAGTCATCCGGGTGAACAGCCAGTCCGGCAAGGGCGGCGTGGCCTACATCATGCGCACCGAGCACGGTCTCGAGCTGCCGAGGCGCCTGCAGATCGAGTTCTCCCATGTGATCCAGCGGATGACCGACTCCGAGGGCGGCGAGGTGGCCCCGGCGCAGATGTACGAGATCTTCGCCGACGAGTACCTGCCCGTCCCCGAGATGCCCTGGGGCAGGCTGAAGCTGCGCCACGTGATGGTGGATTCCGACGTCGACGGCGAGACGATGGTCCGCACCGTCATCCGCGACAACTCCCACCACGCGCGGGAGTTCGAGGGCGTCGGCCATGGCAACGGCCCGATCGCCGCGTTCTGCGACGCCCTGGCCGCCCACCACATCGACGTCCGCGTCCTGGACTACTCCGAGCACGCGATGTCCGCCGGTGGCGACGCCAAGGCGGCGGCGTTCGTGGAGTGCGCGATCGGTGGCCGGGTGCTCTGGGGCGTGGGGATCGACTCCTCGATCGTCACCGCCTCGCTCAAGGCGATCATCTCCGCGGTGAACCGGGCTCAGCGCGACCAGGTCGGCTGAGCCGCCCGCACCCTCTCGGGGGCCGCACCTGGGGTTGACCCGGTCGCGGCCCTCGCGCGCGTCTCAGCCCTCGACGATGTCCCCGAGCACCGGGTCGACCTGGATACCCAGCGAGGTCAGATAGGCCTCCGCAGCGTCGAGCTGGGCGGGCTCGCCGGCCATCTCGAGAACCATCCAGCCGAAGTGGTCCTCGATGGACGCACGGCGGATCGACGTGATGACGCCGTAGTCCACGCCCAGGTGGTAGACGACGGGCTCGCGGACCTGGGTCTGCGGGAAGGTCAGCCGGACGGGGCGATGCACTTCAGACATGCCTGCAACTGTAGTGCTCCGCCCCCGACGAGTGCCGTGCTGTCACGTCAGACGAGGTCGACGCTCTGCACCAGGTCGGCCTCGATCTCGCGGGCGATGCCTGCGAGCACCTCGGCGCCGGGGGACGCATCGACGGTGAGCACCATGACGGCCTTGCCACCGACCGCGTCGCGCGAGACCTGCATCCCACCGATGTTCACACCCGCGTGGCCCAGTGCCCCACCGACGGCGCCCACGACACCGGGGCGGTCCGCGTAGCGCATGACGACCAGGTGCTCCGAGAGCGGTACCTCGAGGTCGAAGTCGTCGATCTCCACGAGCTTGGCGATGTTCCGCGGGCCGGACAGCGTGCCGCCCACGCGCAGCGAGGTGCCGTCGGTCAGCGCCAGGCGCACCCGCACGAGGTTGCGGTGGTCCCCGGCGTCCGCATCAGTGATGAGGGCGGCCTCGATGCCCCGGTCCCTGGCGATGACCGGTGCGTTGACGTAGGAGACCTGCTCCTCGGACAGCGGGGTGAACACGCCCTTGAGCGCCGAGAGCTCGAGGATCTTCACGTCGTTCTCGGTGACCTCGCCGCGGACCTCGGTCTCCACGGCCGCGACGGGTGCACCGGCCAGCGCCGAGGCGATCTGGCCCAGGGCCTCGGTGAGCGGCAGCATCGGGCGGACGTCGTCGGCGATGGCCCCACCCTTGACGTTGACCGCATCGGGGACGAGCTCGCCAGCCAGGGCGAGGCGCACGGACTTGGCGACGGCGATGCCGGCCTTCTCCTGGGCCTCGTCTGTGGAGGCGCCCAGGTGCGGGGTCACCACTACCTGCTCGAGGCTCATCAGCGGCGAGTCGGTGCACGGCTCCTTGGCCCACACGTCGATGCCGGCTCCGGCGACCCGGCCGTCGACGATCGCCTCGTACAGGGCAGCTTCATCGACGATGCCACCGCGCGCGGCATTGATGATCCGCACGGTCGGCTTGACCTTGTGCAGGGCCTCGTCGCCGATCAGGCCGATGGTCTCCGGGGTCTTGGGCAGGTGGACCGTGATGAAGTCACTGTCAGCCAGCAGCTCGTCGAGGGACACCATGCGGATGCCCATCTGCGCGGCGCGCGCCGGCTGCACGTAGGGGTCGTAGGCGATGAGCGTGACGCCGAACGCGCTGAGGCGCTGGGCCACGAGCAGGCCGATCCGGCCCAGTCCGACGACGCCGACCACCTTGTCGGCCAACTCCACGCCGGTGTACTTCGAGCGCTTCCACGCCCCACCCTTCAGGGACTCATTGGCGGGGGCGATGTGCCGGGCGCTGGCCAGGAGCAGGGCGATCGCGAGCTCGGCGGCTGAGCCGATGTTGGACGTGGGGGCGTTGACGACCATGACGCCGGCCTGCGTGGCTGCGGCGACGTCGACGTTGTCCAGCCCGACGCCCGCGCGGGCGACCACCTTGAGGCGGCGTGCAGCCGCGATCGCCTCGGCGTCGACCTTGGTGGCCGAGCGGATCAGGATCGCATCGACATCCGCGATGGCCGGCAGCAGCTCCGCACGATCCGCGCCGTCGCAGTAGCGGATCTCGAAGTCGGGACCGAGGGCATCCACGGTGGCGGGGCTGAGTTCCTCGGCGATCAGGACGATGGGCTTGCTCACGGTGGCACCCTCTTGACTGACCCGCGGGGTCGATCCCCACGGCTGGGCCAATTCTAACGACCGCCCCGTTGGCGGGTCGGGCACCCCAAAGGTCCCGCGCAGCCGTCCAAACGACCTGCCTGCGCCGAACGGCTCCACGCTGGCAGGCGGATCTGCTCCCGCTTCCGGTCGGGTCGGCGGGCCGCCGGGTTGATTGCGGCCCGCCTCGCCTGCCTGCCGCTCGAGTCAGCGGGCCGCGGTGCTTGTTTGCGTCCCGCCTCGCCTCGCTGCCGCTCGGGTCAGCGGGCCGCGGTGCCCTCCACGTAGTCCGAGTCCGAGGTCTTGACCCAGCTCATCAGCTGACGGAGCTGACGGCCGGTCTCCTCGATCGGGTGCGCCTCACCGGCAGCGCGCAGCGCGTGGAACTCCGGGGCGCCTGCGTCCTGGTCGTCGATGAACCGCTTGGCGAAGGCACCGGACTGGATGTCGGCCAGTACCGCACGCATGTTCTCCTTCACGTGCGGGTCGATGACTCGCGGGCCCGACACGTAGTCGCCGTACTCGGCGGTGTCCGAGACGCTCCAGCGCTGCTTGGCGATGCCACCCTCGTACATGAGGTCGACGATGAGCTTCAGCTCGTGCAGGCACTCGAAGTAGGCCACCTCGGGCTGGTAGCCGGCCTCGGTCAGCACCTCGAAGCCGGTCTGGACCAGCATCGACGCTCCACCGCACAGCACGGCCTGCTCACCGAACAGGTCGGTCTCGGTCTCCTCGGTGAATGTGGTCTTGATCCCACCGGCGCGCAGGGCGCCGATCGCCTTGGCGTAGGACAGCGTCAGGTCCCATGCACCACCGGTCGCGTCCTGCTCCACGGCGACGATCGCGGGCACGCCGCGCCCGGCCACGTACTCACGGCGGACCAGGTGCCCCGGGCCCTTCGGGGCCACCATGCACACATCGACGTCGGCCGGCGGCTTCACGTAGCCGAACCGGATGTTGAACCCGTGGGCGAAGAACAGTGCGTCCCCGGCCTTGAGGTTGGGGGCGATCGCCTCGGCGTACAGGCCACGCTGGGCGGGGTCCGGCACCAGGACCATGATCACGTCGGCCTCAGCGCACGCCGTTGCCGGATCGACGACCCGAAGGCCCTCGGCCTCGGCCTTCGCGCGGCTCTTCGAGCCCTCGGCCAGGCCGACGCGCACGTCGACCCCCGAGTCGCGCAGGCTCAGCGCATGGGCGTGGCCCTGGCTGCCGTATCCGAGCACAGCGACCTTGCGGCCGCCGATGATCGAGAGGTCGGCGTTGTCGTCGTAGTACAGCTCAGCCACTGTGGGGCTCCTAGGGTGTGGCGGCGCACGAACGGCGCCGGGGATCGTGGGGTGATTGTCTCAGGTGGGGGGGTGTGCGACCGTCAGCGGACGGCCGACCGGCGAATGGTGGTCGATTCGGTCGATCCAGAGGTCGGAATCGACTACCAACGCCCTCATTGGGGTCAGGCGGTTCGGTCGACCGGGCGCAGGGCCCGCTCGGTCATCGACTTGGAGCCGCGGCCCAGGGCCACCGCCCCGGACTTGACCAGCTCACGGATGCCGAACGGCTCCAGCACCCGCAGCAGGGCGTCGAGCTTGTCGCGGCTTCCGGTGACCTCGATGGTCACCGCGTCCGGCGCCACGTCGACGACGCCGGCGCGGAACAGCGCCACAGTCTCCAGCACGTGGCTGCGGGTCGTGGCATCGGCGCGGACCTTGACCAGCATGAACTCGCGCTGCACGGAGGTCGCCGGCTCGAGCTCGACGATCTTGAGCACGTTGACCAGCTTGTTCAGCTGCTTGGTGACCTGCTCGAGGGGCAACCCCTCGACCTCGACGACCAGGGTGATCCGCGAGACCTCCGGGGTCTCGGTCGGGCCGACCGCCAGTGACTCGATGTTGAATCCGCGCCGTGAGAAGAGCCCCGCGATCCGGGCCAGCACGCCCGGCTGGTCCTGGACCAGCACGCTCAGTGTGTGACGGCTCATCGCTCAGTCCTCCCGGTCCCACTTCGGCGCCATGTCGCGCGCGAACTTGATGTCGGAGTTGCTGGTGCCGGCGGCCACCATCGGCCACACCATGGCGTCCTTGTGCACCCGGAAGTCCACGACCACAGGGGCGTCGTTGATGGACATCGCCTTCTCGATCGTGCCGTCGACATCCTCGGCCGAGTCGCAGCGCAGGCCCACGGCACCGTAGGCATCGGCCAGCTTCACGAAGTCCGGGACGCTGTGCGAGTGCAGGTCGGTGTTGGAGTACCGCTTGTCGTAGAACAGCGACTGCCATTGGCGCACCATTCCGAGCGCGCCGTTGTTGATCAGTGCGACCTTGATCGGGATGTTGTTGATCGTGCAGGTCGCGAGCTCCTGGTTGGTCATCTGGAAGCAGCCGTCGCCGTCGATCGCCCACACCGTCTTCTCCGGGGCGCCGACCTTGGCCCCCATCGCGGCGGGCACCGCGAAGCCCATGGTGCCAAGGCCGCCGGAGTTGATCCACGAGCCCGGCTTCTCGTACTGGACGTACTGCGCGGCCCACATCTGGTGCTGGCCGACGCCTGCGACGTACAACGCGTCCGGCCCGACGATCTGGCCCAGGCGCTCGATGACGTACTGGGGGGCCAGCGTCCCGTCGCTGGGGATCTCGTAGCCCAGCGGGTACTTCTCCAGCCAGCGGTCCAGCTCGGCCCACCACCCAGCGATGTCGAACGCGCCGCCCGCGGCCAGCTCGGCCTGGATGGCCACCACGAGCTCGGCGACGACCTCCTTGGCGTCGCCCACGATCGGCACGTCGGCACGGCGGTTCTTCGAGATCTCGGCCGGGTCGATGTCGGCGTGGATGACCTTGGCGTTCGGGGCGAACGTCGACAGCTGGCCGGTGACCCTGTCGTCGAAGCGGGTACCCAGGGCGATCAGCAGGTCCGCGGACTGCAGCGCGCCCACAGCGGCCACCGTCCCGTGCATGCCGGGCATGCCGAGGTTCTGCGGGTGGCTGTCGGGAAGCGCCCCGCGGGCCATGAGCGTGGTCACCACCGGGATGCCGGTGAGATCAGCCAGGGCACGCAGCTCGGCCGCGGCACCGGCACGGATGATCCCGCCGCCGACGTACAGCACCGGCTTGCGCGACTCCATCATCAGGCGCGCAGCCTCCCGGACCTGCTTGGTGTGCGGCCGGGTCGTCGGCTTGTACCCCGGGAGGTCCAGCCGCGATGGCCAGGCGAAGGTCGTCTGCGCCTGCAGGGCGTCCTTGGCGATGTCCACCAGGACCGGACCGGGTCGGCCGGTGCTGGCGATGTGGAAGGCCTCGGCGATCGCCCGGGGGATGTCCTCGGCGCGGGTCACGAGGTAGTTGTGCTTGGTGACCGGCATCGTGATCCCACGGATGTCGGCCTCCTGGAAGGCATCGGTGCCGATGGAGGCCGAGTTCACCTGGCCGGTGATGGCGACCATCGGCACCGAGTCCATGTACGCGTCAGCGATCGGCGTCACCAGGTTGGTGGCTCCCGGCCCGGAGGTCGCCATGCAGACCCCGACCCGTCCGGTCGCGTACGCGTATCCCGCTGCTGCATGCCCTGCGCCCTGCTCGTGGCGGACGAGGATGTGCCGGACCTGGGTGGAGTCCATCAACGGGTCGTATGCGGGCAGGATCGCGCCACCGGGGATGCCGAATACCGTGTCGACACCGGCGGCCTCCAGCGAGCGCACGAGGCTGCTGGCCCCGCTGATCGTCGTGGTGGGTGGTGTGTGTGACGTCGACATCGTCGGTCCCTTGCTCTCGGTTCGGGTCTTCGGTGGTGATCCTGCCAGTGCAGTGCTGAGTGCAAATGAAAGACCCCGTGCCCAATGGGTCACGAGGTCACGTCGGAGTAGGGAACAGTCAGGCTGGGGTTCCCACCCCGGCGTGAGTCGCTACTACGATAATTCGCACGCCCTCATAGTGCCCATGCCGGCCGCGAAGCGCAACCCCCACCTGCGAATGTCCACCATGTGAGACGTTCGGTCCACGCCTGCGCTGCGCTCGCGACGATTCGACGTCCGTAACGCAGCGCAACCCGAGTCGGCCTGCCGAGACGCAGCGCAACCCCGCGAAGGGCGAGCGATCAGTCGCAGACTGCGCCCCTTGAGGCGGAGCCGACGAGCTTGGCGTACTTGGCCAGGACGCCGCGGGTGTAGCGCGGCGGGAGCGGGACCCACGCCTCACGGCGGGCGGCCAACTCAGCCTCGTCCACGAGCAGGTCGAGTGTGCGGTTCGGGATGTCGATGCGCACGCGGTCGCCGTCGGCGACCAGCGCGATCGGCCCACCGTCGACAGCCTCGGGAGCCACGTGTCCCACGCACAGGCCCGTGGTGCCGCCGGAGAATCGCCCGTCGGTGATCAGCAGGACGTCCTTGCCCAGCCCGGCTCCCTTGATCGCCGCGGTGATCATCAGCATCTCGCGCATGCCCGGGCCACCCTTGGGGCCCTCGTACCGGATGATGACGACGTCGCCCGGCTGGATGGTGCCGTCCTCCAGTGCGTCCATGGCCGCGCGCTCGCGCTCGAACACCCGCGCCGGGCCCTCGAACACGTCCACGGGGATGCCGGCGTTCTTCACGACCGCACCCTCGGGGACCAGCGAGCCGCCGAGGATCGTGATGCCGCCCACGCCGCCCATCGGGTCGGACATCGCCCGCAGGATCGTGCCGTCGGGGTCCGGAGGGTTCACCTCGGCCAGGTTCTCGGCCACTGTGCGGCCGGTGACGGTCAGGCAGTCCCCGTTCAGCAGGCCGGCGTCGAGCAGTGCCCTCATCACCACCGGCACTCCCCCGACCCGGTCCATGTCGCTCATCACGTAGCGGCCGAACGGCTTGAGGTCCCCGAGCAGCGGGACCTTCGCGCCGATGCGCTGGAAGTCCTCCATCTCAAGATCGACGTCCGCCTCGTGGGCGATCGCCAGCAGGTGCAGGACCGCGTTCGTGGAGCCGCCGAGGGCCATGATCACGGCGATCGCGTTCTCCAGGGATTCCTTCGTGATGATGTCGCGGGTGGTGATGCCCTGGCGCAGCATCTCGACGACGGCCTCGCCGGAACGCCGGGCGAAGCCGTCACGCCGGCGGTCCACGGCCGGCGGGGCCGCCGAGCCGGGCAGGCTCATCCCCATCGCCTCAGCCGCGGAGGCCATCGTGTTGGCGGTGTACATGCCGCCGCACGCACCCTCCCCCGGGCAGATCGCGCGCTCGATCTCGTCGACCTCCGCGCGGGTGATCAGCCCGCGGGCACAGGCACCGACGGCCTCGAAGGCGTCGATGATGGTGACGTCGCGGTCGCCGACCCGACCCGGGAGGATCGACCCGGCGTAGACGAACACCGACGCCACGTCCAGTCGGGCGGCGGCCATCAGCATGCCGGGAAGCGACTTGTCGCAGCCGGCGAACGTGACCATCCCGTCGAGGCACTCGGCCTGCATCACGGCCTCGACGGAGTCGGCGATGATCTCGCGGCTCACCAGCGAGAAGTGCATCCCCTCGTGGCCCATCGAGATGCCGTCGGAGACCGAGATGGTGCCGAACTGCAGCGGGAACCCGCCGCCGGAGTGCACGCCCTCCTTGGCCGAGCGGGCGAGGCGCTCCAGCGACAGGTTGCAGGGCGTGATCTCGTTCCAGCTCGAGGCGATGCCGATCTGCGGCTTCGGGAAGTCCTCGTCGGACATGCCGACCGCGCGCAGCATCCCGCGGGCGGCGGCGCGCTCGAGGCCGTCGGTGACGGTGCGCGAGCGGGGCTTGATGTCAGGGGCGGTGGGGGTCTCGGTCATGAGCGCAAGCGTAGTGCGGCTCGCCGGAGCGGCTCGTGGCCGCCACTCGGATCGCTCAGCCCATACGCGGTCCGATGCCGGGTCCGTCGGTCACATCGACCGCTCCACGCGCCAGACCGTTCGACCGGGCCACACCCTGGACCGGGCGACGGCCCCAAGCCCCCGCTGCATCCACCGGAAGGGCGACGCGCTGGGTGCCCATGGCTAGGGTGGGACGCGGCTGTTTCGGGCCATCGAACGACGCGCGGGGCGGCGGCAGCAGAGGAGCCCCGCCACTCACGCGAAGGGGCATGCGATGGGAATCATCTCCGTCGACCTGTTCATCACCCTCGACGGCGTCTATCAGGCGCCCGGCGGCCCCGACGAGGATCGCGAGGGCGGATTCGAGTTCGGTGGGTGGCAGGGGCCGTACTCCGACGACGAGGTGGGTGCGGCGATCAGCGAGGGCATCGATCGCATGGACGCGCTGCTGCTCGGCCGGCGGACCTACGACATCTTCGCGGGCTACTGGCCGAGCCAGGCCGACGACTTCCCCATCGCCGCGAAGCTCAACGCTGTGCCGAAGTTCGTCGTGTCTCGCGAGCTCACCGACCCCGGGTGGCGGGGCACGACAGCGTTGTCGGATGTCGCACAGGTGCAGGCGCTCAAGGACCGTTTCGACGAGATCCACGTGATCGGCAGCGGCGTCCTCGTGCGGTCGCTGCTCGAGGCCGACCTCGTCGACCGGCTCAACCTGTTCCTCTACCCGCTGACGCTCGGCTCGGGCAGGCGCCTCTTCCCCGACGGCACAGGCGTGCCGGCGGCATTCCGACCGACGCAGCCGCCGAGGGGCTTCCCCAATGGAGCGACGTGGCTCGTCTACGAGCGTGCTGGGCACCCTGTCACCGGAGTCGACCTCGGGCAGGCATAGCGGCGCTCGCGGGGTCGGGCACGTCCCGAACCCATGGGGAGCGGCACAACCTAGTGGGTTGCCGGAACGACCACGTTGACCAGCGGGTCGCCGCGTGCCCAACCCATCAGTTGGGTCGCCACCAACCGGCGCGCGCGGGGCAGGAACGCTGAGGTGTTGCCGCCCACGTGCGGGCTGATCAGGACGCCCGGGGTCCGCCAGAGGGGGTGGTCGGCGGGCAGCGGCTCGGGGTCGGTGACGTCCAGGGCGGCTCGCAGGCGCCCGGAGGCGCACTCGGCCAGAAGTGCGTCGGTGTCGACGACCGGCCCCCGCGAGATGTTCACCAGCAGGGCGCCGTCGCGCATCCGGGCCAGGAAGTCCGCGTCGACCATCCGGCGGGTCTCGGAGGTCAGCGGCACGATGAGGATCACCACGTCCGCGTCGGGCAGCAGGCCGGGCAGCTCCTCGATCGCGTGCACGTCGATCCCGTCCACCGCACGGGCGGTGCGGGCCACCGCAGTCACCTCGCACTCGAAACCGTCGAGTCGACGCGCGATCGCCCGGCCGATGGATCCGAATCCGACGATCAGCACACGTTTGTCGGCCAGCGCCTCGTACCGGTCGTAGGACCAACGCCCCTCGGGCATGGCGCGGGCGAAGTCGTCGAGGTGCCGCAAGCTCGCGATCGTCAGGCCGACCGCGAGCTCAGCCGTCGAGGCGTCGTGGACCCCGGCGGCGTTGCACAGGGTGACTCCCCTCGGGAGCGCCGCGAGCACGTTGTCGACCCCCGCGGTCAGGGTCTGCACGACCCGAAGGTTCGGCATCCGGCCCATGATCGCCAGGTCGTCCGCGGACGCGGTGTACGGCGGCACGAACACCTCGACGTCCGCCAGCCCGACTGGGTCGGCGTCCCCGGAGTCCCAGGCGACGCACCCGCGAGCCACGTCCTCGGGCAGGCCCTCGAGGATGTAGCCGGGGAGCAGCGTCGTCACGTCAGCGTGGCCCCGACGGGCCCGGGCCGGGCGTGACGATCGTCGAACCTGCGGGGTGCTCCACCCGCGAGCCATGTCCGAGGGTCCACACGGACTGGCGGCCCATGACAGTCCACTCGAAGGGCCCACCGACCAGGGCGGTGTCCTCATCGATGCCCAGGACAGTGATCCCGTCAGGGGCGTGCAGGAGGACCCGGGTGACCATGTCGGGGGCCCAGCCGAGCATCTTGTCGAAGTGCGGGATGACCCTCAGGTGGGGCAGGAGGCCGAGTCCCTGATCAGCGGGCCGGTGCAGCGCCCGAACATGCGGGACCCAACCGGTCATCGCCATCGCCCCCGCGCTGCATCCCGCGAGCGCAGCACCACCGCGCCATGCAGCCAACACCTCGGCCCAGAGCGCGGAGTCGCGCAGCGCACCAGCCAGGTGCGCCGGGTTTCCCCCCGACATGTACACCAGGCCCGCCCCACGCACCTGCTCGGCAATCGCGGGGTCATCGGCCTCGGTGCGGTCATGCACGACCAGGGGGACCGCCTCGACGCCCAGCCGCTCGGCCTGCTCGGCACCCAGACGAGTCCATTTCGCCAGCACGGCGGGGCCCTCGGGCGCCGCCGCGGTCGGGATCTGCACGTACTTCGGCGGGCGACCCGCCAACAGGTGCCGCTCGATCTCGAGCATGACTGGCAGGTACTCCCCCGACCCCACCAGTGCGATCGGGCCGGGTGTCACATCCACTGCCATGTCGACCCCTCGCGGCTGTCACGCACCTCCGCGCCGACGCCGGCCAGGAGGTCTCGCAGTCGGTCACTGGCCGCCCAATCGCCCGCCGCACGACTGTCCGAGCGCAGGTCGACCAACGCCTGGATGGCCCTGCCCGCGAGCTCCCGATCGTGCGTCGCCGAGGCGGACTCGGCCTGATGGACGAGCGCCACCACCGCGGCACGCTCGTCGGTCGCGGACTCTGGGAGGGCCGTGAGGATGGTGCGCGCAAGGTCGGCTGCGTCCCAGGCGCCGGCTCGGTCCGTGCCCAGGTCCAGGTCGGCCTCGGAGGCTGCATCCGCACCGGAGCCCGCAGATGACTCAGGGCGCGCCACGTCGAGGCTCGCATCCGCACGCCAGGGCGCTCCTTCGCCCGATGCGCCAGTCCCCCAGCCCACAGCCGAGCCAGCTCCGAGTGCGCCGATCCGATCCTCGAGCTCGGCGATCGTCACGCGCGCGCCGTTGGGAACCACGTCCTCGACCCCCGCCACCCGCAGCGTCACCGCGCTGCGCCCCGCCACCCAGGCGGTGCCGGCATCGAGGTCCAGGACCAGTGCGGTGTGCTCGTCGACACCGAGGATGAACCCGTCGCCGAGATCGGGCTCGATCTGGGCCAGTCGGCGACCACCGACGTAGCAGAAGCGGGTGTCGTGCGTGCCGCCCTCGCGGTTGTCGTAGTGCGGGATGACCGCGCAGCGCCACCCCAGGATCTTGCTCATCAGGCCGATCCCGGGCTCCCAGCGGGGGTCCTCGCCGACCTTGTAGATCTCGTAGACGGGCAGGG
Organism: uncultured Actinomycetes bacterium; assembly: GCA_963736425.1. Classification (GTDB taxonomy): domain Bacteria; phylum Actinomycetota; class Actinomycetes; order S36-B12; family CAIYMF01; genus Prado023. The sequence continues at coordinate 131,009 of CAVTOX010000003.1, forward strand.
CCCAGTCGCCGAGGGTGACCACCGCCGCCGACGCGAAGACCAGCGAGCCCGACCGGCCGGGCGCCACCACACCGGCAAGGGCCTCGGGAACGCCTGTGGCCTCCCAGCAGCGGCGTGCGTAGCTCGGGGATCCCGGTCCGGCGAAGACCCAGTCGGCCGCCCGGATGTCGGCCAGGGCTCGTTCGACCGTCAGGGCGTCGGCCGAGGCGGGCAGGTTGATCGCACGCAGCGGGTGCCCCAAGGACTCCGTGAAGTACGCGTTGATCTTCTCGACCAGTTCGTCGGCGTTCTCCTGGAACGCGAACGGGCTGTCCATCAGCCGCGCATCGGTCGGATCCGGCAGGCCCGAGAACACCTCCCGATGGACGCCGAGCATCCCCGTGGTCGTCTCTCCTGAGCCCATGATCACCAGTCGCCGCGGCATCCGGGAAGCCTAGCCCGGGTGGGCCGCACCCGCCTGCGCCGTCCGCGTCACCAGGTCTGGGAGCCGCTGTCCAGGGTCTCACCGGTGATGGTCACGAACGCCCAGCTGAACCCGAGGTCGTCCAGTCGGAGGTCCAGCACGCCGTAGTCCGTGTTGTCGAAGTACTCGCTCCACGTCCGGTCGTCGTGGGTGGTGTCCGTCGCGCTGCTCGGCCCCACCGGTCCCCACGACGAATGCCCTCAGGGGTGCAGTGCGGCCCGTCACGGGGATGCTCATCCGCTCGTAGTCGTGATCGTGGCCCCAGACGAGGATCTTCACGTCCTTGTCGCGGCGCACCAGGTTGTACAGCCCAGCGGTGTCGGCTTGGTCGGAGTGCTCACCGCGGGAGTAGCGCGGTCGGTGCCACATGACCAGGGTCGGCTCGCCGTTGTGCTTCCTCAGCGTGGACTTGAGCCACTTGCGCTGCTTGGAGCTCGAGACCCTCTCGGAGTCCAGGCCGATCACGCGCCAGGATCCGACCCTCCTCGACCAGTACAGGCCGCCGGACTCGTCGAAGTACTCTCGATACCCAGCCGCGCGTGCCGTTCGATACTCGTGGTTGCCCGGCACGGGGAGCCACACCGCGCGGAACCCACCCCAGGACGGGTTGAAGAACTCACCGAACTCAGCGCTGCTTCCGCTCGGATAGGCGATGTCCCCGGCGAGCAGGACCCGCTCGGGATCGAGAATCCGCGCGAGCTCGGCCGTCTGGGCGTACGCACCGCCCTCGTTGGCGATGTCGCCGACCGCGACCACGTGGACGCCGGGTCCCTGAGCGCCCGCCACCTCGGCTGGCACAGCGTTCGTCGCTGTGGCGGCACCGCCCAGTGACCCCGCCACCAGGGCCAGCCCCGAGAGGACCACCGCGAACGACACCACCGGGAGCTTGCGCACGTGGCAAGAGTACGTGGCACTCCGCGACTTCCCGATCATTGCCGACCGGGCCCCCGCCCATGCGCCCCACCGCTGCCGATAGGCTCGGCCCGTCCCAGCCGGCGGGCAGTCGTCGGCCGTTCGATCAGGAGAAGACATGTCCCTCGCCACCCCCGCCCCCGGGGTCATCGCAGATGCCTTCGGGCGCAGCGCAGTCCGCAACGCGGTCCTCATCATCGCCGGGGCCGCCTTCGTCGGCCTGGCCGCACAGGTGGCCATCCCGCTCCCGTTCACGCCGGTCCCGCTGACCGGCCAGACCTTCGCCGTCCTGCTCACTGCCGCGTCCCTGGGCATGTGGCGCGGCGTCGCCTCGATGAGCCTCTATGCGGTTGCCGGCCTCGCTGGCGTGCCGTGGTTCGCCGAAGGGTCGAGCGCCTTCAAGTCCGGCGCCCTGACCGTCAGCTTCGGATACATCCTGGGCTTCATCGCCGCCGCGGCACTGGTCGGCTGGTTGGCCGAGCGTGGGGCGACCCGGACCGCACCGCGCACTGCCGGCCTGATGGTGCTGGGCAACGTCGTCATCTACGCGATCGGCGCCACCTGGCTGGCCGTCGCGATCGGCGTGTCGATCTCCACGGCGATCTCGCTCGGAGTGACGCCGTTCCTGGTCGGCGACCTGCTCAAGGTGGCTCTGGCGGCCGGGCTGTTCCCGCTGGCCTGGCGCGCGGTGGAGAAGTTCACCGCGGAGTAGTCAGCTGCACCAACGCAGAGCGCCCCGGTCGAATCGGCCGGGGCGCTCTGCTGTGGGGGGCTCCGCACCGCGCCCCGCAACTCGTCCGGATATCCGACCGATCCTGCTCGGAAATCCGGACGAACCCAGCGTTCGGCCACCGAAGAGCGGACCACGTGGGGGCAGCGGGGGGCTCGCCGCTACTCCTCGACGCCGAGGCGCTCGAAGATCAGGGTGCGGACGCGGCCGGCGTCGGCCTGGCCGCGAGTGGCCTTCATCACCGCGCCAACGATCGCCCCGGCCGCCTGGACCTTGCCGCCGCGGATCTTGTCCGCGACGTCTGGCTGGGCGGCCAGAGCCTCGTCGATGGCGACCAGCAGCGGGCCGTCGTCGGAGACCACGGCCAGCCCCCGCCCGGCCACGACCTCGGTCGGTGAACCCTCACCGGCGAGCACGCCCTCGATCACCTGTCGGGCCAGCTTGTCGTTCACGGTTCCGGCCACGACCAGCGACTCGAGCTCAGCGACCTGGGCCGGGCTGATCGACAGGTCCACGAGATCAAGGCCCTGGTCCTTGGCGATCCGGGACAGCTCGCCGGTCCACCACTTGCGCGCCGAGGCCTGGTCGCAGCCCGCGGCGATGGTCTCCTCGACGAGGTCAAGCGCCCCGGCGTTGATCACCGAGCCCATGTCGTGGTCGTTGATGCCCCATTCGGCGGCGATCCGGGCACGGCGCAGGGCCGGGTTCTCCGGCAGGGTCGCGCGGAGCTGCTCGACCCACTCACGCGACGGCGCGATCGGGACGAGGTCGGGCTCGGGGAAGTACCGATAGTCCTCGGACTCCTCCTTGATGCGGCCCGAGGTGGTCAGCCCGGTGTCCTCATGCCAGTGCCGGGTCTCCTGGACGACCTTCCCGCCCTCGGTGAGCAGGGCGGCCTGCCGGCCGATCTCATAGCGCACCGCCCGCTCGACCGAGCGCAGCGAGTTCACGTTCTTCGTCTCCGAGCGGGTGCCCAACGGGCTGGACGGGTCCGGGCGCAATGACAGGTTGACGTCGCACCGCAGGGATCCCTGCTCCATCCGGACGTCCGAGACGCCCAGCGCACGCAGCAGCTCGCGCAGCGCGGCGACGTAGGCCTTGGCGACCTCGGGGGCGTAGCGGCCGGCGCCCTCGATCGGCTTGGTGACGATCTCGATCAGGGGGATTCCCGCGCGGTTGTAGTCGACCAGCGAGTAGTCGGCACCGTGGATGCGCCCCGTGGCACCTCCGACGTGGCTGTTCTTGCCGGTGTCCTCCTCCATGTGGGCGCGCTCGATGCCGACACGGAAGGTCCGGCGCCCCTCAGGAGTCTCGTAGTCGACGTCGAGGTACCCGTCGAAGCAGATCGGCTCGTCGTACTGCGAGGTCTGGAAGTTCTTCGGCATATCCGGGTAGAAGTAGTTCTTCCGCGCGAAGCGGCACCATTGCGGCGACCTGGCAGTTCAGCGCCAGGCCGATCCGCATCGCCGACTCGACGCCGATCCGGTTCAGCGCCGGGAGCGCACCGGGCAGGCCGAGGCAGACCGGGCAGACCTGGGTGTTGGGCTCGGCGCCGAACACCGTGGAGCAGCCGCAGAACATCTTGGTCGCTGTGTTGAGCTCGACGTGGACCTCCAGGCCCATCACCGGGTCGAACCGCTGCAGGGCGGTGTCGAAATCCATGAGCTGTGTCGTCGGCTGGGTCATCGCGCCGGCACCTCCTCGATCAGCAGGCCGCCCCATCGGTCGAACAGCGCCTGTTCCAGGGCGCCGCCGACCCGGTAGAGCCGGTCGTCGGCCATCGCTGGGGCGATGATCTGCAGGCCCACCGGCAGGCCGTCCTCCGGGGCCAGACCCACGGGGAGACTCATCGCGGCGTTGCCGGCAAGGTTCACCGGGATGGTCGCGACGTCGTTGAGGTACATCGCCAGCGGGTCGTCGAGCTTCTCGCCAAGCTTGAACGCCGTGGTGGGAGCCGTCGGGGAGATCAGCACGTCGACCTGCGCGAATGCGGCGGCGAAGTCACGCTGGATGAGCGTGCGCACCTTCTGCGCCGAGCCGTAGTACGCGTCGTAGTAGCCACTGGACAGGGCGTAGGTGCCCAGCATGATCCGGCGCTTCACCTCGGCCCCGAAACCGGCCTCGCGGGTGAGGCTCATGACCTCCTCCACCGAGCGCGAGCCGTCATCTCCGACCCGCTGGCCGTAGCGCATGCCGTCGAACTTGGCCAGGTTGCTGGAGGCCTCGCTGGGCAGGATCAGGTAGTAGGCGGCCAGTGCGTAGTCGAAGCTCGGGCAGGAGACCTCGACGACCTCGGCACCCAGCTTCTCAAGGATCGCGACCGCCTCGGCGAAGCGCTGGCGCACGCCGGCCTGGTAGCCCTCGCCGCCGAGCTCCTTCACCAGCCCGATGCGCATCCCGGTGACATCGGCGCGCTTGGCTGCGGCGACGACGTCGGGCACGGGCTGGGCCAGCGAGGTGGAGTCCATCGGGTCGTAGCCGGCGATGACCTCGTGGAGAAGGGCGGTGTCCAGCACCGTACGGGCACAGGGGCCGGCCTGGTCCAGGGACGAGGCAAGGGCGACGAGGCCGTAGCGCGAGACCGCCCCGTAGGTGGGCTTGACGCCGACCGTGCCAGTGACGGCAGCGGGCTGGCGGATCGATCCGCCGGTGTCGGTGCCGATGGCCAGGGGAGCCTCGAAGGCCGCGAGGGCTGCAGCGCTGCCGCCGCCCGAGCCACCGGGGATCCGGTCGAGGTCCCACGGGTTGTGGGTCGGCCCGTAGGCGGAGTGCTCGGTGGAGGAGCCCATCGCGAACTCGTCCATGTTGGTCTTGCCGAGGATGACGATCCCGGCCTCGCGCAGGCGACGGGTGACGGTCGCGTCGTACGGCGGGTGCCAGCCCTGCAGGATGCGCGAGCCGCATGTGGTCGGGGCGCCCCTCATCGTCAGGACGTCCTTGAGTGCCAGCGGGACGCCTGCCAGGGGCCCGAGCTCCTCACCGGCCGCGCGGGCGGTGTCGATCGCGTCGGCCGCGGCGAGGGCACCCTCGGAGTCGACGTGCAGGAACGCGTGGATGTCGGCGTCGACGGCCGCGATCCGATCGAGGTGGGCGGTCGCGAGCTCGCGGGCGGACACGACGCCGTGGCGCAGCAGCTCGGAGTGCTGGGACGCGGTGAGCCGGGTGAGGTCAAGGTCGTGGGTCATCTGGCTCACTCCTCGTCCAGGATGCGGGGGACGCGGAAGCGATCGTCCTCGGCGGCGGGCGCACCGGAGAGGGCCTCGGCCTGGGTCAGGCTCGGGCGTGGGACGTCCTCGCGGAAGACGTTCTCCAGGGGCATCGGGTGCGAGGTGGCGGGGACGTCCGAGGTGGCAACCTCGCTCACGCGGGCGACGGCTCCGAGGATGTCGGCCAGTTGGGCGCTGTAGTGGTCCAGCTCGTCCTCGGTGAGCGACAGCCGGGCCAGGCGGCCGAGATGGGCCACCTGCTCGCGCGTGATCGCCGATGGGGTCTCAGGCATGGGGCACATCCTAGGTCGGCTGCCTTCGCCGCTCGAAACGCACGCAGGCGGGTCGCCGCCGGCTCCCCCTGTCGGCAACGACCCGCCTCACGCACGTGGCTCCCCCTCCACGTCCTGCGCCTCCCCCGCGGCGCATGCGTACGTTCCCATCGAGTGCCGGATCCGGCAACCAGTTGTCCACAGGCGGGCTCGGGAGCCTCGCGAGCGGAGCCCACGTCAGCCGGCATCGTGACCAGGGACGACCCGTGGCACCGTGGGGCTACCCGCCGACCTTCGCCACCGCCGAGGCCGCCTCCGGCCCCTGCGTGAGCAGGATCGCGAAGCCGTCGGCGTCGAGCACTGGGCGGGCCAGGGCGATCGCCCTGTCCGCCTTGGATCCGGCATTCTCGCCCACGACCACGAAGTCCGTCTTCTTCGAGACCGAGCCAGCGACCTTGCCGCCCCGCGACGTGACTGCCTCGGCCGCGCTGTCGCGGGTGAACCCGGGCAGGGAGCCGGTGATCACCACGGTGAGCCCGGCCAACGGTTGGGGCCCTGTCTCGAGGAACTCATCGGCCATCCGAACCCCCGCTGCGCGCCACTTCTCGACGATGTCCCGGTGCCAGTCCACGGTGAACCACTCGACGACCGCGTCGGCAATGATCGGGCCCACTCCCTCCGCGGCTGCGAGCTGCTCCATCTCGGCCTGGTCGATCGGCAGCCGACCGGCAGGGGGGTCCGCCGACGTCGGGCCTGGGTCGGTCAGCACGCCGAACTCGCGGGCCAGCGCCTGGGCGGCCGTGGGGCCGACGTGCCGGATCGACAGTGCGACCAGCACCCGCCACAGCGGCTGGGCCTTGGCCTTCTCCAGCTGGTTCAGGAGCACCTCGGCGTTGGCAGACAGTTGGGGGCCGACCTCCCCCGCCTTGGCGGCGCGGGTGAAGAACGGGACGGTCTTCAATGTGGCTGCATCGAGGGCGAACAGGTCACCCTCGTCCGCCACGACCCCGGACTCGAGCAGGGCGACCCCGGCCTTCCAGCCCAGGCCCTCGATGTCGAAGGCACCGCGCGAGGCGACGTGGAAGACCCGCTCACGCAGCTGCGCCGGGCACGAGCGGGTGTTCGGGCAGCGGATGTCGACGTCGCCCTCCTTGGCCGGGGCCAGCGGCGTGCCGCACTCCGGGCAGTGGGTCGGCATCACGAACGCCCGCTCGGACCCGGTGCGCTCCTCGACCACCGGGCCGATCACCTCGGGGATCACGTCGCCGGCCTTGCGCAGGAACACGAGGTCGCCGATCAGGACGCCCTTTCGCTCCACCTCGCTCGCGTTGTGCAGCGTGGCCATCTCCACCGTGGAGCCGGCCACCTTCGCCGGCTCCATCACGGCATACGGGGTGACCCGACCGGTGCGCCCGACGTTCACCCGGATGTCGACCAATCGGGTGCGGACCACCTCCGGCGGGTACTTGAAGGCGATCGCCCAGCGCGGCGCACGAGACGTGGCGCCCAGCTGCCCCTGCAGATCGAGGTCGTCGACCTTGACCACCACGCCGTCGATCTCGTGCTCCACATCGTGACGGTGCTCGCGCGTAGTAGCCGATGAACTCGCGCACGGCGTCGAGGTCGGCCACGACCTTCGCCCGGTCCGAGGTCGGCAGTCCGAGGGCGGCCAGCACCTCGTACCCGTGGGACTGGGTCTCGATCGCCAACCCCTCGCGGGCGCCCACACCGTGCACGGTCAGGCGCAGGCGGCCCATGTTCGTGCGAACCCGCTCGACCTCCGCGGCCATCCGGGCCACGCGCCCCTCGGCCCGCTCCACGGCACCCGCGGTCGCCGATCGTGCCCGGGCAGCGTCCATCGCGCCGGTGGCCTTCGCCAGCTCCTCCTCGCGTCGGTCGATCCGCTGGCGCAGCGTCCCGGCCGCGGTGTTGCGGGGGTTGGCGAACGGCGAGCGGCCCAGGGCCAGTTGCTCGTCGTTGATCCGGTCGAAGTCGGCGACCGGGAAGAACACCTCCCCACGCACCTCAACCAGTGCCGGTACCGCCTCACCGCCGGTCGGGGTCAGCCGCGCGGGGATTGCGGGGATGAACTGGGCGTTGTAGGTGACGTCCTCCCCCACACGACCGTCCCCACGGGTGGCCACCGACACCAGGCGCCCCGAGCGGTACACGATGTCGACAGCGAGACCGTCGATCTTCAGCTCGCACAGCATCGGCGGGAACTGCTCGACGGCACCCTCGACGCGCTCGGCCCACGCCAGCGAGCTCCTCGTCGGTGAAGGCGTTGTCCAGCGAGTACAGACGCTCCAGGTGCTCGACCGGATCGAACATCTCCGCCCGGGAGCCGCCGACCGACTGCGTCGGTGAGTCCTGGCTCACCAGCTCCGGATGCTCGGCCTCCAACGCGACCAGCTCGGCGAACAGGGCGTCGTACTCGGCATCGGAGAGCGTGGGCGCGTCACGCTGGTAGTACGCCGCCCGGGCGGCCTCCACCTGCTCCACCAGGTGCACCCAGCGGGCGCGGGCATCGTCGATCTGAGTCACGCCCGCAGGTTACCGGCGACCACCGACACTCGGCGCCTGCCGCCCGAGCGCCGGCCAGTTGCGTTGCATCTGCGTCGCCCGACACGGGGTTGCGCTGCACTTCGGTCGCCGTTTCGTCGCAAACGCAGCGCAACCGATGGGGCGGGGGGCTACTCGGCGGACTCCAGCAACCTCGCGGCCCCGCGCATCAGGGCACCGACCTCGCGCGCCCACGTGGGTGACGCTCCGGCGAGGCCGCATGACGGGCTCAACCACGTCCGGTCCCCGACGTCGGCGATCCCGAACCCGATCCGGCTCCACAACCCCATCACCCGACGCGCGAGGCCCTCCGAGGTCAGGCGCGGATCGTCGAGCGAGGCAACGGCGCCGAGGACGACCACTCCCCCGGCGTCCCACCAGGCGCCGAGAGCCTCGTCGGCCGCCTGGCCGATGCGCTCGGTGTCCACCGACACCGCCCCGAAGCCAGCGCGCCGCAGCACGTCGAATGGCACGTCCCGGTCGCAGCAGTGCGCCACCGTGAGCACGGCCCCTGCCCGCGTCGCGGCATCAGCCACCATCGCCAGACCCGACACCAGCTCGGGGATCTCCGGAACCCGCAGCGCCCCACGGCCGCTCGGCGTACGGATGTGCCCGGCCAGCACGATCGGAAGGGCGGGCTCGTCCACCTGGACCACCACCTGAGCCCCCGGGATCCGTCGCCCGATCATCGCCACGTGCTCGGCCAGAGCCTCCGACAGCGCCGAGGCCAGGTCCGCGCAGGCCCCTGCATCGGCAACGAGCCGGGTCCCCCGCACCGCCTCGACGCCCGCCGCCAGCGTCCACGGCCCGGTCACCTGGACCTTCACCCGGCCGGTGAACCCAGCCAGCTCGAGCTCCATCCGGTCCACGTCCTCGGCGAGCCAGGAGACCCCTCGTCGCATCTGTCGACCCAGGTCCCCTCCCGAGCGACCGCCGGCCAACCGCCAGCCGTCTGGGGTCGTCTCGGCGGCGAACTCGCCGGTTGCCGCGGACACGAGCGCCAGGGTGCGGCCGAGCATGTCCCCGCCAGGTCCACGCGCCGGGAGCTCGACCAGGTGCGGGATGTCGAGCTCACCGGCGACGATGCGCGCGGCCTCGGCCGAATCGGTGCCCGGCATCGAGCCGATCCCAGTGACAGCGATGGTCGATGCGTCCTCACGGGTCTCCACGAGCCCCATTCTGTCCGTCCCCGGGCGGCAGGAGCACCATTCCCGCGGCCGACCTGACACCCTGTGCCCGTGGACACCGTGCGCTTCGCCGTCATCGGCACCAACTGGATCACCGGGGCCCTCATCGATGCGGGCCGGACGGTCGACGGCTTCGAGGTGGTGGCCGCCTGCTCGCGCTCGGCCGATACGGGCCGGGAGTTCGCCGATCGGTACGGCATCGGACGCGTCCACACGTCGGTGGCCGAACTCGCAGCGGACCCGGACGTGGACGCGGTCTACATCGCGAGCCCCAACTCCCTGCACGCCGAGCAGTCGATCGAGATGCTGCGCGCCGGAAAGCACGTCCTGACAGAGAAGCCGATGGGCGCCAGCGCGCGCGAGGTCGAGGCGATGGCGGCAGCAGCCGTCGAGACCGACCGGGTCCTGATGGAGGCCTACACCTCCCCGTGGGAGCCGAATGTGGTGGCTATCCGCGAGGCTGTCCCCGAGGTGGGCACGCTGCGGCGCGTCGTGCTCGCCAAGGACCAGTACTCCTCGCGCTACGACAAGCTCAGGGCCGGCGAGCTGCCCAACGCGTTCAACCCCGCGTTCGCCGCGGGGTCGCTGATGGACCTGGGCATCTACGCCGTCGCGTTGTCACTGCTGCTCTTCGGCGAGCCGGACTCCGTCCACGCGACCGGGCACCTGCTGCCCAGCGGCGTGGACGGGCAGGGCACGATCCTGCTGGGCTACGACGGGTTCGAGGTGGCCTGCCTGCACTCCAAGATCGCGCCCGGCGGGGTCGGCTCGGCGATCACCGGCGAGTTGGGCGTCGTCCACTTCGATGACTGCAGCGTGCCGACCGCCGTGCGATTGGACCTGCGTGACGGGACGTCGCGCGACCTCACCCGCGAGCAGTCCCCGCACCACATGCGCTACGAGGTGGAGCACTTCATCGCGTGTGTCCGCGCCGGCGAGCAGTCGCCCACCTGGCCGGTCGCCCAGTCCCTGGCCGTCGCACGCATCCTCGACCGAGCACGCGCCGAGGTCGGAGTCCGCTTCCCCGCCGACCGCTGACCCGCGACTGGCGGGCACGTTCACGGACCAACAGCCAGGACGCTCGTGCGAAGGCGCGGCGAGGGGGCCCATCGCGCGTTCGTGGTGATGTGCAGGATCCGGACAACGACTGGGCGGTATCGGACACAGGTGTCCGGATCTGCCGGTCGACCCGGTGGACGGTCGGCCCGTGACGGCTGTCCACCCGGGCGACGCGATCAGCCGAGGCCCGCCGCCCGCAGGAGGGCAGCTGTCGCCGCCGCCGAGAGCACCACCACCAGGAACGGCGCGCGGAGGATGAGCGCCACCGCTGCGACCGCGAGTCCCGCCGCGCGGGCGTCGATCACGAATCCGGTTGGCGACCAGAACGTCTGGATGGCCAGGAGCGCTGCCAACAGCCCGATGGGGAGCAGCGCCGCCGCCCTGCTCACGAGCGGCCGCTCGAGCAGGGACTCCGGCAGCAGGTGACCAGCCCACTTCGTGAGGAACGAGGCCAAGGAGGCCACGAGCACCGCGGGCCACATCAGGAGCGCTCCCGCGTCAGCCAGAGGGCGCCGGCCACGGCCAGGCCGGCACCTGCCAGCACCGGCATGCCCGGTCGAAGCACGGGGGCAAGCGCCAGGGCGAGCACTCCCGAGGCCACAGCCAGCGCCCACGTCGACCGATCCACCAACCGGGGCCACAGCAGCGCGAGGAACCCGGCGGGGATCGCCGCATCCAGCCCCAGCACCTTCGGGTCGCTCAGCGACGCGGCTCCCACGGCGCCCAGCAGCGTTCCAAGGTTCCAGAGGACGAACACCGACCAGCCCGTGGCCCAGAACGCCCTGCGGGTGGCCGCAGGATCACCCTCGTAGGCCAGGGCCATAGCGGTGGACTCGTCGATCGTGAACTGGGCCGCTCCCATCCGCCGCCAGCCCCGCAACCGCTCCGAGGGCCGTCCAGGCGGGCTGAGGACGGTCGCCAGATGCAGTCCGTACAGGCCGTTGCGCAGGCCCAGCAGCCAGGCGGTGATCACGGCGGCCACGAGCCCTCCCCCCGCCGCAACCACACCGACGAACGCGAACTGCGAGGCGCCCGTGAACATCAGGGCGGACAGCGCCTGCGCCTGCAGCACGTTCAGCCCCGCGGCGACACTCACCGCACCGAAGCTGATCGCGTACGCGCCCACGGCGATCCCGATCGACAGGGCGCGGGCGTTGATCCCGTCAGGGTCAGAGGCCGGGACGGCGGCCTCGACCGAGACGTCGGCGACCACCGGGCCGTCGGCGTCGACCGGCACGTTCACCTCGGCAGGGACGCGGACGCTTCCTGTGACGTGGCCGCCCGCCACGGCGGGGACATCAGGATCGTCGCCCACCTCGCCCTGATCACCCGCAGCGGCCGGTGGTCCGACGCTCACGCGGCCCCACGCGCGATCGTGCCCGAACCCACCACCCGAGTGCCGTCGTAGAGCACAGCGGCCTGGCCTGGTGCCACCCCCCGAAGTGGGCTGGCCAACTCCACGACGAAGCCCGAATCATCAGCCGTCACCACCGCGGGGATCTCCTCGCCGTGCGCCCGCACCTGCACGCCCACGGGAGCCGACCCATCCAACGCCGGCCCGCACCACCGGGGCCGGATCGCCGAGATCCGGTGCACGTCGAGCATGGCCGCCGTTCCCACGGACACCCGACGACTCGCGATGTCCACATCGACCACGTACCGCCGAGCCCCGTCCGGTGCGGGATTGCCCAGGCCGACACCGCGCCGCTGGCCGACCGTGAACGCATAGGCACCCTCGTGCGCGCCCACCACCACACCGGTCTCAGCGTCGATGATCTCCCCGGGTGCGGCGCCCAGCCGCGCCTGCAGGAACCCGGCGGTGTCGCCCGTGGGGATGAAGCAGATGTCGTGGCTGTCGGGCTTTGCCGCCACCGCCAGGCCCATCGCCGTGGCCTCGGCGCGCACATCGGACTTCAGCGAGCCGCCCAGCGGGAACATGCAGCCGGCGATCTGCTCGGCGTCGAGGACACCGAGAACATAGGACTGGTCCTTGCCCGGGTCCACGGCTCGGTGCAGCTCCCGCCCGTTCGGCCCCTCGACCAGCTGCGCGTAGTGCCCGGTGCAGACTGCGTCGAACCCCAGTGCCCGAGCACGGTCCAGGACGGCGGCGAACTTGATCCGCTCGTTGCAGCGCAGGCACGGGTTGGGCGTCCGGCCCGCGGCGTACTCGGCCAGGAAGTCATCCACGACGTCGGCGGAGAACTCCTGCGACATGTCCCACACGTAGAACGGGATGCCCAGGAGATCGGCGGCACGCCAGGCGTCGCGGGAGTCCTCGATGGTGCAGCACCCGCGCGCACCGGATCGGTAGGACTCCGGGTTGCGCGACAGGGCCAGGTGCACTCCGGTGACCTCGTGACCGGCCGCCACAGCCCGGGCCGCGGCCACGGCTGAGTCGACGCCGCCGGACATGGCGGCCAGGACCTTCACCTCAGCCCCCGTCGCGGACAGCGGCCGCCATCTGTGCGCTGATCCGGACCTGACCTGCGCGCCCGGCACGCGCCAGGGCAGCGGGCAGGGCTGCCACGAGCGCGTCCACATCGGCCCTGGTCGAGGTGTGCCCGAGGCTGAAGCGCAATGACGATCGCGCACGCACCGGATCGATGCCCATGGCCAGCAGGACATGGCTGGGCTCGGGCACCCCGGCGCTGCATGCGGAGCCCATCGACACCTCGACGCCTGCGGCGTCCAGGAGCATCAGCAGCGCGTCGCTCTCGCACCCGGGGAACGAGACGTGGGCGTTGCCGGGGAGCCGGGCGTCGAGCCCGCCGACCGCGCCGTTGACAATCGCATCAGGGGCCAGGTCCAGAACCTGGGCGAACAGCTCATCGCGAAGGGCAGCCGTTCGAGCGGAGCGCTCCGCGACGTCTCCGAGCACATGCTCGACAGCCGCGGCGAACCCCACGAGCGCGGGCACATCGAGCGTCCCCGAACGGACCTGACGCTCCTGCCCCCCTCCGTGGGTCAGCGGCGTGAGCTCGAGTCCGCGCCGCGCGATGAGCGCCCCGACTCCCAGCGGCCCGCCCAGCTTGTGGGCGGAGATGGCCATCGTGTCCGGCAGGGTCGCGTCCACCGGGATCGACCCGACCGCCTGCACGGCGTCCACATGCAGCGGGACCCCGGCACCGGCGCATGCTGCGGCGATCTGCGCGATCGGCTGGACGGTGCCGACCTCGTTGTTGGCCCACATGACGGCCACGAGCGCCGTCTGACGCGGATGCGCGTCCAGCTCGGCGCGGAGCTGGTCCACGTCGACCCGGCCCTCAGAGTCGACGTCGAGCCAGACCACCTCGGCGCCCTCGTGCTCACCCAGCCAGTGGACCGGGTCGAGGACGGCGTGGTGCTCGATCCTTGAGGCCAGCACGCGACGTCGCCCAGGGTCCTGCGCGGTGCGCGACCACCAGAGTCCCTTGACAGCCAGGTTGTCGGCCTCGGTGCCCCCTGCGGTGAAGATCACCTCACTGGGAGTGACGCCGAGCGCACCGGCGATCGTCTCGCGCGACTCCTCGACCCGCCGGCGGGCAGCGCGGCCGGAGGCATGCAGCGACGATGCGTTCCCCGTGTCCGACAGGGCCCCGATCATGGCCTCGCGGGCGCAGTCCAGCAGCGGTGTGGTCGCCGCATGGTCGAGGTAGGTGCTCATGGTCCCCCAATCGTAGGCGAGCCTCATGGAACTGGCGTTGCGCTCGGCCCTCGGGCCTCTGGGAGCCAGGGGTGGGGCCCCACGGACAGCACCGCGGGGCCAGACCTGATGGCCGGACCCCGCGGTGGAGCGTGCTGTCGTGTCAGCCCTTGCGCTTGGCGACCTCGTCGGTCAGCTGCGGGACGACCACGAACAGGTCACCGACGACACCGAAGTCAGCGAGCTCGAAGATCGGCGCCTCCGCGTCCTTGTTGACCACGATCACGGTCTTCGACGTCTGCATGCCGGCCCGGTGCTGGATAGCGCCGGAGATCCCGTTGGCGACGTACAGCTGCGGGGCGACGGTCTTGCCGGTCTGGCCGACCTGGAACTGGTGGGGGTACCAGCCGGCGTCGGTGGCGGCACGCGATGCGCCGACAGCGGCACCCAGCGAGTCGGCCAGCGCCTCGATGACGCCGAAGCCCTCGGCCCCGCCCACGCCACGCCCACCGGAGACCACGACTGCAGCCTCGGCGAGGTCGGGACGGCCGCCCTTGGCCTGCACGACCCGATCGGTGATGCGTGCCGACTTGGCGGCATCCGAGAGCTCGACGGTGACGTCGACGCGGGTACCGGCAGCCGGTGAGGCCTCGGGGGCGGTGCTGTTGGGACGGACGGTGATGATCGGGGTGCCCACCGCCACCTTGGACTTCACGACCGTGGCGCCGCCGAAGACCGACTGCGTCGCGGTGCCGTCAGCAGCCACGTCGACGGCGTCGGTGATGATCCCGGAGCCGGACTTGATGGCCAGGCGTGCAGCCACCTCCTTGCCCTCGGCGGTGCTGGCCACGAGGACCGCCGCCGGGGACTTCTCAGCCACGAGCTTGGCCAGGACCTCGGCCTTGGGCGCCACCGGATGCGCGGTGAGCTCGGCGGCGTCGGCGACGTAGACCGTCACCGCACCGTGCTCGGCCAGGCCCGGGATCGCCGCGTCAGCGCCGGCGCCCACAAGCACGGCGGCGGGCTCGCCGATGCGCTTGGCCAGGGTCAGCAACTCGTAGGTGACCTTCTTCACATTGCCGTCGACGTGCTCGACGAGCACAAGTACTTCAGCCATTGCTGGGCTCCTCAGATGAACTTCTGCGCGGACAGGAAATCGGCGATGGCGACGCCACCGTTGCCTTCATCGGTGACGATCGTGCCCTTGGCCTTCGGCGGCCGGGCGGCAGCCTCGTCAACGACCGACCACGCGGCGGCCAGGCCGACCTCGCTGGCAGCGACGCCCAGCCCGGCCAGATCCAGGGTCTCGACCGGCTTCTTCTTGGCGGCCATGATGCCCTTGAAGGACGGGTAGCGGGGCTCGTTGATCTTCTCGACCACGCTGACCACGGCCGGCAGCGACGCCTCAACGACGTCGTAGCCGTACTCGGTCACGCGGTTCGTGGTGACCGTTGTGCCGTCCACCGTGACGGAGTTGCAGAAGGTGAGCTGCGGCAGGCCCAGGCGCTCGGCCACCATCGCCGGCACCACCGACATGCGCGCATCGGTCGACTCGCAGCCGAGGATCACCAGGTCGGCGTCACGGCCCTTGATGGCCGTGGCCAGCGCCAGGGATGTGGCAACCGCATCCGAGCCGTGCAGGCCGTCATCGAGGATGTGCACACCCGAGTCAGCGCCCATCGACAGCGCCTTGCGGATGGTGTCGGTGGCCTGGGCCGGGCCCATGGACAGGACGACCACCTCGCCGCCGTGCGCCTCGATCAGCCGCAGGGCCTCCTCGATGGCGTACTCGTCGATCTCATTCATCACGGCATCCACCGAGCCGCGGTCCAACGTGTTGTCGGCGGGGCTGAGCGACTTCTCCGCCCAACTGTCCGGGACCTGCTTCACACAGACAACGATCTTCATGGTCGCGTCGTCGACCTCTCTCATCGCCCAGAGCACCCATGGGGTGCGCCGGTGGCCAGTTCGTTCGATCCGCTGGGCGAATCTGCCGCCCGCAACGTCATATTACCCGCGGGTAACAAGTGCTGCTGATCGGGTCAATCGTAGGCGGGGTCCCACGACGTCCGCGCAGCCCCCCGACCCGCATCCACGGGCCGAAGGTCCCGGGCCCCCGCAAGGCGTACGCTTCGTGACCGATGCGCATCCTTCACCTGACCTGGGAGTACCCACCCGTGATGTACGGGGGGCTGGGTCGCCATGTCCACGCGCTTGCCAATGCGCAGGCAACCAACGGCCACGACGTGGTCGTGATCACCCAGGCACCGAACTCCGCCGCGCCGGCTCGGGTGCCCTGGGGCTCGACCGGCCCGGTCCGGGTCCTGCGCGCGACCATCGACCCGTCCACGCACGACCCACGCGACCTGCTGGCCCACGTCGCGGAGATGGAGTGCGAGTTCACCGGTCACGGCAACGCGCTGCTGGCCGACTGGCAGCCGGACGTCATCCACGCCCATGACTGGATGGTGGCGCACGCCGCCGTCGCCCTGCGCCAGCGCTGCGGGGCACCGCTGACCTCCACGATCCACGCCACGGAGGCCGGGCGGAACCGGGGATGGGTCCACACCGACCTGTCCACCTCGATCCACGCCATCGAGTGGTGGCTGGCCAACACCTCGGATGCGGTCATCACCTGCTCACGCACGATGCGCGATGAGGTGCGCACGCTGTTCGGTGTCGATTCCGCGCATGTGGTGCCCAACGGGATCGAGCCGGTCGACTGGCAGCGTCCCGAGTTCGAGACCGCACGGATCAGCAGCGAGAACGCCGACGCCCATCCCCTGATCGCCTACACCGGCCGGGTCGAGTGGGAGAAGGGCGTGCAGACGCTCGTGTCGGCGATGCCGGCACTGCGACGGTCATTTCCGGGCATCCGGCTGCTGGTCGCGGGCCGGGGCACCTACCTCGACGAGGTGCAGCGCCACGCCACGCACCTCGGGCTGGATGGTTCGGTCAGGTTCCTCGGGTGGGTCAGCGAGGAGGACCTTCGGGCGATCGTCGCTGCTGCGGATCTGGCCGTCGCCCCGAGCCTGTACGAGCCGTTCGGCCTGGTCGCCCTGGAGGCCGCCGCCATCGGGACGCCGCTGGTGGTGTCCCGAACCGGTGGGTTGGCGGAGTTCGCCGACGATGACCGGCGCGCACTGACGTTCACCCCCGGTGACGCCGACAGCCTCGTGCACGCCGTCAGCACGGCGTTGGCCGACCCCGGGGCCACGCACGAGCGGGCCGAGCGCGCCCGGGAGGCGGTCCTGGCCGACTACGACTGGCGCGACCTCGCCCGGCGGACCACCGACGTCTACGCCGAGGCGCGCGCCAACCAGGGCATCGGTCCCGAGGACCCACTGCACCACGAGGCCGACGCCCGGAACGCGCTGACGCCACCGCGCTTCGACGCCCCGCCGGGCAGGCTCCTGGACGTCGCGCAGTGACCCCCGGCGTCGGCCTGCGTGGCCAGCGCCCACCGGGCCTGACCCGGGGCATGATCGTGGCTGAGATCCTGATCGTCCTGGCGCTGTCGCTGGGCCGATCCGGGATCTACTCGATCGTCAGCTTCTTGGCCGACCTCACCAGCGGCACCCCCCTGGCAGGGCAGTCTGCCGTCCTCAACAACACACTGGCCCCGGGGCGCCCGCTGCTCGACCTAGTCCGCCAGGTGCTGCGCATCGCCTTCGCCCTGGCCCCGGTGGCCCTGGTCTGGTACCTGCTGGTGCGCTCGGGTGAGGGGGTGCGTGCCATCGGCCTGGACCTGACGCAGCCAGGCCGGGATCTGCTGCGCGGCGCAGGCCTGGCTGCGGTGGTCGGTGGCATCGGCCTGGTCGGCTACCTGGTGGCCTACGAGGCAGGGGTCAACCTGGCGGTCGTCGCCCAGGCGCTGCCCGACCAGTGGTGGCGCTGGCCGGTGCTGATCGGCGCGGCTCTGCAGAACTCCATCGTCGAGGAGGTCATCGTCGTCGCGTTCGTGATGCGGCGTCTCACCCAGCTCGGGTGGGCGCCCTGGGCGACGATCTCCGCCAGTGCGGTGGTGCGGGGCAGCTACCACCTGTACCAGGGCATCGGCGGGCTGCTGGGCAACATGGCCATGGGTGCGTTCTTCGGCTGGTTGTTCGTGCGCTGGGGCCGGGTGCTGCCCTTGATCGTCGCCCACGCGCTCATCGACATCGTGGCGTTCATCGGATATGCCGTGCTCGAGGGCCGGGTCACCTGGCTTCCATCAGCCGGCTGAGCCAGACTGCCACCATGTCCGAGCAGCCGAACGACCCCCAGCAGGTCCATGTCTCCCTTGAGATGCCCGATGCCCACAAGGGCGGGGTGTGGGCCAACTTCGCCCGGGTCTCGCACAGCCCGTACGAGTTCACACTGGACTTCGCCCGCATCGATTTCGCGACCGCACCTGAGATGCAGGGTGTCGTTGTGGCCCGCGTGAACCTGTCGCCGTTGATGGTCACCCAGCTGATCGAGGCCCTCGAGACCAACTGGTCCACCTACGCGCAGAAGGCGATGCCCCGCGAGGTCGACGGCCCCGCCTCATAGGGGCGCCGCCGCGCGCGGCTCCGGCCCGGGCGCTCCATCGGGCCACGAGTGCTCCTCTCCTGAGATGCTTCGCCAGTGGGGGCGCACGGCGGTGACACCTGCCGCGGTGCACCCATCCGGGAGGAGGCCCGCGCAGGATGTCCATCGATGGTGGGCCCGAGCTCGTCCAGCTGCTCACCCCTGAGGGGGTGCTGGTCGAGCACCCCGACTACGCGCTGTCCCTGACCGATTCCGCCTGGCGCCACCGCTACACCGACCTGGTGATGGTCCGCCGGCTCGACGCCGAGGCCACCGCCCTGCAGCGCCATGGCGAGCTCGGGCTCTGGGCGCCCTGCCAGGGCCAGGAGGCCGCCCAGGTGGGTGCGGCCCGGGCGACGCGAGCCACCGACCGGATCTTCCCCACGTACCGCGAGCACGGGATGGCCTACGTGCGCGGTGTCGACCCGGTCACGCTGCTGGGGCTGTTCCGCGGGACCACGCTCGGCGGCTGGGACCCGGCCGACCACGGGTTCAGCCTCTACACGATCGTCATCGGCGACCAGACCCTGCACGCGGTCGGCTACGGCATGGGGATCCAGCGCGACGGCGCCGACGATGCCGTGGTGGTCTGCTTCGGCGACGGGGCATCGTCCCAGGGTGACGTGGCCGAGGCCTTCGTGTACGCCGCGGTCAATGACGCGCCGGTGGTGTTCTTCTGCCAGAACAACCAGTGGGCGATCTCCGAGCCGCTGGAGCGCCAGACCCGGATCCCGCTGTTCAAGCGGGCCGCAGGTTATGGCTTCCCAGGCGTCCGCGTCGACGGCAACGACGTGCTGGCCGTTGAGGCCGTCGTGACTGCGGCACTCGACCGGGCGCGCGGAGGCGGTGGCCCCACCCTCGTGGAGGCCTTCACCTACCGCATGGGTGCGCACACCACCTCCGATGACCCCACCCGCTACCGGACGACGGCCGAGGGTGAGGCCTGGAAGCTCAAGGACCCGATCGAGCGGGTGCGGGCGCACATCTCCCGCTCGGGGATCGCCGATGCGACGTTCCTCGCTGAGGTTGACGCCGGTGCCGACGCGCTCGGTGAGCACATGCGCGCCGCCTGCCGGGCGATGCCAGATCCGGTGCCGCTGTCCATGTTCGACCACCTGTACGCCGCCCAGCATCCGGTTGTTGACCGCGACCGGGCCTGGCTCTCGGCCTACCTCGCAGACTTCGCCGACTCCGGACGGGGGCACTGACATGGCCGTGCTCACGATGGCCAAGGCCCTCAACGCCGGGCTCGACGCGGCGATGCGCGACGACACCAAGGTCCTGCTGATGGGCGAGGACATCGGCCGCCTCGGTGGCGTGTTCCGCATCACTGACGGCCTGCAGGCCCGGTACGGCGAGGACCGGGTCATCGACACGCCACTGGCCGAGAGCGGGATCATCGGCACGGCCGTGGGCCTGGCGATGCGCGGGTACGCGCCCGTGGCTGAGATCCAGTTCGACGGGTTCATCTTCCCCGCGTTCGACCAGATCACCACGCAGGTCGCCCGGCTGCACCTGCGCTCGTCGGGCGCGCTGTCGATGCGGATCGTGATCCGAGTGCCCAACGGGGGCGGGATCGGTGCCGTGGAGCATCACTCCGAGTCCCCGGAGGCGTACTTCGCGCACACCCCGGGGCTGCGGATCGTCACCCCCAGCACACCGGCGGATGCGTTCATGATGATCAGGCAGGCGATCGCCCATCCCGACCCGGTGCTGTTCTTCGAGCCCAAACGGCGGTACTGGGACAAGGGCGAGGTGGACGTGGACGCACCCCTGGCTCCGTTGCCCGAGCTGTTCCAGGCCCGGGTCGTCAGGCGCGGCCACGATGCGACCCTGCTCTGCTGGGGGCCGATGGTGCGCACCTGCCTGGACGCCGCCCAGGCCGACACCGACCGCGACCTGGAGGTCATCGATGCGCGCAGCCTGGCACCGCTGGACATGCCGACGATCATCGAGTCAGTGGGCCGCACGGGCCGGTTGATCGTGGTGCACGAGGCGCCGGTGCTGGGCGGCGTCGGCGCCGAGATCGCGGCCGAGGTCACGCAGGAGTGCTTCTACCAGCTCGAAGCCCCGGTTCTGCGGGTCGGCGGGTTCCACGCGCACTACCCGCCATCTCGGATCGAGGAGATCTACCTGCCCGACCTCGACCGCATCCTTGAGGCGGTCGACCGCTCCATGGCCTACTGAGGAGGACCCGTGCTGCACGAGTTCCGGATGCCTGACGCCGGCGAGGGCCTGACGGAGGCCGAGGTGCTCGGCTGGCGCGTGGCTGTCGGCGACACAGTGGTCGTCAACCAGATCCTGCTCGAGGTCGAGACCGCCAAGGCCGCCGTCGAGCTGCCCAGCCCCTACGCCGGCGTCGTGGTCGAGGTACTCGCCGCGCCCGGGGATGTGGTGCCGGTGGGGCAGCCGATCATCCGGATCGAGGACGGGGTGAAGGCGCCGGCCGACTCGCCTGGACCGGCGGGCGGCGGGGCTGCGGCCGCGAGGGTCCCGGCTCCGGGCACGGGCACGGAGTCGGCTCACGGGCACTGGGAGTCGGCCGCGGGCACGGATCGCGCGACAGAGCGCAACCGCACGCCCGTCGCTGCCGCACGGACCGCCGTGCTGGTGGGATACGGGGTCAAGGCGGAGCAGACTCCGCTGCGCAGGCCGCGCCGGACGCCGCACGGGGCCGACCACGTCGAGCCGGGCCCGCCCGGTGAGCGCGGCCGACCGGTCCGCCAGGGAGGCCTGGAGCTCGGGCGCGCTCTGGAGACCCGACTGGGCAGCGACCAGGTGCGCGCCAAGCCACCCGTCCGGAGGCTGGCACGCGACCTCGACGTGGACCTGGCCCAGGTGCTGGCCACCGGGCCTGACGGAACGATCACTCACGACGACGTCTCGCGGGCGGCCGCAGCCCGGGCGGGGTGGGGCGCCGGCCCGGGTCGCCTCCGCGCCCCCAGTGGTACGCGCCGCGGACGGTGGCGGGAGCGAGGTCGTTCCGCTGACACATGTCGGTCGGATGATGGCCCAGGCGATGACCTCATCGGCCTTCACCGCGGTCCACGTCACCGAGTGGGTCGACGTGGACGTGACGGCGATGACCTCCCTGATCCGGGTCGCGCGGGCCCGGGAGGACATGGCGGGGTTGTCGATCACGCCGCTGACCTTCGCCGCGCTGGGCCTGGTCCGTGCAGCTCGGGACCATCCGAGCGTGAACTCCAGCCTGGACGAGACCGGCGAGAACCTGCTCGTGCACCGAAGCGTCCACCTCGGGATCGCCGTCGACTCCCCCCGCGGGCTGATCGTCCCGCGGATCGCCGACGCCCAGGACCTGGACCTGCGGGGCATGGGCGATGCCCTGGCCCGCCTGATCGAGACCGCCCGGGCGGGGCGCTCGCGCCCCGAGGACCTGCGTGGCTCCACCATCACGATCACCAACGTCGGCGTGTTCGGCGTGGATGGGGGCACGCCGATCCTGAACCCGGGCGAGGTGGCGATCCTGGCCCTCGGGCGGGTCCTGCCCCGGCCGTGGGTCGTCGACGGTCGGGTCGAGGTGCGCGATGTGGTGACCCTCGCACTGTCGTTCGACCATCGGGTCGTGGACGGGGCCATGGGATCCAGGGTGCTGCGGGAGGTGGCCGACTTCATGGCCGACCCCGCGACCGCTCTCACGCTGGGCTGACCGCGCTGCGGTTGCCCGCCGGGCCGGGCAGCATCCGTCGCCCGGTGCGCGGCACGCCTGGTAGGCCAGTGCCGGGTCGAAGTCTCCCGGGTGGGGGCATCGTGGACCGCGGGCGCCTAACATTGCTCCTCATGGCCCTGCAGCGCGAACCGGACGCCTGGGCGGCTGACGACGCGCCCGACGCGCTCATGCAGCCCGGGCGCCGCGAGATCTGGATGCGCCGCGCACTGTTCTGCGCCTTCGCCGGGGCGTTCACCATCCCCTACTTCAAGGTCCTCAACCGCGTGGACGTCGTGGGCCGTGAGCGACTCAACGCCCTGCCGAAACGTGGAGTCGTGTTCCTGTCGAACCATCAGACCTACTTCACGGAGGCGATCGCCTTCTTCGACGCGGTCTACCGCCGACGCGGGATCAGCTGGGAGGACCCGTACCTGAGGTTCTCCGCCGCCGAGGAGACGATGCGGAAGAACCTGGCCACCTCGCTGCTCACGACTGCGGGGGCGGTGACGTTCCAGCGGTCGCACCGCCACGGAGGCGTCGACCTCCGCCGTTCGGTCGACCTCGAGGGCATCGGGCGCATCGAGCAGGCGATCCGCTCCGGTTGGCTCCTGCACTTCCCCACCGGGCACGACCCGGGAGGGGGCGCCCGTCCGTCCGGGGGTGTCCAGGCTGCTGCACAGCACTCAGGCGGTGGCCGTGCCCGTGCGCGTCGACGGCTTCCGGGAGATGCTGCTCCACAAGCAGATCCCGGGGCGCATCCGGCGCCGCGCCTCGATCCGCATCGACGAGCCCCTGGACCTCACCCGCTTCTACGGGCAGCCGTACACGGCCGAAGCAGGCGCGCAGGTCGCCGCGCGGATCGCCGACGCGATCGGCGACGGGGTGGCCGCGTAGCGAGCGCCGCCGGTTCCGGTCGGGAGCCGACCCGCGGGCGCGGTGGCTCCCATCGGGCCACCCGGGCGCTCGGTATCTCTCAGCGGTCGTCGGCCAGCTGCGCGCGGATGAATGCCTCGATCGCGTCCACCATCTGGTCGAGGCCGGGCTGCTCGATCGGGTAGTGACTCGCGCCCTCGAGGATCACGGTGGTGACCGGGACCCGCGTGATCCGGCTCAGGAAGAGCTCGCTGAGGTGTAGCGGCGTCCAGCGGTCCGCGCCCGGTTGGGTCAGCAGGATCGGGCAGACGTCGAAGTCCTCAGGCTCGACGGCCGGTAGGTACTCGATGTACGAGTCCAGGAAGGTCATCGTCATCGCGTTTCCCGCGGAGGTTCGGTCGCGCAGGCACGCCTTGAGTGCTGGCCGGTCGTTGACGAGCGTGTGCATCTTGCTCGCCACCCGCATCGGCATTCGCAGCCCCGAGAGCGGGGTGCGGGCCGCGAGCTGGACGACGGGTGCACCCACCCGCGACATCGCCACGTTCAGTGCGGTCTCGTCGGCCACTTGCTGGACGGACTGATCGAGGAAGCACATGCCCACGACGCCCGCCACCTGGCCCGTGGCCGCGGCGACCTGGTAGGCGAGCATCCCGCCGGCGCTGAGGCCGTACAGGATGATGGGTCGGTCGTCCCTGGCCCGCTCAACGGCGACCAGGTCGATGCCCGCCTGAACCCAGTCGTCGTAGCGGACCCGCGCCCCCGGGGCCACGCGCGTCACCCCGTACTCGGGCATGTCGATCGCGATGGTCTCCAGCCCCCGCCGGTGCAGCGGTGCACCGAGGATGGTGGACAGTTGGCGCCCATTCGTGCCCACCCCGTGGAAGAGGAGCACCTTGGCTGGGGCGTCGGCATTGCGGTAGCAGTCGAGGTGCACCTCGTGACCGCCCCAGGGCCACCACTCCTCGACCGGCTCCTCGCCCGCCTGAAGCTGATAGTCCTGCGGGAGGAAGGCTTGGATCTCGCGCCAGGCGCTCTGCGTCGCATACGACATGGGCGTGACCGTCCGTTCTGGTGGGTACCGGGGTCCCGACGCTAGGCCGTCCGGAACGGTGATGTGGCACCAGATGCCGCCGAAGGGGTCCCGCCGGTCGAGCTCACTGGCCGGATCCGATGGGGGTCGGGCCGGGCGGTCGGGCCGGGGTCGGTCAGGCGCGGACGTCCACGGTCGAGGGACCGTCGGGCCGGACCCTGCGTACTGTCAGCCGCTCGGCGATGCGCTCCTTGAGCTCGGGCACATGGCTGACGATGCCGATGACCCGACCGTTGCCACGCAGGTCGTCGATCACGCCCATCACGTCATCAAGGGTGTCCGGGTCCAGGCTGCCGAACCCCTCGTCGATGAACAGGGTGTCGAGCTGGGCTCCCCCTGCCTGGGCCACGACGACGTCGGCCAGGCCGAGCGCCAGCGCCAGCGACGTGTAGAAGGTCTCGCCGCCGGAGAGCGTCCCCGGGCTGCGCTCACGGCCGGTGTGCCGGTCGAGGACCGCAAGTCCGAGCCCGACACGGGCGTCCTTTCGGGCGGCCTCGTCGATGCGGAGCAGCTCGTACTTGCCGGCCGACATGGACTCCAGACGGACGTTGGCTGCCGTCACCACCTGTTCGAACCAGTAGCGGAGCACGAAGGTCACCAGGCTCATCCGTGGGGAGCCGGCCATGCCCCGGGCGTACAGGTCCAGGGCGACGAGCTCCTCCCCCGAGGCCGCGAGCTCGGCGCGCTGGGTGGCGCACGCCTGGACCTCGGCCAGTCTCTCCGCGAAGCGCTCGCACTGTCGGACTGCGACTGTGGCCTCATCACGGGCCCTGCCAGCCATGAGCTCGACCCGTTCCAGCTCTGACGTGGCGAGGGTCACCGCTTCGGCCGCCTTCTGCGGGTCGACCCCGGCCACGGCCTGGAGCTCCGCCGAGTCGAGCTGGGCGCGGGCTGTCGCCACGGACGCCTCCCACTCCTCGACGGCACGCTGCAGCCGCTCGAGCTCTGGTCCCCCAAGGAGGGCGGACCGAGCCTCGGAGAGGTCGATGAAGCCGGCCCTCAGAGCCTCCCCCTCTGCCCGTTGGGATGCTGAGGCCAGCTGCTCGAGCCCTCGGGAAAGGTCGAGCACCGAGGCCGACAGCGACTCCGATCGCGCGGCGGAGGCAATGAGGGCCGCGGCCCGATCGCGAACGCTGGTGAACTCCGCACGGGCGACGACGACCTGCTCCTCACGGATCTCGAGCTCGGCAGCTGAGTGCGCCTCCTGGGCCTGCGCACTGGCCAGTCCCTCGGCCAGTGCGATCAGCTCGGCACCGTTCTCGGCCTGTTCCGCGCTCAGCTCGGTGACGGCGACCTCCAGACCAGCGAGGCTGGCCTGGGCGCGCTCCCCTGAGGCCAGCTCGGCGTTGGCGTGGTCGATCCGGGCCTGCCACTGCTCCGTCGAGAGACCGGCGGCGGTCCTGGTGGCATGGTCGAGGTCGGCTTCCGCGCGCGCGAGGCTGACCTCAGCCTCGTCCAGGACCAGGCGGCACTCGTCGCGATGGGCGGCGACGCTGCGGACCTGCTCCTCGGAGACCCCCGCTGTCATCCCTCGGGCAGGAGCCGGGTGCTCGGGCGAACCACAGACGAGGCATGGGTCCCCGGAGACGAGTCGCGCGGCGAGCTCACCGCGGACGTCGGTCAACCGCTGGTCGACGAGCAGCGTGTAGTGGTCGTCAGCCTCCTCGTAGGCCCGACGCGCGGTTCGCCGGGCGGACCGTCGTTCCTCCACCGCGGCGCTGAGCTCGGTGAGTCGTCGAGCCGCGTCTGCCGGTCCGGCGATGGCCTCCAGGACCGCCCGCGCCGCGGCCACCGCTGCTACTGACTGGTGGGCGGCGCCGAGGTCAGCACGCGCCCCGGCAAGTTCCTTGGGTATCTCAGAACCTCGCACCTGCGCCTGGATGACCGCCGCCTGGAGTTCCTGTGTGCGCATCCGGTTCTGTTCGAGGAGGGCTCGCGCCTCGGCGAGCCCGTCCTCGATCACCACGAGGTGCGCCAGCTCCCCCGCGGTCGTGCGGGCCGCAGCAGCCTGCCTGGCCAACGCCTGCCACCCCTCACCCACCAGGTGTGTAGGGTCCGCGACCTGGCCAGGTCCAGCTGAGACGACGGCGGCTCGCAGGATCGTGACCTGCTCGGCAGACCCGTCCACGAGCTCCACGAGTGGTCGCACGGGGATGGCCCGCTGAGCTCGTTCCAGCAGGTCCCGACGAGCCGCCTGGTCGGCGCTCTGCTCCTCCGCCGCGATCAACGATGCCTCAAGCGCAGCGCGCTGCTCGAGCCTTCCCGCCACGTCCTGAGCATCGGTCAGCACCGCACGCGCCAGACCTGTACCAACGTCAGCGAACGCGACGGCCTCCTGGGCGACCAGGGCTCGGTGGGTCAACCGGGAGTCCAGATCACCAAGGCTCTCGAGTCTCTGGGCCACCGGCAGCAGCGCAAGGTCAGCATGTTCGTCAGGCTCCAGTCCGGCGGCCTCGCAGGCGGCGGACACCCGCGCACGCAGGTCGGCATCGGCGCCCTGCAGCGCGCGGTTCGCCTCCTGGGCGCGCGCCTGCAGGGAGTCTGTGATGCTCCGGAAGAACTGGGTGCCGAAGAGCTTGCCCAGGACTTCGCGACGCTCGTCATCCCCGGCGCGCAGGAAGGTCGCGAACTCGCCCTGAGGCAGAAGCACCACCTGGCGGAACTGCTCGCGGGTCAATCCCAGGAGCTCGCCGACGATCGTGCCGACCTCGTCCTTGGCGTGCGAGCGGCTCTCCCAGCCGCCCACCCCGAGGCGCTCGAGGTGGACGGCTGACTTCTCCCTGGTGACTCCCGTGCCCCGCTTCTTCGGCCGGGCATACTCAGGTGATCGCGTGACCCGGTGCCGTCCGCCGCGCACAGAGAACTCCACCATGACCTCGGGGCGGTCATCGGGGCCGGCGAAGTCCGAGCGCAACCGGGCGGGATCGCCGGAGTCACTGGCCAGACCGCCATAGAGTGCGAACGTCAGCGCATCGAGGATCGTCGACTTGCCCACACCCGTCGGCCCCTCGAAGAGGAACAGCCCACCCGCTCCGAGGCGGTCGAAGTCGATGACCTGCTCGTCGGCGAACGGGCCGACGGCGTGCATGCGCAGGGTGTGCAGTCGCATCAGGCTGACGCCTCCACCCGCTGGGCCGTGAGCACGACCTCGGCCAGCACCGCACGCTGAACCGGGCTGGGCGGGCCACCGGAGACCGCCGTCACGAACTCCGCGCAGATCTCGACCGGGTCGCTGGCCTCGGTCATCCGGGTGAGGCCCAGGGGCGCATCATCGCGCTCCGGGGCGAACTCGAGAACCAGCGTGTGCGGCCAGTGGGCACGCAGCTGCTCCATCGGATTGGCCACGCGGCCCGGATCGGTCAGGACGACCTTGACCCATGCCTCGGCAAGGCCAGCAAGATCGCCCTGGGCGCGGACGAGGAGATCAGCCAGCCGACCACTCACCTGGATCAGCGGCCGCGGGACGGGCGCCGGCACCCGCCGGGTGGTCACACGACCCGCATGCGTCCATGTCGACGACCGTCACGGACTTGGTGTGGTCCCGCTCGGAGAACGAGAACGCCAGGGGCGACCCGCTGTACTCCGCGACGGTCGACGACCCGGCGATCCGGACCTCCTGCGGCCCGTGCAGGTGCCCCAGCGCCACATAGTTGACCCCGTCGAACACCTCGGCCGGGGTGTCACCGACACCGCCGACGCGGATCTCGCGCTCCGAGTCGCATGCCGACCCGCCGGTGACGAAGGCATGGGCCATGACGACGACGCGCTGCAGGCCCCGCGCGGCGGCGTCGGCACGGATGCGATCAGCGAGCACGCCCAGCACCGCCGCGTGTGAGCGCTCGACCTCCAACTCGGCGACGACTGCGTCCGGCAGGACGAACGGGATGCCGTACACACCCACCTGCCCGGCCCCGTCGGCGAGGAGGACCGGATCGGTGACCTGCTCGATCGCGGTGCGCAGGTGGATCCCGGCCTCGGCGAGGACCTCGCCGGCGTACTGCAGGCGCACGGCGCTGTCGTGGTTGCCGCTGGAGATCACCAACGGGATCCTGACCCGGGCGAAGGCCGCGAGCGTCCGGTCCATCAACGCGATGGCATCGGCGCCGGGCTGGGCGCGGTCGTAGACGTCGCCGCTCACCAGCACCGCGTCAACCTGCTCCGAGACGGCCAGCGCACGAAGCCACTCGAGGAACGCCGCCTGCTCGGCCAGCAGCTCCGCGCCGTGCAGGCGGCGGCCCAGGTGCCAGTCGGAGGTGTGCAGGAATCGCATGGTGACACCCTGACATGGGGGTCCGACACAACGTCCCAACGCGCCGCCCGACCGGCCCCGGTGTCGTCGCGCAGGCGCATCGGCGCCCTGCCGCCCTCGCCGTGGCCGGTCCAGTCTGGAGGCCAGTGTCCGACCCTCCGGCTACGCTGCGGCACGGAGGTGCAGATGGCCAGGATCGTGTCAGCGGATCGGCGGGTTCGCGCTGCCCGGATGACGAGTCTGCTGCTCGATGATCGCCCGACCGACGATCGCACGGTCGCAGGCGTCGTCGAATGGTTCGGAGCGATGCAGGGCCAGGACTTCGCGAGCGTGACATGGTCGCTGGGCCTGCGGACGGGCAGCACCCGCGACGAGGTCGCGCGGGCCTTCGAGTCCGGGGCGGTCCTGCGCACCTGGCCGATGCGAGGCACGCTGCACGTGCTGCCGGGTGTCGACGCGCGCTGGATGATCGCGCACCTCGGCGCCCGTGCGCCTGCGGGGGGCCGAGGCTCGGCGACAGTTCCTCGGGCTGGCCGAGGAGGACGCCGACCGGGCCGCCGACATCCTTCGCGAGGCTCTGACCGGGGGCACGGCGATGACCCGCGCTGAGTGTGTGGCCGCCCTCGAGGCCGCGGGCATCCCCAGCGCCGGTCAGCGGGCCTACCACCTTCTCTGGTACTCAAGCCAGAAGGGCGTCACCTGCGTCGGGCCGCAGCGAGGCAAGGAGCAGACCTTCGTCCTCCTCGACGAGTTCGCCCCACCCGGCCCGGACCTCGACCGCCCGAGCGCCCTGGCCACAATCGCCGAGCGCTTCGTTCGCAGCCACGCTCCCGTCAGCGCGCACGACCTGGCCCGTTGGGCCGACCTCACGGTGACAGACGCACGAGCCGGACTCGCCGCAGCAGAGGGCGTCGTCGCGCGGACGATCGACGGGCGCGACCTGTTCGTGACGCAGGCCCTGCTCGACGCTGGCATTCTCGATGGCGAATCGACGGAGCCGCTGCCCGCCCGCGCCCTGCCTGGGTTCGACGAGATCGTCCTCGGCTACAAGGACCGCACGGCCCAGCTCGACGCTGCCCACGAGACGCTGGTGGTCCCCGGCGGCAACGGGGTGTTCGCGAACACGCTCGTGGTGGACGGTCGCGTCGTCGGCACCTGGAAGCGCCGGGAGCTGGCACGCAGCATCGACATCGTCGCCACGCCCTTCGCCCGGCTCACAGCACCAGACCGCCGGCGCCTCGCGGAGTCCCTGGACCAGTACGCCGCCCACCTCGGCAAGCCCAGCCGGATCACCTGGTCCGACAGCACGACCGCAACCCCGGAGACCCCCTCCGAGTGATCAATTCGCGTTGAGCCGCCAAGCGTCGCGACCCTGAATGGATCACCGCAGGTGGGGCATGGGGATGCGCATGCGCCCTCACCGGGGTTCGGCCATCAGGTCCCCCAGTCGGGCGAGCCGCTCGGGCATCGTGCGCACGTCAGCGGGCTCGGGGGCGCCGGACTCGACCTCCGCCCAGGTCAGCGGCGTGGCGACGTAGGGGTGTGCCCGCCCGCGCGGCGAGTAGGGCGTGATGGTGGTGCGCGCCGCCAGGTTCTGGCCGACGTCCACGAAGACCCGGCCGGGCCTGCGGTCCTTGGCCATCTTCAGCTCCACAAGCCCCGGAAGCGCCACCGCCAGGGCCTCGGCCATCGTGCGCGCCAGGTCGACGGCGTCAGCGCTGGGGACCGGACGCGGAAGCGGGACGTAGACGTGCAGGCCCTTGGATCCGCTGGCCACCGGCACCGCGGTGAAACCAGCACCGGCCAGGATCTCGCGGGCCACCAGGGCCACCTCGGCACACTCCGCCAGCCCGGCGGGCGGGCCGGGGTCGAGGTCCAGGACCATGCGGTCGGCAGGCCCCGGCGTCCCGTGCAGGCCGAACTTGCGGCCGATGCGCCACTGCGGCGTGTGGAACTCCAGGGCGCCCTGCTGGACGAACCAGACGAGCGCGGCCGCATCCTCGGGTGTCCCGGCCAGCAGCGGATGGTCGATGTACCCCGAGTAGTCATCACCTGAGCGACGCAGGTGCACATGCCCCATCCACTCGGGAGTCCCGGGGCGCACGGCCTTCTCGAAGAAGTCGGGCTGCTCGACGCCGTCGGGCCAGCGACGGCGGGTGATCGGCCGGTTCGCGAGTTGGGCCAGCATCGGCTCGCCCACCGCGAGGATGTATGAGAGGACCTCGGCCTTCGTCGTGCCGGACTGTGGGTACAGCACCTTGTCGAGGTTCGTCAGGCGCAGCCGCCTGCCGGCCACGACGGTCGGCACCGGATCCGACCCGGCGGGCCTCACCAGGTGCTCCCGGGTAGGTCGCACGGCGCAACGTCAGGTCGCATCCGGGCGAGGGTCGGCTGGCGCAGGGCACCGGATTCCGTGCGCCCCAGGTGCCGGACCTCGGCGACCAGGAGCGGCTCGACCCAGGTGAACCGGTCACCGAAGCGGCGCAGGAAGCCCATGGCGTCCGAACTGACATGGACCGCAGGGTCAGGATCGCGACGGGCGATGCCGGCGAGCACCTCGACGAGCGCCCCGGACAGCCGGTCGGTCATGCCGCTGCCCACGGTGCCCAGCAACTCCCCCGTCGGACCGGCGACGGCCAGCGACGCGACCCCGCCGCCGGACTCTGCGCGCACCCACCCCACGACCACGACGTCCGTGAACGTCCGGTGCGGCAACTTGATCCAGTCGCGACTGCGGACCCCGCATTCGTAGCGGCTGCCCTCGCGCTTGGCCATCACCCCCTCGAGGCCCTGCTCCCGGGTCGCGGCCAGCAGCGCCTCGCCGTCGTCGAACACGGCGGACGACAGCCACGCCCCGTCGGTGAGTGCTGGGAGATCGAGTGAGTCCAGCAGTGAACGCCTGTGGGACAGCTCCTCCCCGCGGACGTCGCGGCCCTGCCAGGCAAGGACGTCGAAGACGACGAAGCGGACCGCCGCTCCTCCGCGCAAGGCGCCCGTGAAGGATGGCCGACCGTCGGCATCCAACAGGACGCACTCCCCGTCAAGGATCGCTGGCGCCGCGAACGGGGCCACCGCCTCACCCAGGGACCGGGCCACGATCGACGGGTACCGTCCCGAGAGGTCCACGCCGTTGCGACTGCGCAGGGCGAGCGAGCCGTCCGCGCGGACGAGGGCCAGTGCGCGCACGCCGTCCCACTTCACCTCGAAGCTCCACCCCGGACCGGACGGCGCCGCCACCGGTTCCGGTGGGCCCGTCGCGAGCATCGGGGCGGCCGCGACCCACAGGTCCTCGACCGTCCCGGAGCCCGCCACGGGACCATGATGGCCGCGTGGCAGCCCCATCGTGCTGCTTTCCGGCCCCGACTGCCCCACAATGACCGGATGCGCGCCATGTGGAGTGGGAACGTCGCCTTCGGGTTGGTCCACATCCCGGTGAAGATGTACGCCGCCACCGAGGACCGGGACGTCAAGTTCCATCAGGTCCACATCGCCGATGGCGGCCGGATCAAGTACCAGCGCCAGTGCCAGGCCTGCGAGCAGACCGTTGCGTTCGCCGAGATCGGGAAGGGCTACGAGGACGAGACGGGGCGGCGGGTCATCGTCTCCGAGGAGGAGCTCGACGGCCTGCAGGTGCCGCACGGCCGGGACCTGGAGATCATCGAGTTCGCGCCAGCCCAGCAGATCGACCCGCTGCACTTCGACAAGGCGTACTTCCTCGAGCCAGCCACGGGCGCCGCGAAGCCGTACGTGCTTCTGCGCCGAGCCCTTCAGGAGACCGACCGGACGGCCGTTGTCCTGATGACCATGCGCAAGCGCACCCGGCTGGGCCTGCTGCGTGTGCGCGACGACGTCCTGGTCCTGCAGACCATGCTCTGGCCCGACGAGGTCCGTGTGCCGGAGTTCGCGGGGATCGCCGACGAGGACATCACGGTCCGGCCCCAGGAACTGGCCATGGCCGGCTCACTCGTGGAGAGCCTCAGCGCGGACTTCGACGCGAGTGCGTACACCGACGAGTACCGCCAGGCCGTCCTGGACCTCGTCACCCAGAAGCTCGCCGGCGAGGACGTGATCCTGCCCAGCAGCCCGGCCTCCGCCGACGACTCCGGGACGGTCATCGACCTCATGGCCGCCCTGCAGGAGTCCGTGCGCCGCACCCAGGCGGCCCGAGCCGCGTCCAGCGCGACCGAGCCGGAGCCCGACGCCGGCGAAGCCTGACCTCCGGTAGTGCGGGGTCAGAGTTCGGGGGGTCAGCGGGGCTTGGTGGCTTGGAGGGTGTAGCTGGCGGGTAGGCGCTCGGGCCGGTCGATGAGGCGGAGCTCGCCGCCGCCGATCGGCTCCATGAGGCCGGGCAGGCCGTCCCACGGGATGCTGTCGTGCTCGACGAGCCCGGTGATCTGCAGGCCCTGGTCAAGCAGGGCGGTCACGATCTCGCCCAGTCCGTGGTTCCACTCGTAGCTGACGTTGTGCTGGAACTCGACGTCCGTCCGGACGTAGGTCCCGCCCTCGTCCCAGCGGGTCGGCTCGGCCTGTTCGAAGTACGGGTGCTCCACCCGCAGGGATCCCGACTCGTCGGGGTCGGCCAGGGTCCAGAGCATCGGGTGCCCCTCGCGCAGGAACAATCGCCCACCCGGAACGAGCAGGTCAGCCACCACGCCGGCCCACCGGGCGATGTCGGGCAGCCAGCCAAGGGCACCGATCCCGGTGAAGACGAGGTCGAACTCACCGCGCCCGAGGACATCGGCGGCCGCGTAGACGTCGGAGACGACGAACTCCGCCGGGGTCCCGCACCGTTCGGCCAGCGCCCGGGCCTGATCAATCGCGGCCTGCGAGAAGTCCAGCCCCGTCATCCGGGCACCGAGGCGGGCCAGGGAGAGCGTGTCGGTCCCGATGTGGCACTGAAGGTGCACCCCACGCAGGCCGCCGACCTGGCCGAGCCGTGGCACGTCGAAGCGCACGACGTCGGAGATGTATCGGGGATCAGCCACGAAGTCGGCGAGGTGGTAGTCCGGGGAGGCGGCATGGGCCGGCGCCCGCTCGTCCCACGCGGCCAGGTTCGCGGCGGCGTGCAGTTCGAGGGCGTGGTCCATCGGGACACGGGCCATGCGGGCGGCAGTCCATCGGGTGAGGGTCCATCGGGTCATTCAACCCTGATGTCAGCCGGGTGGGTGACAATCAGGTGCAGACAGAGGGGATCCCGTTGAGCAACCGCACCGCGACGCCCGGCACCGGCACGCGTGTCCGGCGCGCGCCGAGCCAGGCGGCGGGCCGACGCGCGCCGAGGTCGCAGGTCCGCCGCCGGCGGATGGGCTGCCTGGGGTCGCTGATGGTCAGCCTCGTTGCCTTCCTGGGTCTTGGCTTCGCGATCATGACCGGCGCCAGCTCCCTGGGCGGCGCCCTGACAGACCCGATCGAGAATGGCCCGTCGGACATCTCGGGCACTCCTGAGGTCGAGGCCGTCGCGTGGAAGGGCGACCAACCCGAGTACGGGGTTGACCTCTCCTTCCCGCAGTGCGGCCGGACGTTCCGCTCGATGGACAACGGCTACGCGATCATCGGACTCGACGGAGGCATGCCCGACCGCCCCAACCCGTGCTTCGCCGCGCAATGGCGATTCGCCTCCCGGCAGGCCGGAGCCGCCGTCTACGTGAACACGGCCGACAGCAACAAGGGCGATCCGCTGAAGGTCGGCCGCCGAGCCGCGAAGGGCGACCTCAAGGAGCTGGCAGCCCAGGGCGTGCTCCCGGGGACCCCGGTCTGGTTGGACGTGGAGCTGCCTGAGGTGTGGCAGGGCTCGCAGGCACGGCACCGGGCCGTCCTCACCGAGCACCTCAGGGTCCTGGCTGAGGCCGGCTATCCGGTGGGCATCTACTCCGTGCCGGCCCTCTGGGAGGAGATCACCGGTGGCGCTGCGGTGGACGTCCCCACGTGGGTGGGGATCGGGACGGCCACCGCCGAGCGAGCGGCATCCACGTGCGGGCGCACCTCGTTCGGCGATCGCCAGCCCGCGATCGTCCAGCGCATCGGGACGGGAAGCGACGGCAAGTCGCTGGACCGCAACCTGACCTGCCCTGGCACGGACCTCACCGGACTCGTGCGCCCGAACTCCCCCTGAGGCAGCAGCACCACGCGGCCGAACGTCTCGCGGGGCCAGGAGCCGACCCGCGGCCATGCGTGGGCGGGCGGTGGGCCGACGCCCAGCCCCCGCCGGCTCAGCGGGCGTCAGCCGACCGCGGCAGGACCGCTGGAGCGATCCGGCACGAGTCCCCCTCGCCCACGGCCGGCGCCCGGTACCCAGCGCGCAGGTGGTCGTACCGAGGGGACGAGCGGGCCATCAGCCCGTCGACGTACCAGCAGCTCGGGATGACGGTGACGCCAGCCTCGTCGGCGGCGTCGAGGATGAACCGGGTGAGCCGGGAGGCGATCCCCTGCCCCTCGAACGCAGGGGCGGTGACCGTCCGGTAGATCTCCCACACACCGTCGGAGACGGCCAGCGACGCCCAGCCGACCTCGACGTCGTCGAGTGTGGCGACGTACGAGGCGTCGCTCACGCGGCGGACGGCGAATTCAGGATCAGGCATGGGCGAACCGTAGTCGCCCGGATCAGGAGCCGCACGGGAAGCCAGTCAGTCCAGCAGGCTGGCGATGCGGGCAGCCAACTCCGGCGGGACCACCGAGTCCGGGTCAGGTTCCGCGCTGATCGCCGTGCGCGTGGCGACCAGCGAGGCGTACAGGGGCGGGCATGTCCGGCACCCGGCGAGGTGCGACTCCAACACACGCGCACCCTCGGCGCCGAGCTCGCCGTCCAGGTAGTCGCTCACCTGCGAGCGAGCCTCCCAGCACCTCATCGGGACCCCTGTCCTGATCGGCGCATCGGCGGTGTCCGCCAACTGCGTCACGAGCATCATCCGCCCGCGCCGGATCCGCTGCTTCGCGCCCGGCAACCCGACCCCCATGGCCTCAGCGACCTCCGCGGACGTCAGCCCCTGGGCGTCGTGCATGACGACTGCGGTGCGGTAGATCGCCGGCATGTGTGCCAGCGCGTCGAGGAGGTCGTCGCGCTCCTCGGCGCGCTGGACGATCACCGACGCATCGACCGTGTAGGCGTCGTCGCGCCATCGAGCCTCCACCAGCTCGACGATGTCGTCGCTGGGATCCTCGCGACTGGCCCGCATCCGGTCCACCCAGAGGTTGTGCATGATCCGGCGCAGCCACGTGGCCAGGGATGACCGGCCGTCGAACGCCGCCGCCTTCTCCAGGGCCCGGACCATCGTGTCCTGGAGAAGGTCAGCGGCATCGTGCTCGGACCCGGCGAGCATCCGTGCGTACGGGGCCAGGGCGACCGTCGCGGCGGGCAGCTCGGCGCGCAGCTCGTCGGGGTCCACGGGTCCGGAGCCTAACGGCCCGGGCGCCGGCTCAGTTCTTCGCGACAGGGCAGGTGTTGATGCCGAACACCCGGTACAACGGGCAGAAGCCGACGGCGGCGGTGACGAGCAGGATCGCTCCGACCACCAACAGCGCGACGAACGTCACCCCCGAGCCGATCGCGAATGCGCCCAGCAGGGCGGCGACGCCGACAACAGCGCGGATGATTCGATCGACGGTGCTCTCGTTGGCCTTCATGGTTCCTCCTCAGGAGTGCGTCGGTGTGACGCTTCAACTCTGAGACGCATGCGCCACCGTCAGGGATACTGGATCACAGTGTGAGTGTCGTCACATGCGTGCAATCGGGTGCCCCGACACACCCACGATCGCAACGACTCCCCTGCACCGCTAGGTGACATCCGGGGTCTACACTTGCTCCAAGATCGACTCATACCCTCACGAAAGGCACACCATGGATTTCAACTCGACCAGCTTCTGGGACGTCCTCCTGTGGAGCTTCTGGTTCTTCATCGTCATCTCTTGCATCTTCATCTGGATCCGGGTGGTCATCGACCTGTTCAGTGACCACACGATGGGCGGCTTCGCCAAGTTCCTCTGGGTCCTGTTCCTCATCCTCCTGCCCTGGCTGGCTCTCTTCGTCTACCTGATCGCACGCGGCAAGAGCATGGGCGAGCGCCAGATGGCCGCCATGACTGAGGCGCAGGCACAGCAGGAGAAGTACATCCAGGGAGTTGCCGCCAAGACCAAGACGCCGGCCGATCAGATCGCCGACGCCAAGGGCCTTCTGGACTCCGGGGCCATCACCCAGGCGGAGTTCGACGCCCTGAAGGGCAAGGCTCTCGCCTCCTGATATCCGCACCTCCAGAAGGGCCCCGAGACGCACGTGCTCGGGGCCCTTCTGCATTCCCCGGTGGGTATCTGCTCGCGACGCGCCGGACGGACGGATCGGAGACGCGGGGGCCCTGTCTACATGACTAGACTCACCCCATGACCGCCGCCACCGCAGAGGAACTCGACGCACTGATCGACGCCGGGGAGGTCGCGAGCATCCTCGGGCTCGCGCACCGCAACAGCGTCTCGACCTACCGCAGCCGCTACCTCGACTTCCCCGTCGGCCGCCCGGCACCGGGTGGCGGTCGCAGTCGGCTGTGGACCCGCGAGGAGATCCTCGCGTGGCACCGCGACTTCCAGGCCCGCCAGAGAGCGGCCAGCGACCAGCCGAGCGCCCGCCTCGAGGATCTGGTCCTGGCCACCGTCCGCCTGCTCGTGGCCAACCCGGGGCAGGAGATCAGCATCCGCCAGATCGCTGCCGAGGCCGGCGTCGCCCACTCGGACCTCTACCGGTACGCGACCTCCAAGGACCAACTCGTGGACCTCGCGATCGCGCGTGTCGAGGAGTCCGTCGGCACGGCCATACCTGCGGACTACGACGTTCTGGTCAACAGCCTGGAGACGCTCCTGGAGCGGACGCGCGCGGCCACGGGCGCCATGCGCGTGCTGACGGATCAAGCCCTCCAGGGGAAGCTGGGCACGCCCAACGCCCCGCTCCCGATCAACACCATCGCCGACGTCATCGAGAGTCATCGGGCCGACGAGCGTCTGTCCTCATCGGTCGACCCGCGCGTGCTGTCGGCATGCATCGCGTCACTCACCTGGGGCCTGAACGTCCTGGAATCCCGCTGGCTGGAGGCACTCGATCTCGACGAGATCCCGAACGACCAGGTCGCGACGGTCATCCGGGCGATGCTCACGGCCTGAGGCGCCGCGGCACCGATCCCGCGCCGACCTGGGGGCGCGGGGTGCGACTATCCACCCAGCCCCTGAACCCGGACGACGGCCGGTGCGGCGGGGTCCGGTGCGTCCCCGGCGTCGATGACCTCCACGTGCATGACCTCGCCGACTCGCATCTGGGCCCAGGCGCCGAGATCGGCCGTGGCGACGACGCCTGCGATCGGGTAGCCCCCCATCGTGCCGGCGTCCGGCCCGAGCAGCATCCAGTCGCCAGACGGCAGGACCTGCACGGCCCCGGGCAGGACCCCGAGCGAGGGCAGGTCGGATCGGACCTGGGTCGCGGCGCCCTCCAACCAGCCCGCGGTCAGGCGCACACCGATCCGGGAGGACTCCAGCACACGGACGTCGCAGGTGCCGACGCGCAGGTGCGGCCCCGGGACCACGCGCACCCCGGAGCCTCGTTCCGGGGCCCGGACGAAGTCCCCCGCCGTCCCTGACGTGCAGGTCTCCGCCAGCGGCAGCAGGTCCCCGATCCCCACGGGCGCCGGTCCGATGGGTCCGAGCAGGCAGCTGGATCGCGACCCGAGCACCGGCGTGGGCTGGAACCCCCCAGCCACGCTGAGGTAGGCGCGGCCCTCGGCGTGGACCTCCACCCGCGCACCACCAGGCACGTCCAGGGCAGTCCAGCTGGCAGTTGGCCGACCGTCGACGGTCACCGTCGCGCGCCCGGTGACCGCGCAGGTCATGGGCCGGTCCGGCACCACCTCGATCATTCCGACGACCTCGAGGGAGGCCTGCTCGATGGTCCCACCCACCAGGGCGGTCGCAGCGGCATGCGCGTCCCGATCGAAGGCGCCCGAGACCGGTACACCGCTCTCGACGTGGCGGCGCCCCGAGTCCTGGAAGAGGCCTGACCCGGACAGCCCCACCACGAGCAGGCCAGCCATCAGTGAACCTCGACGAACTCGACACGGTCGCCGACACGCAGAAGGGCGGGATGCTCGGCGAAGACGTCGAACAGCGCGGCGGCGGTGGTGCCGATGAGCTGCCACCCGCCAGGGGTCGCCGACGGGTAGATGGCGCACATCTGGGCGGCCAGGGCGACCGATCCACGGGGGACCCTCGTGCGCGGGTCGGCTCGGCGTGCGACCGCAGCGAAGATCGGGTCGGTGCTGGTCAGGTACCCGAAGCCCGGCGAGAAGCCGATGGCCGCGACGGTCCAGATCGCGGCCCCGTGACGGCGCACGACCTCGGCGGCGGGAAGGCGGAGCATCTCGGCGACGTCGGCCAGGTCGGGGCCGTCGTATCGGGTGGGGATCCTGTGGAGCCGGGCAGGAACAGGTTGCTGATGGTCGATTCGGTCGGTCGCATCGACCGGAGGCCACTGATCCAGCAGGACGCCACGAGGATCGGGGCGATCAGTCGGGCGTTCGAAGGCCACCAGCACACTCGCCAGACCCGGGACGACCGACGCCTGTGGCCACCGCCGGCGTGCCCGAGCAGCCACGCGCAGCACCCACTGGGTGCCCGGTGCCTCGCGTCCGGGTGGCTCCACCAGCAGCGCCCGGTCCCCGAACGGCAGGATCGTCAGCGGATCGGCCCCGGCCTCGGCCCCGCCCTCCCCCTCGCCTCGGGCCTCCCCCTCGCCTCGGGCGGCTGGGGCTCCTGTCGCTGGACTCTCCAGAGCGGGGACCGCGAGCAACCGCTGCGACGTCGATGCCCGTCGACGCACCTGCGCGTGTCCACCTGGGGCGATCACCTCCCAGCCACACGCCTTCAGTGCCGCCCGTATCGCCTGAGCCGCCGCAACCGCACCCGGGGTGTCCCCATGGACGCAGAGCGAGTCCACCTCGACCGCGACTCGGGGCCCGTCCACCGGGTCGACGTTGCCACCAGCGAGGTCCAGGGCCTGGGCGACCATCGAGCGGATGTCCGCCAGGACGGCGCCCGGCTGGGTGCGTGGCACCAGTTGCCCAGTGCTCAGGTAGCCGCGGTCGGCGAAGCCCTCGGCGATGATCACCAGGCCGTGACGCGCTGCGAGGTGTGCCAGCTCCCCGCCCGGCTGGGTCACCAGCGCCACTCGGTGCCCGAGGGCGTGCTCGGCGCCGAGGACCGCGTCGGCCACCACCTGTGCGGCAACGGGATCGTGCACCGCCTCGTTGTAGAGCGAGCCGTGGGCCTTGACATGGGCCAGCGTGGCGCCCTGACGCTCAGCCTCGTGGGCGACCACGAGGATCTGCTCGACAAGGTCCCCGACCACATGCGAGCGCGCCGACACGTCGCGGTGGAGCACGGCCAGGTGCGAGGCCCTACCGAAGCCGACGCGGTCCCGGTACGAGGGATGTGCGCCGATCGCGACCCCGCGTCGCGCCGCCGCAGCAACGACGCGTTCCAGCACCGCACCCCCACCGGCATGCGCGCCGGTGGCGAGGTTGGCCGACGTCACAATCTCCAGCAGCGCCTCGTCGTCACCGACGCCCTCTCCCATGTCGGCGTTCAGGTCGATCCGCATGCCACCCACGGACTCACGCCCTCGCCTGGGGGCGATCGGGCGCGCGCGGTGCGGTGGCGTGCAGCGCGGTCATGCGGACTCCTCCCTGGGCTCTCACGGCCGGTCGCGCCCAGCATGGCCGCGCGGCGCCGACCGGTCAACGTGGCACCCGGCCGCGTGTGCCGCACCCCTCGCTTGTCAGCCTCCCGTCCTAGAGTGATCCCGTGACAGCCATCCCGCACACGAGTCACCCGCACCCCTTGCTGGAGCAGGCGGGAGTCCCCGCGTGGGTGCCGCGCGCGCATGCGGCCGCAGCCGTCGGCACGGCGGTCATCAGCCCGGACGGGACCCTGCTGTGGGCCAATCAGGCCATGCTCGACCTGGTCCAGGCGCCGGTGGACGAGATCGTGGGCCGGACCGTGACCGAGTTGGTGCAGGAGGCGGACCGCGACCGCTTGGGCGAGGCATTCACCGCCCTGGGCGACCAACCCGTGTCCATGGCGCGGGTCCACGGGCCGACCCCCGGCAGCTGGCTGCACGTGTCGCTCAGCCTGCTCGACGCAGACGTTGATCGGGAGCCGGCAGTCCTCGCCCAGGCCGTCGACGTCAGCGCCTCAGTCCAGTCGCAGGTCTCGCTCGAGGTGATGAGCGAGAACGTGCTGGATGTCGTCACCCTGATCGACGACAGCGGTCGGATCACCTG
This sequence comes from uncultured Actinomycetes bacterium, assembly GCA_963736425.1. Classification (GTDB taxonomy): domain Bacteria; phylum Actinomycetota; class Actinomycetes; order S36-B12; family CAIYMF01; genus Prado023. Next base: position 171,760 of record CAVTOX010000003.1, read on the forward strand.
GGCGTCGCCCTCGGTCCGGGCTGCCCTCGGCCCGGACTCGGACTCCGCCGAGATCATCGGACGCGAGATCACGACTCTGATCGCCCCTGAGGACCTCACCGGGTTCGCCGACGCCCTGGCCGGTTCCGAACCCGGCCAGGAGCCCACCACGCGTACCGTGCGGTTCCGCTCGAGTTCGGGGGCCTACCGCTACATGTCGGTCACGGCCCGCCCTGTCGCCGATGCCGGAACCGGGCGCCGCACCGCCATCGCCATGCGCGACGTGACCGAGGAGCTGCGGGCCAAGCGCGAGTTGGCGCGCAGCGAGGAGCAGTTCCGGATGGCCATGCTCGGCGCACCCGAGGGCATGGCGGTCACCGACTCCCAGGACCGGATCGTGCAGGTCAATCCCGCGCTGTGCGAGTTGCTCGGGACCTCGTCCCAGTCGCTCATCGGGCACCGGTTCCGGGAGTACATCCCCGAGGAGGAGCGCGAGCAGGTGGACCAGTGGCGCCAGCGCCTGCTCTGGGGCAACATCGCGATCGAGCGGTGCAAGCACCGGCTGACCAGCACCACCAGCCAGGTCTGGGTCGACCACTCCGTGGGCATCATGCGCGACGACCTGGGCAACCCCGCGCTCTTCGTGCACCAGTTCGCCGACCGCACGGCCGCCCAGCGGCTGGAGGCCGACCTGACCTACGCCGCCAGCCACGACCTGCAGACCGGCCTGGCCAACAAGGAGTCCCTCAAGACCCGACTGACCCAGCGCCTGGGGATGCCACCGGAGTCCGCAAGCACCGTGGGGGTGCTCTTCTGCGACGTCGACAACCTCAAGCCCATCAACGACAGGTTCGGCCACCTCGTCGGCGATGCAGTGATCTCCGCAGTGGCCAATCGGCTCGAGCGGGCGGTGCGTCGCCAGGACGAGGTTGCCCGGTACGGCGGGGACGAGTTCTTCATCGTGCTCGACCACTGCACCTCCGTCGAGGAGTTGGCTCTGGTCGCCCGAAACGTGCAGAAGGCCGCGAGCCACCCCGTCGAGACGTCCATGGGCGCCATCGATGTCAGCATCTCGGTCGGGGCCGTCCTGGCAGAGGCCACCGCGGAGACCGACGACGCGCTTCGCCGCGCTGATGAGGCGCTGTACCGCGCCAAGCGTTCGGGCGGGAACCGGATCGACGTCGAGGGACTCGTCCGAGGGCTGATCGCGCTTCGGGTGCGTGCGGATCACAGACCGGCGAAATGTCGCGTAATGGGTGGTTCCGACCGCAGGAATGCCTCGTGACCTGCCATGTTGACGCATCAGGAATGCCGTGGCGTGTGAAGTCAATGCGTCTGAATGCGTGATGATATGCCCGACATGTTGTGTTGGCGCACATGATCCATTACCGTGCGCCATGACGCGATTACTCTCTGAGAGGGGGCGGGATGGCCGGGATGCGGTCGAGCATGTCGAACGCGCGGCATCCCGCGGTCTTCCTGACCACCTGGATCGTGAGCGCGATCGGCGGATGCGCCATCGCACTTTTCGCCCTGGCCCACCTTCCGGGCGTCATAGGCGAGCTCAGCGTCACAACGCGAGGTCGCACCGCTGGTGATGATGGCCGTACTGGTGGTCATCACCGAGCTGCGCCCCATCATGATGAGCCGGTTCGAGGGTGACCCGATCTCCATCTCGCAGGCCTTCGTGTTCGCGACCCTCTACTTGTGGGGGCCCTGGCCGGCACTGACGCTGATGGCGGCAGCGACACTCATCAGCGAACTGCTCGCCCGGAAGGTCGCGTGGAAGCTGGTCTTCAATGTCGGCAACTACACCTTGGCTGTCGTTGCCGCGTGGGCGGTCCTGACCCTCGGCGCACCGGCTACTGGAAGCGCCGACTTCATTCAAGGCGGCGCCCTCGGTCTGATTGCCTTGTCCTGGGTCGCCTACCACCTGGTCAATCTGGCGATCGTGGCCGGCCTGGCCGAGGAGCAGTCCTGGTGGGACTCCTTCACGGAGGAGTTCTGGTTCTACACCGTCTCCACCATCGCCGTCCTCACGCTGTCGCCCCTGGTGGCAGTCGTCGCGATCCACTCACAATGGTCATGGGTGCTCCTCCCCCTGCTGCTCCCCACGGTGCTTGCAGTGCAGCGCTCGGCGCAGATGTCCCGGGAGCGCGAGCGCCTCGCCCAGGACCGTGAGCACGAGGCCCTTCACGATCGACTCACCGGCCTGCCCAACCAGACCCTCCTGGCGAATCGCATCGAGGCCGGGCTGACTCGCCCGAGGCGCCGGGGAGAGCGCCTGGTCGTCATGCTCCTCGACCTCGACTCGTTCAAGACGGTCAACGATGGTCTCGGTCATGGCATCGGTGATGTCCTGCTCCAGGATGTGGCCGAGAGGCTGACCCAGGTTGTCCGACCCGGCGACACCCTCGCCCGGTTCAGCGGGGACGAGTTCGCCATCGTCTGCGAGGCGATTCGAGACCCCGAGCTCGAACTCCTTGTGCGGCTCATCCGGCAGACCATCGCCGCACCGTTCACGATCGCCACTCACGAGGTCACCCTCACGGCGAGCATCGGGGTCGCACCGGCCACCCCCGGCGCGAGCGCCCAGTCGTTGATCCGCGAGGCCGACTCGGCCATGTTCCGGGCCAAGAGCGCGGGGCGCGACCAGGCGGCGCACTTCCACCAGACGATGCTCGACCAGGCCACTGCCCGTCTCGACGATCAGTTGGGCCTGCGCCGCGCGCTGGAGCGCGACGAGCTGCGGGCGCACTACCAACCGGTCGTGGACCTCACAACAGGCGAAGCCGTGGGCATGGAGGCCCTGGTCCGGTGGGAGCACCCGGAGCGCGGGCTGATCGGACCGGACCAGTTCATCCCCCTGGCCGAGGAGACCGGCCTGATCCTGCCGCTCGGGGCGTGGATGCTCGAGACCGCACTGGGCCAGTTGCAGCAGTTGCGGCGCACGATGCCTGAAGCGGGCGACCTGTGGATGGCGGTCAACCTGTCACCGCGGCAGCTCACCGATCCGGACCTCATCCACAAGGTTTCCCGGGCCCTTGCAGAGACCGGGGTTCCCCCGGAGAACCTGCACCTGGAGATCACCGAGACCGCAGTCATGAGTTCCGTGGATGCCTCGACGTCAACGCTCGAGTCGTTGCGCCAGCTGGGCGTGCACCTGATCATCGACGACTTCGGGACCGGCTACTCGTCGCTCGCCCGGCTCAAGAAGCTCCCCGTGACCGCGCTGAAGGTCGACCGTTCCTTCGTCGATGGGCTCGGCCGGGACTCATCCGACCTGTCGATCGTCGACGCCATCATCAACATGGCCGATTCGCTGGCACTCGGGGTGATCGCCGAGGGCGTGGAGACCGCCGAACAGCTCGAGATCCTGCAGTCGCTCGGCGCCAGGATGGGTCAGGGCTACCTGTGGTCGCGGGCGCTCCCGGACTCCGGCTTGGCCGCCTGGCTGCGGGCGGTGCCCCTGCACGAGGAGCTCGCCGAGGTTCGCGACCTGCTGAGCAGCCGGCGGCGCTGAGGAAGTAGCCGAGGGCCCGGCGCGAGCTGAATCTCGCCAATCTCCTGGTGGGGTATCCCTGATGGTCGCCCTTCATGGCAGCGATGCCCACAGGGGCCGCGCCGGAGGCTCCTGACGGGCCGCCACGATGCCGGATGGGCGGAAAGGTCCCCCCATTGGCCCAACGGGAGACACGAAGCCCGCGATGTCCCCCGGACACGGCGCGTCCGTGGTGACCGTTTGTCGCTACGAACGTCAACAGCAGCGCAAGCAGGCTCGACGGCGACGCACGTGGCTGCGACGGTCGACACAGCGGCACCGATCACGGTCGGCGATCCCGGCGGTCGCGGTGACAGGCTGCTTGGCGCATGGTTCGCAACCCACCGGTCGACTCGAGCCGTCGAGCCTGAATGGGCACGAGCAGTCGACGCAGGGGCCCGGTGTCAATCCCCGTGAGATGTGACCATGACGACGCGTCGGCGAACCAGGATCAAGTGCAAGGTGCAGTTCCCCAACCTGACCCTTGACCATCACGGCTACCCCGTAAGGCGATCTGATCGGAGGCGATCGGATTCACCGGCCATGTCCAGGCCGCTTCCCGAGCCTCGGCCGGGTCATGGACGTCAGATCCATGACCCGGCTGTCGGATTCGAGTGCCGTCGCAGCCGGTCACTGTCAGCAGCGATCACGCCATGATGGCTCAAGCCGACTCGACGTCGCGACAGGCGCGCTTGGGCCCGACTGGACTAGAGGAGAACTCCGATGCCAGGCAGGACGAGGACGACGGGAGGGATCAGGGCTCTGGCCCTGGCCACCGTCGTCCTCGTCCTGCTGGCCGGCACGGTCGCCAATCAGGCATCTCAAGCCTCCGCGGCCCCCCTGACTCCCGGCGTCGGACTTCACGATCTCCACCACGATCACCAGCTCGCCGACCTCGGCCGACCATGCCGCCCTGCTGTACCCCGGGGTGACCCGCTACCTCTGGTACACGGTCCACAACCCGCTGTCGCAGGCGATCACGGTCACCTCGCTCGGGATTGCCGAAGTCCAGGCGCCACCGGCGTGCCCCCGGGCCAACCTCGACCTGGACCAGCTCGGGTTGACCGGGGCCTTCATCGTGCCCTCAGGCGCCACCGCGACCGTTCTGGCGCCGCGCCCGATCTCGCTGCTGAACCTGCCGGTCAACCAGGACGCCTGCAAGGACGTCACGTTCACCTTCACGTTCACTGGCACCGGCTGGTACTCGGACGGCTCGAACCCGCAGAACCCGCAGAACCCCCCCGATCCCCAGAACCCGCCCGCCCCCGAATCGACCGGCCAAGGTCGGCACCGCGACTCCAGCTCAGCGCCGGGCCCAGCCCGGTAGCCGTGGGCCAGCTCGTCACGATCACCGCCCAAGTCGCGCGCACCACGGGTGCCGTGACGGGGACGGGGACCGCCGGCGCCTCAGGCGATCCCCACCGGAGCCGTCGAGCTTCTACCTGCGCGCACCGTCGGGCGCTCTGACCCTCCTGGGCACGATCCCGCTGGACGCCCAGGGCGCGGCCAGCCTGCGCCTGACGTCCCTGCCACCGGGGGCCGGGAGCCTCTACGCGGTCTACTCCGGAACCGACACGTTCGCCGGGCTCGACCTCGCCGGTCGTCCGCGCAGTCGATCATCGCGCCGCCTGCGGAGTGCACCGGCGACGTACACGACATCGATCATCGGCACGCCGGGATCACCGGTGATCAAGGGCACCCGGGCAACGACTTCATCTACGCCGTCGGAGGCGACCTACCGGGTCAGCGGCGGCAAGGGCAACGACTGCCTGGTGGTGGGTGACGGGAACAACGTGATCGCCGACGGCACGGGGTCCGACGTGGTCATCGCCGGCAACGGCCGAAACACGATCACCGTGACCGGCAGCCGCAACACCGTCGTCGTCGGCGACGGCGAGGGCAACCGGGTCACCGTGAAGGGGGCCAAGAAGGGCAAGAAGGTCCATCAAGCCCTCCGGGAACCGCGATCACCATCGGCGATGGCGCCAGGAACACGAGTCACCGCTGCGCAAGGGGTCCAACAACCAGGTCACGCTCGGCAACGGCGCCGGCAACCGGGTGACGGTGAAGGGGCTCCAAGAACCGGATCACCGTGGGCGACGGCGGCAAGAACCGCATCACGGTGCGCAAGGGCACGAAGAACCGCGTCATCCGTGGGCAAGGGCAAGGGACAACCGGGTCACCACGCGGGCAGCCAGCAAGCGCAGCAACACCTGCTCGCTGCCCACTGCCCCACGCTCCTGGCGGGGCTCGACGGCGGCGCTACTACGGCGACACCATCGCGCCGCTGCAAGGTGGTGACGAGGTGATCCGCCGCGCACATCCGGAACGCGGCTCGGCACGCGAGTCGGGATGGCCGGCGTCCTGGCCTCCTCGGTCTGGGCGCCGGCTCCGCCTTCGGCTACTTCACAGCGAGCGGTGCCGGCCACGGCTCGGCCAGCACGGCCACGATGCTGCCAGTCACTCGGGGCGCGTGGCGTACCCCCACCACCCGGCTGGTCCCCGGCGGGACCGCAGAGCGTCGCCGTGATGGTCACGAACCCGAACGCCGTTCGCGGTCACGGTTGTCAGCGCCACAGGCGGACGGCATCGTGACGGTCGACGCCCGGTACACCCGCCATGCACTGCGGCCTCGGTCAGCTTCACCAGACCCCGGCGGCCTCAGCGTCATGATCCCCGCGAGCTCGACGCAGGCCGCTGTCGCTCGCCGGGCGCGGCCTCAATGAGTCGTCTCGGCCCCGAACAGCTGCCAGGGCGCGAGCTTCTCCATCCCACTGACCCTCACGGTGCGTTCGTCATGAGCGGCCGCGCACCCAGGACAGGCCCGGACGACGAGTGCGGCTGCTGCTGGCCGCCCTGGGCGCGGTGGTCGGTGTCCTGCTGACCGGAGCCACGGGGGCGTTCGGCTTCTGGCTGGCCACGTCGACCGACAACCCTTCGGCGGCAGCCGCCGACGCGCTGCCCACAGGCGCGACACCCAGCTCGCCGTCGACCACACCGAGCCCGAACAGCAACGACGGTCTCCGTCGCGTTCCCCGCTGCATCGACGTCCCTCGGCAACGTCGCGATCCCAGCGGGGCAGTACACGCTGAGGCGCTACCCGCCAGTGGGTGCCCCGGTGCCGGTCACTGCGACGCTGCTCGGGCATCGCCACTCATCACCTGCACCGAGTCGAACGTGCCCGATGGCACGTGGCAGTACACCGAACACGCCCACCTACGGCGTGAACTGGGTCGGAACCGAGAGCACCAGTAGCGCCCGCGGTCATCGTTGACACGACCGCCTCCGGTGGTTCCTCAGCCGTCGGTGACCTCCGGATACGTCACCGACCCTGTCGGTGCCGGTCGGGCTGGGGACCGTCACCGACACTGGCGGCTCCGGGGTCAACACCAGCACTGTGACGGCTGCAGCGCGCCTCCGCGCCACTGTCCGCGGGCACCTGCGGCACCGTTCAGCGCAACGTTCACCCCAGTCACCCTCAACGGCCGGAAACGACACCAGCGTGCTGCTCGGGCAACTGCTACCAGTACCAGCAACGAGCCACGGACAACGTCGGAAACACGGCCACCTCAACAACGTCGACCACCGTCAAGGTCGACACCACGGCGCCCAGCAGCCCGACACTGGCCTTCTCAGCGCTCGCTGGTGCGTACTGGCCGGGCTCAGGCACCACCGTGTACTTCAGGGGCGGCAACTCCGGCGGGTTCACCAGTCACCCCCTCCTCCGCGGACGCCGAGAGCGGGATCGTCGGCTACGCGTACCCCGAGCTCGGCAGCGGCTGGTCGCGCAGCGGGGGGTCCTACAGCTTCAACGGCTCGGCGGGACCGGGACCGGCTGCGATCACCGCAACCAACGGCGCCGGATCGACAGCCGCCACGACCCTCACCGGGCGATCTGACACGGATGGGCCCACTGGCGGGGCGCCTGACGGTCAATGGCGTACCTGCCACGGCCGGTGGCTCGGCGAGCTACATCTCAGCCGGGTCGACGCTGACGCTGACTGGTCGTACCGACTTCAGCGAGGCGGTGTCGACCACCCAGTCCGGGCTGGCGTCGAGCACCCTGACGCTGCGGTCGGCGAGCCTGACGAACGACACCTGCGGCACCTTCGGGGCAGCGACCACGATCACCGGGACGTCGTCGCAGACCGTCGCCTCGGGCAACTGCTACCTGCTCACCCTGACCGGGACCGACAACGTCGGCAACACCTCCTCCATCAGCAGCACCGTCAAGGTCGACACCAGCGCCCCGAGCACCCCGACGGTCACGTTCTCCTCGTTGACCAACGTCAGCGTCAGCGGGGCACGGGTCTACTTCCGATCGGGGCAGCCAGCGGCAGCCTGACCATGACGGCGACCTCGACCGATGACCAGTCGGGCATCGGCGCCTGGACGTTCCCCGACCTGGGCACCGGATGGGCGGTCACGGGCAGTGGCAGCGTCGCGGACCTACAGCTGGAGCGCTGCGAACCCGACGACGAACAGCGGCAACCTCGACCGTCTCGGCGACCAACGGCGCGGGCCTGGTCTCCCCGGCCTCCACCGCGTTCACCATGGTGCCCGACGCCACCGCGCCGACAGGCGGCGCGCTGACCGTCAACAGCGTCGTGGCCACCTGCCGGGGGCTCGTCGAGCTATACGGACGACGACGACCGTCGTCCTGATCGGTCGGACCGACTTCGCCGAGGCGCAGTCCGCGACGCAGTCCGGCCTGGCATCGAGCACGCTGACCCGCCAGTCCGCGCCGCTGCCGAACAACATCTGCGGCACCTACGGGACACCGCACCACGATCACCGGGACGACGACGCAGGCCGTCACCTCGGGCAACTGCTACCTGTTCACGTTCACCGGGATCGACAACGTCGGCAACACGGCCACCATCAGCAGCACCGTCAAGGTCGACACCACCGCCCCGAGCACCCCGACCTGGGGCTTCGGCTCGTTGAACGAACGTCTACGTCAGCGCCAGCGCTGGCGCAGGGTCTACTACCAGGAGACTGCACCGCAGCGGCAGCCTCACCGATTACGGCGAACTCGACCGGACGCGGAGTCAGGGATCGCGCAGCTACACCTTCCCGAGCCTGGGCGCCGGATGGTCGCCCACGGGCACCGGAGCCTCACGCACGTACACCTGGACCACGCCGCAACCCAACCACGACCACGAGCGCCCGCACCCTGCAGGACCACGAACGGCGCCGGCCAGCAGTCGGCTCATCTCCAGCTGCCTACCGGATGGTCGCCGACGTCACTGGCCCCGACCGGCGGGGCGCTGACCGTCAACGGCGTCGCGGCCAGCGCCGGCGGCTCGTCGAGCTACCTGCGGACCGCGGGACGACGCTGACGCTGTCCGGTCGCACCGACTTCACCGAGACGCAGTCGAGCACGCTGTCCGGGTTGGCCTCCAGCACGCTGACCATCCAGTCCGCGCCACTGACGAACGACACCTGCGGCACGCTTCGGGGCGCCGACCCCGATCGTCGGGCACCCCGACGCAGACCGTCGCGTCGGGCAACTGCTACCTGCTCACGCTGACGGGAACCGACAACGTCGGCAACGTCGCTCGGCCATCAGCAGCACGGTCAAGGTCGACGCCACCCCGCCGACGATCTCCAGCGTCGTGCTGGGCAACGGGGGACGGCCGGCAGGATCGATCGGGGCGACACCCTGACCATCACGTTCAGCGAGCCGATGGAGGCCTCAGGCCTGTGCTCCTCGTGGACCAGTGACACCAGCGCCCTACAGCCATCAACGCGAGCAACGCCGTGACCATCCGCGTGGTCAACGGCGCGGGACCGACCAACGACAAGCTCGCGGTCCAGACCGCCTCGGGCTGCGCCACCTTCGACTTCGGCTCCCTCGACCTCGGGTCGAGCGCCTACGTGGGCAGCAACGTCGACTTCGTGGGCAACGGCAGCAACGCTCGAGCATCACGTGGGATCCGAGCACCCGCGACCCTGAGGCTCACGCTCGGGAGCGGCGGTCCCGTCAACTCCTGGCGCCCCGCGGCCACTCCCACCTACACGATCAGCGCGGCAACCGACCCGGCCGGCAACGCCGATCAGCAACTCGCCCTTCACCGCCTATCACGGGCGCTTCTAGAGCGCGGTCCGCTGAGCACTCCGTCCCGGTGGAAGACCCCAGATCCGCTGCGAGGTCCTCGAATCGAGTGCGGATTCCGGAGCCCGAGCGCCCGATGATTCGCCGAGAGTGACGAGATTCGACCCTACAACGACGCAAACCACCCGTTCGGCTCAACCGCTCACCTTCTGATATGTCCGCATTGCCTCGTACTCTTGGCGCGTGAGGTTGGTATCCGAGGACGGCGCCACGAGGCCGTCACAGCGCGGCGAGGCTGAGCTGTTCGAGCTCGCTGCGATCGGCATGGCCCTCACCTCGCTCGACGGCCGCTTCCTGGTGGTCAATCCGAAGCTCTGCGCCCTGCTCGGCCACACGGCCGGCGACCTCGCCAGCTCCGGACTCTTCGACGTCACGCACCCCGACGACTGGTCGAACGTGGCCAAGGCCCTGGCGGACCTGAGCCGCGACGAGGCCGAGTCGTTCGCCCAGCGCCAGCGCTGCCTTGCAGCAGACGGGGCACAGATCTGGGTCGACCTGACCGTCACCCCGACTCCAGGGCGCGCTGGGCTGCCCATGCAGTTCATGGCACAGTTCACCGACGTCACCGCCGAGGTCGAGAACCTGCAGACCCTGCACGCCTCCGCCCGGCACTTCCAGGTCCTCAGCGAGAACTCGACAGACGTCGTCGCCCAGACCGACCCCCAGGGCCTGATCACCTGGGTCTCCCCCTCGGTCACCACCCTGCTCGGCTGGGAGACCGGGCTGCTGGCCGGACGGGCGATCACCGCATTCGTAGCCAGGCCGGACCTCGAGCGATTCTCCGCAGCCCTGGCGGGCATCCGCCACGGTGACGAGATCCGCGACGACGTCGTGCGGTTCCGGTCCACCACGGGCGCCTACCGGTTCATGTCGGTCACGGCGCGGTCCCTGACCGTCGAGGGCGGTCTGGTCACCGGGATGGCCTTCGGCCTGCGCGACGTCACTGAGGAGCTGCGCGCGAAGCGGGAGCTGGCGCGCAGCGAGGAGCAGTTCCGGATGGCCATGCACGGTGCGCCGGAGGGCATGGCGGTCGCCGATGCCCACGACCGGATCGTCCAGGCCAACCCGGCCCTGTGCGAACTGCTCGGCACCAGCGCAGCACGCCTGATCGGCCACCGGTTGCGCGAGTTCATCCCCGAGGACGAGCGCGAGCAGGTCGAGGACCTGCGCACCGAGCTGCACCTCGGCGAGCTCGAGACCGTTCGTCTCGAGCATCGCCTCCTGAGCCCGCTGGGCGAGGTCTGGGTCGACCACGCGGTGGGGATCCTGCGCGACGAGATCGGCAACCCCCAGCTCTTCGTCCACCAGTTCGCCGACCGGACCGAGACCCGACGGATGCAGGCCGACCTGACGTTCCGGGCCACCCACGACATCCAGACCGGGCTGGCCAACCGCGCAAGCCTGCTGACCCGCCTCGAGACCCGGCTCGGGCTGGCCCCCGCCCCCGCGGACCACATCGGCGTCCTCTGGTGCGACATCGACAACCTCAAGCAGATCAACGACCAGCTCGGCCACCGCATCGGCGATGTCGTGATCGCGGCCGTCGCCGATCGGCTCAAGGGCGCCGTCCGCCACAAGGACATCGTCGGCCGGATCGGTGGGGACGAGTTCGTGATCGTGCTCGACCAGTGCCCGGACGAGGAGACCCTGCTGTCCGTGGCCACGAACGTGCAGAAGGCGGCCAGCGGGCCGGTCTCCACCGACATCGGCAAGGTGAAGGTGACCGTGTCGCTGGGGGCGGTGCTCGCCGCCTCGACCACCGACACCGACGACGCCCTGTCGCGTGCCGACCACGCCCTGTACCGGGCCAAGCGCGCCGGTCGCGACCAGGTGGCGATCGAGCCGGTCGAGGTCGTGGACCCGCTCGCCGCGGCCACCGAGGACTCCCAGGGAACCCCGGAATCCGAGCAGCCCGAGGAGCATGCGGGCTGACGCCCTTCGCGGCGCACCCATGGCCACGGGGCGACCCGCCTTCCCCCGACCGGGCACACATCGGGGCCCTGAGACGAGCGTCACAGTTTCACTCAGCCCCATGGCGGGCATGTCAACAGGGCACGCCCGGATCCGGATGGCCCTCCAGCCGCCGAAGAGGCCCCCATCGCGGCCTGTCAACCCCCCTCGTGGGCTGGTTGCCCGGGCTCCGCCGTCGTCCACAGGAAGGCTGCAGCCATGGGTCACCTCGACTCAACCGACTGCCCCGATACTCGAACGAACCAACGGAACACCACCCCCGCCCGTCGTGCTGGGGTCCTCACCGCCGCGATGTCGCTGGCCCTGCTCACCGCCGCTGGCGCCGCCGTGGCCGCCCCAGTGAGCTCGCCGAGCGCCCCCGTCGCCCTGGGCGCGTACGGTGCTCCAACCGCCGCGTACGGCGCGGCAACTGCGCAGCCCGCTGAGTTCAGCGCCGACCCCGTCGCGCTCAGCGACCGGGAGGCTGCCACACGGATCGTCCGCTCCTCGCGATCGGCCACCCGTGGGCCGGTGCCGACGGCCGACGTGACGCCGACGACCACCGACGCCCCGGCCGATCCCGCCGCGGATGCCGCACCCGAGCCCGAGCCCGAGATCGTGGGCTCCCGCTACACCGAGGTGGCGCTGAAGGTTCGCAAGACTCCGGATGCCGACGCTGATGTCGTCACGGTCCTCGATGCTGCCGACAAGGTGAAGATCACCGACGTGACCGAGGACGGCTTCCGTCAGATCGTCTACAAGGACAAGCCGCGCTGGGTCAAGGCCGAGTTCCTGTCCAAGTCGAAGCCGGAAGCCTCCGCGTCAGGTGGCCTGTCCACTGCCCCCTGCGCCAGTGGGTCCGGCGTCGAGGGCGGCATCGGTGCCAATGCGATCGCCGCACACCGTGCGATCTGCGCGCGGTTCCCCCAGGTGACCGCCTACGGCGGCTACCGCGCAGGCTCGGCCAACCACTCGTCCGGGCGCGCCCTGGACGTCATGGTCAGTGGTGCAGCCGGCCAGGAGATCGCCGACTGGGCACGGGCCAACGCGTCCGCGTTGGGCATCACCGAGGTCATCCACGCCCAGCGGATCTGGACGACGCAGCGCGCCGGTGACGGCTGGCGCGGCATGTCCGACCGCGGGTCGGCGACGGCCAACCACTACGACCACGTCCACCTGTCGTTCCGCTGACGACGCCGCGCCGCCCGCAACACCCGAGCAGGCCGCGCCGGGGATCTGCTCCCGTCCCGCCGATCCGCTCCCATTCGTCCGGGAGCAGATCGTCACGACGGGAGCAAGTCGCTGCCGACACGGTCGACGCGGCCCGGTGCTACCGTCCGCCGCGTGAGGATCCTGGTCACGGGCATGTCCGGCACGGTCGCGCCGCGCTTTGCCAACGCCGTCGCACGCAGTCGGCCACGAGGTGGTGCCGTGGGTGCGCGGGGACGTCTCCCCCGACGATCCGGCCGCCTGCCAGAAGTTCCTCGACGACCAGCACCCAGACGCGATCCTGCATGCGGCGTTCGGCGCCGAGTCATGGGCCGGACTCCTCGCCAGCCACGCGCGCAGCCGGGGCATCCCCTTCGTCTTCACCTCCACCACCATGGTCTTCGCGCAGCGCCCCGATGGGCCGTACACGATCTCCTCGCCACGTACCGCGACCGACGACTACGGCTCCTACAAGATCCGCTGCGAGGACTCGGTCTGGGCGGCCAACCCCGACGCGATGGTCGCCCGCCTCGGGTACCAGATCGATCCGGATGGGGTCGGCAACAACATGGTGGCTCACATCGACGCCCAGCAGGCGGCGGACGGCGTCGTGCGGGCCAGCCGACGGTGGATCCCCGGCGTGCGCGTTCCTGGACGACACCGCCGACGCCCTGCTGGCCCTGGTGTCGGACCCGCAGCCCGGCCTGCACCACCTCGACTCCAACGCGCAGTCAGCGTGGACATATGCGCGGATCCTGCGCAGCCTCGCCGAGTTGCTCGATCGGCGATGGCAGATCGTCGAGACCGACGAACCTGATCACGACCAGCGAATGATCGACTCGCCCCGGATCGTCGGATTGGACACCCGGCTCGCCTGACAGGATGGGCCCGTGCTTGTCCTCCTGCCGCCCAGCGAGGGCAAGACCGTCCCCCTCGAGGGGCCGACGCTCGATTTCGCGGCCCTGTCCCTGCCCGCTCTGAACCCGGCGCGTCGCAAGGTCCTGGGCTCGCTCGTGAGCCTCTGCCGGTCCACGCCTGCAGGAGCGCTGGACGTCCTGGGGCTGAGCGCAGGGCAGGCGATCGAGGTGCAGCGGAACAAGGGCCTGCGGAAGGCCCCGACGGCACCGGCCTGGCAGATCTACACCGGCGTGCTCTTCGCCGCCCTGGACGTGGGTGCAGCCGACCCCGCCACACGGGCCAGGCTGGACCGACTGGGTCCTCGTGTGGTCCGGGCTCTGGGGCGCCGTACGCCTGACCGATCCGATCCCCGCGTATCGGCTGTCGGGCGCGGTGACCCTGCCCGGCCCGGGTCGGCTCGCCTCGTTCTGGCGCGAGCCGCTGCGCAAGGCCCTGGCCGGCCCGACCCGGGACGGCCTTGTCCTGGATCTGCGCTCCGGGACCTACGCGGCAAGCTGGAACGGCCCACCCGGACGCACAGCGGCGATCCGCGTCGTCCACGAGCAGGGTGATACGCGGACGGTCGCCAGCCACTTCAACAAGGCGACCAAGGGCCGGCTGCTGCGGGCACTCGCGGAGTCCGACGCCGTCCCCGAGAGCATCGACGAGCTGGTCGACGCCATCCGCGCGGTCGGGTTCCGCGTCGAGCCGGTGGTCGCGGCCGAGGGTGGGCGACAGCTCGCAGCGTCCCGGCTCGACGTGGTCGTCGAGGCCCTCTGAATCGCCGGATCGTTCCGGCAATAGCCCGGTGGACACTCGGGGGGACACACGCGGCACATGCCTTGCCCTGTCCTGCCGCGCCGCGTATCTTCCCAGAGATGTGGAGAGGGGAGCACCGTGGGCATCAGTTGGCGTCGGCAGGATGACAGGGCGGCCACCGAGGCGGCCACCTCGCGTTGGACCGAAGCCGCTGAGACCGTGACCGACAGGTTCCGACGCTTCGATGAGCTGCCCCTCGACGAGGCGGTCGAGGCAGCCCTGATGCGGGCGCCGGGAAACATGGGTCGCGACGAGCTCGAACGGCGCATCACTGCCGGCCGCGAGGCCGACCCGAATCCTGGGTGACCACGGGCCGGTCGGCTCGGAGGTGACCCGCTCTGGATGGGGTTCCCGCTGCGGTGCTGAGGGGCACATCCATCTGGCTCACCTGTCGAAACTGGGTCACCTCGCGCGACACACTGGTAGCGGCACCCCCGCCGCCCCTGCGAGAGGAAGACCCATGAAGTACGTCCTGATGTACACCTCACGGCCCGAGGACGACGCCACCCTCGAACCGGCGCAGGCCGGGGCCGTGTACGGCGAGATCTTCGGATGGTTCGAGCGCAATGCCGCAGTGATCACCGATATGGGTGCTGAGCTGCAGGCCGTGGACACCGCCACGACGGTACGCGGCGAGGCCGGCTCGGTCGTCGTCGACGGCCCGTTCAGCGAGGCCAAGGAGGTCATTGGTGGGTTCAGCGTCATCGACGTGCCCGATCTGGATGCGGCCATTGCCCTGGCCAGGACCTGGCCGTCGTTGAGGCTCCCCGGCGTCGCCGTGGAGATCCGTCCCCTCGTCGACCATTCCGGGCATATGGAGTAGGCCCCGGTGGACGCACAGCCCGACCTCGAGCGGGTCATCCGCTCGGACGCGGGCCGGCTGGTCGCCCGGCTGGCCCGCGTGGTCGACTTCGACACCGCGGAAGACGCGGTCGCCGAAGCTGTCGCCGACGCGTGGGCCACCTGGCCGGTGGCGGGCGTCCCGCGCAACCCGGCCGGGTGGCTGGCAACGGCGGCGCACCGGAACGCGATCGACCGGCTCCGCAGCCGGGAGCGGACCCAGCGACTGCTCGATCGGCTCGGGGCTGACCCGACCTGGGCGTCCGGGCAGTTCGACGCACCCGACGTACCGGACTGGGCTGGACCACCGCACGGTGCGAGTCTGAGCCTGGCGCCGCCGGCGTCGGCCGCCACTGCCCCCCGAGGCATTGCGCACGCCGATGAGCGCATCCCCATGCTGTTCGCAGCGTGCCACCCCGCGCTGCCGGTGGAGTCCCGACTGCCGTTGACCCTGCGCGCGGTGGTCGGCCTGACGACCGAACAGATCGCGCGGGCGTTCCTCACCCCCGCGCCCACCATCGGCCAGCGGATCAGCCGTGCGAAGAGAAAGATCGTCAGTGCCGGCATCAGCCTGCGGGTCCCCGAGGTCGAGGATCTTCCCGCGCGGCTCGGCGACGTACTCTCGGTGTGCGCGCTGATGTACAACGAGGGGTACCTCACCTCCAGCGGCCCCGCGATGGACGATCGCGCCCTGGCCGCCGATGCGATCTGGCTGGCCACGCTCATCGCTGCCGCGTTCCCCCAGGAGCCCGAGGCGCTCGGCCTGCTGGCGCTCATGACCCTGCAGGACGCCCGGCGTGAGGCCCGCACATCCGGTGGACGGCTGGTTCGCCTGCCCGAGCAGGACAGGTCGCTGTACCGCACCGCCGACATCACTCGCGCCGTGGGCCTCATCGAACGGGCAGCAGCCTTGGGCGGCGGACACGCCGGTCGGTTCCAGCTACAGGCGGCGATCGCTGCGGTGCACTGCGAGGCTCCAACCTGGCCGGAGACCGACTGGCTTCAGATCGTGATCCTCTACGACATGCTGCTGCACCTGGATCCCTCGCCAGTCACGCGACTGAACCGGGCGATCGCCAGCGCGGAGGTGTTCGGCCCCGAGCAGGCGTTGGTGGAGGTCGACGTCCTCGGCGGCCGTCTGGGTTCGTACGCACCGTGGCACGCGACCCGGGCCGAGCTGCTGCGCCGGATCGGCCGTGACGCCGAGGCGCGCGACGCTGACCGGGTCGGGCTCACGCTGACCAGCAATCCGGCCGAGCAGGTGCTCCTGCGCGAGCGCATAGTCGGGGGGCGGAGGGGGCCAGATGACGACGGTCAGGGACCTGGGCCGCGGACGCAGGACCCGACCGATTGACCCACCGAACGATCGGTTGCCCCCGGAGGCAGCATGATCTGCCCAAGAGTCGGGCACCCCGTGAGGCACCCAGGCACCGCGAAGGCCAGCCCCGGCTTCCCGGAACTGGCCTGCGACCTGCGGTGATACTGGTCGGGCTGGCGGGATTCGAACCCACGACCCCTTGACCCCCAGTCAAGTGCGCTACCAAGCTGCGCTACAGCCCGAACTCCCCTCGCGGGGCCCGGCAAGGATATCCCAGCCGATGGCCGACCCGAAATCGCAGGGCGACGCGGGCACAGACTTCGGGACCATCGGCCGTTCCGCGGGCCTGTATCGCGGCCTAGCGTGGTGAGCGGCGCCGATCGCCGGCGCCATCTCCCAGGGAGCCACGAAGAATGACGCTCACCAAGGACGCTGCCACCGAGTTCCTCGCCCTCAGGCGCGTAGCTGTGACTGGCGTGTCAGCCAACCCCAAGGGCCACGGCAGCAACGCCGTCTACGTCCGCATGCGCGATCGCGGGTACGAGGTCTTCGCCGTCAACCCCAACGAGCCGACCGCCGAGGGCGACGCCACCTACCCGGACCTGCGCTCGATCCCCGATGGGGTCGAGGCCGTGGTCATCGGCACCCGCCCCGAGCGCGCCGAGGCCACCATGCGGGAGGCCATCGACCTGGGCATCACCCACGTCTGGATGCACCGCTCGTTCGGCGCGGGCAGCGTCTCCGAGCCCGCCACGGAGTTGGGTCGGCAGAACGGGGTCACAGTGATCGACGGAGGGTGCCCACTCATGTTCGGACCCACCTCGGACGGCGGCCACCGTGTCATGTGCACGCTGTTCACGCTCTTCGGCAAGGTGCCCAAGGAGGTCTGACCACCGAGGGTGCCGACTGCGCCGTCTACCGCCCCGCGCCGCGCTTCTCGCGGATCCGCAGGTTGATGCGGATCGGTGTGCCGACGAAGCCGAACTCCTCGCGCAGGCGCCGCTCCACGAACCGACGGTAACCCGCCTCGAGGAACCCCGTGGTGAACAGCACGAACGTCGGTGGCCGGGTCGCGGCCTGGGTGCCGAAGAGGATGCGCGGCTGCTTGCCCCCACGCAGCGGGTGCGGATGCGCGGCCACCAGCTCCTTGAGGAACTGGTTGAGCCGACCGGTGGACACCCGGGTCTCCCAGCCCGCCAGCGCCGCGTCGATGGCCGGGACGAATTTGTCGACCGAACGCCCGGTCAACGCCGAGACGTTGACCCGAGGGGCCCAGGCGATGGGAGCCAGGTCGCGCTCGATCTCGCGCTCGAGGTAGCGGCGGCGCTCCTCGTCGACGAGGTCCCACTTGTTGATGGCCAGCACCAGGGCGCGACCGGCCTCGACCACCATCGAGGTGATCCGCAGGTCCTGCTCGCTCATCGGCTCGCCACCGTCAACCAGGACGACGGCCACCTCGGCCTTCTCCAAGGCCGCATGCGTGCGCAGGGAGGCGTAGTACTCATGGCCGCTGGCCACCCGGACGCGGCGGCGGATCCCGGCCGTGTCCACGAAGAGCCACTCACGGTCACGCAGGACAACGATCTCATCGACGGGGTCAACAGTCGTCCCGGCGACCTCGGACACCACAGCCCGCTCCTGCCCCGCGAGCTTGTTGAGCAGTGAGGACTTGCCCACGTTCGGCTTGCCGACCAGCGCAACCCGGCGGGGGCCGGTGTCGTGCGAACGCCCAGCGCCCTGCTCGGGCAGCACCTCGAGCACCGCGTCCAGCAGGTCACCACTCCCCCGGCCATGCAGCGCGGACACCGCGTACGGCTGCCCGAGCCCCAGTGACCACAGCATCGCGGCATCTGCCTCAGCACGCTCGTCGTCGACCTTGTTGGCCGCGAGCACCACGGGCTTGCCCGCGCGCCGCAGTACCTTGATCACGGCCTCCTCAGCATCCGTGGCCCCGACCGACGTGTCGACCACCAGGATGACCACGTCGGCGATCGCAACCGCGCGCTCAGCCTGGTCGGAGATCCGCGCCGCGAGCCCACTGGCGTCCGGGTCCCAGCCGCCGGTGTCCAGCAGCACGAACCGCCGCCCCGACCAATCGGCGTCGTAGGCGACCCGGTCGCGCGTCACGCCCGGGATGTCCTGGACGACCGCCTCACGTCGCCCGAGGATCCGGTTCACGAGCGTGGACTTGCCGACGTTGGGGCGCCCGATGATCGCGACCACAGGCAGGCCATGCCCACCGGCCTCGGCCAGGTCGTCCTCGTCGAGCTCGACGCCGAACTCCTCCGCTGCGGCGGCCAGGGCGGCGCGCTCAGCCTCCTCGTCGAACTCCCACGCAGCCTCATCGACGGAGAAGGTGCCGTCGCCGGCGGTCGGATCGACGTCCCCCAGCGACACCCACTCCCCGGATTCGGGGTCGGATGGGTCCTGGCCAGGCGTGTCACTCATGACACAAGGGTAGTTGAGCAAGCCCACACCCCCAGCCGCCCAACCCACCCACCCCGCCCAGCCCAGCCCCGCCCAACTGATCGCGTCGGGTTCTCGTTGATCGCGTTCGTCGAGATCCGACGCGATCCCGCGCAGCACCCAGCAGACCCGACGCGATCCCGGGGTGCCGGCCGGCCGAGGAGGGGCGCGGTCAGCTCGCTGCGCAGGCCTCCTCCACGATGCCCACGATGGCCGCGATCACCTCGTCGAGTGTCAGGTACGTGCCGTCGACCTGGGACGCACCGTCCGCGCGACGGAGCGGGGACACCGCGCGCCCGGAGTCGATGGCGTCACGCTGTGCCAACGAGGCGGCCGTCGCGGCGATGTCACCACCGGCTGGAGCGGAACCTCCACCGGAGCGACCCGCGTCCTCGAGCGCCCGACGGGCCGCACGGGCCTCGGGGTCGGCGGTGAGGAAGATCTTGGCGGTCGCATCGGGCAGCACGACGGTGCCGATGTCCCGGCCCTCGACGACGATCCCCCGCCCGGAGGCGAGCGAGGCGGCCACCGCTGCGCGCTGCAGCGCGACGAGGCGAGCCCGGACCTCGGGCACGGCGGCCACCGGGCTCACGGCGCCGGTGACGGCCTCCCCGCGGATCGACTCGCTCACATCGACGCCATCCACGGAGATCGTGGGGGCCTGCGGGTCTGTTGTCGAGACGAGGATTGGCTGATCGGCCAGCGCCACGACGGCCGGTGGATCGGCGACGTCGACTCCGCGGTCGAGCATGAACCAGGCCATCGCCCGGTACATCGCACCCGTGTCGAGGTAGTCCAGGCCCAGCGCACGGGCGACGCCCCGGCTGGTGCTCGACTTGCCGCTGCCCGAGGGCCCATCGATGGCTACGACCGCACGACTGATGTCCACGACCGCTCACCCTAGTGGCCAGCGCGCCCGAGCGAACGGACAAGGGCCGGCGCCCGGGGTTGCCCCGAGCACCGGCCCTCGAGGTTCCGGTCGAACGCCTGCTCAGCCGCCGCTGACGAACGTGAGGATCTGGTCCGGTCCGGCGAAGAGGTCCAGGAGCCCCTCGGCGTTCACCGAGTAGGCGGTCACGCTCTGCAGCGCCTCGAGGTACTTGGCCTCGGCGTCCATCGCAGCTTGGTCGCCGGCCATCTTCGTGGAGGCGATCGGACCGAACGTCAGCGACCCGTCGGTGGCTGAGGTGTAGCTGGCGTTGTAGGTGTTCACGCCGCCGTTGCCGCTTGCGTCAGCCGCCGCGAAGTCGAGGGTGATGCCGCTCGCCTCGGTGACGGCCGTGTCGTACGCAGCACCGCTGAGCTTCCACTTCGTGTTGGCCAGTTCCGCGCCACCGGTGGGCAGCGGCGCCGTGCCCTGGCCCGCGGCCGGCGCCTCGGATGCGGCCGGCGTGGTCGTCGTGCTGGTCGAGTCCGAGCTGCACGCGGCCAGCGTCGGGATGAGAAGCACGGCCGCGATCGCAGCCATCAGCTTCGAGGTCTTCATGTGCACTCCCTCTCCGGGGGTTGCGAGGCACGCACCCTGCGTGGCTCCGTGGGCGGTTCACGTGCACCGCCAGTCCCCCCGGGCGACGAAACAGTACGCGACCATGTGTTCGACGTCATGCAACTTCGGGTTCGCGTCGGGTCAGGCCCGCACGTCCCAGCCCTGCGCACCGAGCGCCTGCGCGAGGGGCCCGGCCGACACCTCACCGACCGTGATCTCCACGACGCCGGTGGGGCGGCCGAGCACATGCTCGATCCGCACGTCCTCGACGGAGTACCCGGCCTCGGCGACGGCGGCGAACAGCCGGCCGAGCTCACCGGGCTGGTCGGGCACCGCAACCGGCACCACAGCCGTGGGCGACGGACGTGCACCGTGCTTGCCCGGCACGCGGTCGCGGCCCGCATTGCCGCGTCTCAGCGTCTCAGCCAGCACGTCCTCGCCGCCCTGATCGATGCTGCCCAGGGCGTGGAGCAGCGCGTCGAGGTCCGCCCGCAGAGCCCCCAGGACGGCAGCGACCGGGGTCGCGTTGGCCGACAGGATCTCGACCCACAGGTCGGCGTCGGAGGCGGCGATCCGGGTCATGTCCCGCAGGCCCTGTCCGGCGATCGACACCACGGTGTCCGACGAGTCCAGAAGGCGCGCGGCCAGCAGCGACGACAGGATCTGCGGCGTGTGCGAGATCACGGCCACAGCGCGGTCATGCTCCGCGGCGGGCATCACGATCGGTAGGGCACGAGCGGACAGCGCCAGCTCCTGAACGGCGTCGACGGCAGCCCGTCGGCATCGGGGTGCGGCGTGATCACCCACGGCCGGTCGTCGATGAGGTCCGCCCGAGCCGCGGCCGGTCCGGACACCTCACGCCCGGCCATGGGGTGGCCTCCGACATAGCGGGAGGCGTCCACCCCGGCAGCGACCAGTGCCCGGTGGATCGGCACCTTGACCGAGGCAACATCCGTGACGACAGCCCCAGGGAATCGGCGTAGCGCGTCGGCGACGGCTGAGGCGGTCACAGCCGGCGGAACGGCCACGACGACCAGCCCGGGCTCGGGTGCGCCTGACTCGCCTCCGAAGTCCACGGGGAATGGCTCCCCGGCGCCCCGTGAAACAGCCACCTCGACCGCATCCGGGTCGCGATCCCCCAGCCAGACCACCACGCCCCGTCGGCGCAGGGACAGCGCGAGGGACGTTCCGATGAGCCCGGTGCCCACGATCAGCACCGGCTCGGGCAGCCCGCTCACTGGGCCAGGTCCGTGCGCAGGGCCTCGGCGCCGCGCAGGTACACGTGCGTGACCTCGTCGCGCGGCAGGTCGCACTCGACGTGCGCCATCACCCGCACGACCCGCTGCATCGCGCCGGCGACGTCGATCTCCTGGGCGCAGATGAGCGGGACGTCCCCGATGTCCAGAGATCGGGCCGCGCCCGCCGGGAATGCCGACACGAGATCCGGCGTCGCGGTGAAGAGCACGGAGATCAGGTCGTCGGTGCCCAGCGCATTGCGCGCGAGCATCTCGGTCACGAGCTCGACCACGGCCTCGCGCATCTCCTCGGCATCGTCGGCGCTCAGGTGAGTCGCCCCACGCACAGCCCGCACGGCCATCTCGCCTCCCCAGGATCGTCGGCGCCCAGCCTAACGGTCCCCGGCGCGACGCCGGTCGAGGCGCCCATGGGACACGACCAGGAGCCCCCGGCGGGCAACCGAGACGGGGCCGGCCCTCGGGGGCGACCGGGCGGCCTCGAGCCGGTCAGCCCCGGTAGCGTGGATCCGGCGGCACAGCAAGGTCGCCACTGGCGAGCGAGAGGTCATCATGCGAACCCTCAAGGACACGCGCGTGCTCATCACCGGAGGCGCCTCCGGGATCGGCTATGCGATGGCGCAGCAGTTCGGCGCGCAGGGAGCCCGCCTGGTGCTCACCGACATCAACGAGCCCCTGCTGGCCCAGGCCGCGGAACGCCTGCGGGACGCAGGCGTGGAGGTCGGCGAGTACCGACTCGATGTCACCGACCCCGAGGACGTGGCCCGCGCGCGGGACCGCATCAACGCCGACGGCGGTCCGATCGACGTCCTGGTGAACAACGCCGGAATCGTGTTCGGAGGCTACTTCCTCGACGTCCCGCTCGAGCAGCACCTGACCACCCTCGGGGTGAACCTGCTTGGTCCAGTGATCCTCACGCACGCCTTCCTGCCGGACCTCATCGCCCGCCCCGACGCCCACCTGGTCACCATCGCGAGCCTGGCCGGCTACGGCGGTGCGCCCGGTGGCTCGACCTACGGGGCGAGCAAGTGGGGCGTCATCGGCTTCTCCGAGTCCATCGAGCTGGAGCTGTCCAAGCAGGGCCACAGGCACGTCCACGTCACGACGGTGTGCCCGGGAGTCGTGTCGACCGGGCTGTTCGAGGGCGCTCGCCCGTTGCGCCTGACGAGCGTCCTGACGCCCGACGACGTCGCCGAGGCCGTGGTCCGGGGCGTGCTGCACGACCGCGGATACGTGCGCACCCCGTGGCTGGTGAAGGTCGCCCCCGTGCTTCGCGGCGTCCTGCCGCACCGGGCCTTCAACGCCGTCAACGGGTTCTTCGGCGGGACCACGACGATGGACACCTGGACCGGACGGGGACCCGGCCCGGGAGGCGGGCGCGAGGAGTCGACCGCCTACAACCCCACCTCGGTGTAGAGCGCCCGCTCCTCCGCGCCCGAGACCACCCGGACCGTCCCGGGGCGCTGCTGGCCCAGCACGATCGGACCGATCCGCGTACGCACCAGGGACAGCACCGGATGGCCCACGGCCTCGAACATGCGCCGCACGATGTGGTTGCGGCCCTCGTGCAGGACGATCTCGATCAGGACCTGGCCGGGCAGGCTCTGCACCACCTTGAACGAGTCCGCCCGGACCGGACCGTCCTCCAGCTCGATGCCCGTCGTGAGCTGGCGCCCCACGCCGCGGGGCAGCGGCGCGGCGACCGTGGCCAGGTACGTCTTGGCCACGCCGTAGGACGGGTGCGCGAGCCGGTTGGCCAGCTCGCCGTCGTTGGTGAGCAGGATCAGGCCCTCGGTGTCCGCGTCCAGCCGACCGACGTGGAACAGCCGCTCGGAGCGGTCGGCCACGAGGTCACCCAGGCAGGGACGCCCGCGATCATCGGACATCGTCGACAGCAGGCCGCGGGGCTTGTTGACCGCCACAACGACCGTGCCCGCCGCTGTCGGCACCCGCTGGCCGTCCACCCGCACGACGGCGGTCTGCGGATCGACCCGCATGCCCTGCCCGCGCACGACCTTGCCGTCGACCTCGACCCGACCCTGCTCGATCAGGACCTCACACGCACGCCGACTCCCCAGGCCCGCTGCGGCCAGGACCTTCTGCAGGCGGACGCCCTCGCTGGGCGTGTCGTCACGCGGGCTCATGGCAGGTCCACCAGGTCGCCGATCTCGGCGTACGTCGGGACATGGTCGGCAAGAGGTGGCAGCTCCGACAGGCTGGCGATGCCCAGGCGTTCGAGGAAGTACGGCGTCGTGCGCAGCATCGTGGCATGCCCCCCCGGCTCCACACCGGCCTCCTCGACCAGACCACGGGTGATCAGGGTGCGGACGACCCCGTCGACGTTCACGCCGCGCACCGCGCTGATCCGCCCGCGGGAGATCGGCTGCCGGTAGGCGATGATGGCCATGGTCTCGAGTGCGGCCTGGGTCAGGCGGGCCTGCTGGCCGTCCACGACGTAGCGGCTGACGACCTCGGCGCAGTCACCCCGGGTGTAGAACCGCCAGCCGCCGCCCACCTCGCGCAGGTCGAATCCACGACCGTCCTCGGTGTACTGGGCCGAGAGCCCGCGCACGACCGCCTCCACCTGATCGGCAGGGCGGCGCACGATGGTGGCCAGTGTGAGCATGTCCATCGGCTCATCAGCGAGCAGCAGCACGGCCTCCACCGCGGCCTCCAGCGTCGGGGCGCCCAGGGCATCGGCCAGCAGGGCGTCGTCGGACCCCTCGTCGAGGGCGTCAGGCCCCTCATCGCGCGTCTCGTCGCGCGCCTCATCACCCGGATCCACCCCGGTGTCGTGCTCAGCCTCGTCGAGCTCGGTCACTGTTCCTCCTCGGATCGGGCGTCCGTCGTGCCGACGACTCCCCTGAACTCATCGGTGACCGCGCGCTCTGCGATCACAGCCGCCTCGGCGTCATCGTCGGGGCCGACCCAGCGCACGCTCAGGTCGCCGAGGGCAGCGGCCTGCTCGAAGGTCACCACGCCATCGCGGTAGAGCTCCAACAGGGCCAGGAAGCGCCCGATCACCACCAGCGTGTTGGGGGCATCGTCGGTCAGGGCGCGGAACGTGGAGACGCCGCGACGGCGCAGCCGTTCCACGAGGATCGCGGCCTGCTCGCGGACGCTGACAGCGGGGGCGTGGATGTGCGTGGTCGAGATGCCCGGATCCGGCGGGCGGGGCTCGAATGCCGCCTCGGCGATGGCGGCGAACTCGACCGGCCCGAGGCCGATCAGCACCTCGGGCAGGAGCTCGGCCAGCCAGGGCTCGAGCGCGGCCTCGCGGGGTCGTCGGGTGGCGGCGTCGCTGAGCATCCCGTCGAGAAGGGCTGCGACCTCCTTGAACGCCCGGTACTGCAGGAGCCTCGCGAACAACAGGTCGCGTGCCTCGAGCAGGGCGAGGTCCTCCTCGTCCTCCACCGATCCGTCGGGCAGCAGACGTGCAGCCTTCAGGTCCAGCAGGGTGGCGGCGATCACCAGGAACGAGGTGGCCTCGTCCAGGTCCCATTCGACACCTTGGGCGCGGACGTGGGCGATGAAGTCATCGGTGACCACGTGCAGGGCGAGGTCCGTGACCTCGATCCGATGCCGGGCGATCAGGCTCAGGAGCAGGTCGAACGGCCCCTCGAACCCGCCGACCCGGACGGCGAATCCCTTGGGTGCGGCCTCGATCCCGTCCGGATCGACGACGTGGCCCCCAGCGAATCCCTCGGCCGACGACCCCACCATCTCAGCCTCCGACGTCAATTCCACGTCGGGCGTCACCACTGCGTACCGCGGCTCATCCGAGAGCCAACTGCTCGGCGGCGGGCCCCTCGTCGTCGGTCCCGGCCGGGTCCGCGGCAACGGGGCCGATGCTCGCCGGGTCGATGCGGGCCAGCACCTCACGGGCCAGCTGGCGGTAGGCGTCCGCAGGGGCGCTGGTCGGGGCGTAGACCGTGATGGGGACCCCGGCCACGGAGGTCTCCGGGAACTTCACCGTCCGGCTGATCACGGTGTGGAACACCTTGTCACCGAAGGCCTCCACCACGCGTCCCAGCACGTCCCGGGCGTGCACGGTCCGGTCGAACATCGTGGGCAGCACGCCGAGGAGCTCGAGGTCGGGGTTGGTGCGCTCCTGGATCTTGCGGATCGTGTCCTGGAGCAGCGCGACCCCCCGCAGGGAGAAGTACTCGCATTCCAGCGGGATCATCACCCACTGCGCCGCGGTCAGGGCGTTGACCGTGAGCAGGCCCAACGAGGGCTGGCAGTCGATGAGGATCACGTCGTAGTCGTTGCGGATCGGGCGCAGCGCCCGCATCAGCGACTGCTCGCGGCCCACCTCGGAGACGAGCAGCAGCTCCGCCCCGGACAGGTCGATGTTCGCCGGCATCAGGTCCATGCCGGGAACGGCCGTGGGTCGGATGACCTCGCGGGCGGTCGCGTCGCCGGTGATCATCACGTCGTAGATCGTGTGCTCGAGGGTGTGCGGATGGATCCCGACGCCGGCTCCGAGCGCTCCCTGGGGGTCGAAGTCCACGAGCAGTACGCGCCGTCCGTACTCGGCAAGTGCTGCGCCCAGGTTGATCGTGGTGGTGGTCTTGCCGACCCCACCCTTCTGGTTGCACAGGGCGATGATGTCCGCCGGCCCGGTGGTGGTGCGGGGACCGGGCACACCGAACTCAGGCAGCGGCCGGCCGGTCGGGCCCACGCCGTCGCTGGGCCTGCGTGCTGCCGCCATGCGCGGACCTCCCTGGGTGGTGAAGCGGCCCCAGCCTAATGGACCCCACACCTGACGCCCCAACCCCCGATGGGTCCACTATCGCGCGGACCGATCCTGGGTCCGTCCGGATCTGCGACCGTGAACGGTCCGAAATCCGGACCACCTGGGGGCTGGGGGCGCTCGGGGCGCCCCAACGACGGCTCAGCCGCGGGCTCGGGGGTGGGCCAGGGCGTAGACCTCGCGCAGGTGCTCGACGGTGACCTTCGTGTACACCTGCGTCGTCGTGACCGAGGCATGGCCGAGCAGCTCCTGGACGACCCGGACGTCCGCGCCGCCGTCGAGCAGGTGGGTGGCGAACGAGTGCCGCATCGTGTGCGGTGAGACCTCGGCAGTCACGCCAGCCCGTTCAGCAGCGGATCGCAGGATCGTCCACGCGCTCTGGCGCGAGAGCCGACCGCCGCGGGCGTTGAGGAACACCGCGGGCTGGGCGCCGACGAGCAACCCGGGGCGAGCCCGCACCAGGTACGCCGACAGCGCCTCGCGGCCCTTGCTGCCGATGGGTACCAGTCGCTGCTTGCCGCCCTTGCCGTGCAGGTGCGCCACCCCGTTGTCCACGTCGAGCGTGTCGACGTCCAGGCCCACAGCCTCGCTGATTCGGGCGCCGGTGCCGTAGAGGAACTCCAGCAGGGCGCGGTCGCGCAACCCCAACGGCCCAGCGGCCGCTCCTCCAGTGACCGTCAGGATCGCCTCGACCTCCTGCACCGTCAGCGCCTTGGGCAGGCGCTTGGCCGCGGTCGGCGGCTTGACCTCCCGACCGGGGTCGGTGGTGCTGATCCCCTCCTGGACGGCGAACCGGTGGAACCCACGGACCGCGACCAGCGTGCGGGCGGCGCTGGCGGCAGCCAGCGGAGCGTGCCCGGCACTGCCCTGGCGCAGCCATGCCAGGAAGTCACCGAGGTCGGACTCGGTCACCTGGTCGGCGGAGGTGATCCCGCGGATCGCGCAGAACTCCAGGTACCGGCGCAGGTCGCGGCCGTACGCGGCCAGGGAGTTCGGCGCCAGGCCACGCTCCACCGTCAGGTGGTCCTGATAGACCTGTGCCGAGCGCGCGAGGGCGCTCGGTCGGGTGACCGTCCCGGCGGTCCTGGACTCGGGCACTAGGCGAGGACCGACTCCAGGGTCCGGTGCTCCATGCCGAACTCGTGGGCCACCGCGCCGTAGACGACCTGCCCCTCGTGCACGTTCAGGCCCAGTGCCAGCGGGTGGTCATCAAGGCACGCCTGCTTCCAGCCCTTGTTGGCCAACTCGACGGCGTAGGGCAGCGTGACGTTGGTCAGTGCGTAGGTGGAGGTGTGCGGGACCGCACCGGGCATGTTGGCCACGCAGTAGAACACCGAGTCGTGGATCCGGTAGGTCGGGTCGGCGTGCGTCGTCGGACGGGAGTCCTCGAAGCAGCCGCCCTGGTCGATGGCGATGTCGACGAGGACCGAGCCGGGCTTCATCCGCGAGACCAGCTCGTTGCTGACCAGCTTGGGCGCCTTGGCCCCCGGGACCAGCACCGCGCCGATCACCATGTCCGCGTCGAGGCAGGCCCGCTCAACCTCGTAGCGGTTGGACGCGATGGTCTGCATGTGTCCGTGGTAGACCGCGTCGGCGGCCCGTAGGCGGGCGATGTTCAGGTCGAGCAGCAGCACCTCGGCCTGCATGCCCAGGGCGATCGTCGCCGCATTCATGCCGGCCACGCCGGCACCCAGGACGACAACCTTTGCGGCGTAGACACCGGAGACGCCACCCATGAGGGTGCCGCGACCGCCATAGGCCCGCATGAGGGCGTGGGCACCGACCTGTGGGGCCAGGCGACCGGCGACCTCCGACATCGGGGCCAGCAGGGGCAGCGAGCGGTCGGGCAGCTCGACGGTCTCGTAGGCGATGGCCGTGATGCCCGAGTCGATCAGGGCATCGGTGCACTCGCGCGAGGCGGCCAGGTGCAGGTAGGTGAACAGCGTCTGCCCGGAACGCATCCGGTGGTACTCCTCGGCGATGGGCTCCTTGACCTTGAGGATCAGCTCAGCGGTGGCCCACACCTCGTCGGCGGTGTCCAGGATGGTCGCCCCCGCAGCGATGTACTCCTCGTTGGTGATCGAGGACCCGAGGCCCGCGTCACGCTGGACGTACACGACATGATCATGCAGCCGGAGCTCGTTGACGCCGGCCGGCGTGATCGCGACCCGGAACTCGTTGTTCTTGACCTCGCTGGGGATGCCGACCTTCATCTGTGCCGTCCTCTCCTGACCACCGGATGCGAGCATGCCCCACAGGGATGCCCCTGACAATCAACGCCGCGCGACGCCTCGGACGACGGAATCCTCACCCATCTAGGGCCGCGAGTGCCAGAACCGCAGCAACTGCCGTTGCATTGGTGATGGATCCGTCGAGACAGCGCTCGACTGCTTCGGAAAGCGTAACCCAGAGCTGGGGCAGTTCGCGCTCCTCAGCCTCACCGGTATGCGGGCGGGCATCGGGATCCACGGTCAGCCCCGTGGCGCGGAAGATCGTGATCCGCTCACTGGTTCCACCGGGGCTCAGGGCCAGTTCGAGCAGCGTGCTCCACTGCGTCGCGGTGACCCCGGCCTCCTCGGCCAGCTCGCGCTTGGCACACTCGACGAGATCCTCCCCGGGCTTGTCGAGCAGGCCGGCGGGGATCTCCCACATGTACGCAGCAACCGGGTGCCGGTACTGGCGGATCAGCAGCAGGCGACCCTGGTCATCCACCGCGGCGACGGCCACCGCGCCGGGGTGGCGAAGGACGTCGCGGACCACGACATCCCCGTCGATGTCGACGGTCTCGGACCAGACCGACCACTTGGCGCCCTCGAACCTGTGCTCCTCGGCCAGCACCGGGTAGCGGTGCGGCACGTCGGCCAGGGGCAGGTCGTGACTCGCGTCGGTCATCCGGCGGTCCGCCGCGCGAGGGCCGCGGCGATCAGCCCCACGAACAGCGGATGCCCACGCGTGGGCCGGGACCGGAACTCCGGGTGCGCCTGGGTGCCCACGTAGTACGGATGCACCTCCCGAGGGAGCTCGACGAACTCCACGAGGTGGCCATCCGGGGAGGTCCCCGAGAACACCAGGCCCGCTTCGGCCAGTTGCGCGCGGTAGGCGTTGTTGACCTCGTAGCGGTGCCGGTGTCGCTCGTCGACGTGTGTCGTCCCGTAGGCCTGCGCCACGACGCTGCCCTCCGTCAGGACCGCCGGGTAGAGGCCCAGGCGCATCGTGCCGCCCATGTCGCGCTCGCCGCTGACGACGTCGAGCTGGTCGGCCATGGTGGCCACGACCGGGTCGGGGGTCTTCTCGTCGAACTCCAGCGAGTTCGCCTCGGGCAGCCCAGCCAGGCTTCGGGCCGCCTCGATCACCATGCACTGCAGGCCCAGGCACAGGCCCAGGGTCGGCGTTCCGGACTCGCGGGCCCAGGTCAGCGCCCCGAGCTTGCCCTCGATCCCGCGGACGCCGAACCCCCCGGGGACGCACACGGCGTCCACCCCGCCGAGGGCCTTCTGCGCACCGGCCGGCGTGGAGCAGTCATCGGAGGCGACCCAGCGGATGTTGACCCGCGAGTCGTTGGCGAAGCCGCCTGCGCGCAGCGCCTCGGTCACCGACAGGTAGGCGTCGGGGAGGTCGACGTACTTGCCGACCAGGGCAACCGTGACCTCGTGGGCCGGGGAGTGCACCCGCCGCAGCAGCTCGCCCCACTTGGTCCAGTCCACGTCGCGGAAGGGCAGCCCCAGGCGGCGCACCACGTAGGCGTCGAGGCCCTCGGTGTGCAGCACCTTGGGGATGTCGTAGATCGAGGGCGCGTCGACCGCGGCCACCACGGCCTCGTCATCGACGTCGCACATCAGCGAGACCTTGCGCTTGATCCCGTCGGGAACGGGCCGGTCGGCGCGCAGCACGATGGCGTCGGGCTGGAGACCGATGGAGCGAAGTGCGGCCACGGAGTGCTGGGTCGGCTTCGTCTTGAGCTCGCCAGAGGGCCCGATGTAGGGCAGTAGGGAGACGTGCAGGACGAAGGTGTTGTCCCGGCCCAACTCGTGGCGGATCTGGCGCACGGACTCGAGGAACGGCAGGCTCTCGATGTCGCCGACGGTGCCACCGACCTCGGTGATGACCACGTCGACCCCGGGCTCGCCCATCTCCAGGATGCGCCGCTTGATCTCATTGGTGATGTGCGGGATCACCTGCACCGTGTCGCCGAGGTACTCCCCGCGGCGCTCCTTGGCGATGACCGTGGAGTACACCTGCCCGGTGGTGACGTTCGCGGAGCCGTGCAGATCGGTGTCGAGGAACCGCTCGTAGTGCCCGACGTCGAGGTCGGTCTCGGCACCGTCGTCGGTGACGAACACCTCCCCGTGCTGGAACGGGTTCATCGTCCCGGGATCCACGTTGAGGTAGGGATCCAGCTTCTGCATCGTCACCCGCAGGCCGCGGGCCTTCAGCAGGCTGCCCAGCGAGGAGGCCGTCAGGCCCTTCCCGAGGGAGGAGGCGACGCCTCCGGTCACGAACACATGCTTGGTCGTCTGCGGCGCACCCATGGGCCACCAGACTATCTCGCCCGGACCGCCGCTCGGGCCTATCCGCGCCGCGACGCGCTGTGGGCGAGTTCCAGCAGCTCGCTGGCGTGCGCACCGGCCGCCTCCGAGTCGGCCAGCCCGGCGAGCATCCGCGACAGCTCGCGGACCCGCTGCTCCCCCTCGACCACCTGGACCGACGACTCGGTGACCGACCCGTCGGAGCCCTTCGTCACGACCAGCTGCCGGTCGGCGAAGGCGGCAACCTGTGCCAGGTGCGTCACGACGATCACCTGGGTCCGGGTGCTCAGCTCCTGCAGCCGCCGGCCCACCTCGATCGCCGCCGCGCCGCCGACTCCGGCATCGACCTCGTCGAAGACCATCGTCGGCACCGGGTCGGCGCCGGCCAGGACGACCTGGACAGCGAGCATCACCCGGGAGAGCTCACCCCCGGACGCCGCCTGCGCGATCGGCCTCAGCGGTGCGCCGGGGTTGGCCGCGAGCATCAGCACGACGTCGTCGACGCCCGTGGCGCGGAAGGCGACCGGGCCGAGTGGGGTCGGCTGACTGCCCGGATCCCCACCCACGGCCGGCAGCACCAACCCGTCGGGATCCGGGGTCGTCGTGACCGCGAACGCCACGCGGGCTCGGGGCATCGCCAGGGCAGCCAACTCCGAGCCGACCTCCGCTGAGAAGCGGTCCGCGGCCGACCGGCGCGCGGCGCTCAGCTCGGCGCACAGGCCTGCAGCCCGGACGCGAAGCTCCTGACCCTGTGCCTCGAGCGCCTCGATGCGGTCATCGGCGCCTGCCAGCTGGGCCACGCGGGCCGCTGAGTTGGCCGACCACTCGAGCACCTCGGCGATGCTGGAGCCGTACTTGCGGGTCAACCGCGAGAGGTCCGCACGCCGGTCCTGGATCGTGGCCAGCCGGCGGGGATCAGCATCGATGTCGTCGGCATACTGCGACAGGTCCGCGGCGACGTCCCCGAGCTGTGCCATTGCCGAGCGGATCGCCGCAGCGGGCGCCGCGAGGTCGGGGTCGTGTGCGGCCGCGGACTCAAGGGCACGTCGGGCGGCGCTCAGGAGCCCCATCGCATCGGCGGAACCGTCGAGGTCGGCATCGGAGGTGATCGCCTCGCGGGCGGTCCGCGCCGCCCCCACGAGGTCATCGGCGTTCGCGAGGCGCTCAGCCTCGGCGGCCAGAAGCAGGTCCTCGTCGGGCTGCGGGTCGATCCCCGCGATCTCAGCCAGGGAGAACTCGAGCACATCGAGCTCCCGGGCGCGCTCCCGTTCGGTCGTGCGCAAGTCCCCGAGCTCGCGGTCGAGGCTGCGCAGCTCGGAATGCAGATGCCCCACCCGCCGGGCCAGCTCCTGCGTGCCCTCGCCGGCGAACGCATCGAGCAGTGCCAGCGCGCGGCCGCCGATGCGGGTCTGGTCGTGCTGGCCGTGGATGACCAGCAGTTGGCCGACCACATCCGCGAGCACGGCTGTCGGCACCCCCCGACCCCCGAGCACGCTGCGCCCGCGGGTGGCGATGATCCGGGCGGCCGTGAGCCCCTCGTCGTCGACGACCCCGCCGGCCTCGGTCACGATCTCGCCGATCGCGTCCTCGGGTGCGTCGAACCAGCCCTCGACCGCCGCCTGGGACTCGCCGACCCGCACCAGCCCGGCGTCGGCACGACCGCCGGTGAGCAGGCCGAGCCCGCTGACGACCATGGTCTTGCCCGCCCCGGTCTCCCCGGTGACGGCCGTGAACCCGGGGGCGAACCTGCAGGTGGCCTCCGCGATGACGCCGAGCCCGGTGATCCGCAGCTCGTGGATCACGGACGCTCCGTCGGGGTCCCGCGCCAACCCTGGATCGGCAGCGCGAACTTGGCGACCAGCCGGTCGGTGAAGGGCGCATCGCGAAGACGTGCGAAGGACACGGGCTCGGGGTGCCGGCTGACCTCGATGCGCGCGTTGTGCGGCAACGGGAACGATCTGCGTCCATCGGCCCAGAGCACGCCCTGCTTCTCCGGGGCGACGCTCTCGATCACGATGCGGGTGGTCGGCGCTGTGACCAGGGGCCGAGCGAACAGCGCGTGCGCGCTCAGCGGCACCAGCAGCAGGGCCTCGACCTCGGGCCAGACGATCGGGCCTCCCGCGGAGAACGAGTACGCCGTGGAGCCGGTGGGGGTGGCGCACACGACGCCGTCGCACAGCCAGCGCGACAACGGCCGTCCGTCGACCTCGACCATCAGGTCCAGCATCCGGTCCTCGGGAGCCTTCTCGATGGAGACCTCGTTGAGTGCCCAGGTGTGCACCACCTCGACACCCTTGTCGAGGATCCGCGCGTCGACGGTCATGCGCTGCTCGACGCGGTAGTCACGGCGCGACGACGGCCTGCACGACCTCCTGCAGGTCCTCGCGCTCCAGCTCGGCCAGGAAGCCGACGTGCCCGAGGTTCACGCCCAGGAGCGGGACGCCCGTGCCGCGAGCGCGCTCAGCACCGCGCAGGACTGTCCCGTCGCCGCCGAGCACGACGACCAGCTCGCATCCGGTTGCCGCGGCACCCTCGGGCATGGAGTCGACCGGGACCACGCCGGGCACGGCCAGCACCTCGCACTCGTCACGGGTGGCGGCCACCCCCATGCCCTGGCCGAGCAGCGCCTCAGCGGTCGCACGGGCTGCAGTGACGGCCTCCTGGCGTCGCGTGTTCGTGACCAGCAGGATCCTTCGATCGATCATGGCGGCATTCTCCTCCGGAGCGGGCCCGGTCACTGCGGACCCTCCTGCACTGCGCGGCGGACCTCCACCTGAACGGGTGGACCCGCATCAGCCCGCAGGTGAAGAAAGTACTCGACGTTGCCGCTGGGACCCGGTAGCGGGCTGGCCACCACCCCGGCAGTCCCGAGTCCGACGGCCCATGCAGACCGCGCCACCTCCAGGACTGCGGACTCGCGCAGCTCGGGCTCACGGACGACGCCGCCACTGCCGAGGGCCTCCCGGCCCACCTCGAACTGGGGCTTGACCATCAGCAGCAGGTCGGCGCCGTCGGCCACGAGCCCGGCGAACACCCCGAGGACCAGCCGCAGCGAGATGAACGAGAGGTCGGCCACGACCAGGTCCGGGCGGCGAGGCAGGTCCTGCACCGTCAGCCCGCGGATGTTGGTCCGGTCCATCACCGTGACACGCTCATCACTGCGCAGGGACCAGGCCAGCTGCCCGTAGCCGACATCGACGGCCACCACGTGGGCCGCACCGCGGCGCAGCAGCACGTCCGTGAAGCCGCCCGTCGACGCCCCGGCGTCGAGCACCCAACGCCCGGCGACCATGCGCCCCGACGGATCGAACCTGTCCAGCGCACCGATCAGCTTGTGGGCTCCTCGGGAGACGTAGTCGGGACCAGTCGCGGCCTCCACGACGACGAGCGCAGCGGCCTCCTCGACCTGCGTCGCGGACTTGGTCGCCGTCGCGCCGGCTACGCGGACCCGACCGTCGGCCACGAGGTGCTGCGCGTGCTCGCGGGACCTGGCCAGGCCGCGGCGGACCAGCTCGGCATCGAGCCGCCGTCGGGCCATGCGGGCTACGCCTGGCTGTCGGGATCGGCCAGGACGCCGGCCAGTCGGCGGTGGATGTCGGCGTACACCTCGACCTGCTCGGTCAACGGGAGGTCGTCGATCTCAGCCAGCCGCGACAGTGCGTCATCGACCCTCGGGTCGGCGCTGCTGGGGGTGGGGGGTGCGTCTCCGGACGCCTGGACGGCCTGCTCGGCATCGGACCACTCGGCGTCGACCTGCTCGATCTCGGTCCGCTCGATCTCGGTCCGCTCAGCGCCCGAGAGCTCAGCTTCAACCGCTGCGATCCGGGCATGCTCGACCAACTGGGCCGGCTCGGCCGGCTGCGCGGCCTCGCTCACCGCTCGCCCCGCAGGTCGGCGATGTGGCGCTCGAGGCGCTGGACCTGCTGGCGCAGGGCACGCACCTCTGCCTCCGATACGAGGCCAAGTCGCTGCGACCACTCGGTCGAACTCCGCCTGCGCATGGCCGACGAGGGCCTTGGGCACGCGGGCAACGGATTCGATGAGGCTGGCGTGAGGCTCAGCCTGGTCGCCGACCTGCTCGGGCTGGCCCCAGGTGGTCACCCAGTGAGCACTGGAGTGCGCTGCCCCCACCACCCGGTTGGTCGTTGCCTGGGCGCTGCCCATGCCGATTGCCGTGTAGTCCCTGACGATGTCGATCACTGCGGCCCCTTCCCTGCCAGCAGGGTACCGCCCGCCGCCTGGATCACCCGGCCGCGGCATGCATGTGCGCCGGCCCGGCGATCGCCCTGCCGGCGTCGGCGATCGCCCACGCGGCCGCCACAACTGCGCGCACCGTATCGAGATCGATGACGTCCTGGGCGTGGTCCACGTCGCGGCCGACAACCCTCAGTCGCTCTGGTAGCCACCACAGGTCCCTGGTGGCATCAGTTCCGCCTCCACGCGGCTCGGCGCCCACTCGCGCTCGCACTGCCCCCGGGTCGGGCATGCCAGTGGGGATCCGCACAGCCGCACGGCCGCACCGGGCCTCGACCGCGCCTGCGCCTGCGCCTGCGCTCCATTGGACCTCGACCGGGGGTGCGGGCGCGAGGAGCGCTCTCAGGTCATGGCCCAGGTAGGTGGGGCGATGCTGTGGCGGCGCATCGACGAGGTCCTGCCAGTCGGTGACTCCAGTGAGCACGAGCAACGAGGGGATCCCGGACCGGTTCGCCCCCTCGATGTCGGTGTCGAGGCGATCCCCCACCACGATCGGACGCACCGCGCCCGATCGCTGCACCGACTCGAGCATCAGCGGTGGCTCGGGCTTGCCGGCCACGAGCGGCTCGGCACCTGTGGCGTGCCGAAGCGCTGCGACCATCGATCCGTTGCCCAGGACGCGACCACGCGGACTCGGGATGGTGCGGTCCAGGTTGGTGGCGACCCAGAGCAGTCCGCGCCCGATCGCCAGCGATCCCTCAGCGAGCTGCCGCCAGCCGACGTCCGGGCCGTAGCCCTGAATCATGGCAACGGCCGCGTCGTCGACCGACTCAACCGGCACCAACCCGCGCTCACGAAGCGCAGCGCTGACCCCCGGCCCACCGATCACGAGTACGTGCGAGCCGAGGGGCAGCCGCTCGGCGAGCATCCGCGCACCCGCCTGAGCCGAGGTCACCACGTCCGACGGCTCCGCCCGCACACCCAGGGCCACGAGGTGCGCAGCGACGGCAGCCGGCGTCCGTGAAGCATTGTTCGTGACGAACGCCGAGCGCGTGCCGTGCAGATCGAGGGCGGCATCCAGCGTCTCAGCCGCATGTGCCACGGCCGCAGCGCCGACATACACGACGCCGTCGAGGTCGAGCAGTGCCACATCGTGGGCTGCAGCGAGGCAAGGAGGAACCGAAGCCGCCCATCGCGGTGCGGTCCGCCACCGTCAACGGCTGCGAGCCAGGGTCCGACTCACCCCACCGTCGGTCCACCACGTCAACGGCGGCGAGCCGGGGTACGGCTCACCGCCCATCGACTGTCCTCGCCCGACTGCCACTGGATCGCCTGACCACGCCGCGGGCCCTCGGCCAGATCGGCACCACGAGCCACCTCCGCCCCTCCCCCGACTGCGACCCTCGCCACGTCGTCTGGCTCCACCACCTCCTCGAGCTCGTCGAAGGTGATCCCGTCCAGCTCGCTGACCCGCTCGTCGGCGTCCGTGGACCCCTCCGGATCGACCTCCGCCGCCCGCACGAACCACTCCCGGGCCTCCCGCACGCGGCCCACCTCGAGCAGCGCGTCGGCGTAGGCGTACCGCAATCGGGCCAGCCACTCCCCCTGGGCACGTGATTTCAGGGCCGGGACCTGCAATGTCAGCACTGCAGCCTCCGGCTGCCCGAGGTCACGCCGGGCGCCGGCAGCCACGATGAGCAGCTCGACCTTCCCGGATCGATCCAGCGTGCTTGCCTCCGGCGACGACGCCAGGGCGAGCGCCCGCTCGGGACGCCCCAGCCCCCGTTCACAGTCGGCGATCATCGGCAGGTAGTCCGAGGATCCAGAGATCCGGGAGGCGGCCTTCAACTCGGTGAGGGCCGTCCCGTAATCCCCTGCGGTGTACGCCGCGACGCCCACGGCCTCACGCACGATGGCAACCCGACCCGCTCGCCGCGATGCGGCCCTGGTGTGCGCAAGGGCACGTTCAGGGTCGTCGGCCAGGAACCGGGCAGCCGCTGCGAGATGCAGAGCAACAATCTCGGCCAGCCCGTCGGGCAGCGTGCGCAGCGAGTTCAGCGTCACGCGATCCAACTCGGAGACATCAACGCCCTCGGGAAGTTGGGGGTCCCTGACCCCTGAGTCACGGGGAGCCGGCCGCGAATCGGGCCGCGAACCGCGCGACGCACTCTGACCACTCGGACCAGCGCCGCGCGCCCGATCCACGCCGCCACGACCAGTCGACCCACCGGCGCG
Organism: uncultured Actinomycetes bacterium; assembly: GCA_963736425.1. Taxonomy (GTDB): domain Bacteria; phylum Actinomycetota; class Actinomycetes; order S36-B12; family CAIYMF01; genus Prado023. The sequence goes on from CAVTOX010000003.1 coordinate 209,347, forward strand.
TGAGTCCTCCGGTGACCGACTTGACCGATCACCCGAAGCCGAGCGATTTGAGCCGCTCCTTGAAGGCGTCCGATCGCCGCCGGCACGATCCGCTGCACCACGCGAATCAGCAGGCCTCGACGACCGCGGCGCCCTGGAGCCTCCTCCAGAGTCGCCGGACCCTGACGACGATGCTCTGTCCAACCTCGGAGCTCGGACCTGCTCGCCAGCACGGCCGCGGCCGCTTCCCCCGTCGCCTGCTCGTGAGCCGGAGCCGGCGGCCCCCGACGAGCGTGACGAGCCGGAGGACGTCTTCCCACCACCACCAG
>CAVTOX010000004.1:0-10686 GCA_963736425.1 uncultured Actinomycetes bacterium
TCCCCTGACGGGTTGCAGCTGCTCGCCGACCGGCCACGGACGACTGGCGAGGTCCTCCGCGCCGACGACGTCCTGATCACCGTGTGCGACTCGGCTGACCGCGAGGTCGACCTGCCGCACTCCCACTGGTCGATCCCGGACCCGGTCCGGGTCGGCACGCCAGCGGCCTTCGAGCGCACGCTCGCCGACCTGACCACTCGCATCGAGGGCTCGGTCGAGGCGGCGAACCGACCGGCAGGCCGAGTCCGGCGGTGGTCCGCTCAGGTGGGCCGCTCAGGTGGGGCGCTCAGGCTGGGGCGATCTCGCTGATCAGCGTCTCGATCCGACGGCGGATCTCGTCGCGGATCGGGCGCACGGCGTCGATGCCCTGGCCGGCAGGGTCGTCGAGCTTCCAGTCCTCGTAGCGCTTGCCGGGGTAGATCGCGCAGGTGTCGCCGCAGCCCATCGTGATGACGACGTCGGAGCCGCGCACCGCCTCGTCGGTGAGGATCTTGGGGGTCTCGGCGGTCATGTCGATGCCCTCCTCGAGCATCGCGGCGACGGCCGCGGGGTTCACCGACTCGGCCGGCGCCGAGCCGCCGAGCGCACCACGACGCGGTCCCCGGCCAGGTGCGACAGGTAGGCCGCGGCCATCTGGGACCGGCCGGCGTTGTGGATGCAGACGAAGAGGACGGACGGCTTGTCGGACATGGATTCCTCCTGCGGATCGGGTGGGTCAGGGCCGGTCGTGGACGGGGCCGGGCAGGTCGAGCGGCTCGGGGATGACGCCGGGGCGCGGGTGGAACAGCTCGGTCAGGGCGGCACCGAGGGCCGCACCGACGAGCTGGGCGAGGATGAAGGGTAGGACCGAGGCCGGGGCGATCCCGGCGAAGGTGTCGGTGAAGATCCGTCGAGGTGACGGCGGGGTTGGCGAACGACGTCGACGACGTGAAGAAGTAGGCCGAGCCGATCCAGGCGGGTACCAGGACCGGGCCGAGGTGACCGTACCGGTCCTGGTCAGGCGTCGATGATCCAGAGCAGGCCAGCCGTGGCCACGACCTCCCCGAGGAGCAGGTTGGCTCGGCTGTCGCCGGTCGTCGAGATCTCCACGGCGGGCAGGTCGAACATCAGGTTCGCCAGCATCGCGTCGGTGATGGCGCCCGATCCGGGCGGGGATGTAGGCAGCCCCTTCGTCCCGACGGATCTCCTGACGCACGAGGGCGACGAGGGTCACGGCCGGGTTGAAGTGGGCGCTGGAGATCGGGCCGAGCGTCCAGATCAGCAGTCCGAGGACGATCACGGTGGCCAGCATGTTCATCAGCAGCTGCACGCCGACGTCATCGGCCAGGTTGGTGGCCACGATCCCGGAGCCGACGACGGCCGCGACCAGGATCATCGTCCCGAGGAACCGGCGACGACCGGCGGAGGCGGGGGTCAGGGTCACGTCCGAACCCCACGGCGGGCCGGTGCTCCCGGTGGCGGCCCGCGGCATCCCGACTCCCATGCGCGCAACTATAACAACGCCCATTGAGCAATGGGGCGTCCGTCCACGGGAGCGCCCCGCCGCCCACGTGCCCAGGACGTCCGACAGCTCAGTCGCCGGCGTTCTGGAAGCGCCCTCCCCGCACACGGCAACCTTGCCGGAGTTGCAGGTCACCTGGTCCCCACCGGCCACCGAGTCGAACGCTCCGCTGACCGTGTTGTAGTTCCCGCCGCTGACGAGACCTCCCACGCCGGTGACCGTGTTGTTCATGCCGCCGGTGACCGAGGCGAAGTAGTTGCTCGCAGTGTTGTCTCCGCCGCCGGTGACCGACGTGTAGTAGCCACTGGCGGTGTTGCCGTTGCCGCCGGCGACCGACGCGTAGTAGCCACTGGCGATGTTGTCGACGCCGCCCGGGAACTCGGACGCGGAGCCACTGGCCGCGTTGCCTCCGCCCCCGGTGACCGACGAGTAGTAGCCACTTGCGGTGTTGCCGTTGCCGCCGGCGACCGACGAGAAGTAGCCAGTCGCGGAGTTGTCCACGCCTCCGGTGACCGACGAGAAGCGCCCGCTTGCGATGTTGCCCTGCCCACCTGTCACTGAGGCATAGTCGAAGGTGGTGGCATTGTCGTAGCCGGCGATCAGCCCGCCGTAGGACACGTAGCTGTGGCGTGGGCCGACGACGAGGTTGTGAGAACCCGTCCGCGAATCACCGTCGTTCTCGTTCCAGCCGATGAGGAGGTTCCCGCGACCGTTCGTGTCGCCATCCGTGGACTGATCCTGGCCGTCCACGATCTGGACGTTCACACCGGAGAAGCGGATCGTGGGGTGGCCCTGCTCGACGTGGGACACCCCGGCGAGGGTTGCCTCAAGGGTGGCCACCCTCGCAGCCAGGGCCGCCACCTCCGCCCCCCCAGAGCCGGTGCCCGCTGCCTCCAGGGCGGCCACGCGGGCCTCCAGAGCGGTCACGTCGGCCGAGCTCGGCCGGGTGGCTGCCGTTGGTGACCGACCAGGACACCCGTATCGCCTTGTTGGCCCTGCCGGTCATCGTGATCGTCAGCTTGTCGGTGGCCGCGTTCGCCACGATGCTGCGCACCCCGACCGTGCTGGCAGTCATCGCAGTGGCCTGCGCCTTCGACTCGGCGTTCAGGTCCATCCCGGCGGGGACAACCACCACCTTCTTGCCCTTGGCGACTGTGGCCACCCCCGCGTTCGACGCGGTTGTCGAAGCAGCGTGGGCGGCGACCGCCCAGACAACCCCACCGAGCAGCAGGAGCACCACCAACGACAGCAGGATCGTTCGACGTGACGGCACCGGCACAGTGATCGCAACGGTGGTGGACATGGCCGCACTCCTCCCGCAGGAGGCCCCCGAAGGGCCACTCCCACACCGGGGCGCACCCGCGCACTCCAGCCTAGGATCGGCCGGGCCTGGGCCGCAGGTGTCCTTCGGCCCTGATCGACCGCCGTCATGTCGAGCGAGCCAGGCGTCCCCCTCAATCGACCGGCCACCTGACCCTCGTCGGCTCACACGTTGAAGCGGAACTCCACCACGTCGCCGTCGTGCATGACGTACTCCTTGCCCTCGATGCGGACCTTGCCGCGCGACTTGGCCTCGGCCATCGAGCCGGCGTCGACCAGGTCATCGAACGACACGACCTCGGCCTTGATGAAGCCCTTCTGGAAGTCCGTGTGGATCACGCCGGCCGCCTCGGGGGCGGTCGCGCCCTTGGGGATCGTCCACGCGCGCGACTCCTTCGGCCCGGCGGTCAGGTAGGCCTGCAGCCCGAGCGTGTCGAACCCGACGCGAGCCAGCTGCGTGAGCCCGCTCTCCTCCTGGCCGATCGACTGCAGCAGCTCGAGGGCCTCGGCCTCGTCGAGCTCGATCAGGTCCGCCTCGGTCTTGGCGTCGAGGAACACCGCCTCGGCGGGTGCGATCAACGAGGCGAGCTCGGTGCGCATCGCCTCGTCGGAGAGCTCGTCGGCATCGACGTTGAACACGTAGAGGAAGGGCTTGGCGGTGAGCAGGAACAACTCACGAAGCGGCTCACGGTCGAGCCCCGCGGCGAAGACCGTCGTGCCGCCCTCCAGGACGGTCTTCGCCTCCTCTGCCGCGGCGAGGGACGTGTGCCCGGTCCTTGTTCATCCGGGCCTCCTTCTGCAGCCGCGGGATCGCCTTGTCGAGCGTCTGGAGGTCAGCGAGGATCAGCTCGAGGTTGATGACCTCGATGTCGTCCTTCGGTGAGACCCGGCCGTCGACGTGGACCACGTCGGGGTCCGTGAACACGCGGATCACCTGGCAGATCGCGTCGGACTCGCGGATGTGCGACAGGAACTTGTTGCCCAGGCCGGCGCCCTCGCTGGCGCCCTTCACGATCCCGGCGATGTCGACGAACGTGACGGTCGCGGGCAGCGTCCGGGCGGAGCCGAAGATGCCGGCGAGGACATCGAGACGCGGGTCCGGGACGCCGACGACACCGGTGTTCGGCTCGATGGTCGCGAACGGGTAGTTCGCCGCCAGCACGTTGTTGCGGGTCAGCGCGTTGAACAGGGTGGACTTGCCGACGTTGGGCAGTCCGACGATGCCGATGGTGAGGGCCACAACGCACGATTCTACCGGCGATCCGGTGGCCGCCTGGACCTCGAATCGAGCCGGATCCCCAGCCGACCCTCGCCGTATTGCGACGAGCGAGAAGGCGGCCGTGTCGGGTCGCGTCCCACGCCTCCACCCGGTTCGCCCACCGCCCATCCACAGGCCGATCCGCACGACCACCTTGCGTTGTCGGTGGGGTGGGATACGGTTCTGACAGGTGATCGAACACAGTTCGAGCGAAGGGGGCATCCGTGCTTGAGGTCGTGCTGACGCGTGCGCGATGAACGCGGCCGGCCGATCGACGCCGCCAGGACTGGGCGTCGATGAGTTGGTGGAGGTGATCCGGGCCCGACCGCCGAGCCCAGGGCCGGACGGGGTGACCGGAGCGCGACCTCGACCTGGCCGCCTTCGGGCCCGCGATGCTCTCCCTGGAGGCTGTCGAGCATCCTGTCGCGACAGGTCGCTGCCCTGCGGGTCGCCTGCGTGGCGGCCGTCGCGGACGAGACCCCGGGCGGAGTCGACGACCGATCGGGTGCTCGACGAGGTGTCGTGCGCGCTGGTCGTCTCGCGCCGTTCGGCGGCAGCACACCCGCAGCCACGGCCGAGTCGCTGCGCCACCAGCCGGAGGTCTGGGCGGCCCTGTGCCGCGGGGAGCTGGACCTGACGCGAGCGCGCATCCTCGCCGACGCCCTGTTCGAGGTTCCCCGCACCGACCCCGACGGGGTGCCGCCTGAGGACTTCGAATCTGACTGCTCCGCCCTGCTGGCTGACGGCCTGGCCTACGCGCAGGAACACACAGCCCGCCGCCTTGAGCTGTTCCTCCAACGTCGTCTGCTGGCCCTCGGCTGTGGGGAGCGGCCCCGGCGTCGCAGCCGGGGCCTGGCCGAGCGAGGCGTCTGGGTCGGGCATCGCGGGGACGGGACAGCGGACCTGGTCGCGCGGCTGGCCAGTGAGGACGCCGAGCGGGTGTACTCCGTGATCCGGTCCTGCGCGCTCGCGGACCGCAACGGCGACCCGACCCACGATCTGGGCAGACACCCGCGAACCGCATGGACATCTGGTTCGCGGCGGCCTTCGTCGACTTGGTCCTCGACGCCACGGGCCGGTGACTCACGTGCCGGTGCCGGTGCCGGCGACTCGCTCGGCGTCTCAGGCAGCGGGAAGGTGGGACGCGGACCAGCGTCGACACCGTCATCACGGTGACGATCCCGGTCGACTCGTTGGCAGGGCTCACCGACTCCCCGGTGTCATCAACGGGTTCGGTGCGATCCCTGCCGCAGATGCCCGACGACTGGCCGCAGGCGATGCGCGCTGGCGACATGTCCTGACCTGTCGCACCACGGGTGCCGTGCTCGACGTCGGGACGCTGTCGTACCGGCCTCCGGCGGCCCTCGACCGGCACGTTCGACTGCGCGACGGCACATGCCGGTTCCCCGGCTGCGCCGTTCCAGCAATGGAGTGCGACCTCGACCACCTCGTTCCGTTTCCCCTCGGTCCGACTTCCTCGGAGAACCTCCATGCGCTGTGCCGACGCCACCACGGCCTCAAGCACGAGGGCGGGTGGCGAGTCGAGGCCACCTCGGGAGGCGGGCTGCGCTGGACCAGCCCCCAGGGCGCATCCGCGCTCTCCCACCCGGACGACAACCACGCCCGCGTGGCCTGAGCCCGGGGAGCCCGCGACACGCCGACCCGACGCCTATCGCCGATCACCTCGTCAATGTCAGACCCCCCGCATAGGAATGACCCATGAATACGACGATTCTGTGGAGCGCGGCCTTCGCCGTGCTGGCCCTCGTGGTGGGGTGGCTGCTGCGTGGTCTGATGGACCGGCCGCGTCAGGCAGCGGAGCGCGCCGTTGCCACCGAGCGGATGGCGCGGCTGGAGGCCGAGCTGACGGCCGCACGGACAACCGCGGAGTCCCGGGACCAGGCGCCGGAACAGGTGGCTCAGGCGATGGCCCCCGTCCATACGGCCCTGGGGCGGCTCGAGGAGGCCGTGGCCCGAGCGGAAGGAGGACGCGCGACCTCGACAGCGCAATTGGCCGAGCAGATGCGAGCCGTGGCCCAGAGCACGAGCGTGTCCACCGACGGCTTGCGGCGCGAGACTGCCCGGTTGGTGGGGGCGCTGGGCCACAGCGAAGTGCGCGGGCGGTGGGGCGAGTTCCAGTTGCGCCGCGTGCTGGAATCCGCCGGGCTGGTCCGCGACGTGCACTTCACCGAGCAGCTGGGCGTGTCCACGGATGCGGGCCTGCTGCGCCCGGACGTGGTGCTGAACCTCGGCGAGGACAAGACAGTCGTGGTGGACGCGAAGGTCTCCCTGCGTGCGATCCTCGGCATCGAGGCCGGCGACCCGCAGGACGAGGTCGCCGCCGCGCGGGCTCAGCATGCGCGGGAGGTTCGCAACCACGTCGATCGGCTGGCGAGCAAGGAGTACGCGCGGCAGTTCGACACGGCACCGGAGTTCGTCGTCATGTTCCTGCCCGCGGAGTCACTGCTCGCCGAGGCACTGGCGTGCGACCCGACCCTCCTCGAGCACGCCTTCGACCGCAACGTCGTCCTGGCAACCCCGACGACCTTGATGGCACTGACCCGCACCGTCAGTCACATCTGGCGCCAGGACGCCCTGGCCGCCAACGCCAAGGAGGTCCAGGCCCTTGGCCGGGAGCTGGCCGAGAGGCTCGCGACCATGCTCGGGCACCTGGACAAGGTGGGTTCCGCCCTCGGTTCGGGTGTCACCGCCTACAACCGGGCGATCGCCTCACTGGAGTCCCGGGTGCTGGTGACCGGTCGACGGTTCACCGAGATGCAGGGCCTGCCGATCCCGCTGGACGCTCCCCGGCAGGTGGATCAGCAACCGCGCAGTCTGGCTGCCCGGAACCCTGGCCAGGATGCGCCCAGCCAGGCGGACGAACTCGCCCTCGCCTCGACCCCGCTGGACTCGACAGCACTGGACTCCACCCCGCTCGGCAGCCTCGACGGGCTGGAACAACGCGCCCTCGGGGCACGCGAGTCATCACAGGACCTGACCCTCGACACGACGTCAACGGCCGTCGCGTGATGCTCGTCGGGCGGCGGACTACCATCGCCCCGTGACCCTGCCCGCACCCGGAGCCAGCGATGCCGGGTGGGGACGTTCCGGGGCACCGGCCAACGAGGGACGCGAGCATCCGGGTGCAGTGCCGGAGGCGGCCGAGCCGCGCGACCAGGGCCGGGGATTCCGTGGCGGTCGCGTAGCCGCGCTCGCCACGCTTGCAGTCATCGCCGTCGCATGTCTCGAAGCGGCGCTACGCGACCGGATCGGGCTCTGGACGGGCATCACGCTGGTCGTTGTGGCGATCTTCGCGCCCCTGGTCACTAGGGCGGGCGATCGCTCGCTGCCGGCGATGATGCCGCCCCTGGCGTTCCTGGCCGCCGTCCTGATCGCCGGGCAGCTGCTCGTACCCGCCACCGGTGGATCGTTGCGCACACGCGAGGCCCTGATGATCGCGCAGACCCTCGGCCCGAACGCCATCTGGGTCGTGGCCGCCACGATCCTGTCGACCACGATCGCCGCGATCCGCCACTTCACGGACCGGTGACCCCCCGCCCCAAGACGGCGGAACAGCTACTGCTTCCCTGCGGCCTTCAGGTCCCGGCGCAGTTCCTGGGGCAGCGCGAACACCATGTGCTCCTCCACAGCGTCCACATCCTCGACGTCGTCGAATCCCAGCTCGGCGAGGCGCGCAAGCACGTCGCGGACGAGGATCTCCGGGACCGAGGCCCCGCTGGTCACCCCGACAGTGGCTGCCCCTTCGAACCAGTCCGCGTCCAGCTCGGTCGCGAGGTCGACGCGGTGACCCGACTTTGCGCCATGCTGCAGGCCGACCTCGAGCAGGCGCACCGAGTTCGACGAGTTGGCCGAACCTACGACGATCAGCACGTCGCTGCGCGGGGCGACCTTCTTCACGGCGGTCTGGCGGTTCTGCGTCGCGTAGCAGATGTCGTCGCTGGGCGGACTGACCAACCCCGGCACGAGCTCACGCAGGGCCCCGACGGTCTCCATCGTCTCGTCCACGGACAGCGTGGTCTGCGACAGCCAGACCACCTTCTCGTCGGGCGCGATGTCGAGCGCGGCCACGGAACCCGGACCCTCCACGAGCGTCATCGCCTCGGGGGCCTCGCCCATGGTGCCCTCGACCTCCTCGTGACCCTCATGGCCGATGAGCAGGATCCGGTAGCCCTCGTCGGCGAACCGGCGGGCCTCGTTGTGCACCTTGGTGACCAGCGGGCACGTCGCATCGATGGTCCGCAGGTTGCGCTCGGCCGCCTCCTCGTGCACGGACGGGGCAACCCCGTGCGCGCTGAAGACCACCGTGGCGCCCTCCGGGACGTCGTCGGTCTCGCTGACGAACACGGCCCCGCGCGCAGCCAGGGAGTCCACCACGTAGCGGTTGTGGACGATCTCCTTGCGGACGTAGACCGGGGCACCATAGAGGTCGAGGGCCTTCTCCACGGCAACCACGGCGCGGTCAACGCCGGCGCAGTAGCCGCGGGGTGCTGCCAGCAGGACCTTGCGACCCGATTCAGACATGCCCCAATGGTAGGGCGACCCAGCAATGTCTGCCGCCTGTCGTACTCTCGCGACCATGGCCATAGCCCCCCAGATCGCCGCGCCGGGCGGCGCACCAGCAGACGGGTCCGCCCCTGAACGTGCCTGGCCCGTGCGCGAGATCTCAGTGAAGCTGCGCGACTACATCGCGCGGCTCAACCGGGTCTGGATCGAGGGGCAGGTCGTCGAGGTCAGCCGCCGCAGCGGCTCGCAGGTCTACCTGGTGGTCCGTGACGTGGACGTCGACGCCTCGGTGTCGGTGGTGATCCCCGGTGGCCTCGATCGCGCGATGAACCCACCCCTGGCGGCCGGGCAGCGAGTGCTGATGCACGTGCAGTGCGAGTACTGGGTCCGCAACGGCCGGCTGATTCTGCGCGCCAGCGAGATCCGTCCGGTGGGCATCGGCGAGCTCCTGGCGACCCTCGAGCGGCGCAAGCAGCAACTGGCGGCCGAGGGGCTGTTCGCCCCCGAGCTCAAGCGTCGCCTGCCCCTGCTCCCCCGACGCATCGGGCTGATCACCGGCGTCAACGCCCAGGCGATGCACGACGTGATCACCAACGCGCGCAACCGCTGGCCATCGGCGCAGTTCGAGGTGCGCGAGGGTGCGGTGCAGGGCGCCTCGGCCGTGAGCACCATGCTCCGCAGCCTGGCCGAGCTCGAGGCTGACGACACCGTCGACGTCATCGTCTTCGCTCGGGGCGGAGGCAGCCTGGAGGACCTCCTGCCGTTCAGCGACGAGTCCTGATCCGCGCGGTGGCCGCCGTTCGCACACCCGTCGTGAGCGCGATCGGCCACGAGCAGGACTCGCCCCTGCTCGACCTCGTCGCCGACCTGCGGGCCTCGACCCCGACGGATGCAGGCAAGCGGATCGTCCCCGACTGGGTCGAGGAAACACGGCGAATCAGCGATCGTCGCGCCAGCCTCGACCGATCGATGCTGACCCGCCTCGATCAAGCCACCACATGGCTGGAGCAGACGCGCAGCCGACCTGCCATGGCTGATCCCGCCGGGCTGCTGCCACGACTGGCCGCCGAGGTCCACAGCGCCCGGGCGCGGGCCTTCCGCGCGGTGGAGCAGCGGATCACCACGCAGGAGCGTGATCTGGCCCACCTGCGCGCACGGGCGCGGGCACTGTCCCCCTTGGCCACCCTCGACCGCGGGTACGCGGTGGTCGTCGGGCCGGATGGCCAGTTCGTACGAGCCGCCGACCAGCTCCACCCCGGGGACGGCGTGCGCGTGCGTGTCGCCACGGGTCACTTCCGGGCCGACGTCACCGACGTAGCATCGGCGTCATGACCGAGCCGACCGAGCCCAACAAGGCCACTGCGCCCGCCGCGTCCCTGCCTGGCGGGACCCCCGAGGGCCTCGCCAGCCTCAGCTACGAGCAGGCCCGCGCGGCGCTCGACACGGTGGTGTCCGAACTCGAGTCGAGCACCGTCAACCTCGAGATGTCGCTGGCGCTCTGGGAGCGCGGCACCGCGCTGGCCGACATCTGCCAGGCACATCTGGATGGGGCTCGCGAGCGGATCGAGGCCGCTCGGCCAGGTCTGGCTGCCGAGGTTAAGGAGTGACGCAAGTCAAGGAGTGACGGGAGCCAGCGTCCCGGCCAGGGTCTCCAGCTCGTCCCACTCGGCGGACCCGGTCACGACGGTGACAGTCCCGTCGTCGATGAGGACCAGGGACCTACGCTCGTCGGGAGTCGGATCGCCCTCCATCCGCGTCCACTCACGCCCGCCGACGGTGACCTTCCGCCTGCGACGCCGTTGCGCGTCTCGGCCTGGATCCAGTCCTGCTGCACCTTGACCGCCTGCGCGGGGAACTGGCCGCGCTGGAGGATCGCGGCGTACTCCTCCTTCGGCGTGAGGAAGCCGGCCCTCCACCCGAGGGTGCCATCGGCCTGCGGCTCCACCCGGGCACTCGTCGCGGGCCAGGGGAAGGTCACCGGCGGGGCCAGGACCTCGTACGACGCGGCCGTGGCGGCCGACTGCGCGACCGGCGCCCACTGGACCTCGCGGATCGCATCCGAGCTACGAGGGTGCGAGAAGTA
>CAVTOX010000005.1:0-158371 GCA_963736425.1 uncultured Actinomycetes bacterium
TCGCCTACCAACGAACTCACCCAATCGGCAAGACGTTGTGTTGCGGGACAAGGTCGGCTGCTCCCCCGAGGCCGGCGCTCCTCCGTGGGACATGTGTGGTGCGACACCGACCCACGACCTATCACGAAGCCCAACGAGAACTTCTAATCCGGTCCGAGCGCAGCCGCCGGGCTGCCGGAGCCGGCGTTCTATGTGGGGGATGCGCAACCGGATCGTCCTCGGCTTCCTCCTCGTCGAGACCTTTGCCCGCGTGATCACCCTGCTGCGCTACTACCGCCGCGACGAGACCGCAGCCGCCACGTTCACCCATCCGGCGGGCACCTGAACCGCTCACCTCAGTCGATCGGCCTCCACCCGCGTCCAGCTGCGGGTCAAGCATCTCAGGTTCGCTGCAGCGTCTATCTGGGCGTTGAAGTCTGCGTGGAAGCGCGCGCTTCGCGGCGATGTGGGTCACCTGGCCCCGTGATGCGGGCCTCACGCCTGGAGTCGCTCGGTGGGCTGTCCGGTGATGCCAGCGATGAGCTCGAAGTCCTTGTCGAGGTGCAGAACGGTCAGCCCGGCCAACTCGGCGGTGGCGGCGATGAGCACGTCGGGGATGGAGGGCGCGCGGTGCTGGCCCTGGCCAGCGAGCACCAACTGGACCTCGACGGCCCGGTCCTCGATCGCCGGCGTGAGGTACTCCACCGGCATCGCCGAGAGCGGCGGGACGGCGAACATCGACCGGGCGTCCTTCCCGCTGCGAGCTGAGTAGCCGACCTCAAGCCGGGTCACGGTCGTGATCCGCACCAGACCCCGCTCGATCCGCTGTGCCCACAACTCCGCGTCCGGGCTGTCGCCCAGGCGGACCAGCGCCGACTTGTCGATCAGCCAGATCAGTGCCACGCGGCACCCATCACCTGCGGATCGGCCAGGTCCCCGGCCACCTCGGCGAACACACGCAGGTCGGCTGCCGACACCGCCTCCGCCGAGGTTGAGGCGTCCGCCGCGAGCCGGCGACGGATGTACTCCACACGCGACAGGCCCAGACGCGCCGCGTGCGCGTCGACCCGCGCCAGAACCGCCTCGGGCACGTCGCGAACCAGAACGTCTGCCATCAGACCACCTCCGATATCAAAAGATATCATGACGCGGTCTGCTGCGGTCATCACCACCGAGCTCAGTCCGTAGCCAGCAGCCTGGGATGCTCGCCCGACAGGCGGCGAAGGGACGCAAGTCCCCGGCGTGGTCGCTCGGGTTGCACGGCAACGCTCGCTCATGCCGATAAGCGGTCGTGGGCGGACGACCTGCCCTTCGGGACATCCGCACCAGTCCGCCGCGAACATGCTGGGGATCAGCAACCCATGATGCGCGCAGTGACAGGTCGCCTGGGCGCAGCGCGGTGCCCGGGCCCGGACTTTGGGTACACCGGCTACTGCAGTATGGGCAGGCTGCCCGCCGATCGTAGAGCGCAAGGCTCGGGGTGCGGAAGCGCCGTGGCCCCGTACTCGAAGGCCCCCGCTCCCGGGATCTGGCAGCCGCCGGCAACGGGCATGGCCCTGTACTGGCTCGGCTTCGTCAAGCCCGTCATCGACGTCAGGCCCGTCAAGGTCGATGGTCCCGACGCGCTCACCAGTGCCGCCTACACGCGGGACTACGAGGAGGTGCGCAAGGCCGGCGAGCTCAACGCGCCCCTCACCGATCGAACCCAAGAACAGACCGACATCGCCAAGTTCTTCGCCAACAACCCGGTCCCCATGTACCGCGGCGCCCTGTGCGACCTGCTCGAGACTGAGCCGATGGAGCTGGTGGCCAAGACGCGGCTCTTCGCACAGATCGACGCCGCCGTTGTCACCACGTTCATCCAGACGTGGCGGCTGAAGTACGAGGTGGGCTTCTGGCGGCCGGTCCAGGCGATCGCCGGCGCCCTGACTGACGGCAACCCGGCGACCAACCCACACCTGGGGACCGTGCCGTGGGCTCCGCTCGTCGCCAATCCTGCATACTCCGAATACACCAGCGGCCACGGGTCGGCGACCTCACCGTTCGCACAGGTGCTCCGCCGGACCCTCGGGGACCACACCACGCTGGTGCTCAAGGCCGGTGCACTGACGCGGACCTACACCTCACTGACGGCGCTCGAGCATGATGCTCTGAACGCCCGGATCTGGGGTGGACTCCACTTCCGGACCGCAATGGCGGATACCTACGACCAGGGCCATCGGACCGCGAACCGGGTGATGCGGGCGAGCGCCGGGCGCGGGGGTTGGTGGGACGGTCATTACGACGATCATGACCACGGTGATAGCGACGAATGATCCGGAGCCGGCCCGCACAACGAAGGGCCGCCCGGAGTCGGGATGGACCTTCACATGAGGTGATCAGCCGCCTCCGGGCCGATCACCTCATGTACCTGTTCGACCGGTATTCGTTCTCATGGGACTGGCAGCTCTGCCCGTCGTCCCGATCGTGGCCGCCGCGGCGACCCACCAGACTGGAGCGAAGGCAGTGCGCAGGTCCGGGCTCTCGCTACTCCGACGCCCGGCCCCAGACGTGGGCACCGCCCCAGTCGATCGCCTCGACGGGATCGTCGCCGACCACCCATGCGTCGTGTCCGGGCGGCAGCACATGCACGTCCCCAGGCACGGCCTCGAACGCAGTTCCGTCTGCCATCTGGCCGGCGATCCTCCCGGAGATCACGTACTGGAAATGGGGCGCCTCGCAGAGCTCGGTCCCTGTCGTCGGCTTGACATGCTCTGACCACCGCCAACCCGGCTGGAGGGTGATGCGCAGCACCTTCCCACCGCCGATGGCGACGATCTCGCCGCGCCCCAAGGGGAATTCCAGCACCTCGTCGGGCGCCGCGAAGTTCTTGAACTCAGCACTTGCCATCGCAGTCTCCTTGTCCTCGTTGTCCTCGCCGATCTGTCGGGAGGCGGGCCTCGCTCCAGCGTCGGCTTGGCAGCGAGGCCCGCTCGTCGGCACCTACCCAGTGGGCCCGCGCGCATACGTGTCGTGGTGCCGGCTCGTGAGGGCCGCGGGTCAGGAAACGTGAAACCCAGGCGCCGCGGACCGGTGCGGCAGACCGGAACGTGGTCGGTCTGCCACCCCAACAGGACCGGAGTGGCAGACCGATGCGTGCGGTGAGGTCAGACCAGGGAAGCGCACTGACCGATCGCGTGACCGCCAACGACGTTGACGCTGCCGGGAATGAAACCTCCGGACACGCCCGGGGTCAGGCCCATGCAGATGAGGTTCCGTCCGATCGTGTTGCGAACGACGTATACGGCGCCGGAGGCGTCCGGGTGATCCTCAGTCAGCGTGATGTGGATCAGCGTCGCGTTCCCGCCAACAGAGTTGAAGAGCACGCCGAGCCAGTCGGTGGTCTGCCCGGCCACCGTGAGGTTACGGTCGATGGTGTTGTTCTTGACGGACCAAGGAATCGGGCCGCCCCCGCCGAGCAGCGTGACGTTTCCGTTGACTTTGATGCCGTTCAGCAGAACGAGGTCCGCGCCCAGGGCAGTCACGTTGCCCTTGACCAGGATGGTGGATACCCCATCGGGCGGCTCGATGCACGGATGTCCCGTCTTGAGCGGACTTCCATCAGGGTTGAAGTAGTCGGGCTGGCAGCCCAGACCGAGGGTCGAGCCGGGAGCCGCGGTGACGTTGTGTCCGACGGTGATCGTCGAGGGCGCGCTTTGCGCGTCGAGGCTGCCGCCGGTCCTGACATCCACGTTCCCGGCGACGTTGATCCCCGCATTGGCCGGTACGGAGCACGCGCCCCGGACTGTGATGCTGGCGTAGTTCCCTGATGGGATCTCACCACCAGTGCACGTGTAGCCCCTCGGAGTCCCCTTGCTGGACACGGCTGCCATCGCCGGCGTACCGGAGAACACGAGACCTGCGGCAACGAGAACCGTCGCCAGAACCCAATGCCGCCTGGCAGTCCTCATCAGCACTGCCCCTCTTTCGCTGTCCGCGTCCCCCGGGGCACATTCCCAGCCCCGATGGTGACGACCTCACCCCGTCCCATCGGGAAGCTTCGGAACCTCATCGGGTGACGCGAACTTGCTGATCTCCTCATTGGCCATTGCATTCTCCATCTCTCGGCATCGTGTCGGGGAGGGGGCTCGCTGACGCGTCCCCGTCGCAGTGAGACCCGCTCATGAGGCGCCTACCCAGTGCGCCGCATGGCATACGTGTCGTGGTGGTGGGCAGCCGATATCTCCACGACGAGTTCGCCCCCAAGCCCCGGGATCGCGTGCACATCGGTGCCCCCGAGGGAGGATCGCCCTGGCCGGCGTCGCTACTGCTGGGTGGGGATGCGCAGAAGCGACGCCGCGGTTCGCGGCGCCCGTGCCGAATTGGTGAACACCCTTCGCGAGGCCTCGAGGCAGGGCCTCACCCAGGCGCAGATCGCGCAGCTGATCGGGCGCAGCCAGCCCGAGGTGTCCCGTCTGCTGCGCTTCCACGGGCTTGCGCTCGTGGTCGTCGGGTCGCTGCTGGTCAGCGACCTGGAGCGCAGCCCCGCACACACAATCGTCGCGGTCGTCGGCGGCATCGTCGGATACGCGTTCGGCGCCTACCGGGCGCGCACGACCTACGTCGCCGCGGTGCCGGCCCACAAGGGCGTGATCCTGCGCTACAGCCTGGAGTCGTTCGCCGCACTCGGCCTGCTGATCGTCATCAAGCTCGTAGCCGAGCAGAACCTGCTGCCCGACGGCGACATCTTCCGCATCATCATCGCCTCCAAGGTGGCCGGCACCTTCGCCGACTTCATCGAGTCCATCGACAGCGTGCCCAGGGACGCCATCAGCGCGGTGGATTCCCAGCGCGACAAGTACGCCATGAAGCTGCTCAAGCACGTCAGCCGCGCCAAGACGACCTCGTTCGGTACCAAGCCAGTGTATTGAGCGCCTGGAGCTGGGGGCAGCCATGGCCAACCGGACCGAGGTTCGCGCGAACCACCTGCTCGACCGTGCCGCCTCTGACCTGCGTCGATATAGGCCACGCCGTGCCATCTGCGGAGGCATCTTCCGCGCAGGGCGGGACGCCCGCTGGTCAGCCCACAGAACCGTCGGAGAACATCACCGCCACGATCTCGTGACCACCCACCTGGACTGTCACCGATCCGTTCCGCACCACAGTGAGCGGGGCCACCACGCCCTCGGCCAGGTTGACCTGCGCGGCGCGGGAGAACCGGCGCAACGGCTGCACCCGCAGCGCGATCGGCTCGGAGGAGCTGTTGTGGCCGCGCACGAGCCACCCGCGGCCGTCCTCGGTCTCCTTGACCGCACTGACGACGAACTCGGCCGGCGACGTCGAGACGAACGAGCCCGAGGCCGGGATCTCCCCGCCATGGATCGCCGTCTCCACCGCACGCAGGCTGGCCTGGAACGCGTAGGCGGCGTCGCGCGACTCCGACCAGTGACCCTCGTGCGGGATGATCGAGTAGTCGAAGGACCAGCTGCCTGGAACCTGCGCTCCGGGGGTCTCGTAGGCGGGACCGGCATGTCCCTGGCGGACTGGCATGTCATCTCGGGACAGCCAGCCGACGCAGCGCAGCAACGTGAGCGCGATCTCCGTGGTGCTGCCGTCGGCCCCGGGCAGCACCTGCACCTCCGGCAGGCCCCGGTTCGCGATGGTCAGGCCGACCTGCCCGTCGGAGATGTCGGTGAAGGCGCGCTGGGGGACCTCCGGCCGGGGATCCTCCACCCAGTCCGCGCCCTTCTCCGGCACGCCGACCGGGCGGCGGACGACATCGAAGTGGCTGTCGTGGTCAGCCTCGTCAACGACGATCGGCGCGGCGAAGTGCACTCGAAGCCTGTGGTCCTGGGCTGTGTTGTCCACCTCGGTTCGCACGTCGATGCGACCCACGCCCGGGGGCAGCGAGACCTGGCTGACGATAGGGATCGTCACGCGCTTCGACGACCGGCTCTGCCGATCGGCACCGATCCCTTCGGGGACGCGGAGCTCGTAGGCGATCTCCATGGACGGCACGGGCCGGTCACGGTAGGCCTTCACCGACACGACTTTGGCCTCGAGCAGGGCGTCGTTGGCTGGCGGTGAGTAGTTGTACTCGTCCCCGGCGTCCCCGCCGTCGACGAACCGGTTGAGCCCGGGGTAGACCACGCCGGTGCCCTTGTTCGTCACTGTGAGAGTGCCGTCAGCGCGCGCGAGCTCGACGACGAACAGGTCGTTCTCGATCCGGAACGGTGGCTTGGTCTCCTCGCCACGGCTGAGCACGTCCAGAACCCGGCTGCCAAGCTCGGACTGTGCCAGGCGCATGCCCACCGGAAGCAGGGGCTTGATCAGGGGATGCAGCGTGGCGGCGGGACCGGTCTCGGGGGCCGGCAGCGCGCGCACCCACAGCGTCCGCCACCCCAGGGCGGGGACCTCGGGGCTGACGAACCGGATGGTCGAGGCCTTCGGGGTGTGGGCCAGCACGTGGAACCCGGTGACCGAGGGATCGGCCTCGAACCGGGCGATGTCATCCTCGGCCTGGTGCCATTGGGCGACGTTCGGCTGCCCCTCGTCGTCCAGGATGGCTCGGATGGTCACCGTGTCCCCCTCACGGGTCACGCTCACGCTGGTCAGGGCAGCCCCGGCGACCCGCCCCTCGCTGACCGCGCCGATGGTGTCGCGGAGCTCCCCGGGTCGCAGCATGAGGTTCGCGAGCTCCTCATGCTGGCCGCCGACGAACTCGTAGGCGATCGACGTACCCTCCCCGTTCACCAGTTCGAAGGCCTCGACCTCCTCGGGGAGCTTCAGCGCCACATCCACCAGGTCCTGGCGCGCGAACGACAGCGGGTTGAACAGCACGAGGCCGGACACCGCACCGTCGGCGGACGTGTCCACAGCCGATGCGATGGCCTGCAGCGCCTGCAGGGAGATCTCGTCGGCGATCTGGTCGGCCTGGTCGAACCGCGGGAGCATCTCGTCGTGCACCTGGTCGATGGAGCAGCCGCAGATGGAGTCGTGCGGATGGTTCTCCATCAGGATCCGCCAGGCCTGGCGCAGCAGCGGGGCCACGTTCCAGATGCGGTTCGACGCGATCGCGTCCGGCGTGGTCAAGGACTTGTCCACGGTGATCATGCGCTCGGCGAACACGCTGAACGGCTCGGCCCACTTCTCCAGCAGGGTCTCGCTGGCGTGGTTGCGCTGCTTGATCCACATGCGGGCGGACAGGACTCCGGGGAGCAGGTGCGAGTTGCTGCACTCCCGCAGCTCACCGGTGAGGACCGGAAGGTCGCCCTCCAGCTGCGCGACCTGGTCCATGACGAGGGCGACGTAGTCCGGCAGCGTCGAATGGACCAGCCGCAGGTCGGGCAGGTGCGCGTTCGCGTGGGCGAGCGTGCCCGAGGTGTGGGGCGAGGGTTCCATGTGGTCGGTGCCCAGCATGAGCAGGTGGTCGGTCACCGCTGAGTGCGCGGCCAGCTTCGCGCCCTCGATGACGACCTGGGTGGTGAACGTCTCGGCGTTGTGCACCGGCAGGTTGGCACCGTTGCCGTAGCTGTTGCGCAGGTAGGCCAGCAGCACCCTCGATCCGTCCGGGGAGTCCCACCAGAGCTCGGTGGGAAGGTCGCCGACACCGCGCCACAGGCAGGCCGTCTCGATCCCGAACCCCCTGAGCATCTGGGGCACCTGCCCGTGGTTGCCGAACGGATCCGGGCTGTACCCGACCGGCATCTTCGGGCCGAACTTCCGTGCCGTCCTCGCGCCCTCCAGCAGATTGCGGATCTGCGCCTCGGGGCTGACCAGGAACATGTCGGAGAGGATGTGCCAGGGTCCGATCAGGATCCGCCCGGACTCGATGTGCGCGCGCAGGACCACCTCCTTCTCGGGGCGCATCTGCAGGTAGTCGTCCAGCACGATGGTCTGGCCGTCGAGCATGAAGTACAGGTACTCGGGATCCTCGTCGAGGATGTCGAGCAGCTTGTCGATCATGTGGACGAGCTTCAGACGGAACTGCTGGAACGTCAGGTACCACTCGCGGTCCCAATGGGTGTGCGAGATGACGTGGAGCGTCTGCACGGGGTCTCCTGCTGCGGGGGTCATGAGTTCGTCCCGAGGGCTCCCTGCAGCGCTGAAGTGTGAAGGTTGCACCGGAATACTATGGCGCTCCCGACGGTCCCTACGGACAGGCAGCCACCTTGACCACCATCACACCGTTCCTCTGGTTCGACGGGCATCTCGACGACGCCGTCACGTCCTACCGAGCGACTTTCGCCGAATTCGATCTCGTGGAGTCCAGCCGGTACCCCGACGCTGTCCCAGGGGTGGGCGGCCAACTGATGTCGGCGACGGTGATCGTGGCCGGCACCCGCCTCATCCTGTTCAACGGCGGGCCCACGTACACGCTGAATCCGGCCTTCTCCCTGATGGTCCTCGTGGATGACCAGGCCGAGCTGGACCGCCTGTGGGACGCCCTGTGCGAGGGCGGGGCGCCCAGCCGGTGCGGCTGGCTGACCGACCGGTTCGGGGTCTCCTGGCAGATCGTCCCGCGCCAGCTCGGCGAGCTCATGGGCAGTCCCGAACCCGGGGTCGCCGGACGGGTCACCGAGGCCATGCTCCAGATGGTCAAGCTCGACATCGCCACTCTCGAAGCCGCCGCCCAGGCGCCCACCACCTGACGACAGATCGCGACTGAGTCCAGTGTGGCGGGTTCATGCCCGCGAGGGCTAGCTGCGATCGCCGCTGATCTCGGCGTCACCCGCCAAGCAGTGCAGCAGAAGCATGGGAGGGACTGATCATGTTCGAACGGTTCACCGCAGCCGCCCGCGACACCGTCCTCGAGGCCGCCGCCCAGGCCAAGGCCCAGGGCAGCAGCCAGATCCGCCCTGAGCACCTGCTCCTGGCCATGCTCGGCCCCGGGGGATTCCTCACCAGGGCAAGGGCTGTCCTACGAGGAGGCCCGAGCACTTGTGGGCGCGGCCGGTGGTGCCGACGAGGAACGGGATGCCCGGGCCCTGCGCGCCATCGGGATCGACCTCGATCAGGTGAAGGCCACCGTTGAGGCGAACTTCGGGCCCGATGCATGGACAAGTTCCGCGGCGCACCAGACCCGCCGGATCTTCGGCCGGCGCAGCCCGCTTCCCTTCGATCCAGCGGCCCGCAAGGCCCTCGAACTGTCCCTGCGCGAAGCGATCGCCATGCACCAGCGCAGCATCGAGGTGGAGCACCTGGTACTGGGCGTGACCCGTGATCCCAGCCCCCTCGTGACGGCGATCATCCAGGCGCACACGACGGTTGAGGAGCTGCAGGCCGCCGCGCGGACCTCCGTGGGGAACGCGGCCTGAGCCGGCCATCCGGCTGCTCGCTACCCGGCTGCCGCATGCACGACTGCCCCTCATCGGGGTTGGGTGGCACGTCAGCCGGCCGAATCTGCGGCGCGCTCACGGGCTCCGTACAGTGCCCACCAACTCGGCCAGTGCGTCCTCGATCGCGGTGCACAGGACGTCCAGATCAGGAACAGCGTCGTAGTCCCCCGTGACGCCGATCGCGACGTGGCCGTCGTAGGACATGATCCCGATGCTGATCCGCACGCCCTGGGCCACAGGGATGTAGGGGAACATCTCCAGCATCCGGCGGCCGAGGAGGTAGATCGGGTACTGCGGCCCCGGGATGTTCGTGGTGACGGTGTTGATGACCCGCTGCCCGGTGCGGGCGTACACACGGGCGCCGAGGGTCATGAGCGTCGCAGGGACGAAATCGGCGGCCGAGAGCATCGCATCGACGCCCACCGCCTGGCCGCTGCGCTTGAGGTGGCCCATCTGCCGCGCCACGGCATCGAGGCGCTCCCGGGGGTCGGCAACATCGACCGGGAGGTCGGCGAACATGCCGGTGACCTGGTTGCCGAGCCGGCCCTCGTGCGCCTCGGTCCGCACCGAGACCGGGACCAGCGACCGGATCGTCGTGTTCTCGACATCCTCCCCCCGGTGCTGCAGGTACTCACGGAAACCACCAGCGATCGCGGCGAGCACGACATCGTTCACCGTGCAGCCAGCCGCGTCCTTGACACGCTTCACATCCGAGAGCTCGGCGCGCGCCCAGCCCCAGCGCCGGTGCGGACCCAAGGGGCCGTTGAGGACGCTCGTCGGGCTCACGGCGCTGCGCCCCACGCTGGCCAGCCCGAACGCACGGACGGCACCCGCGCGCGCCGCATCCCCCGGCGACGAGAACCCGCGCACTGCACCTGCGGCTGCCCGCGTGACGTCGACCGGAAGGCGCGCGATGCCCGCCATCCCGGACGCGGCGAGCGAGATCCGGGAGGGCTGGGGGCTCGGCCGCCAGTCCGTGGGCACTCGGCGCGGCGTGTCACGGTCGCGATCCAGCACGATCTCCATCAACTCGTTGCCCGCGAGGCCGTCGATCATCGCGTGATGGGTCTTCGTGATGAGCGCCCAGCGGTCTCCGGGCAGCCCTTCCACGAGCCAGTCCTCCCACAGCGGCCGGTCCACGTCGAGCCGCTGGGACAGGACCCGGGAGACCAGCGCCCGCAGCTGCGCATCACCACCGGGCGACGGGATCGCCGTGTGCCGCAGGTGGTAGGCCAGCGAGAAGTGCGGGTCGTCCACCCACGCGGGCCGCGCGAGGCCGAGCGGCATCCGCTGCACCCGCTGGCGATAGCGCGGCACCAGGTCGAGGCAGGCCTCGAGGTGGGCGGTGAACTCCTCGAAGGTCGGAGCGGGTCCCTCGAACATCAGCAGCGACCCGACGTGCATCTGCTGTCGGTCGTTCTCGAGGTCGAGGAATCCGGCGTCGAGGGAGCTCAGCCTCTCCATCGTCAGTCAGCTCCGATCCGTGATCAGGGGTCGCGCCCGAGCGGCGAGGTCGGCGGCCCGTGGGTGGTCGGCGAGCCAGCTGAGGATCTGGTCCACGGTCCACTGCGGGACCTCGAGCTGGGGAACGTGCCCCACTCCCCGCGCCACCTCGAACTGCCAGGACGGGTTGGCCGCGGCGGCTGCGCGGGCAGTGGCGATGTTGATCAGGCGGTCCTTGTCGCCGTGCAGGAGCAGAACGGGCGCGTCGATCGACCGCTGCATCGCCGCGAAGCGGCGGCGGTCGGCCAGGACCCACATCAATGACTGCGCGGCGGCGAGCATCTCGGAGTCGACGTCGGGGTACTCGCGGCGCTTGCCCGCCAGCTCGACGTGCAGGTCGACGATGTCGCTGGGAATGCGCGACATGTCCGCGCAGCACAGGCGGAGCAGCGCGTGCGCGGCCTCCTCCGCGGACTGCGCATCGCGCCGGCGGCTGAGCACACGACGCCCGACCACGGGCACGAGGAACGCGGCGAAGGTGGCGAACACGCGCGGGTCGGGCGCAGCATTCAGCGCCGGGGGCAGCGCGGGGTCGACGAGCACGAGGCCGGCCACGGTGTCTGGACGCTGCGACGCCTGGAGGATCGAGATGAGGCCGCCCATCGAGTTACCGACGAGGATCGCCGGCACCCCCGCGACCTCGGTGAGGAAGCGGTGCAGCAGACGCTGGTTGGCCTGCACCGACGTGGACCGGGACCCGCCTCGGGTGTGCCCGAACCCGGCCAGGTCCAGTGCCGCGACCCGGCAGCCCTCGGCCAGGACGGGGGCAACCGCTGCCCAGTTCAGCGCCGAGCCACCCAGGCCGTGGACGCACACGAGCAGGGGACCCTCAGCCGGACCCCCATAGTCGAGGTAGTGCACCGGGCCATCGAGGTCCACCCACCGCGATTCAGGTTGATGCGTGGGACCGGACCCGGCGTCGACCATGACCCGACTGTATGTTCCGGTGACCTCCACGTCGCACTCCGGTGGCCCATGAGGGCAGGGCCACGCAGCTGACGGCGTCCTCCACCGCCACCGGGCCACCTCCACCGGGCCGAACGGTATTCACACGACCCGCGTGCCCGTGAGCTCCGCGCTCGAGCGGGACAGTGAGCGGAGCATGTCGGCAGGCAGGGTGGAGTCCCGGAGCTCGGCCAGGAACTTCTCGTGGCCGCCGCGGACGCCGAAGAGCCGGCCCTTGTAGACCAGGTAGATGACCACCAGGACATTGACGACGAGCGCGCAGGCCTTGAGCGCGGTCGGCTTGTGCACGAGCTCGTAGATCTCCAACGGGATGAACAGCGACGTCGCGATCGTCGCCAGGTACTCGGCCCAACGCCAGCCACCCCAGAGGCCCACGCCCTCGACGATCTGGACGATGCCGTAGGCCAGCAGTCCCAGGCCCGCGAGCCGGAAGGCGTTCCCGTTGCCGCCGAGGTACTTCTCGATCTCGGTGACGATCCAGGAGCCGGTCAGCTGGACGCCGAGCTCCTGCCCCAGCGGTCGGTAGGCCAGCAGCAGCCGCTCGATCTGCGAAAGGATCGACTCCCGCTGGGAGGCGACCTGGAAGATGACGATCGCGCCCGAGGAGCATCAGCGAGCCCCGCAGCCGCACGCTCCACCGCGAGGAGCCGGAGCAACCCGAACCGACGGCCGTGGGCCCCACGCGCGGGCAGCGGGCAGCTCGGTCAGGCCCACCGGTGACTCGCGGGCGTCCCCAGCAGCTCGGTGACGAGGACGCCCTGCGGATCGAGCCAGTTCCCGCACCGCAGGCAGCACAGCAGCCCAGGGGTGTCCGGCGGCCCCGCGATCGGACCCGTCAGCGCACTCAGGCTCGGATCGGACACGTGCGCCAGGACGTGCCCGCGCCGCGCGCACCGACGCTCGACCCAGCGGGCATCCCGGCGGCTCAACAGGTCCGCGACGGCCGCACTCGGGCTGTGGATCATCGATGCTCCGTCGTGCGTGCGTGGTCGGCCAGCAGGCCGATCATCGCACCGGTCACCGATGATGCGCGTGTCCTGAGGTGGGCCGCGGCGCCGCGGGGGAACTCACCCCACCGGGCCGGCTCCGAGTGGGACGGTCGTGCGGTTCATGGTTCCCGAGGAGTCGACCCATTCGATGTGCAGTTGGTCGCCCACCGCGTGTGCCGCGATCAGTGAGCTCAGCTTCTCCGCCGAGGTGATGGCCGTCCCATCCACGGCCGTGATCGTGTCGCCCGCTGCCAACCCAGCGGTCTGCGCTGCGCTGCCGGCAACAACTCCGGTCACCGTGACCCCGGAGCCCTGCGCGCCGAAGCCGTACTGGGAACCGGACCCGAGCTGCACACCGAGGAACGGGCTCCCGCCGACGTGGACGTCTCCCGAATCCTGACCGGCCACGATGCTGCGCGCGACGGCCACCGCCGCATCGATCGGGATGGCGAACCCGTTGGTGTCCGAGCCGCCGTACGAGGCCGCGGCCGAGGCCGCGACGTCCACGCCGACGACCGACCCGGACGCATCGACCAGGGGACCGCCGGACTGGCCGGACTGGATGTTCGCGTCGGTCGCGATGAGATTCGACAGGGTCTCGGCATTGCCACCCATGGCGTCGGTGGCCGTGATCGTCTGGTCCAACGCGGTGACCGCACCCTCGACGGAGGTGGGCTGGCCACCGTCGCCGCCGGCGTTGCCGACGCCCACGACCAACTCACCGAGCTCGAGGGAGTCCGAGTCGCCCAGGGTCGCCACGGGAAGCCCGGAGGCCCCCGCAAGGTCCACGACGGCGACATCCGTCGTCGGGTCGTAGCCGACCACTGTCGCGGTGTATGTCTCCCCCGTCCCGACCACGGTCCCCGTGATGGAGGTGGCTCCCTCGACGACGTGGTGGTTGGTCAGCACCAGGCCGTCGGCACTCAGGACGATCCCTGTACCCGCCGCCTGCCCCACCCCGTAGTCGACGACCGTGTCGATGTTGACCACGGAGGGGGTGATCGCGGCAACAGCGTCCGCCGCCGCCGCGCTCAAAGCCTCGTCGACTGTCGACCCGGTGGTCGAGCCATAGCCATCGCCCAGTCCCGGGCTCCACTGCGGCATTCCCTGACCGCCGGGGCCGGATCCGCCGAACCCGGGAAGCTGGCCCCAGCCACTCCCGCGCTCCCAGTCGACTGCCGAGATGCCGCTCCCGCCGCCCGACCGCGCGGTCGCCGAGCCGTCAGCCGACCCGCCTGAGACCCACGCACCCCCGGTCCAGACGCCGATCCCCAGCACAGCGATGCCCAACGTCGCTGTGACCCTCGTGCCCCACCTGGCAACCATGACTTCCTCTTCCTCGCGTCCTGGTTCCATCACATCGCCCCCACCTCAGGGAGCAGCCAGGAAGGAGTAACGGGTGTGTCAGGAACACCTGCGCGCGCCGTCAGGGGGTGGATTGAGCGGGCACTGCCTCGTCGGGGATGTCGTCGATCTCGGCAGCCTCGAAGGAAGCGTCCTCCTCGGACTCGACGGCGATGTTGGGCAGGATCCGGCCCATCCAGGCGGGGAGCCACCAGTTCGCCCTGCCCAACTGGTACATGACCGAAGGCACAATGATCAACCGGATCACGAACGCGTCGAAGAGCACGGCGGATGCCAGGGCCAGGCCGAAAAGCTTGATCGTCGGCTCGTTGCCCAGGACGAACGCTGCGAAGACGCTGATCATGATGGCCGCGGCGATCATGACCACGCGGCCGGAGGCGGCCAGGCCACGGCGCACGGCCTTGTTGTTGTCGTGGGTGTGCCCCCACTCCTCCTGCATGCGGCTCACGAGGAAGACCTGGTAGTCCATCGACAGGCCGAAGAGGATCGCGAACACCATGATCGGCAGGAACGGCATGATCGGCCCTGTGCTGCTGACCCCGATCAGCTCCGCCAGCCACCCCCACTGGAAGACCGCGACCGTCACGCCCATGGCTGCCGCCAGGGACAGCAAGCTGGTCACGACTCCGGTCAGCGGGACCAGGATCGAGCGGAACAGCAGGACCAGCGCGAGGAACCCGAACCCGATCACCACGAGCAGGAACAGCGGCAGTGCGTCCGTCAGCACAGTGGTGAAGTCCGACGTGATGGCCAGGGTGCCGCCCACCAGGGCGGTGAGGCCCGTCGCCTGCGCCACCGGCGGGATCACCTCACCACGGATCCGGACCAGGAGCTCCTCGGTCTCGGCGGCCTGCGGGGAGGTGGTCGGGATGACCTGGACCGCCGTCACGGAGGAGTCCGGCGCCATCGGGAACGGGATGGCCACGGCAACGCCCGGGTCGGCGCCAAGCGCACCGGCCAGCTGGGCAACCGCGGCGTTGTCACCGGGCTCGGCGGTCTCCGCGGTCACGATGAACGGACCGTTCAGGCCCGGGCCGAAGCCCTCGGCCAGCAGGTCGTAGGCGATCCGGGCCGAGCTGCCCTCGGGCCGGCCACCGTCGTCGGTGAAGCCCAGCCGCATCGAGCCGATCGGCAGTGCGAGGACGACGACGACGGCCAGCGCGAGACCACCGACCACCTTGTAGTGGTGCTGCAGCCACCGGCCGTAGCGGGCGAACCCGGACCCGGCCGGGTTGTGCGCCTTGGGCTTGCGAGCCCACGGCATCCGCACCGCGAAGGCCCGACGGCCCAGCAGGGAGAGCACCGCCGGCAGCAGGAACGTGGCCCCGATCATCATCATCACGACGGTGCCGATCGAGGCCACAGCCAGGCCGTTGAAGAACTCGAAGCCGATCACGAACAGGCCGCTCAGTGCGATGATGACGGTGGCGGCGGCGAAAAGCACGGAGCGCCCGGCGGTCCGAACGGACTCCAGGACCGCCTCCCGCGGCTCCCGACCGGCCTCGAGTGCCTGCCGGTAGCGGTTGATCACGAACAGCGAGTAGTCGATGCCGACGCCCAGGCCGATCATCGCGGCCAGGGTGGGCGCGAAGGTGGCGACGTTGAGGAAGTTGGCGGTGATCAGGACCAGCGCCTGGCCCAGGCCCAGGGACAGCAGGGCCGTGCCGACGGGCAGCAGCGCTCCGATCAGGGAGCCGAACGCGAACAGCAGGATGAACAGGGCGATCGTGACGCCGATGCCCTCGGAGCTGGGCGGCTCCGAAGCGGCGGCTTCGAGGGCCTGGCCGCCGGCCCCGACGGTCAGGCCGTCGACACCGTTCGCCGCCTGGGTCGCCTCGAGCACTGCCGACACGTCGGCCAGCGGGATCTCCCCCACGGGGGCGCCGAACGTGACCGTGGCGTAGGCCACCGAGCCGTCAACGCTCATCCCGGCCTGTCCCATGCCTGCCAGGACCTTGGCCTGCTCCGGCGTCGGCTGTGCGGTCGCTGCGGCCCCGGCCCCGGCCGACTGGCCGTCGCCTGCGGACCCGCCCTGCGCCTGATCCGTGCCGGGCTGGGTGGCGGGTTCAGGGCAGCCATCACCCAGCGGCGCACCGTACGGGGTCACCACACAGGTCACCGACGGGTTCTGGGACATCTCGGTGAGCAGGGCCGTGGCCGCGGCCTGGGTGGCGGGGTCGGTGACGGACCCGGACTCCGGGCTCCACACCACCTTGACCGTGGCCTCGGTGAGCGCGTCCTCGACTCCGGGGATCTGGCTGAGGACCTTCTGCGCGGAGGCGGACTCCGTATCCGGCAGCTCGAACGAGTCGTTGTACGAGCCGCCGAACTTCGCGGCCAACCCCCCGATCAGCACCGCCATGAGCAACCAGACAGCGACCGCGCTCCAGGGTCGACGCACTGCCCATCGTGATACCGCTCCCATGTCCGGCACTCCCTCAGGTATGGTGCGGCAGATGTATGCGCCGCACATGCAACTTGGCTGAGGGTATGTAATGTGTGCCCCACATGCAAATGTTCCGACGTGTCGAACTCGCTCAGACGCGCAAGGAGGTGGGCTGGCGGTGCACGACCCTTCCCGCACCGACCGCGGCCCTGCGCTCGGCCCTGCCTGGCATGACCCCGCGTTGATCGAGCGCCTCGATCGCGCCCTGCTGCGGATGCGGCGCGCCGTCGTGCGCCCGGAGAGCACCTCGGTGCCGATCCCGGCCCTGCAGCGCACCGTCGACCTGGCCAAGATCATGGCCTGCCTGGCGATCTCGGACCTCCAGGACCCGGACGACGCGATGCGTCCCGTCACGGTCAAGGACGTCGCGGCAGCGCTGGCCCTGGAGCATTCGACCACCAGTCGCCTCCTGGCCGACACGGAGGCCGAGGGCCTGATCCGACGCACGACCGACTCCCAGGACCGACGGCGCACGGTGGTCCACCTGACCGAGACGGGTCATGCGGTCGTCGAGCAGAGCGCGACCATCCGCGCCTGGTCGATCGACGCACTGCTGGCCGAATGGACCCCCGAGGAGCTGAGCTCCTTCACCGACCTGATCGAGAAGTTCAGCGCCACCATCGCCACACGCAGCGACCACGTGATGGCCGCGGGAATCCAGCGCTTCCGGGACGCACCCTAGCCGCGCACCGCTTTCTTGACTGATTCCAGAAACGGGGCCACACTCGGGGTGTGCCCATGGAGACCGGTTACGAGGACATGCTGCGCGGAGCGTCGCTGCGCGTGACGCGTCCTCGGCTCGCCGCGCTGGCAGCGGTTCACGACCACCCGCACGCCGACACGGACTCGATCATCGGGGTCGTGCGTGCGGAGCTCGGCGATGTCTCCACACAGGCCGTCTACGACGTCCTGCGGGCGCTCACGGACGCGGGGCTGGTCCGGCGGATCGAACCGGCCGGCTCCGTCGCGCGCTACGAGTCACGCGTCGCCGACAACCACCATCACGTGGTGTGCCGGTCATGCGGGGCTGTGGCAGACGTCGACTGCGCCGTCGGCCACACCCCCTGCCTGACCGCCTCCGACGACCACGGATACTCGATAGACGAGGCCGAGGTCACCTACTGGGGCGTGTGCCCCACCTGCTCCACCGCACGCAGTTCCTGAACCCACCACCTGCAACTGGAAGGAAGCCCATGACTGAGCATCACGATGCCGTCGTCGCAGACATGAACACGGAGGACAGCGCGGCCAAGTGCCCCGTGGTGCACTCGGTCGGGGGCACCTCCAACCGTGACTGGTGGCCCAACCGGCTCGACCTCGACCTCCTGCGCGCGAACTCGCCGAAGAGCGACCCGATGGACGCGGACTTCGACTACGCAGCCGCGTTCGCCGGACTCGACCTCGCCGCCGTCAAGAACGACCTCGAGCAGCTGATGACCACCTCGCAGGACTGGTGGCCCGCCGACTACGGCCACTACGGACCGCTGTTCATCCGCATGGCGTGGCACAGCGCGGGCACCTACCGCATCAGCGACGGCCGCGGCGGCGCCGGTGCGGGCCAGCAGCGCTTCGCCCCGCTGAACAGCTGGCCCGACAACGCCAACCTGGACAAGGCGCGCCGCCTGCTGTGGCCGGTCAAGAAGAAGTACGGCAAGTCGCTCTCCTGGGCCGACCTCATGGTCCTGGCCGGCAACTGCGCCCTCGAGTCCATGGGCTTCGACACCTTCGGCTTCGGCGGCGGTCGCGCCGACGTCTGGGAGCCCGAGGAGGTGAACTGGGGCGCGGAGGCCGAGTGGCTCGGTGATGCCCGTTACAGCGGCGACCGCGAGCTCGCGAACCCCCTGGGTGCGGTCCAGATGGGCCTCATCTACGTGAACCCGGAGGGCCCCAACGGCCAGCCCAGCGCCCTGGCCGCGGCGCGTGACATCCGCGAGACGTTCGCCCGCATGGCGATGAACGACGAGGAGACTGTTGCGCTCATCGCGGGCGGCCACACGTTCGGCAAGACCCACGGCGCGGCCGACCCGAACAAGTACGTCGGCCGTGAGCCGGAGGCTGCGTCGCTGGCCGAGCAGGGTCTCGGCTGGCGCAACACCCTCGGCACCGGCAACGGCGTGGCCACGATCACCAGCGGCCTCGAGGGAGCCTGGACGCCCACCCCGAAGACGTGGGACAACAGCTACTTCGAGACGCTCTTCGGCTACGACTGGGACCTGACCAAGAGCCCTGCGGGCGCCTACCAGTGGGTCCCGACGAACCCCGCGGCAGCCGACGCCGTCCCGGATGCGCACGACCCGACCAAGCGCCATGCGCCCGTCATGCTCACCACCGACCTGGCGCTGCGCATGGACCCGATCTACGAGCCGATCTCGCGGCGCTTCCTGGAGAACCCCGACGAGTTCGCCGACGCGTTCGCCCGGGCCTGGTTCAAGCTCACCCACCGCGACATGGGTCCGATCAGCCGGTACGTCGGTCCGGAGGTGCCCGCCGAGCAGCTGATCTGGCAGGACCCGGTCCCGGCCGTCGACCATGAGCTGGTCGGCGCGCAGGACATCGCCGCCCTCAAGGCGACGATCCTCGCCTCGGGGCTGTCAGTCGCGCAGCTGGTCTCCACGGCATGGGCCTCGGCATCGACGTTCCGCGGCACCGACAAGCGCGGTGGCGCGAACGGGGCACGCATCCGCCTGGCTCCGCAGAACGGCTGGGACGTCAACGATCCCGCCGAGCTGGCGACTGTCCTGCGGACCCTCGAGGACATCCAGTCCGAGTTCAACACGGCCCACACCGCCCAGGTGTCACTGGCTGACCTGATCGTCCTCGGCGGGTGCGCCGCGGTCGAGAAGGCCGCCAGGGTCGCCGGGGTCGACGTCGTGGTTCCCTTCACCCCGGGTCGCACGGACGCCTCGCAGGAGCAGACGGACGTGGACTCGTTCGCAGTCCTCGAACCTACGGTGGACGGCTTCCGCAACCACGTCGGCAAGGGTTCCGATCGCCCGGCCGAGCAGCTGCTCGTCGACCGCGCCGCGCTGCTCACGCTGACAGCCCCGCAGATGACCGTGCTCGTGGGCGGCATGCGGGTCCTCGGCGCGAACACCAAGGGCTCACAGCTCGGGGTGCTCACCTCGCAGCCAGGCGTGCTGACCAACGACTTCTTCGTCAACCTGCTCGACATGGGCACCCGGTGGGTGGCGGCCGACGAAGCCGAGGACACGTTCGAGGGCCGTGACGCGAGTACGGGCGAGCCGCGCTGGACGGCCTCGCGCGCCGACCTGGTCTTCGGTTCGAACTCCGTGCTGCGCGCGCTGGCCGAGGTGTACGCCAGCGACGACGCGAAGGAGAAGTTCGTCGCAGACTTCGTCGCCGCGTGGGACAAGGTCATGATGCTCGACCGCTTCGACATCGCCTGATCCACCAGGAGCCCGGGACGGTCCACACTGGATCGCCCCGGGCTTCGGCGTCTCCCGCTGCCAACGGAGCCCCTCTCCGAGTCGACGTCCCCGCTGGCCGCTCCTATGCTCCAAGCATCCCGCGGGTGAGCAGCTTCGGACCTGCGGCGACTACGGAGGCCAGGATGTCCGAGGATACGCCCCGCAGCGGCGTTCAGCTGATCACGTATGCCGACCGTTTGGGGGGCACTCTCCCCGGGTTGAAGGACCTCCTCGATGGTCCGCTGAGGGGGGTGTTCGAGGGGGTTCACATCCTTCCCTTCTTCACGCCGTTCGACGGGGCGGACGCCGGATTCGACCCGGTGGACCACACCGAGGTGGATCCGCGGTTGGGGACCTGGGACGATGTGCGGGCGATCGGTGCGGACCACACGTTGATGGTCGACATGATCGTGAATCACGTCTCCGCGGACTCCCCGGAGTTCCGCGATGTGGTCGCGCACGGGGCCGCCTCCCCGCACATGGGCCTGTTCCTGACGATGTCTGACGTCTACCCCACCGGCGCTGACGAGCAGGAGCTCGTGGGCATCTACCGCCCGCGCCCGGGCCTGCCGTTCACGCCCATGACGCTCGGGTCCGACAAGCGGCTGGTCTGGACGACATTCACCCCGCAGCAGATCGACATCAACGTCGATGACCCCGCCGGGGAGGCGTACCTCGACCGGGTCCTCGCGGCGCTGGCCCGCGGCGGTGTGTCCATGATCCGCCTGGACGCGGCCGGGTACGCAGTGAAGCGGCCTGGAACGTCGTGCTTCATGACCCCCCAGACGTTCGAGTTCATCGACCACCTGACCGCCAGGGCGCGCGCCCTGGGGATGACCGTCCTGGTGGAGATCCACGCCCACTTCGAGCGGCAGGTCGCGATCGGGGCACGGGTGGACCGCGTCTACGACTTCGCGCTCCCGCCCCTGCTGCTCCACGCCCTGTACACCGGCCAGGCCGACCCGCTTCGGCGCTGGCTCGACGTGCGCCCGACGAACGCGATCACCGTGCTCGACACCCACGACGGCATCGGGGTCATCGACGTCGGGGCCGACCAGATGGGCGAGCGGCGCCCCGGCCTGCTCACCCCGGCCGACATCGACGCACTGGTCGACGGAATCCATTCCCACGCTCGGGACCAGTCACGCCAGGCCAGCGGGTGGGCGGCATCCAACGTCGACGTCTACCAGGTGAACTGCACCTACTACGACGCACTCGGCTGCGACGACAACGCCTACCTACTGGCCAGGGCGGTCCAGTTCTTCACCCCAGGGATCCCGCAGGTCTACTACGTGGGCCTCCTTGCCGGGACCAACGACATGGAACTCCTGGCACGCTCGGGCGTGGGCCGCGACATCAACCGGCACCACTACACCCGCGACGAGATCGATCGGGACCTCGCCCGGCCCGTGGTCCGCGCCCTGCTCGACCTGATCCACCTGCGCAACACGCATCCGGCGTTCGGGGGGACCTTCGAGGCCGGCGGGAACGGATCCAGCCTCGTCCTGACCTGGACCCACGGTCTGGCCTCCGCCGTGCTTGAGGCCGACCTCGATACCCGCGCCGCCCGCATCAGCGCGACCGATGCCGCCGGCAGGGTCTCCACATGCGAGGACCTGCTGACCGGCATCGCCGCCCTGGGAGGACCCCAGAGCTAGCGTGAGCTGATCGAGGTTCCGAGAACTGAGCCGGAGCAGCCACACCGCACATCAGCCCGACGGATGTGCCACGATGCACGTTACCGAATTGTTATCAACTGCACAGAGGTTTGCGGCCGTCTGTCTTTGATGAGGGCCGTTCCACGCGCCATGCTGCACATGAGGGCGGCACCCCGCCCCGATCCCGCACACAAGGAGACACTGTTCTATGGCTACATCTCCACGATCCCGTTGGCTCATGGCGGCTGCTGGCGCGTCCAGCCTCGCTCTGGCCCTCACCGGGTGTTCATCTGGCTCAGACACGGCAACGGACGCTGGGTCGGCCGCCGCCTCCTCCGGCGGCGACGACGCGTGCGCTGCCTACACCCAGTACGGCGACCTCACAGGCAAGGACGGTCAACGTCTACGCATCCATCCTCAGCCCGGAGCTGGAGATGTACGAGGCGGCCTACGTCCCGTTCGAGGAGTGCACCGGCGCAGACCTCAAGTTCGAGGGCTCCAACGAGTTCGAGGCCCAGCTCAAGGTGCGGGAGAAGGCCGGCAACCCGCCGGACATCGCACTCATCCCGCAGCCCGGCCTGCTGGCCAACATGGTCGCCACCGGGTCGGTGGTGAAGCCCACCGGCGCACCGTCAAGGCGAACGTGGACGCCAACTGGACGCCCTGACTGGAAGGCCTACGGAACCGTCGACGGCATCTTCTACGCCCCGCCGAACAGCTCCAACCTGAAGTCGCTGGTGTGGTACTCGCCGACGATGTTCGCCGAGAACGGCTGGGCGATCCCGACGACGTGGGACGAGCTGAAGACGCTCACCGACACGATCGCGGCAAGTCCGGCAAGGTCGACAAGCCATGGTGCGCGGGCTTCGGCTCCGGCGACGCCACCGGTTGGCCGGGCACCGACTGGGTCGAGGACGTCATGCTGCGCACTGACCGGCCCGGAGGTCTACGACCAGTGGGTCAAGCACGAGATCCCGTTCAACGACCCGCAGATCGTCACGGCCCTCGACGAGGTCGGCTGCGTTCCTCAAGAACCCCAACTACGTCAACGGTGGCTACGGGGACGTGAAGTCGATCGCATCCACCACGTTCCAGGACGGCGGCCTTACGATCCTCGACGGCACCTGCGCGATGCACCGCCAGGCGACAGTTCTACGGCTCGCAGTGCCCCGAGGGGACGAACGATCGCCGAGGACGGCGACGTCTTCGCCTTCTACCTGCCGGCCGTGGACCCGGCGACGAAGCCGGTCCTCGGCGGCGGCGAGTTCATCACGGCGTACGCGGATCAAGCCCCGAGGTCGTCGCGGCCCAGGAGTGGATGTCGACGGCTGACTACGCCAACAGCGTGGCGAAGAACAGCACGGGCATGACGAGCGCCAACATGAACGCGGATCCGAACCTGTTCAAGGGAATCGCTGACGGTGGCCCGAGAAGGCCTTCGCGATCCCGGCTCGCAGTTCCGCTTCGACGGCTCCGACGACGATGCCGTCGGCTGTGGGCGCCGGGTCGTTCTGGGTCGGGATGACCGACTGGATCACCGGCAAGTCCACGCAGGACACGCTGGACTTCATCGAGAAGTCGTGGCCGACGTCCTGATGGCGCACTAGCGGGTGTGGGGGGTCAGCCGCTGGCCGGCTGACCCACCCGCATCTGATACATGCCCCGCAAGGTTCCGACCCCCCATGTCGCATCCAGCAACCTGTCCATGACCTAGCCCGACCGCGCGAGAGGAGAGTACGTCATGACGACCCCGGAGAAGTTCCTCCAGATGTTCCTTGCCATCGGAGGCTTCGTGGTGTTCTTCGCGGTCCTGTTGTTCATCGTCAGCAGGGTGCAAGGGCCGCGCGAACCAGCCACGTGACCGTGGCGGTGTTCATCGGACCCGCCCTGCTCATGCTCGGCGTTCGGGCTGCTGTACCCGGCGAATCGTCACCCTCATCCAGTCCTTCCAGAACCCGGAGAGCACACAGTTCGTCGGGCTGGACAACTACGCGACGCTGTTCCGGGAACGCGGAGTACCAGAGGGTCCTGGTCAACACGTTCATCTGGGTCCTGCTGGTGCCCATCGCGGCGACACTGATCGGGCTGATCTACGCCGTACTCGTGGACCGGACCCGCACCGAGGCACTGTCAAAGGCCCTCGTGTTCATCCCGATGGCCATCTCGATGGTCGGGGCCTCGATCATCTGGAGGTTCGTCTACGACTACCGTCCCACCCAGGCCAACCAGATCGGCCTGGCGAACCAGATCCTGAAGTCCCTGGGGCTGGACACCTACCAGTTCCTGCATGACCGAGCCGTGGAACACGTTCTTCCTGATCGTGGTGATGATCTGGATCCAGGCCGGCTTCGCCATGACCGTGCTCTCGGCGTCGATCAAGGCGATCCCTGATGACATCATCGAGGCGGCGAAGCTCGACGGGGTCTCGGGCCGTGCAGATGTTCCGGCTACATCACGCATCCCGAGCATCCGTCCAGGGATGATCGTGGTGCTGACGACGATCGCGAT
Source organism: uncultured Actinomycetes bacterium (assembly GCA_963736425.1). Taxonomy (GTDB): domain Bacteria; phylum Actinomycetota; class Actinomycetes; order S36-B12; family CAIYMF01; genus Prado023. The sequence continues at coordinate 24,160 of CAVTOX010000005.1, forward strand.
CGGGACGCTCAAGGTCTTCGACGTCGTCCGGACGATGACCGGTGGCCGGTTCAAGACCAGCGTCGTGGCCAACGAGTTCTACACCCAGTCGTTCCGCTACGACAACGCCGGCCTCGGCGCGGCACTCGGCAGTCCTGCTGTTCATCCTGGTGACCCCGATCATCGTTCTACAACGTCTCTCAGCTCCGAAAGGCGGCGCACTGATGACGGCCCTGAACCCCGCGGCGCACACGATCCCCGAGGGTGAGGATCTCATCCCCAAGGTGGTCAAGGCAGCCGAAGGCGAGCGAGGCGAGCATCGCGCTGCGGCAGAAGTCGGTCTGGGCGTCTGATGCTTCGCCGCCCTCATCGCCATCCTGTGGACGATCCCGACCAGTCGGCCTGCTGATCACGAGCTTCCGACCGGCGACGGACATCCGACGTTCCGGGTGGTGGACCTTCTGGCAGGATCCGCAACTTCACGCTCGACAACTACCAGCAAGCGCTCTTCGGCGGCACCACGAACCTGGCCGACTACTTCGTGAACTCGCTGGTGATCACGATCCCCGCGGTGATCATCCCGATCAGCATCGCCTGCATGGCCGCCTACGGCTTCGCCTGGATCGACTTCCGCGGGGCCAAGTTCCTCTTCGTCGCGGTCTTCGCTCTGCAGATCGTGCCGATCCAGGTGACGCTGATCCCTCTGCTGACCCGATTCGTCGACCTCGGCCTGGCCGGGACCTTCTGGCCGATCTGGATCGCGCACAGCATCTTCGGCGCTCCCGCTGGCGATCTACCTGATGCACAACTTCATGAACGAACTGCCGAAGGAGCTCGTCGAGGCCGCGACGGTGGATGGCGCAGGCCATCTGACGATCTTCCTGAAGATCATGATGCCCCTCATGGTCCCGGCGATCGCCGCGTTCGCGATCTTCCAGTTCCTCTGGGTCTGGAACGACCTGCTGGTCGGCCTGACGTTCGGTGCCAGCCCTGAGGTGGCGCCGCTGACCGTCCGGGTGGCCGATCTCGCGGGGAGCCAAGGGATCCCAGTGGCACCTGCTTTCTGCGGGCGCCTTCATCTCCATGGTTGTTCCCCTGATCGTGTTCATCTCGTTCCAGCGGTTCTTCGTCCGCGGCCTGCTGGCGGGCTCGGTCAAGGGGTAGCCATGAGTCGAGTTCTCCCAGGCCCTTCCCGGCCGTGGGAGAACTCGACTCACGCCATCTGGAGCAGACGCTGCATCGGATTCATGGACTGCTTCGGGCTTCACCTGCTCGCGCCGATGCGTCTCAGCCCTCGATGCGGAACTCGGCCCGCAGCAGGTCGGCCGGGCGCGAGCTGGGCCCGACGAGCAGCTCGAACGCCCCTGGCTCGACGATGCGGCGGCCGTCGGCCGTGACCAGCGTGCACGATCCCGCCGCCACCTCGATCGCGACCGTGACCGACTCCCCTGGCTCCACCTGGACCTGGCGCCACGCCTTGAGCTCCTTGTCGGCCCACGTCACGCTCGTCACCAGGTCGCTGACGTAGGCCTGGACCGTCTCCAGCGCGCGGTCGGGCGCCGACGTTGGTCAGCGTCACCTGGGCGCGAACGAACCCGTCGGCCGGCACCACCGACTCAGCAACCGTCAGGTCGGAGTACTCCACCGTCGAGTAGCTCAGGCCCTCGCCGAACACGAACAGCGGCTCCTGGGTGAGGTCGGCGTAGCGCTCGCCGTGCTGGCCGCGGATCTGGTTGTAGTACACCGGTTGCTGGCCGACATGCCGCGGGACGGACAGGGGCATCCGCCCGGTGGGCTCGATCAGGCCGAGGATCAGCTCGGCGATCGCCTGCCCGCCGCGCATGCCCGGGTTGAACGCCTCGATGAGCGCAGCCGCGCCCATCGCTGACGGCGGAAGCACCGCCGGCTTCGAGTGGAGCAGCACCACGATCACGGGCGTGCCCGTGGCCGCAAGCGCATCGAGGAGGGCGACCTGGCCGCCCTGCAGCTCGAGGGTGGCTGTCGAGCGGGTCTCGCCGGTCAGGGCGATCGTGTCGCCGACGACAACCACCGCGTAGTCGGCAGCCTCCGCAGCAGCCACGGCCTGCGGCCAGCTGCGCCTCGTCGATCGGGGCTGGCGAGAAGATCGGCGCCCGCGCCGCGCCGTCATGCCACGCGTCCCCCGCCGGGTCGGGCACGAGGACCTCGATGTCGGCTCCGCGCGCGTACGTGACCGCCCAGCCCTCGGGAACGACGACGCGCACGCCGTCGAGGACGGTCTGCACCATCTCGCGGGGGTGGCCGTCGGGCATCCAGTTGATCTGTCCGGAGTTGCCGGCCCAGTCACCGAGCACCGCCGCGGGATCGTCGGCGTTGGGCCCGATGACCGCGATCGTCCGTGCCGGGCCGATCCCCAGGGCCCGCCCATCGGCACCGGCCGTCAGGCCACCCTCGAGCGGCAGCGTCCCGTCGTTGCGCAGGAGCACGAGCGACCGCCGGGCCACCTCGAGGTTCAGGGCAGCGTGCTCGGCGCTGCCGATCACCTCCGCCCGACGCGCGGGGTCCGCTGGCGGACGCGGGTCCTCGAACAGGCCGAGCTCGAACTTCAGTCGCAGGATCCGTCGGACGGCGGCGTCGATCTCGGCCTCGGCCAGCAGACCCTGGGCGACGGCCTCCTGTGCGCCGGAGAAGAACTCGCGGTGTGGTCATCACCAGGTCGTTGCCCGCGCGTACCGCCACGGCGGAGGCCTGCCGTGTAGTCGGCACACACCTTCTGCTCCCACACCATGCGCCCGACGTCGTCCCAGTCGGTCACCAGCATCCCGGTGAAGCCCCACTCGCCCTTGAGCACGTCATTGAGCAGCCACCGGTTCGCGGTGATCGGGACGCCGTCCATCGCCTGGTAGCCGAGCATGAACGTCCGACACCCGGCCCGAGCCACCCGCTCGAACGGGGGCAGGAACCAGGAGCGCAGCTTGCGCGGGCTGATGTCGGACTCGCTGGCGTCACGACCGCCCTGGGTCTCGGAGTACCCGGCGAAGTGCTTGGCGCACGCGAGCACCGCCGTCGGGTCGTCCAGGCCCGACCCCTGGTAACCGCGCACCATCGCCGCGCCGAGCTCCCCGATCAGGAGCGGGTCCTCGCCGAAGGTCTCACCCACCCGCCCCCAGCGAAGGTCGCGCGCGATGCACAGCACCGGCGAGAACGTCCAGTGCAGGCCGGTCGCCGAGACCTCGACTGCCGTCGCGCGGGCCATTGCGCTCGATCAGGTCGGCATCCCAGGAGCACGCCATCGCCAGCTGCGTGGGGAAGATCGTCGCCCCCGGCCAGAACGAGTGCCCGTGGATGGCGTCATCGGCCGTGAGCAGCGGGATGCCCAGCCGGGTCCGCGCTGCCAGGTCGATGGCCCGGACCATGGCCTCGGGCGAGGCGTGCAGGATCGAGCCGGCCAGCTTGGTCGACACGATGTCGTCCAGGTCCCCCTGGGCGTTGAGCTGCAGCATCTGCCCGACCTTCTCGGGCAGGGTCATGCGACCCAGCAGGTCGTCGATCCGCTCCTCGACGCTCAGGGCGGGATCCCGATAGGGGACGGTGGGCGTCACGATGGCCTCCTGAGCCTTCCCCCGCCTTGTGGCTGGTCTGCTGGTCGATGGTGGGGCGCAGCGACTACGTGCAGCCGACCTCGGCCTTGACCGCGTCTATGTCGGTGGTGAACCCGTTGATCGCAGCCTCGTACTGCGGCGCCGCCTCGCTCGGCGGGACATCCGCGGGAATCGCCTCGATGGCCGTTGTGAAGGTGTCGTAGGCCGCAGCAACGTCCTTCTGCGCTGCGTCCTCCAGCTGGGAGAGCGGAACCGAGTTCGCCTCGATGGCGGCCTGAACCAGGCCCCACTGGGCCTTGACCGCATCTGCGGACGCGCCGCTCTCAACGAGCTTCTGCATCGTGTCGACCTCGCTCTCCACCTTGGAGGCACCTGCGCAGTACGCGGCGTTCGCCTCTTGCGTGTCAGCCGACGAGGAGCAGGCCGACAGGGATAGGGCCAGTGCGATCCCGGCCAGAGCGGCTGTGGTGCGCGTGATCTTCATGTGCGGCTCCTCAACGGAGGCACCTGCGATCCATCCGGGCCGGACACGGATCGCGGGAGGGGCCTCCCGATAGTGGTGGTGACGCCAGTAAACCAGTGAGAGCGCTCTCCAGTCTCGCCGGGGGCCGACGCAACGGTGCGTGTCGCACGTCGGCGCGCCGTCGCAACCCTGTGACCTGACCTGCTTGGATGCAGGGATGCACGTCGCCCGCGCACTGTCCAAGCGCTGCGGCCCGACCGAGGTCGAGTTCCTGCCCTCGGAGGGCGGCCGCCTGACCCGCCTCCGGTACAACGGAGTGGACCTCGTCCTCCCGCCCGGCCGGGTGCCGGATTTCCACGGCGACACCTTCTGGCCCAGCCCGCAGTCGCGCTTCGACTGGCCGCCCCCACCCATCCTCGATGCGGCGCCCTACGAGGTCGTCACCGAGTCAGCGCTCGGCCTCACCCTGCGAAGCGCGCCCGACCCCGACTTCGGGTTCCAGGTCGAGAAGCGGTTCGACCTGTCCGAGCACGGGACTGGCAATCGAGTTCTCGCTGACCAACATCTGGTCACGCCCACAGGACGTCGCCCCGTGGCAGGTGACCCGGGCCCCACGCGTTGGGATCCTCGTCTGGGCAACCGGGCCAGCTCTTCCGCGACGCCGACCGGCTGCAGAAGCAGGACGAGGATCCCGGCTGCTGGTTCCTGCACTCCGACTCGACCGCGATGTTCGAGGGGCTGGAGGTCGGCCGCGACCACTCGAGCATCGTGGTGCCCGCGGTGACGGCGACATCGAAGCTCTTCACCGACGCCCGTGGATGGCTGGCCCATGCGCACCATTCGACCCTCTTCCTGAGGGTCTTCCCCGACCTGACACTCGACCAGGCAGCACCGCGCCAGGCCGAGGTCGAGATGTACTTCGACGCGGAGCGCGACTACATCGAGTTCGAGAACCAGGGCGCCTACGTGACCCTGGCCCCGGGGCAGAGCCTCACCTACCCCGTCGAATGGCGATTCCGAGCGATCGACCCCGAGTTGCCGACCGACCGGATCAGCCCGGAGCTGTTCGCGGAGATCCATGCCGAACTCGGCCCGCGGCGCCAGGTCGCTAGGCCCGGATCGACCCGGAGCAGGGACCTGCGGACGAGGATCGCGGAAGGGTTGACAACTCCTCCGCGCGCGGCCATTCTGGGACAGATGCGGGAGAGCGCTCTCTAAGGCGCTCCTCCGGCATCGCCCCCCATCGGGTTGTGGTCATCGCCATGGCGCTGGCCCGGTGCCGAGCACCACCCTCCACACGGATCGTCCGGCACGTACCTGCCGGTGAAGGGAACGATTGAATCATGGCCAGTGTGACGTTCAAGGGCGCGACCCGGATCTACCCGGGGTCGACCAAGCCTGCGTTGGACAAGTTGGACCTCGAGGTCCACGACAAGGAGTTCCTGGTCCTCGTCGGACCGTCGGGGTGCGGGAAGTCGACCTGCTTGCGGATGCTCGCCGGGTTGGAGGAGGTCAACGAGGGCGCGATCTTCATCGGCGACCGGGACGTGACCAACCTGGCCCCGAAGGATCGCGACATCGCGATGGTGTTCCAGTCCTACGCCCTGTACCCGCACATGACCGTGCGGGAGAACATGGGCTTCGCGCTGCAGATCGCCGGGATGGACAAGAAGGAGATCGCCCAGCGGGTCGACGACGCCGCGAAGATCCTGGACCTCGAACCGTACCTGGAGCGCAAGCCCAAGGCCATGTCCGGCGGGCAGCGCCAACGCGTGGCCATGGGCCGGGCGATCGTGCGCAACCCGCAGGTGTTCCTGATGGACGAACCGCTGTCCAACCTCGACGCCAAGCTGCGGGTGCAGACCCGCACCCAGATCGCCAAGCTGCAACGCGACCTCGGCGTCACCACCGTCTACGTCACCCACGACCAGACCGAGGCCATGACCATGGGCGACCGGATCGTCGTGCTCAAGGACGGGCTGCTCATGCAGGTCGGCACCCCCCAGGAGCTCTACGACACCCCCAACAACGTCTTCGTCGCCGGATTCATCGGCTCCCCGGCCATGAACATCATCGAAGCCCCCCTGGTCAACGGCAACATCGTCCTCGGCGGCAAGTCCGTCCCCATCCCCGAAGCCGCCGCCAAGATCCTCACCGAACGCGGACGCACCAGCGTCGTGGTCGGCATGCGCCCCGAGGACCTGCGCGTCACCGACAGCGACACCGCCTGGCCCGTCGAGGTCCTGATCGTCGAGGGCCTCGGAGCCGACGCCTACGTCTACACCGAGGTCAAGCTCCCCGACGGACCAACCAAGCAGGTCGTCGTCCGCACCGACGGCCGCCAGATCCCCTCCCGCGGAACCACGCTCAGCATCGAAGCAATCCCCCACCACGTCCACCTCTTCGACCCCGAAACCGGCGAACGCCTGCATGTACTGACGCAGCCGGACTGGACAGTGGCCCAGACCCGTACGGGGGCTGGGCCACTGTCATGTCCGAGCGGTACGCTGAGCGGAAGCTGCAGGAGGTCAGAGGGCTGCGGGCGTGCGCACCTCGATCAGGTCGACCTCGCCGCGACGGCTGAAGATGCTCGCGCTGAGATCGGCCGGGATCCGCCATCGGGGCACTCCACCGCGGTCCCGTCCGCCTTCACGACTCGCACCTTCAGCGCCTCGGCCTGCTTGTACACGACCGGCACCTGGCAGAACGTGAAGGCCAGCGAGCCGGCCGGCAGGTCCACCGTGCCGTCGTAGCCGAGGACGTCGATGTACTCGAAGATCCCGGGCGTCTCGCGCCATTCGCTGGCGCGCAGCAGGATGGGTCGGAACACGATCTGGCCGTCCTCGACCCGCAGCCCGAGCTCACCGAGGCGGGTGAGCACCTCCTCCTTCACCTGGCCGGTCATGCCGGGCTGACGGGCACCATGCCCGGCGGGGGTGTGGGAGTAGGGGTCGGTGGGGAAGGCCCCGTAGACCTCGGCTGACTTGCAGTAGCCGAGCCCGGCACGCACATCCTCATAGGCCTCGATCAGCGCCTGGACCGTCGCACTCGACTCACCATCGGCCACCGCGCGTTCGATGGTCTCCTGAACCGCGAGCAGGAGCTTGGACACCATGTGCCAGTAGATGCTCCCCAACCCCTCGTAGGCGAAGAACGACCCGGACCGCCCCGTGAACTCCGCGTGGGTGAACACCTCCTCGAAGATGTCGAGCAGCTCGGCGCGACTTGCCTGCGCCACCTCGCCCAGATCCGGATCCGCCGCGAGCCCGTCAAGGACCTCCTGCACGTCGCGGACATTGCGGATGCCTGCGGCGAAGTGCAGGTCTCCGTGCACATCGGCGACCACGAGGCTGCGGTCCCCCGCCGCGACCAGGGCGGCGACCAACGGGCAGGACTCCGCCCGACTGGCCGGGAACGTGTTGCGGTCGAGGAAGCCCGCAAGGTCCTTGTCCGGGTACAGCGTGTAGCTGTGCTGGTCCGCGCGGTACAGGGCGCTGGCCCGCAGGCCGGCGAGCAGGGCGAGTGACTCCTGCGCCCCCAGCTCGCCACTGGACAGCACCGCGACCTGGCCCTCGAGCATCTCGGGCAGTCGCCGGATCCGAGCGGCGCCGTCGGACATGTCGAGGATGTTGTACGAGTGGTAGAGCGCATCCTCGCGCCGGTTCGCCATCAGGCTCGCGTCGACGTAGGCGAGCGCCGCGTCCAGCAGCGACTGGACCTGTTCGCCCGTGACCACCGTCCGGGCCCCGCTGAACCCGGCGTAGACGCGCTGACGGTAGGCACTGCCGAGGGCCCCCAGATCGTCCATGAAGGCCCGGCGAGCGCCGTCCGTGAAGCCCTGGTCGAGGTGCTCCTGATGCGCCTGGAGTGCCTGCGAGACGGCGTCGAGCAGGTGCGCGAGCTCGACGGTCAGGTGCGTGTCCTCGGTGACGAGCTCGCGAACGAACTCCACGTAGCGGCGCAGCTGGGCGAGGGTCACCACGGACAGCCCGCGGCCGACGAGGGCGTTGTTGGCGTCGTTCCACTCCGGGCGCTGGGTGTTCATCCAGATCCCGCCGTCCGGCACGAGATTCACCAGCTTCGCCAGCAGCAGGAGCAGGAGCTTCTCAGCCAGGGTGACCCGCACCAGCTCGCCGTCAGCCCCGTGGACCAACCTGCCGTCGGCCACCGAGCCGGGCGACCCGGGCCGCGACGAGCGCCTCGTGGTCCTCGTCGAAGGTGATCGTCTCGAACGGGTCGACCAGGATCTGGTCGTAGTCGGCGATCCGGTAGGGGACGTCGGCGTGGGTGAAGATCGCCGCATCCAGCATGTCCTCCAGCCGACCCGGGTGGAACCGGGCCGAGGTCTCCAGGAGCCGGAGCAGGTAGATGATCTGGTGGTCGCTCCAGTAGCCGATGTTGGCGAACGGGTTCTCCGGCTCCGGAACCTCCCAATCGACTCCCGAGCGGGAGATCCGGTAGGGGTTGTAGCCGTCAGCAGTCGTGGCATCGAGGAACACCGCGACCATCGACTCCAGGTACTCCGGGAACGACCACGCGAGGGCCTCCCAGTTCTGGAAGATGTCGCGCCAGTTGCCCTGGAAGTTCAGCTGCGGATCCCCGTTCTCGTCGCGCAGCGCGATCTGGAACTTGTTCCACGGACGCGACGGATCCCCATGGCGACGGCTGAACGTCAGCGGCAGGTACTCCAGGGCCATCCGGTGCAGGTCGGGATCCCGGCTGGCCCGGGCCCCCTCGAGCAGCTGGCCGATCGTCATCTGCTCGGGCATGTCCGCCAGCAGGGCAGCGCACCGCTCGGCCGTCGCCGGGCTGCGCTCCTCGATGAACGCGAGCACGTCGCGGGCCTCGATCAGGTACCCCGTGGCGGGGATCCCACCGCGCATCACGTTGAACAGCACGTTGGCCGTGTGGTGGGCGGTGGCCAGCTCCTCGCCCGTGGACTGGAACCCGTCAGCGGATGCCAGGATCCGGTCGAGGTCAACTCGGTTGGCCCGCACGTCCTCGTCCAGCAGCGACAGCCAGCTCATCGCCGGCCTGGTGAGCAGGTCACGCAGCTCCACCACCTTCGCCGCGTCCTGGTCGACGTCACCCACCACGCTCCACGTTCGCTGTTCCGCCGGCGCGAGGCTGATCCGATCGTGCACGAGGTAGGCGCCGCGCTGGCCGCGCACGTCCCGCTCGGCCACGACGGGCCCGCCGCGGCGGAACGCCGGCAGCTGCTGGGTCGAGACGAGGTGGTCGACGTCACCGAGTCCGACGTGCCAGGCGACGTTCGCGTACAGGGACTCACTCGGCTCGGCCAGGTCGGTGAGCCGGGAGCTCAACCAGAACATGCCCAACCCCGTGCGCGGGTCGGACTCGGAGCGCTTGTACGCGTCGAGCAGGTTGCTCAACCGGTTCTGGGTGTCGACGTCGACACCTGCAGGGAGCACGTTGACGAATCCATCGAGGAGCTCGACCTCACAGGACCGATCGCCGACGTTGGTCAGCTCACTGGTGCGCACGATGCCGAAGCGGCCGCCGGTCTGCCAGGTGACGCGCATCCGCAGGCCCAGGTCCGCCCGGGTCTCCTCGAAGACCAGCGCGGTGCCCGCGACGTCCTTGTAGAGGACGCGCCGCACCCCGTCGGCCACCTGGGGTACCGACGTGAACGGCTCCCACAGGACCTCGGCGGATCCCGGCCCGTCACCCGCAGCAGGCTCAGGCCACCGGTCCGACCCGCGCTCTCGGCCACCTTGTCATCGGTGTAGTACGGGAACAGCGCAGAGTCGGGCGCCACGCGTCCGGCGGTCAGCCCGCCCGTGCTGGACACGAAGAGCCAGGCGTCCCCGGCGCCGACGATCGTCATGAAGAACGGCGCCATCCGGTCGTAGTCATCGATCCGGTAGAACCGGCGGCCCAGGAGCTCCACGTAGCCCTCAGCGGTGTGGGTGCCTGCAGGAGCGACGCTGGGATCGAGGACCTTGTCGAGCATGATGCGAGCCTCCTGGGACGAGTTGATGACGCGAGGCTACCGGACGAATCAGGAGAATTCCGGAGAGCGCTCTCCCCCGAGAATGTCACAATCTGATAACGGCCGCAAGGTCGCCTTGACAAACGCTCGGCGGGGTGGATGCTGCGAGAGCGCTCTCCAGAGAGCCCTCTCTCGGAGAGATGGGCGCAGGCCGCGAGCCCCCGTGGAGGCAGCGGACTGAGCGTCTGATTGGGCCGAGGTCGCGGAACCCCGTGGCCGCGCAGACCGCTCGGCGAGGTCGTCGGGCGATTGACACAGGGAGTGGATGTGCGTTCTAACAGGAGGTCGTGGGTAGCCCTCACGGCGACGTTTGCGGGCTTGGCTCTGGTGGCTTCGGGCTGCTCGAGCGGCAGCGATACGGCGACTGACACGGCGTCGGAGGCTACGGGCACCGAGCCGGTGACCCTGTCCCTGGCGACGTTCAATGAGTTCGGGTACGAGGACCTGATCAAGGAGTACGAGACCCTGAACCCGAACGTGACGATCGAGGCCAAGAAGGCGGCGACCTCGAATGAGGCCCGCGACAACCTGAACACCCGTCTGGCCGCCGGTTCCGGCGCGTCGGACATCGAGGCGATCGAGGTTGACTGGCTCCCTGAGCTGTCGCAGTACCCGGACAAGTTCGTGGACCTCAATGACCCGTCGGTCGAGGGTCGCTGGCTGCCGTGGAAGGTCGCGCAGGCGACGACTGCGGACGGCAAGCTGCTGGGCTACGGCACCGACATCGGCCCGGAGGGCATCTGCTACCGCAAGGACCTGTTCGAGAAGGCAGGGCTGCCGACCGATCGCGAGGAGGTCGCGACACTGCTCGGTGGCGAGGGCGCGACGTGGGAGAAGTACTTCGAGGTGGGCGACCAGTTCGCTGCGAAGGACACCGGGTCGGCCTGGTTCGACAGTGCGGGCGCTACGTACCAGGGCATGATCAACCAGGTCAAGAACGCCTACGAGCAGGAGGACGGCACGATCATCGCGCTGGAGAACCCCGAGGTGAAGGCGATCTACGACTCGGTCCTGAAGGCGTCCGAGACCCAGTCGGCGCACGTGGGCCAGTGGAGTGAGGACTGGACCGCGGCGTTCCAGAAGGACGGATTCGCCACGATGCTGTGCCCGGGTTGGATGCTCGGTGTGATCGAGGGCAACGCTGCTGGTGTCGAGGGTTGGGACATCGCCAACGTGTTCCCCGGCGGTGGCGGCAACTGGGGCGGGTCGTTCCTGACCGTGCCGGCGATGGGTGCCAACCAGGCCGAGGCCAAGAAGCTGGCCGCGTGGCTGACCGCCCCGGAGCAGCAGATCAAGGCGTTCAAGGCCAAGGGCACCTTCCCCAGCCAGGTCGACGCGCTGACCTCGCGAGGACCTGCTGTCGCAGACGAACGCGTTCTTCAACGACGCACCGACCGGCCAGATCCTGGCCGACCGGGCCAAGGCTGTGACCGTGGCACCGTTCAAGGGACCGAACTACTTCGCGATCAACGACGCGATGCAGCAGGCCCTGAGCCGGGTGGACGTCGACAAGACCGACGACGCCGCGTCGTCGTGGGCGAAGTTCGAGGAGGACGTCAACACTCTCGGCTGACGCCTGACCGGCCAGCCCGGTCCCGGATCCCGCGCCCCAGTGGCACGGGATCACGGGACCGGGCTGGCCGGGCCCCACCCGCGCTGCGCCCGCACATGGGCGGTTCCCTGTCAGCGCGGACCCGACTCTGGTGAGTCACCCCACGCACTTCCGGCCCACACCCGGGCCCACTGCCAGACAGTGCGGTTCCAGCCGCACCCACACCCGCCGGACTCGACGGCCGTGGGTGAGTCGATCCGCAGACGAGGATGCCCGATGTCTTTGAACGCAGCCCCCCCGATCCCGTTTAAGGCCGAGGACGAGGCCGACCGCCAGCTGGCCCGCCGAACGCGACGCAACGCGTGGGACCAGAAGTTCTCCCCGTACCTGTACATCTCCCCGTTCTTCCTGCTGTTCGCCCTCGTGGGCCTGTTCCCCCTGGTGTACACCGCGTTCGTGTCGGTCCATGACTGGAACCTGATCGGCGGGAAGGGTGACTTCGTCGGGCTGGAGAACTACCAGCAGGTCCTGCAGCAGCCGCTGTTCTGGAAGGCCCTGCGCAACACGTTCAGCATCTTCCTGCTGTCCTCGGTGCCCCAGGTCCTGATCGGCCTGTTCCTGGCCGCGATGCTCGACGCGAACCTGCGGGCAAAGACGTTCTGGCGGATGGGTGTCCTGCTGCCCTACGTCGTGATGCCCGTGGCCGTGGGCATGATCTTCAACAAGATCTTCGCCGACCAGTCCGGCATGGCCAACGCGATCCTGGCCAAGTTCGGCCTCGACCCGATCGCCTGGCACGCCGACGTGCTGGCCAGCCACATCGCCATCGCGACCATGGTCGACTTCCGCTGGACCGGCTACACCACCCTGATCCTGCTCGCCGGCATGCAGGCCATCCCCAACGACCTCTACGAAGCCGCCGTCGTCGACGGCGCCGCCCGCTGGCGGTCGTTCCGCTCGATCACAATCCCCTCCCTGAAGCCCACGATCATCTTCGTGGTGATCACCTCGACCATCGGCGGACTGCAGATCTTCGACGAGCCGCGCATGTTCAACCAGACCGGCAACGGCGGAGCCGACCGGCAATGGATGACGGTCACCATGTACCTCTACGAACTCGGATGGGGCGCCCAGAAGAGCTTCGGCCGCGCCTCGGCCGTGGCCTGGATCCTGTTCCTGATCATCCTGGTCATCGGGGGCATCAACTTCCTGATCACCCAACGGATCTCGGGGACCAGCTCGAAAGGCGGCAAGTGATGAGTTCCATCGGTGCGGTCGAGCAGACCGCAGGCAAGGGAGCAGCCCGCTACGCCGAGCGGCGACGCAACCGCGCAACCGGCGTCGGCTCCAACCGGCGGGGCGGCTGGGTCACCTACACCATCCTGACCGTCGTGCTGCTGATCTCGTTCTACCCCATCTACTACACCTTCCTGCTGGCGTCCTCCGACGCCATCACCATCGCCCAGAACCCGATCCCGTCGCTGATCCCCGAGGGCAACTTCATCGACAACGTCACCCGGGTGATCAACTCCGACATCAAGTTCTGGCAAGCCCTGGCCAACTCCATCATCGTGGCGGTCATCACCTCGATCAGCGTCGTGCTGTTCGCCACCCTGGCCGGGTTCGCGTTCGCCAAGCTCCGCTTCCGCGGCCGCCGCGCCCTGCTCGTGTTCGTCATCGCCACCATGGCGGTGCCCACCCAGCTCGGCGTCGTGCCGCTGTTCATCCTCATGTCCAACCTCGGCTGGACCGGCAAGCTCGTGGCCGTCATCGTCCCCGGCATGGTCACCGCCTTCGGCGTCTTCTGGATGACCCAGTACTTCGAGGAGACACTGCCCTTCGAGCTGATCGAGGCAGCACGCGTCGACGGGTGCTCCATGATCCGCACGTTCTGGCACGTCGCCCTGCCGGCAGCCAAGCCCGCAGCAGCGATGCTCGCGCTGTTCACGTTCGTCGCATCGTGGACCAGCTTCTTCTGGCCGTTCATCGTGCTCGGCTCCACCAACCCGACACTGCCGGTCAGCCTGCAGCTGCTCCAAGCGTCCTACTTCAAGGACTTCGCACTGATCATGGCCGGCGTCGTCCTGGCCACCATCCCGCTGATCCTGCTGTTCATCGTCGCCGGCAAGCAGCTGGTCTCGGGCATCATGGCCGGAGCCGTCAAGGGGTGAGCCCAGGACGAGGGTTCCCAGAGGGGTTCATCTGGGGGGCCGCCACGGCGGCCTACCAGATCGAGGGCGCCACGGCCGAGGACGGTCGCGGCCCCTCGATCTGGGACACCTTCAGCCACACCCCCGGCAAGGTCCGGGGCGGGGACACGGGGGACGTGGCGGCCGACCACTACCACCGGTTCGCCGAGGACGTCGACCTCATGGCCGCGCTGAACCTCGGCGCCTACCGGTTCTCGGTCGCCTGGCCGCGGATCCAGCCCGACGGCAGCGGCCCGGTCAACCCCGCGGGCTCGCCTTCTACGACCGGCTGGTCGACGCGCTGCTCGCCAAGGGCATCGCCCCGGCGGTGACGCTCTACCACTGGGACCTGCCGCAGGCGCTCGAGGACGCCGGCGGCTGGCCGGCCCGCGACACCGCCCATCGGTTCGCCGACTACGCCACGCTGGTCCACGACGCGCTCGGCGACCGTGTCGACCTCTGGACGACCCTGAACGAGCCGTGGTGCTCGGCCCACCTCGGGTACTGGAACGGGATCCACGCCCCGGGCAGGACCGAGCCTGCCAACGCGATGGCGGCGATGCACCACCTCCTGCTCGGCCACGGACTGGCGATCCAGGCGATGCGGGCCACTGCACGTCCCGAGGAGCAGCTGTCGATCACGCTGAACCTCTGGCCGATCCTGCCCGCCACGGAGAGCGGCTGAGGACCTGGCCGCGGCCCATCTGCATGGACGGCTTGGCCAACCGGCTCTACCTCGACCCGGTCCTTCGGGGGGCCTATCCCGAGGACGTGGTCGCGGCGACCCGGGAGCCTGACGGACTGGAGCTTCGTGAATCCAGGCGACGCAGTCGGTGATCAGCGCGCCGATCGACGTGCTGGGAGTCAACTACTACGCACCCCATCGCGCCGGGTCCGGCCCGAGGGCACGCGGGTGGGCGGACTTCCCCCGGAACCGGGGGATCGAGATGCTGCCTGCCCCAGGGGGAGCTGACCGACATGGGCTGGGAGATCTCGCCCGTGGACCTGACGGACCTGCTCGTCCGGCTGGACAAGGACTACGCGGTCCCGCTCATGGTCACCGAGAACGGCGCCGCCTTCCCCGATGTCCTCCAGGCGACAGGGCGTGTCGAGGACCCGCGCCGGGTCGCCTACCTCGAGAGCCATATCGGCGCCGTCCACGACGCGATCAGCGCGGGTGCGGACGTGCGGGCCTACTTCGCATGGTCGTTGCTGGACAACTTCGAGTGGGCGGAGGGGTACTCGAAGCGATTCGGACTGGTGTACGTCGACTACGAGACGCTGTCGCGCCACCCCAAGGACAGCGCCGTCTGGTTCGCCCAGAAGGTTCGAGGCGACCAGATACCATGACCTGGGATCCAAGGGCCGGCTGTGCGGGGAGGGGTGCGATCGTGACGACACCACCCGCAACACGCGTCCGCCCCAACCTCGAGGACGTCGCCGCCCGCGCAGGAGTGTCCCGGGCGACCGTGTCCCGTGTGGTCAACGGCCAGGCGACTGTGGCCGAGGACCTGCGCGGACGGGTGCAGAAGGCTGTCGATGAGCTCGGATACGTTCCCAACCAGGCGGCCCGCGCGCTGATGACCAGGCGCTCCGACGCGATCGCCCTCCTGGCGTCCGAGCCCGCCGCGCGAGTCTTCGGGGACCCCTTCTTCAGCGGCATCGTCCGGGGCGTCAGCATGGAGACGAACCGGGCCGGCCTCCAGCTGGTCCTGATGATGGCCCAGGACTTCGAGGACCTGGAGCGCGTCAAGCGGTTCCTGAAGTCGTCACCCGTCGACGGTGTGATGCTGATCTCCGGGCACGATGGCGACGGGCTCCCCGAGGAGCTCCAGCGGCTGTCAACCCCCTACGTGATCGGCGGGCGGCCGACAGGACCCGGCAATCCGGCGCCGTACGTGGACAGCGAGAACCTTATGGGTGCCGAGGTCGCCGCCAGGCACCTGATGGCCCTTGGGCGCCGAAGAGTCGGGACCGTGTCGGGCCCGTTGGACATGCCAGCAGGCGTCGATCGACTTGCCGGGTTCACGCAGGCGTTGGGGTCATCGTTCCACCAGGACCTCGTCGAGATCGGCGACTTCACGCAACATGGCGGCGAGGTCGCCACCGAGCGCCTGCTGGAGCGGGTCCCCGACCTCGACGGCCTGTTCGCCGCATCCGACCTCATGGCCCTCGGAGCGTTGGCGGCCCTACGTCGCGCTGGGCGCCGAGTTCCCGACGACGTCGCACTCGTCGGGTTCGACGACAACGAGTTCGCCATGACCGTGGATCCCCCGCTGACCACCGTGCGGCAGGATCCCCTGATCATGGGGCGCGCCATGGTCCGCCTGTACCTGGCACGGCACCGGCCGGACATCGAGGTGGCCCCGGAGGACGGGATCCCGGACGTGAGTGGGGTCGACCATCTGATCCTGCCCGTCTCCCTCGTGGTGCGCGAATCCGCCTGAGGCCGCGCACGACCGGCGCGTGGGTGGCACCAGCGGTTCGGCCACAGCCGTCGCCGCCGACCTGGGCCCCGCCGCCCACGGTTGCGGGTCCCACCGTGCGCCCCCATCCTTGGCAGATGCGCCCGGACACAGGTGATGACGGGTTCGCCGAGGACCCGGCGCAGGGCACACCCGTGGGTCGGCGCGTCGTCCTGGGGCTGCTCGGCCTGGCCGGTGTGGGCGTCGTCCTGGGGAGCCGCGTGGGATCAGTGCTGGCCACCATCTCGGAGCGCGACCCGACCGGGCTCACGGGGCTCATCCCGGGCAACGGGCGGTTCCGGTACTACTCGGTGGTGTCCTCTGTTGATCAGACCCCAGTGGCTGAGTACCAGCTCACCGTCGACGGGCTGGAGGCCGGTTCCACGACGCTCACGTTCGCCGACCTTGCCGCGCTGCCCCAGACGACGATCACCAAGGACGTCCAGTGCGTCACCGGATGGCGCGTCCCGGACGTGACGTGGTCCGGCGTCCTGCTGTCGGACCTGCTCAACCACCTGGACGCGCCCACCACCGTCGGTGCCGTGCTGTTCGGCTCCTCGGACGGCGCCTACACCGAGTCCCTGACGATGGAGCAGGCGATGCGACCGGACGTGCTGATCGCCACGTCCATGGATGGCGCGCCCGTCTCCCACGACCACGGCGGCCCGGTGCGGCTCTACGTCGCCCCGATGTACTTCTACAAGTCGATCAAGTGGTTGGACCGGATCACAGTGAGCGACCAGGTTGTGCCCGGGTACTGGGAGGAGCGCGGCTACGACGTCGACGCGTGGGTGGGGCAGTCCAACGGGAGGTCGGATGCCCCGATCGCCTGACCGGATCCGTCGGTTCTCCCCGGGCGAGCGCTGGATCCACGCCTCGCTCGGCACGCTGATGGGGATCTGCATCGTCACCGCCGCGATGCTCTACTGGGGTCCGCTGAGCACCTTGGTGGGTCGGCGGGAGACGGTCGAGACCGTCCACTACACCAGCGGGCTGCTGCTGCCGGTGCCGCTCATCATCGGAGCCCTGGCCTCACGAGCGTTCCGAGCCGACGTGCGGCGGCTCAACCGCTTCCTTCCCGGGGATGCGCGCTGGCTGCGCTCTGGCAACCGCCGCAACGGCGCGTTCCCGTCAGGGAAGTTCAACGCGGGGCAGAAGCTGAACTCCGCGTTCGTGCTCGGCAGCCGTGCTGATCCTGTTCGCGACCGGGCTGATGCTGCACTACTTCTCCCTGTTCCCCGACGACATCAGCACCGGTGCGACGTTCGTCCACGACGCCTTCGCGGCCGCCGTCGTCATCGTGTCCGCCGGCCACCTCTGGATGGCATGGCAGGACCCGGAGGCCCGGCGCGGGCTGCGCACCGGCTTCGTCTCGCGCGGGTGGGCCCAGCGCGAGCACGCCCTCTGGGCAGCCACAGTGCCGATCGAGCCACCGGAGAGACCCGGACACTGACGGAGGCGGCTCCGAGACCCTCACCTGACTGGTGCTCGCCGGCCCCACCACGGCCGCACGGTGCAAGCCCGCGCATTGCCCGAACCTGCCAATCAGACTAGATATTCTGGTCCATGAGTACGCTGCCGCTCTCCGAGGTGAAGGCCCGTCTGTCTGAGATCGCGGACGAGGTGGATCGCACGCATGAACGTGTCCACGTGACGCGCAATGGCCGCGAGTTCGTCGTGCTGCTCTCGGCAGAGGATCTGGAATCACTCGAGGCGACCCTCGAACTCCTCCAGGACCAGGCGGCAATGGACCGGATCCACAAGGCCGAGGCCGACGTGGCGGCGGCGACGTCACGAGCGCGGACGAGATGGCGCAGTTGATGACCGAACGACGGCAGCGCGAACGCCGTGACGCCTGAGGATCCAGACGGAGCGGACTACACCGTGGTGCTGTCACCGGGTGCCCGTCGGGCGCTCACGGAGACCCTGCCGTCGGCGGCAGCGTTCGCCGCGTGGGAGTTCATCACCGGGCCGCTATGCCAGCGGCCCCGGGTGGTCGGAGTCCCGCTCCGGGCTCCCTTCGAAGGGTTGTGGCGAGCTCGTCGCGGCGAGTACCGGATCCGCTACAGGATCGACGAGTCGAACCGCCGGGTGATCATCCTCGACGTCGACCACCGTCGCGACGCCTACCGGTCCTGAGCTCGCACTCCGTCAGGTCCCAGCCTGGCTGCCGTCGCCGAGGAGCTCGGCCTGCCCCGTGTCGGGGAGCTCGACGTCGCCGACCACCTCCACGTCGCGGCCGAAGGTCCAGTCGCCGCGGACCGCCAGCCCGGTGGCCATCCGCAGCGACGGCGGGCCGGCAGGGAAGCGGGCGTCGAAGTCCGCCATGGTCCGGTAGAAGCGGGGGTCCAGCGCGACCAGCGGCGTCGGGTCGCTGGTGCGCTGGAGGGTCCCGTCCGGCGCCTCGGTGTAGGCATCCGAGCGCAGCAGCAGCAGGTCGTCTGTCGTCTTCACCGGCAGGAACCGGTCGCGACCCACGACGATCGCCTGCGCGCCCTCGAACACCTCGATCGCCGCACCCATCGCCGTCTCGACCTGCACGACCTTCGGGGAGCCGGGGTCGGTCGGGTCCACCGTCTTGGCGTTGCGGATCAGCGGCAGCCCGAGCACCGAGCCACGATCGACGAGCGCCGCGTGCAGCTTCTCGAGGTCGAACCAGAGGTTGTTGCAGTGGAAGTAGGGGTGCCGGTGCTCGTCGGTGAAGAAGTCCATCTCCTCCGGGGCAGTCTGGGCAGTGTCGCGCAGGATCAGCCGGCCGTCGGACTTGCGGATCGCGAGGTGCCCGCCCTTGCGGTCGGCGGGGGTGCGGCGGCACAGCTCGGCAGCGTACGGGCGCCCCCGACGCAGCGAACCAACCCGCGAGCGTCGCGTTCGGGGCGGCGCCCAGGTTGTCTGCGTTGGAGGTGTTCGCGTACCGGTAGCCCTGGTCGAGCAGCGCATCGAGAACACCTGAGGACCGGATTGCGGTGTAGAGGTCCCCGTGACCGGGAGGGCACCATTCGAGCGCCGGATCCGCTGGCCATTCGACCGGGGTCAGGTCCTCCGCCAGGAGTTTGGGCTCCTGGTTCTGCAGGAAGTCCAGGGGCAGGCCGTCGACCGAGATGTCGGGGTGCGCCGCCAGGGCCGCCAGGCTCTGCTCCCGGGTCCGGAAGCTGTTCATCAGGATCAGCGGAAGGGGCACGTCGTAGGCCTCGCCGCGCGGCGCGCACCTGCCCGACGAGGACGTCGAGGAACGTCATGCCGTCGCGCACCGGGAGCAGGGACTTGGCCCGGTCCATCCCCATCGACGTGCCCAGCCCGCCGTTGAGCTTGATCAGGACGGTGCGCGCCAGGGCCTCGCGGGCGCTGTCCGGATCGACCATCGACGTCGGCCAGCGCCGGCGGGTCGAGCAGCGGCTCGATCGAGTCCTCGCTGATGAGCCCGGTCGCCCCGGACTCCAGGAGCCCGTAGTAGTGGGAGAAGACGTCGATGGCGCTGGCATCAGCCACTCCCGCCGCTGCGCATCTTCTCCTGGGCCAGTCGCAGTCCGTCGGCGCTCATGCCTGTCACCCTATTCCGAGTGGGCCGCGACGGACCGGGCTCGCCAGATCTGCGGGTCAGGTCCGGACTCGGGGCGGCAGCCCCGTGAGCCACGGCTCTACAGCCCCAGCCGGCGGGCCGCCAGCTCGGTCATGACCTCGGTCGCGCCACCGCCGATCGACAGGATCCGCACATCGCGGTAGTGCCGCTCCACCTCGGAGTCGCTCATGCAGCCCTGGCCGCCGAAGATCTGGATGGCCTGGTAGGTCACGGCCTCGGCGGCGGCCACCGCGGTGTTCTTGGCCAGGGCCGCCTCGGCGATCACCTCCTGCCCCGCGACGTGGCGCAGCGCGATCTGCCGGGTGTAGGTGCGCGCCACATCGGTCAGCCGGTCCATCTCGACCAGCTGGTGGCGGACCACCTGGTGGGCGACCAGGGGCTTGCCGAAGGTGTGGCGCATCCGCGCCCACTCGAGCGCGAGGTCCAGGCAGCGCTGGGCGGTGGCGTAGGCCTGGACGGCGATGGAGAGCCGCTCCACCACGAACTGCATCGCGATCTGGATGAATCCGGAGTCCGGCGGGCCGACGAGGTTGGCGGCCGGCACACGGCAGTCGGTGAAGGCCAGCTCCGCGGTGTCCGAGCAGTGCCAGCCGATCTTCTCCAGCCGCCGGACGACGCTGAACCCGGGCGTGTCACTCGGGACCACGATCAGCGAGATCCCGCCGAATCCGGGCCCTCCGGTGCGCACCCCGACCACGACCCAGTCCGCGCGCACCCCCGAGGTGATGTAGATCTTCGAGCCGTTGATCACGTACTCGTCGCCGTCGCGCTCGGCCCTCGTGCGCAGTGCCGCCACATCGGATCCGCCGTCGGGCTCGGTGATCGCCAGTGCCGCGATCGCCCTGCCCTCGAGGACCGGCCGGACGAACCGCTCGATCTGCCCCGGGTCGCCAGCGACGACCATGTGCGGCAGCGCGATGCCGTGCGTGAACAGGCCGGAAGCCAGCCCACCGCTGGCCCCGGTCTGGATCAGCTCCTCGGTCATCACCAGGCCGTCGATGAGGTCACCACCGCTGCCGCCGACCTCCTCGGGGAAGCCGAGGCCCAGCAGCCCCGCGGCGGCCGCGCGCTCGTGCAGGGCGAGGGGGATCTCCCCGACCCGCTCCCACTCGTCGAGCCCGGGCAGGACGTCCCGTGTGACGAAGTCGCGCGTCAGCTCGCGCAGGGCCCTGCGCTCGGGCGTGTTGAACGGATCAGTCCACTCGGTTCCCATGGGCGCACGCTACCGAAGGCCGGTCAGGCACCACGGGGCGCCCGGGTCAGGCCGGGTCGGCCTGACCGGACGACCTCGAAGCTCCAGATCGTCGACCCTGTGGCGGCCGGGCGCTCCGACTCCCCGCGGCCACTGGCCTGACCGTGCCCGGCGGAGAACGACTGCGAGCGGGTCCACTCCTCGAACGCCTCACGGGTGACCCAACGGGTGTAGACGAGGTAGGAGTCCGTGCCCTCCAACGGGCGGAGCAGTTCGAAGTGCTCGAACCCCGGCGCCTTCTCGACCGAGCCCGCGCGGCGGGCGAAGCGCTGCTCGAGGGTGGCCCCCGCACCCTCGGGGACGGTCAGGACGTTCACTGCGACGAAGGCCATGTCCCCCATCGTCCCCCAGGCTCAGCCGCCGCAGCCACAGGGCCCTTGCCAGCCCCTGGCGACCCTGTGAGGCTGGGGGCATGAAGATCGGACCCGCGGACGGCTCGCTGACGCTGCACACCGGCGTCGCCGGGTCGGCCGCCCGACTGGGTCACAGCCTGATCATCGTGGTGGACGACTGGTCGGCCACCGTGACCCTCGCCCGCGGCACGCCCCGCTCGGTGCGCCTGACCGCCGATCTCACCAGCCTGCGCGTGGAATCCGGCTCCGGTGGGATCAAGCCCCTCAGCGACGGTGACCGCGAGGCCATCCGGGCCAACGCGCTGCACGCGCTCCATGCCGACCAGCACCCCCAGGTGACGTTCGAGTCCTCCTCGATCCGAACGCAGGGCGCCGGCCTCGAGGTCGACGGCACGCTGAGCGTCACGGGCAACCCCCTCCCCCTTGCGGCAACTGTGGAACTCGACCGACGTGACGGCCAGGTCAACGCGCGCTGCTCGGTGCGCCTGCTCCAGTCGGAGTTCGGCGTGACCCCGTACTCGGCGATGCTGGGCCAGCTCCGCGTGGCCGACGAGGTGCGCGTCGAACTGGACGTCACCGTGGCAACGCCCTGAGCGAAACCCCCCGCGGGGCGACTTGCGCCAAGGACACCGGAAGGCCCAAAATGATCTTGAGGGCCCTGCTGCTTGCTCCCCCGTCGGCAGCGGGGCTCTCCCATGCCCGCAGGCCGCCCGACGACCGATCCGCACCCTTCTCCAACCCGTGATCCGCCCGAACGACATGGTTGGCTGGGCGTGAGGCTCGGCCGGCACGACTCTGACCGGCCGATGCCCGGAGGAGGATCCATGTCCCTGGAGCGCCCGATGGCCCCCGACCCGTACGAGTACCTGCCGCCCCGGCCCTGGTTCGAGGTCACCAGCACCGACCTCGTCGACGGCGAGGTCATGCCCATGCCCAACGTCCACGGGTCCGCGGGTGGGCAGAACATCTCCCCCCAGTTGGCGTGGTCCGGCGCCCCGGAGGGGACCAAGGGGTACGTGGTGACCTGTTTCGACCCGGATGCTCCCACCGGATGCGGGTTCTGGCACTGGTCGGTCGTCGACATCCCGGCATCCGTGTCGGAACTGGCCCGTGGAGCGGGCGCCGACGATGCGACCCTGCCCGGCGGGTTCCACGCCAGCACTGACTTCGGCACCGCAGACTACGGCGGCGCGGCCCCACCGCAGGGCGACCACCCGCACCGGTACATGTTCGTCGTGCACGCGATGGACGTCGAGCACGTGGGCGTCGACGCCGGCGGATCCCCGGTGGGCGTTGCCTTCCGGTTGGCGTTCCACACGCTCGGCCGCGCGCGGATCACCGCCACCTTCGCGCACTGACTGACTGCGGGGAACGACCGGGACCAGCCAGCGCCGGCCGGGGCCGGCCATCACGCCGCCTACGATGGACTGCCGTGAGCCTCTTCGAGCCGATCCGTGGCCTCTGCCCGCCCCCTGCCAGCGCGGGCGACGTGGCAGAGCTCCCCTATGACGTCATGAATCGCGCCGAGGCCGTCGGGATGGCCGCCGGGCGGCCGCACTCCTTCCTGCACGTATCGCGTCCGGATATCGACCTGCCCCCGGGCGCACCTGCGGACAGCCCCGAGGCCTACGCACTGGCTGCGGCCGCGTTCACCGCCCTTCAGGCCGACGGGATGCTCGTGCGTGACCCGGGCCCGCGCTTCCACGCCTATCGCATGACCAGCGGCGAGCACACCCAGACCGGGATCGTCGGGGGTGCCAGCGTGGCGGCCTACGACGCGGGCCGGATCCGCAGGCACGAGACCACCCGGCCCGACAAGCAGGCTGACCGCGCCGCCCAGATCGAGGCCGTCGGCGCCCAGACCGGGCCGGCATTCCTGATCCACCGATCCAGTGCGGCCATCGCGCGGATCACCGCTGACGCGACCGCCAGCCCTGCGCCCACGCGCGTGGACGGTCCCGGCGGCGTCCGTCATGAGCTCTGGCCGATCAGCGACCCGGCGAGCAGTGGCCGCCCTGGTGGCGGCGTTCGACGAGCTCCCCGCGCTCTACATCGCCGACGGCCACCACCGCAGCGCCGCGGCGTCGATGGTCCATGCCCACCGGCCCACGGAAGCCACCGCGGCTGTTCCTGGCCGTGGCCTTCCCCGCTGACGAGGTCCAGATCCTGGCCTACAACCGGCTGGTCCGGGCCCCTGAGGGCGTCAACGCCGAGGCGATCCTGGCCGGCGCCGCCGAGCGCTTCGTCGTCGAGCCCTCCGACGGGCCGGTCACCCCGGCCGCCCCGGGCCGGTTCGGCCTCTACCTCGCCGGTGGCTGGTACCGGCTGACTGCCCCGGATGAGCTGCGCGGCTCGGCTGACCCCGTCGACCAGCTCGACGTCGCCGTCCTGCAGCGGCACCTCCTGGAGCCCGTGCTGGGGATCAGCGACCCCCGGCGGGATCCACGGATCGGCTTCGTCGGCGGGGTGCGCCCACTCTCCGAGCTCGAGGCTGCCGTCGACGAGGGCACCTGGACCGCAGCCGTCTCGATGCACCCGACGACCGTGGCCGACCTGATCGGGGTTGCCGACGCCGGGGGGATCATGCCGCCGAAGTCCACGTGGTTCGAGCCGAAGCTGCTCGATGGCCTGGTCAGCCATGTCCTCGACTGAGGGCCCCGCACCTGGACCTCCCCGAGGGCGCATCACCGTCGTGGGCAACCCCGGCCTCGACACCCTGGTGGTCCTGGCCGAGGACCACCCCGACCTCGAGGCCGACGGCCACTTCGTCCGCAACGTCGACACCGTGGGGCACGCAGCCGCCTTCACCGCACGCGCATGCGCCCGCCTCGGCCACGACACGCGCATCCTGGGCAGCACCGGCGCTGATGTGATCGGTGGCCTGGTCCGCGGCGTCCTGGCCGCCGACGGGGTGGACACCTCCCTGATGTTCACCGATCCGGACGGCACGGCCCGTTCGGTCAACTTCATCCGGCCGGATGGGCGACGCACGTTCTTCTACGACGGCGGATCGCACATGACGCTGCGCCCGCCGGAGGCCTCGGTCGAGGCTGCCCTGTCCGGCACCGACCTGGTGCTCGCGTCCCTGCCCAACTGGGCGCGCGATGTCGTGGCGCGGGCTCGCTCGCTCGGCCTGCCCGTGGCCGTGGACCTGCAGGACGTACGCGATCCCGCCGACCCCTACCGCGCGGACTTCATCGCGTCAGCCGACTACCTCTTCGCCTCCGCCGCCCACCTCGTCGATCCGGTGGCCGCTGCGGTGGCGTGGTTCGACTCCGGGCCCGCCTCGATGGTGGTGTTCGGCATGGGCGCGCGCGGTGCGATGCTCGTGCAGCGCGGCGGCGGTGGCCCGCTCGTGATCCAGGAACCACCGCCGGACGTGGACCTGCCGATCGTCGACACGACAGGCGCGGGGGACAGCCTGGCCACCGGCTTCCTCGACGGGATCCTGTTCGCCGGGCTGACGGTCTCCGGGGCGCTGCATCGCGGGCAGGTGCTGGCCCGCATCGTCGCCAGCGACCTGGGCGGGGCAGCCGCCTTCGACCGCGCAGGGCTGGACGCGCTGGCGACCCGCTGAGGGGCTGCGCCCCGTCACGGGGCACGGGTCGGCCACGGACGGGGCTACCCTCGCCTCACAGTGCCGACCAGGAGGACGTGATGCAGCAGGAGCGTGTGCGGCGTCGACGCTGGCCATGGGTCGTGGCTGGGATCCTGCTCGCCGTCCTGGGCATCACGGCCCTGGTGGCGTGGAGCGCCTACCGGAAGCTGGACTCCAACATCGCGACCATCGACCCGTCCGACGGGCTCGGCGACGTCCGGCCGGCGAAGGAGAACCAGGCGCTCAACGTGCTGGCCATCGGCTCGGACACCCGCGAGGGCGCCAACAGCGTCATCGGCGGCGACTCCCCCGGCCTGGCCGACACCACGATGGTCGTGCACCTGTCCGCGGACAACACCTGGGCGGCGGGCGTGAGCATCCCGCGCGACTCGATGGTCCAGATGCCTGACTGCGTGGGGCCCGACGGCCGGACCGTCCCCGGCGCGCTGCGCCAGTTCAACGCGGCCTACCCGATCGGCGGGCCGGTGTGCGTGCAGCGCACGGTCGAGTCGCTGACCGGCCTGCGCATCGACCACTTCGTCGTCGTGGACTTCGTCGGGTTCGTCGACATGGTCGACGCGGTCGGCGGGGTCACCGTCTACATCCCCGAGCCCATCAGCGACCCGAACTCGAAGATCTACTTCGAGACCGGCTGCCAGACCCTCGACGGCAAGCAGGCCCTGGACTACGTGCGGGTGCGCAAGGGCGTCGGCGGAGGGGATGGGTCGGACACCGGCCGGATCGAGCGCCAGCAGGCGTTCCTCACCTCGTTGATCCAGAAGGTGACCTCCAGCGGGGTGCTGTTCAACCCGATCGAGCTCTACGACTTCCTCGACGCGGTCACCAGGTCGGTGACCACCGACACCGGGATCGGCAGCATCCGATCGATGGCCTCCATCGCCGTGCGCGTGCGCGCCATCGGCCTGGAGTCCATCGAGTTCACGACGGTGCCCTACGAGGTGTACCCGCCGGACCCCAACCGGGTGCAGTGGGCCCAGCCCGAGGCCGACGAGATGTGGGCGAAGCTGATCGCCGACGAGCCGCTGACCCCCACGCCGTCCCCGACGCCGAGCGAGAGCGGTGGCTCAGCCGGCGCCAGCCCGCGGGCCACCCCGTCCTCGCCGGACGAATCGGCCAGCTCCTCGCCCACAGCGACCGCCAGCCCGAGCACGACGTTCGATACGACGACGGCCGACCAGCCGGTGTGCCCGACGCCGTAGCGAATCCCCCCATCCGTGTGAACGATTCCGACGATCTGACGGTTGATTCCGTGCACACTGGTCCGCTGGCGCTGTTCGGCGCGCCGGCTGTCGGTGGTGCTCCCTACGCTGTCGCCATGGCCGAACTGAGACTGGGCGGAATCGTCGATGCTGCGACCCACGAGAAGACGGCCGACCCTGCGGGGGTTCCCACCGAGGAGCTGACCACTCACGGCGTGATCGTCGGCATGACCGGCTCGGGCAAGACCGGCCTGGGCGTGGTCCTGATCGAGGAGTGCCTGGCCGCCGGCGTGCCGGCCCTGCTCATCGACCCGAAGGGCGACCTGACCAACCTCGCCCTGACGTTCCCGAACCTCGCACCCACGGAGTTCGAGCCGTGGGTCAACGAGGGCGACGCGAGCAAGGCCGGCCAATCGGTGCCCGAGTTCGCGGCCGCCCAGGCAGAGACCTGGACGAAGGGCCTGGCTGGCTGGGGGCTGGGCGCGGAGCAGGTGCGCTCCCTGCATGAGGGCGTCGAGGTCACCATCTACACCCCCGGCTCCCCGCACGGTGTCGGCCTGAACATCATCGGGACCCTCGACGTCCCGGCAGACATGAGCGACCCGCAGGCGGTGCAGGAGGAGATCGACGCCTACGTCTCGAGCCTGCTGAACCTCGTCGGCATCGAGGCCGACCCGCTGAGCTCGCGGGAGCACATCCTGCTGTCGACGATCATCAACGACGCATGGACGCACGGCCGCGCACTGGACCTCGCGACCCTGGTCGCCTCCGTGCAGCAGCCGCCCGTGCGCAAGGTCGGCGTCCTGGAGCTGGACTCCTACTACCCGGCCGACGACCGGATGAAGCTGGCGATGAAGCTCAACGGCCTGCTGGCCTCGCCGGCGTTCGCGTCCTGGCTGGTCGGGGAGCGGATCGACATCGCCTCGATGCTGCGCTCACCCGATGGGCGCCCCCGGTGTGCCGTCGTGTCGATCGCGCACCTCGACGACGAGCAGCGGCAGTCGGTCGTCTCGGTCGTCCTGGCCAAGCTGATCTCCTGGATGCGTCGGCAGAGCGGCACCTCCGACCTGCGCACGCTGCTGTACATGGACGAGGTCGCCGGCTACCTGCCTCCGACGGCGAACCCGCCCACCAAGCAGCCGATCATGCTGCTGCTCAAGCAGGCCCGCGCGTTCGGCGTGGGCGTGGTGCTCTCGACCCAGAACCCCGTGGACGTGGACTACAAGGCACTGTCCAACGCAGGCACCTGGATGATCGGCCGGCTGCAGACCGAGCAGGACAAGGCGCGCCTGGTCGATGGTCTGACCAGCGCAGCCGGCTCGGTGGACCCCGGCGCCGTCGGGGACACGATCTCCGGGCTGGGCAAGCGCGAGTTCGTGATGAAGCGGGCGAGCAAGGACACGGTCTCGGTGTTCACCACGCGCTGGGCGATGAGCTACCTGCGCGGCCCGTTGACCCGGGAGCAGATCGCGTCGCTGAAGGCCGGCGCGGCGCCAGCGGCCCCGACGGTCCCGGCAGTTCCCGTTGCCGCTCCGACGGCGGCCGCTCCCACGGCGCCAGCTCCCACCGCGCCAGCGGCCTCGGTCTACTCGGCTGCCCCACCGGCTCCCGTCGCACCGATGCCACCGGCAGCAGCAGGCGTCCCCCTGGTCCCGCCAGCCCAGCCCGCCACACCGGTCGCCGCACCCCCGGCACCCCCGGCCCCTGCGCCACGCGGCGCCAGTCAGCCCTCTGGCCGCCGACGAGACCCCCGTCCAGCCCAAGGTCGCCGACGGCGTGCCCGTGCACTACCTGGACCCAGCCGCCACCTGGGCGGCCTCCGTCGGGTCCATCCCGGGTCATCGGCTCACTGCGGGTGCCATCGCCCGGGTGCTCCTGCGCTTCGACGACGCCAAGGCCGGGATCGTGCTCGACCAGGAGTACGAGGCGATCCTGACGCCCCTGTCGCCGTTCCCGGCCGCCGACCAGTTCCGCGCCGTCGACTACGACGACCGTGACCTGCTTTCGACCCCACCGCCGGGCGCCGTCTACCGGATCCCCCCGACGGAGGTGGGCGCCAGGACCTGGTGGACCACCCTGCAGCGCGACCTGGCCGACTCCCTCCAACGATCGATGACCGTGGACGTCCCCACCAACCTTGAGCTGAAGCTCTACGGCCGGATCGGCGAGGGCACCCCGGAGTTCGCCGCACGCTGTCAGGCCGCTGCCGCAGACTCGGCAGACAAGGAGATCGCCGCCCTGCAGTCGAAGTACCAGACCAAGCTCTCGGCGGCCCAGCGCAAGATCGACACCGCAACCAACACGCTGGACCGCCAGCGCGAGGCCCGGACGAGCGCGATCAGCTCCGATGCGCTGGGCATGCTCGGCGGGCTGTTCGGCGGGCGCAAGACCTCGATGACCTCGGCCGCGAGACGTGCGTCGACAGCGACGGACAAGGTCGGCGCCGCCGAGGACAAGGTCGAGGAGCTCCAGGCTGTGTACGCCGACCTGCAGGCGGAGCTCGACGCCGAGATGGCCGGCATCCGCTCCGAATGGGAGACCAGGGCCACGGCTGTGAGCCCGATGTCGATCACGCTGGCGAAATCCGACGTCAAGGTGAGCGCCATCGGACTGGTGTGGATCCCGATGGGAACCTGAGGAACGACCTTCGGGCAGACTTCAGCCGCGACGGGACCCATTCAGGACCGGCATGGAGAGGACGACGTGGAGCACAACGCGGACGCGCTGATCGAGTTGGCCGAGGAGCACTCGGCGCACAACTACCACCCCCTGCCGGTCGTGATCGCCACCGCTGCAGGCGCCTGGGTCACCGACGTGGCCGGGCACCGGTACCTCGACTGCCTGGCCGGCTACTCGGCGTTGAACTTCGGCCACGGACACCCCGAGATCCTCGCGGCGGCCCATGAGCAGCTCGACCGGGTCACGCTGGTGAGCCGGGCGTTCCACCACGATCAGTTCGGCCCCTTCTGCGCCGAGCTGGCGGCCCTGGCCGGCAAGGACATGGTGGTGCCCATGAACTCCGGGGCCGAAGCCGTCGAGACCGCGATCAAGGTGGCCCGCAAGTGGGGATACACGGTCAAGGGGATCCCCGCGCACCAGGCGACGATCATCGTGGCGCAGGGCAACTTCCACGGCCGCACGACCACGATCGTCTCGTTCTCCGACGATGACTCCGCCCGTGACCACTTCGGCCCGTACACGCCGGGGTTCATCCAGGTCGAGTACGGCAACATCGAGGCCATCCGTGCCGCGATCACCGAGCACACCACGGCGGTGCTCATCGAGCCGATCCAGGGCGAGGGCGGCGTCGTCATCCCGCCCGAGGGCTACCTGCGCGACGTCCGAGCCCTGACCGCCGAGCACAACGTCCTGATGCTCGCCGACGAGATCCAGTCCGGGCTGGCCCGCACCGGGCGGACCTTCGCCTGCGATCACGAGAGCGTGGTCCCCGACATCTACATCCTTGGCAAGGCCCTCGGCGGGGGAATCCTGCCGGTCTCGGCGATCGCCGCGAACCGCGACATCCTTGACGTGCTCCAGCCCGGCGAGCACGGCAGCACGTTCGGCGGGAACCCGCTGGCGTGTGCGGTGGGTCGCGCCGTGGTCCGGCTCCTGCAGACCGGCGAGTTCCAGGAGCGCGCCGTGGAACTGGGAGACATCCTCTCCGCCGAGCTCGCCAAGCTGGTCGGCCACGGCCTTGTCGAGGTCCGCATCCGCGGGGCGTGGGCCGGGGTGGACATCGACCCGGATCTGGCCACGGGTCGCCAGGTGTGCGAGGCGCTCCTGGCCCGCGGCGTCCTGGCCAAGGACACCCAGGGCTCGACGATCCGCCTGGCACCGCCGCTGGTGATCACGGCTGACGAGGCCATCTGGGCGGTCGCCCAATTGCGCGACTGCCTCGCGGAGTTCGGCGCCCGCTGACTCGCCGCTGCGCCCAGCCACGGGATTCCTTATCACGCCGCTAGCCGGACGGTGTCCTGGATCGGGGCTGCACCGCAGGTACCGTGAGGCCATGCGTCGACCCGCCCCCGTCACCCTTGCGATCGCATGTTCTGTCGCACTCCTGCTCGGGGCGGCTCCCGCGTCAGCGCAACACAGCAGTACCCGCCGCGTCACCGCTGGTGCACGTGAGCGGTGACACGGGCTCCGGCGACATCAGGATCGCGGCGAGCGCCACCCGGACGCGGGTGTCGACCAGCACCGCCAATGCCCGGATCGGCCAGATCCTCGCGAAGCGCAGCAGCTCGAGGAATCCTGGGGAAACGCTTCACGATGACGGTCTGGGACACGGCGTCGGGCTCCTACGTGTTCCAGCGCCGGGCTGGGGCCTCACTTCGAGGGGCATCAACGACGAAGGTCCTCACGACCGTCGGGGCGCTCGCGGCGCTGGGGCCGGACCACCGCTTCCCGACGACCGTGCGCGCCGGCGCGACCCCCGACGAGATCGTCCTGGTGGCTGGCGGTGACCCGCTGCTCTCCAGCGCCGACCTGCGCACCCTGGCCGGCGCCACGGTCGGCGCACTCGGGTTGACCCCGACACCGGCGGTCGCGCCAGTCCCCTCCGACACCGCGACGCCGATCACGCCCGACCCGGCACCCATCACCGCCGCCCCGGTCACCGCCGCCGCGGCGCGCACGATCACCGTTCGCGCCGACGACTCGCTGTTCTCCGGTGACGGGCAGTCCCGCGGGTGGCCCAACTCCTACCTGCCCAGCCAGGTGCGCCCCGTCGGAGCCTTCGCCCGCGACGATCGCAAGGTGCGCGACGCCACGGCCGACGCCGGCAAGTTCTTCGCCTCCGCCCTGCGCGCCCTGGGGATCACGGCCACCTACGCCGGGGAAGCGTCCGCCGCACCCGATTCGGCGACCGTGGCCGGCATCCCGGGTCACTCGGTGGCCGAGGCCGTGTCCCGGGCGCTACTGATCTCCGACAACGACACCGCCGAGATGCTGTTCCGGCACATCGCCGTCGCGCGCGGGCTGCCGGGCACCTGGGCCGGCGCACGACAGGCGCTGGCCGACACCCTGCGCGAGCTGAACGTGCCCCTTGAGGGCGTGCAGATCGTCGACGGCAGCGGGCTGTCCCTGGAGGGCCGCCTGACGGCAGGGGCGCTCACCTCAGCACTCGCGCGGGCGCTGTCCCCCGAGCACCCCGAGCTCGCGGGCATGCGTGGATGGCTGCCTGTCGCCGGACGCACGGGGACCCTGAAGGCCGGCTACAAGCGCTTCAACTCGAAGCCGGCCAAGTGCGCGGCGGGACTGATCCAGGCCAAGACCGGAACAGTCGCCGACGCCATCGCGCTGGCCGGTTACGCGGCCGGGGCAGACGGCCAGACGAAGGTCTTCGTGTCGATCGTGAACTCCCGACCCACCCGCTACAGCCGCGTCAGCACGCGAACCGCGATCGACCGGGCCACATCGAGCATCACGGGCTGCTGGTAGGAGCGAGGATGGGTATCGAGGTCGAGCGCAAGTTCCTGGTGTCCGATGAGTCCTGGCGTGACGACGTCACCGCCTCGACGCGCATCGTGCAGGGTTACATCGCCCAGACCGGTTCGGCCACCGTGCGCGTGCGCGTCAAGGGCGACAGGGGCTTCCTGACCATCAAGGGAGTATCGGTCGGGATCGCCCGCAGCGAGTTCGAGTACGAGGTTCCGGTGGCCGACGCCCTGGCAATGCTCGACGAGCTGGCACAGGGTCCGGTCATCGACAAGGTGCGCCACCTCGTCCCCGTGGGCAGCCATCTCTGGGAGGTCGATGTGTTCGCCGGCGAGAACGCGCCGTTGGTCATGGCCGAGGTGGAGCTGGCCAGCGCGGACGAGGCCTTCGTGCGCCCAGGCTGGGCGGGCACCGAGGTGTCTGACGACCAGCGCTACTTCAACGTGAATCTCGCCCGCACGCCCTACTCCAGCTGGGCCTGACCCCTCGGCGCCCCGGGCGGCCGCGCGGCCGTTCCCTCAGCGGCCGACCTCGTACTCGGCCAGCTGGTCGATGCGTCGCTGGTGGCGCTCTGCGCCCGAGAACGGCGTGGCCAGGAAGGCGTTCACGATCTCGAAGGACTCCTCGGTGGAGTGCATGCGGCCACCGATGGCCACCACGTTGGCGTTGTTGTGCTCCCGGGCCAGCGTCGCAATCTCCACCGACCAGGCCAGCGCTGCGCGCACGCCGGGCACCTTGTTGGCCGCGATCTGCTCACCGTTGCCCGAGCCGCCGATCACGATCCCGAGGCTGCCCGGCTCCTCGACGACGCCCTCGGCCGCCTCGAAGCAGAACGCCGGGTAGTCGTCCTCGGCGTCGTACTCGTGCGCACCATGGTCCACGACGTCGTGGCCCGCCTCGCGCAGGTAGGCAGCCAGCATGTTCTTCAACTCGTAGCCGGCATGGTCACAGCCCAGATGAACCCGCATGGCACCAGATTCTGTCCGATGCGTGGCCATGAGTCACTTCCGGCCGACCATCGAGGTCCTGGCAACCTGCGTCGGCGTTGCGCCTGGCCTTCCTGGGAGCCGGCACCGAACTCGAGACCTCGCCCGGATCCGGGCGCACCGGTCGGCGTTGCGCCGTCCGGGCGATCCGCGCGGGCGGACCTGCGAGACCCACACCCGTCAGGGCTCGCATGGAAGAATGCCCGGGACACACGCGCGGGCGACATCCTGACCGCCCGACATCGACGACTTGGAGTTCCCCTGTGGCACACCCGGCACTGGCCCGCGACGAAGCCGCCGCACGCGCTGACCTCCTGGCCGTCCAGGGCTACGACATCGAACTGGACCTGACCACCTCGGACACGACCTTCGCCTCGACGTCGACCGTCACGTTCACGTGCACGACCCCGGGCTCCGAGACCTGGATCGACCTGGTCGCGCCGCGCGTGGTCTCGGCCGCGCTCAACGGCACCCCGATCGACGTCTCCGGATACACCGGTCAGCGCCTGCCCCTGCCTGCCCTTGCTGCCGAGAACACCCTGGTGGTCGTGGCTGAGTGCGCCTACTCCCGCACCGGTGAGGGCCTGCACCGGCTCGTGGACCCGGTCGACGACGAGGTCTACCTGTACAGCCAGTTCGAGATGGCCGATGCGCAGCGGGTCTACGCCTGCTTCGACCAGCCGGACCTCAAGGCCGTCTACACGTTCCACGTCACGGCGCCGGATCACTGGCAGGTCGTGTCCAACACGCCCACCCCGCCGCCGTCATCGGTGCGCGACGGCGTCGCCCGCTGGGACTTCCCGACGACGGCGCGGATGAGCACCTACATCACCGCACTCGTGGCGGGGGCCTTCCACGTCGTTCGCGACGAGTACAGCGGACCGCACGGCACCTACCCGTTGGGCGTGTTCGCGCGGAACTCGATGGCTCCCCACCTGGATGCCGACCGGATCCTCGAGGAGACCAAGCAGGGGTTCGCATTCTTCGAGGACGCCTTCGGCCACCCGTACCCGTTCGGCAAGTACGACCAGCTCTTCGTGCCCGAGTACAACGCCGGGGCCATGGAGAACGCCGGCTGCGTGACCCTGATGGAGGACTACATCTTCCGCTCCCGGGTGACCGAGGTCGCCTACGAGTCGCGGGCGAACACCATCCTGCACGAGCTGGCACACATGTGGTTCGGCAACCTCGTGACGATGCGGTGGTGGGACGACCTGTGGCTCAACGAGTCCTTCGCCGAATGGGCCTCGTACCACGCCATGGCCCGGGCGACGCGGTACACCGACGCGTGGACCGGGTTCGGCCAGCAGCGCAAGACCTGGGCCTACCGCCAGGACCAGCTGCCCTCGACCCACCCGATCGCCACCGACGCCCCCGACCTGGCCACCGTGAAGCTCAACTTCGACGGCATCACCTACGCCAAGGGCGCTTCCGCGCTTCGCCAGCTGGTCGCCTGGGTCGGCGAGGAGGAGTTCTTCGCGGGGCTGCGCGCCTACTTCCAGCGTCACAAGTGGGGCAACACCGTCCTGAGTGACCTGCTGGTCGAGCTGGAGGCGACCTCCGGACGTGACCTGTCGGCCTGGACGCGGCAGTGGCTGCAGACCCCGGGGGTGAACCTCCTGCGCCCGGAGGTGGTCTACGCCGACCCCGACACGTACGCGACGGTGGCCATCGTCCAGGAGCCGCCCCAGATGCCACCGGGTCTGGAGCCGATGCTCCGCAGCCATCGCCTGCGCGTCGGGCTGTACGACCTCGTCGATGGCCGGCTGACGCGCACCGAGCAGCTCGAGCTGGACGTCGTGGGCGCCCGCACCGACCTGCCGCAGTTGGCAGGACGACCCGCCTCAGACCTCCTGCTGATCAATGACGACGACCTCACGTTCGCCAAGATCCGCCTCGGGGGGCGATCATCGGCCACGGCGATCGCCCACATCGGCGACCTCGACGAGCCGATGCCACGCTCGCTGGTCTGGGCAGCCGCGTGGGACATGACCCGCGACGCCGAGTGGTCCACCGCCGACTACCTGCAGCTGGCCCTGTCCGGGCTGCCGGCAGAGTCCGACATCGGCGTGGTCCAGAAGGTCCTGCTCCAGGTCCGCACGGCGATCGAGCTCTACGCGGCACCCGAGCACCGCGACGAGTACCGGCAGCGACTGGCGCAGGGAGTCGGCGCGGCGATGCTCGCTGCAGCACCGGGCAGCGACCTGCAGCTCGCCTACGCCAGGGCGGCGATCAACGTGGCGTCGACCCCTGACCAGCTCGACCTCGTGGCCGGCCTGCTGGAGGGCTCCTGGTCGGTCCCGGGGCTCGTCATCGACACCGACCTGCGCTGGTCGCTCCAGGGTCGCCTCGTGGCCACAGGGCGGGCCGGCGACACGGAGATCGACTCCGAGCTGGCCCGGGACAACACCGCCTCGGGCCGCCGCAGCGCGTCCGCCGCGCGAGCGGCCATCCCGACCCCAGAGGCGAAGGAGCGGGCTTGGACAGCGGCGATCACCGATCTCTCGCTGCCCAACGCGACTCTCGTGGCAACCCTGTCGGGCTTGGGCATTCCCGACCAGCGCGAGCTGTACCGGCCGTTCCGCGCCCGCTACTTCGAGGTCATCCGCGACGTCTGGGAGTCGCGCAGCGCCGAGATGTCGGGGATGGTGGCCACGGCCCTCTACCCCGGGCTGCTGATCGAGCCCGAGACGGTGAGCGTCACCAACGAGTTCCTCGCTGCGAACGACCTGCCCCCCGGCCTTCGCCGAATCCTCACCGAGGGTCGCGACGGTGTGGAGCGGTCCCTGCGCTGCCAGGCCCGCGACGCCTGACCTACCGGGCGGACTTGACCGCCTCCACCAGCCGGCGGAGCAGGGCCAGGTTCGGGAAGTCCTCGATGAGCACGGCCTGACCTCGGGCGTCGGTGAGCGGCACGCGCCAGTTCGGGTACTCCTTGTCGGTGCCCGGCTGGTTCTGTGCCCGCCGGTCGCCCACCGCATCGGTCAGGGCGACCCCAATCAGCACTGAGGGGGACGCAGCGACCAGCGCGTGCAGGGCGACCACAAGGTCCTCCTCAGTCCCGTCCTCGGACATCCAGCCGCGCTCGACACACATCGCGCGCCACTCGGCCACCTGAGCGTTGCTCTCGGCGAGCTCCTCCTCGGCCGGCCGGGTCAGCAGCCCGAGATCGGCCCGGATGCGCACATGCTCCCCTGCGAGGTACCCGGCGGTCGGAGGCAGGTCGTGGACCGTGACCGAGGCCAGGCAGTTCCCGCGCCACTGCTCCGGCTGGAGCGGGACATCCGGATGGGCGTCGTAGTCGCGCTCGAACCACATGATGGTCGTGCCCAGGACGCCGCGCGCCAACAGGTAGTCCTGGACCCACTGCTCGACGGTCCCCAGGTCCTCGCCCACCAGCCAGGCCCCAGCCCGCTGGGACTCCAGGGCGAGGATGCCGATCAGGGCCTCGTGGTCGGAGGTGACGAAGGTACCGCTGTAGGCGGGCATGCCCTCGGGGATCCACCACAGCCGGAACAGGCCCAGGACGTGGTCGACGCGGATCCCGCCCGCATGCCGCAGGATCGTGCGCAGCATGTCGCGGTAGGGGATGAACCCCGCCTCGGCCAGCGCGTCGGGGCGCCACGGGGGCTGCGACCAGTTCTGGCCCATCTGGTTGTACATGTCCGGTGGGGCGCCCACCGAGACGCCCTGCGCCAGGACGTCGCGCAGGGCCCATGCGTCCGAGCCCTCCGGGTGCACACCGACCGCCAGGTCGTGGACGATCCCCGAGCGCATGCCGGCGTCGAGCGCCGCCTGCTGGGCGCGCGTCATCTGCTCGTCCAGCTGCCACTGCAGCCACATGTGCCACCGCACTGAGTCCGCAAGGCGCTCACGCTCCGCCGCCACCTCCGGGGATCCGGCTTCCTGCAGGGCGGCCGACCACAGGGTCGGCTCGCCGCCATGCTCGTCGACCAGCGCGCACCAGGTGGCGTAATCGGACAGGCCCAGGCCCTCGCGGTCGACGAAGGCGTCGAAGAGCGCCTGACGACCCGGCGACAGGGGTGCGGCGAACACGTAGCGCAGGGCCTGGGACTTCGCCGCCCAGATGACGTCGCGGTCGATGAGGTCCGGGGACGTGGACAGGGCACGGACCGGAATCGACAGCGCCTCGATTCGGCTGCGGTCATCCATCGACAGGCTCTTGTACTCCTCGATGGACTCGACCCGCAGGTAGATCGGGTTGGCGAAGCGCCGGGTCACCGGCAGGTACGGCGAGGGCTCCATCGGCGCCGCCGGGGACGCGGCATGCAGCGGGTTGACCAGGACGAAGTCCGCCCCCTCGGCGTGGCCGCTCCAGGCGGCGAGGTCGCCCAGGTCGACGAGGTCGCCGATCCCCCACGACCCCTCGGATCGCATGGCGTAGACCTGCGTCATGAAGCCCCACTGCCGGCCCGCGGCCAGCGCCGGGGGGTCCAGCCTCGCGGGTGTGACGATGAGCTGGCACGCGGCCTCACGCAGCACCCCATCGGCCCCCTCCGACCGCGCCCAGATGGTGTGCCACCCCAGGGGCAGGTCCCAGGGCAGCCGGAATGTGGCCTCGCCGACCAGGACCCCGTCGACGTGCCGGGGCTCGACCCAGCGATCCACCTGGTCAAGGAACCACGCCTCGCCACCCTCCTCGCGGTCGATCCACATGGACACCAGGTCGCCGTTGGGCACGTGCACCCAGCACTGGTTGTCCGAGCCCGAACGCATCACGAACACAGGGGGCAGCATCCGGCGCCATGGCGCGTTGCGCCGGTCGTAGAGGGCGTTCCAGATCGCGTCCGGCGAGCTGACATCCACCTCGAGGGCGGTCAGCACCGCGATGATGGTCGCGGCGCCGATCCGGTGGTAGACGCCCGACTGGTCCCAGTACTCGACGGCGACGCCGTAGGCCCTGGCGAGTTCGACCAGCTCCGGGCTCGGCTCGGCCCATTCCGGCTCCACGACGGGCTTCTTCGCCGGCTTCACAGCCGCCACGCCCGGGACAGCAGGGTCAAGGTTCGCCGGTCGATCTGCACTCGCCACGGGGGCCTCCAGTCACATGTCAGAGCGTCCCCGGGGTTCCGTGGTGAAGGGGCGGGCGAACGTCCCACGACCGGTGCCGGCGGTCCCCGGGGGCATGATGGTCAGGCTAGGCCGTCGGCCGCATCCGCCGCGCGTCCGGGGGGCCTTCGTTCGCGAACGTCCGCCGCCTTGTCCCCCAGGCGTCGTAGGGTGCGTGCGTGATCAGCCTTGCAGATGAGACCACCAGCTCAGCAGCCAACCAGACCTTCTGGGAATGGATCACCAGCTTCTGGGGTGAGGCCCTCTACATCGTATTCGTGCTGATCGTGGCTGGGATCCTGCACTTCGTCGGATCACGGGTGATCCACCGATCCGTCGAGAAGTGGATCTCCAGCGGGCGCAGCCGTGAGGACTCGTTGACCGACACCCCCGAAGCCACCGTCGAGCTGCAGTCGATGATCATGGGTCAGCGTCGCGAGCAGCGGGCGAAGGCCGTCGGGCAGCTGCTGGGCAGCGGCCTCGTGCTGGTCGTGTGGGGGACGGCCGGGCTGCTCATCCTCACCGAGTTGGGCGTCAATGTGGCGCCGCTGATCGCCAGTGCCGGCGTCGTCGGCGTCGCGCTGGGCTTCGGAGCCCAGACTCTGGTCAAGGACTACCTGTCGGGATTCTTCATGATCGTCGAGGACCAGTACGGGGTCGGCGATCTGGTCGATGTCGGCCCGGTGACAGGCACGGTCGAGGAGGTGGCCCTGCGGGTCACCCGTATCCGGGACCCAACGGGCGTCGTCTGGTACGTGCGCAACGGCGAGATCCTCCGCGTGGCCAACCAGTCGCAGGGCTGGACCATGGCAGCGGCGGTGATCCCCGTGTCCTACAACGCCGACCTCGCGGAGATCCGTCAGGTCGTGATCGAGGTCGGCAACGACATGTACAACGACCCTGAGACCCGGGAGCGGATGCTCGGCCGACCGTCGTTCGCCGGGGTGGAGGCGGTGTCCGGCGAGGCCGTGTATGTACGCATCGTGGTCAAGGCCCGCGCCTCGCAACAGATCCCGCTGACCCGGGAGCTGCGCGAGCGGTTGAAGGACGCGTTCGACGCCCACGGGGTCGTGGTACCCGTCCTGACCCGACCGATGGGCTTCAACGTGGACGGCACGCCGATGACTCCCGGGTCCGCGCCCCCCGTGGGTGGTGGCGTCCCGCGGTAGTCGCTCGAGGCGCTTGAGACGGTTCGGCGACTTGCGCCGCCATCGGGGACCGGCACACTGGACCGCATGGATCCCACGACCGGCCTGCTCTGCCTCGTCACGGGGGCCACTGGCTACGTCGGCGGCAGGCTCGTGCCCGAACTCCTGGCCGACGGCCACCGGGTCCGAGTCCTCGCCCGGCACCCCGACCGCCTGCGCGACCTGCCCTGGCACGACGACGTGGAGGTCGCCATCGGCGACGCGGCCGACCCCGAGGCCCTCGCAGTCGCGATGGCCGACATCGAGGTCGCCTACTACATGATCCACGCGATCGGCACCGGGCCGGACTTCGAGCGGACCGAGGAGACGGTCGCCCGCACATTCGCGACGGCCGCCCGGGAGGCCGGGGTCCAGCGCATCGTCTACCTTGGCGGCCTTGCCCACGACGAGAACCTCAGCGAGCACCTGCGCTCCCGTGCCGAGGTCGGGGAGATCCTGCTGGCCAGCGGGGTACCGACGGCCGCGCTCTGCGCCGCCACGGTCATCGGATCCGGGTCGCTGTCCTTCGAGATGCTGCGCTACCTCACCGAGCGACTCCCGGTGATGATCACGCCCCGGTGGGTGCGCACGCGGATCCAACCGATCGCCATCCGCGACGTCCTGCGCTACCTCGTGGGCTGCGCAACGCTGCCGGCCGACGTGAACCGGACGTTCGACATCGGTGGCCCCGACATCCTGACCTATGAGCAGATGATGCAGCGCTTCGCGGCCGTCTCGGGCTTGAAGAAGCGTCGGATCCTGCCCATCAACCTGCTCCAGCCCGAGCTGTCCGCCCGATGGGTGGGCCTCGTGACGCCGGTGCCCAGCCTCATCGCACGCCCCCTGGTGGCCTCGCTGCGCAACGAGGTGGTCTGCCACGAGGACGACATCCGCGCCCACATCCCCGACCCGCCCGGCGGGCTGCTCGGCTTCGATGACTCCGTGCGCCTCGCACTCAAGCGCGTCAAGGACGCGGACGTGGCAACTCGGTGGTCGGATGCCTACATGCCGGGAGCTCCGAGCGACCCGATGCCCACGGACCCCGATTGGGCCGGCGGATCGCTGTTCACTGACGATCGCAGCGCGGTCGTCAACGCCTCCCCCGAGGCGGTCTGGGACGTGGTCGAGTCGATCGGCGGGGACAACGGCTGGTACTCGCTGAAGTGGGCCTGGGAGGCGCGGGGCACGTTCGACCGGCTGATCGGCGGGCCGGGGCTGCGCCGGGGTCGGCGCGATCCGCAGGAGCTGCTCGTGGGCGAGGCGTGCGACTTCTGGCGTGTCGAGGAGGTCGTCCCGGGCAGCCTGCTGCGGCTGCGCGCCGAGATGAAGGTGCCGGGCCTGGCGTGGCTGGAGTTCCACGTCGCGCCGGCAACGGGCGGGGGGACGAGGCTGCGCCAGCGGGCCACGTTCTTCCCACACGGCCTGGCCGGTCAGGCGTACTGGTACTCGGTCCTGCCCTTCCACGGGGTCGTCTTCCCGACGATGGTCACGCGAATCAGCGCTGCCGCGGTGGAGCGCGATCGGGAGCTCGCCGCCGCGCGGACTCAGGCCGGACCGGGATAGGTGTTGACCATCGAGAGAGCCGCTCGGGTCAGGTAGTCCCAGAGCTCTGCCTCGTCCTCGGCTGACATCCCGCTGGCCGGGGCGGCCTCGTCCAGCGCGGTGCGCATGTGGCGCAGCCACGCGTCGTGGGCAGCCGCGTCGATCGGGTAGGGCGCGTGTCGCATCCGCAGGCGCGGGTGCCCGCGCTCCTGGGAGTAGGTGGTCGGCCCGCCCCAGTACTGCTCGAGGAACATCTGCAGGCGCTGCGCCGCCGGCCCCAAGTCGGCTTCCGGGTACATCGGCCGCAAGGTCGGATCCTCGGCCACGCCGGAATAGAACCGGGCGACCAAGAGGTCGAAGAACTCATGGCCGCCGAACCGCTCGAAGGCCGTGGCGGGGGGAGTCTGCACGGGACGAATGTAGTCCACCTCCAGGGCCTGCCTCCCACGCCTGAGGTGGACGTGGATTCCTCGGGCCGGACACGACAGGATGTGCCCATGCCGATCACCACCGACGCTGACTGGTGGCACAACGCCGTCATCTACCAGGTGTACCCGAAGTCCTGGGCGGACTCCGACGGCGACGGGTTCGGCGACATCGCCGGGATCCGCAGCCGGTTGGCGCACCTGGCCCGGTTGGGCGTGGACGCCGTCTGGTTCTCCCCCTGGTACACCTCGCCGCAGGCCGACGGCGGCTACGACGTCGCCGACTTCCGCGGCATCGACCCGATGTTCGGTGACGTCGCCGACGTGGAGGCGCTGGTCGCCGAGTCACACGACCTGGGCATCAAGGTCATCGTCGACATCGTGCCCAACCACAGCTCGGACCAGCACGTGTTCTTCCAGGAGGCGCTGGCCTCCGAACCAGGTTCGGCCGCGTGGCAGCGCTATCACTGCGTGCGCGGCCCGGACGATGGCGCCAGCCCGCCCAACGACTGGCGTTCCGCGTTCGGCGGCTCGGCGTGGGACCCGGTCCTCGACGGATCCGGGCAGCCCAGCGGGTGGTGGTACCTGCACCTGTTCGACTCCGCCCAGCCGGACTTCAACTGGGAGCACCCCGACGTGCGGGCGGAGTTCGAGCAGACCCTGCGGTTCTGGTTCGACCGGGGCATCGACGGCTTCCGGATCGATGTGGCCACCGGACTGGTCAAGGCGCCCGACTACCCGCGCTCCGGCGAGGGTGACGGGCTGCTCATGACCTTCGGCGAGATCCAGGACTTCCCGCAGTGGGACCAGCCGGGTGTGCATGAGGTCTGGCGGCAGTGGCGACGGGTATCCAACGCCTACCACCCGCCGCGGATCTTCGTCGGCGAGGTCTGGGTCGGCACCGATGAGGCACTGGCTGCCTACATCCGCCCCGACGAGCTGCACACGGTGTTCAACTTCGACTACCTCAAGTGCCGCTGGGACGCGGGACAGATGCGCGAGGTCATCGACCGATCGCTGCGCACCTCCGCGATGGTCGGCGCACCCACGACGTGGGTCCTGGAGAACCACGACGTCCCGCGGGTCCGGACCAAGTACGCGGTCGAGGCCGCCGGGCATCCGATGCCGCAGTCCAACACCGCACCCGTTCCCGACGTGCAGCGCGACGACGCCCGTGGGCTCGCGCGGGCCCGCGCAGGGATCGTCTTCATGTTGGGCCTACCCGGGTCCGCCTACCTCTACCAGGGCCAGGAGCTGGGCCTGGAGGAGGTCGTCGACCTGCCGGCCGAGTCACGCCAGGACCCGGCCTTCCGCCGCACTGCCGGCGGGGAGGGCTTTCGCGATGGATGCCGGGTGCCGATGCCGTGGACCCGTGACGGCGCCTCATTCGGGTTCAGCCCCACGGGGGCGTCCTGGCTGCCGATGCCGGCACACTGGGGCGGCCTGAGCGTCGAGGCGCAGACCGGGGATCCGCACTCAACCCTGGAGCTGACACGGAGGATCCTGCGCCTGCGCCGGGCCGAGCCGGCCCTGGGCGACGGGGACCTGCACTGGATCAGCGCGGAGGACGACCCATGCCTCGTGCTCCGCCGCCCTGCCGCAGACGAGGACCCGCACGTGCTGGTGGCGATGAACCTGGGCGACTCCCCCGCGTTCGTGCCCGCCACCGAGGTCCTGGCGTCCAGCGGTCCTGCGCTGGAGCCCGGCGACGGTGGCTACTGGCTGCCCCCCGACACCGCCGCCTGGCTGCGCTGATCGCCGGACCCACCTGTCGGTGGTGGCTCAGTACCCGCGCGACTGGTCGCCGGTCTCCGCGCCGGCCAGGGCCTCGGTGAACTCCGCGGAGGTCATCGGCTTGGAGAACATCGGGTAGTCGTACTTGATGGCGTTCTCGTGCTCCTCGATGCTGGTGGCCCCGAGGCAGTCGGTCAGGGTGACGACCTCGAACCCCTTCTCGTAGGCCGAGCGCATGGTCGACTCCACGCAGCAGTTGGTGAGGAACCCGGCGAGCGCGACAGTCTGCAGGCCCTTGCTGCGAAGCACGAAGTCCAGGTTGGTGCTGGCGAAGGCGTCGAGCCCGCGCTTGCCCTCAAGGACGATGTCACCCTCCTCGGGCGCGACGTCCTCGACGAACTCGGCCCCCCAGCCACCCTTGACGAAGGAGTTGGTGTCCACGACGCCCTTGAGGATCCCGTAGGGGTGCGAGGTGATCTCGTTGTAGCCGGGCGCGAACTGGATCGGCGAGTGGATGATCGTGGCGCCGGCGGCGCGTGCCGCGGCGATCGCCGCCTGCGTGTTCTCGATCATCGAGGTGGCCTCCATGACGTCGGCCACAGCACCATGAAGGGATCCGCCCTCGCTGGTGAAGTCGTTCTGGAACTCGATGAGCACAAGGGCGGACGTGGATGCGTCCATGGGGGTCCTCCTGGGAGAGCGCGGGTGGGCTGGCAGCGCCACGCTAGCGCCGGGCAACCACGGGAGGCGACCGGAGGGGCGCGCGGCCGGCTGTGACGGACCGGGCGTACACATCAGGACAAAGGTCCTGCGCGGTGGGAGCCTGCTGCCTATGCGCAAGCTGTTCGAGCCCCCCGTGGACACCTACCTGGTGGCAAACCCGAGGCCCACCGCCGACCGCGCCCCCGACCACCTGGCCGCGGGCACCCCCGCTCCACTGCGCGCCGATCTCGAGGAGCTCCTGGGCGACCCCTCAGTGGTGCTCAGCCGGGGGTTCGACCTCGTGCGGTTCGCCACCGACGCCAGCCCGTACCGGATGTTCCCGCAGGTCGTGGTCCTGGCCCGCGACATCAGCGACATCCAGAAGGTCCTCGCCTACGCGCATGCGCGCTCGGTCCCGGTGACGTTCCGTGCCGCCGGCACGAGCCTGTCCGGGCAGTCCCAGGGCGACGGGATCCTCGTCGAGGTCATGCGGCACTGGATCGGGTGCACCGTGGAGGATGACGGACGCACCCTGCGCAGCAAGCCGGGCACGATCCTGGCCCGGGCCAACGCGGCCCTGAAGCGTCACGGCTACCGGCTCGGTCCGGACCCGGCGTCGAAGGCCGCGGCCACGATCGGCGGCGTCGTGGCCAACAACGCCAGCGGGATGTGCTGCGGCACGGTCGAGAACTCGTACCAGACACTGCGGTCGATGACGATCGTGCTGCC
Source organism: uncultured Actinomycetes bacterium (assembly GCA_963736425.1). GTDB lineage: Bacteria > Actinomycetota > Actinomycetes > S36-B12 > CAIYMF01 > Prado023. The sequence continues at coordinate 68,219 of CAVTOX010000005.1, forward strand.
CTCGGGCACGGTTGTGGACACGGGGGCAGGGGACGCCGAGGAGCGTCTGGGGGAGGCCGAGCCTGCGATCGCGGCCGGGCTGAGCGGCATTCGAGACGCGATCCGCGCCGACCAGGCGACTTCCGACCGGATCCGGACGAAGTTCCGGATCAAGAACACGACCGGGTACTCGATGAATGCCTTCCTCGACTCCGACACCCCGGTGCAGATCCTGCGCCGCTTGATGGTCGGCTCCGAGGGCACGCTCGGCTTCATCGCCGAGGCGGTCTTCGACACCGTCCGCGACGACGCCCACCACCTCACGTCGCTGATGCTGTTCCCGGACATGGAGGCCGCGTGCTCGGCTGTCGCGCCGTTCGTCGCCGCTGGGGCAGCGGCCGTCGAGCTGATGGACCGCGCGTCGATCGCGGCGGTTCGCGGGCGTCCGGGGGTGCCCGTGCGGTGGGATGACCTGCCCGCGACAGCCACCGGGCTGCTCGTGGAGTTCCGCGACGAGACGCCCGAGCGCTCGGCGGAATCCCAGGTCGCCGCCGAGGCGCTGCTCGCGGGCCTGGCCCTGCTTGAGCCGACGACGTTCACCCGCGACGCCGACTTGTCCGCCCAGTACTGGGTGATCCGCAATGGCCTGCTGGCCAGCGTCGGCGGCGCCCGGCCGTCAGGGACTTCGTTCATCCTCGAGGACGTCTGCTTCCCGCCGGAGCGGCTGGCCGAAGGGGCGCTGGCCCTGCAGGAGCTGTTCGCGCGCCACGACTACGACGCGGTGATCTTCGGGCACGCGTCGGCCGGGAACCTGCACTTCCTGGTCACTCCGTGGCTTCGGGACGCGGCCGACATCGACCGCTTCGACGCGTTCCTGCGCGATGTCGTGGCGGTCGTGACCGAGCGGTTCGACGGCTCGCTGAAGGCCGAGCATGGGACCGGGCGCAACATCGCACCTTTCGTCGAGACGGAGTGGGGCGCCACCATCGCCGGGCACATGCGCGCCGTAAAGCGGCTGATCGACCCGCACGGGGTCCTGTCGCCGGGGGTGGTGCTCACCGACGATCCGCAGGCGCACCTGCAAGAACCTCAAGACCGCCCCGACGATCGAGGCGATCGCCGACGCCTGCATCGAGTGCGGCTTCTGCGAGAGCGTCTGCCCGAGCAGGCGGGTCACCACGACCCCCCGTCAGCGCATCGCCCTGCGCCGCGAGATGGTTCGCCAACCGCAGGGCTCTGCGGTGGCGGAGGAACTCGCCGGCGCCTACGCCTATGACGCCGTGCAGACCTGCGCCGGCGACGGGTCGTGCTCCCTGGCCGTGCCCGGTGGGGATCAACACCGGCGACCTCATGAAGTCCTTCCGGGTGAAGGCCCATCCCGCGCCCTGCCCAGGGCATCGCGCTGACCGTCGCCAAGCGCTACCGACTGATGCAGCGGGCAGGCCGGATCGCGCTACGCACCGCGCACGGCGTCGGGTCGGTGACCGGTGACGGGTTGATCAGCGGCGTCACGGATGCGGGCCGGGCGGTCGCGAGCCCCGACCTGATCCCCCGCTGGCTCCCGGAGATCCCCGGATCGGCGCCGCGGCAGCTCCCACGGACCACCCGCGAGGGCGCCTCGGCTGTGTACTTCCCCGCCTGCATCAACCGGATCTTCGGCAACCCGCGAGTCCATGCCCGACCGGCCGAGCCTGCCGGAGGTCGTGGTGGCCCTCGCCGACCGCGCGGGGCAGCCCGTGTGGATCCCCGACGACGTGGCAGGTCTGTGCTGTGGGACGGTGTGGCACTCCAAGGGCTACGACCGCGGGAACCGGTACATGGCCAACGCGGTGGTCGAGCACCTATGGCGCTGGACCGACGGCGGTCGGCTGCCCGTCGTGGTCGACGCCACGTCCTGCACCTTCGGGCTGGTGCATGAGGTGGAGCCCTACCTCGAGGGCCCGGCCGTCGCCCAGCACCGGGCGCTGCGGATCCTCGACTCGATCCAGTGGGCGCGCGACGAGCTGCTGCCCCGGCTGGAGGTCCGGCAGAAGGTCGGATCGGCCGTCATCCACGCAACCTGCGCGGGCACGCACCTGGGCCTCGGCGGGGCGCTGGCCGACGTGGCCGGGGCACTGGCCGAGGAGGTCACCGTCCCTGTGTACGGCACGTGCTGCGGATTCGCCGGCGACCGCGGGATGCTGCACCCGGAGCTGGCCGACGGCGCCGGCGCCGAACAGGCCGCCGAACTGGCAGGGCGGAACTTCGATGCCTACCTGTGCTCCAACCGCACCTGCGAACTGGGCATGACCAGAGCGATCGGCCACGACTACGCGAGCTTCCTGTTCCTCCTGGAGTCCGCCACCCGGTAGCGCCGGCCCCTTGCGCTGCCGGACGCCCTGCACAGGCCCCTCGCGGTCCATCGCCCGCCCGTATGGGCCGACCCCTGACGGGTAGGGCTCCATTCGCGCTCACCCAAGTGGGTGAGGGCCTCGCGCCGACACAGGAGAACCCGATGACTCAGACGACGGACCCGAGGACGGGCACCGGTACACCCGACCTGTCGACCTTGCACCGGGTTGTGCGGGGCCGGGTGCTGCTACCCGGCGACGACGGGTTCGACGACGCCTCCAGGGCATGGAACCTTGCCGTGCCCCAGAGACCCGCTGCCGTCGTCCACGTTGCCGATGAGCAGGATGTCATCGCCGTGGTTCGCGTGGCTCGGGAGCAGGGCTTCGTCGTCAGCGCCCAGCCGGGTGGGCACGGAGCCACGACCGCCCTCGACGGCACCATCTTGCTGCGGACCGGCGCGCTCGACCAGGTGGTCGTGGATCGCTCGGCTGGGACTGCGCGGGTGGGGTCGGGGGTGAAGTGGGGTCAGCTCCTGGCTGCCCTGGACGGAACCGGCCTGATCGGGATGGCCGGCAGCAACCCCGACGTGTCCGTCGTGGGATACCTGCTCGGTGGCGGGCTGTCATGGTTCGGCCGCCGCTACGGAATCGGGTCCCGGAGCCTGCGCGCTGCCCACATCGTCGACGGCGATGGCAACTACCGGTGGGCGGACGATGCATCCGACCCCGACCTGATGTGGGCGCTGCGTGGGGGCGGGGGTGAGTTCGGCATCGTGACCGAGGTTGAGATCGAGCTGCACACCGAACCCGACCTGAACGGCGGGAAGCTGATGTTCCCGATCACGGAGGCAGCCAGCGTGCTCCACGCCTTCGCGAAGGTCACCCGCCACGCACCTGATGGCTTGACCTGCTGGGCCTCCCTCATGCACTTCCCGGATCTGCCCGACCTTCCTGAGCCCCTGCGGGGGAACTCCTTCGCGGCCGTTGACGTCACCTGGCTGGGCGACCCTGACGAGGGTGCTGGACTCATTGCTCCCCTGCGCGAGGCCGGCACCCTGCTCAGCGACTCGTTCGGTCCCATCACGATCGGCCGGCTCGGGGAGGTCGCCGCCGAACCGACGACGCCCATGCCGTTCATCGAATGGGGCGGGATCCTGCCCGACATGGATGCATCGACCATCGAGCGCCTCGTGAGCGTCGGCGGTGACCGGACCCGAACCGCGCTCACGGTCCTGCAGGTGCGCCACCTGGGCGGCGCGCTGGCAGTTCCCGGGGGGCGTCCCGGCGCCATCACCCACGTCGGGGCCGAGTACGTCGTGTTCACGTTCGGCGTTGCCGCCGCTCCCGAGCTCGTGGCTCCGATCCGGGCCTCCCTGGACGCGGTGGCTCAGGGCTGTGGGCCTGCGCCACGGCCCGGATACCCCTGACCTTCCTCGGTTCGGACATGGACCGGTCGGCGGTCCACGACAGCGACACCCTGTCGCGCCTACGTGCAGTCAAGCAGCGCGTGGACCCCGACCAAGTCATCCGCGGCAACCACCCGCTGGACTGACGCCACGGGCACCGGCCCGTCGACCACCCGTTGCGTCGGCGTCAGCCGCGGGTGAGCTTGCGGTAGGTGGCGCGGTGGGGACGGGCTGCTTCGGGGCCGAGGCGGGCGATCTTGTTCTTCTCGTAGGACTCGAAGTTGCCCTCGAACCAGAACCACTGCGAGTCGCCCTCGTAGGCCAGGATGTGGGTGGCCACGCGGTCGAGGAACCAGCGGTCGTGCGAGGTGATCACGGCACACCCCGGGAACTCCAGCAGGGCGTTCTCCAGGGAGCCGAGGGTCTCGACGTCGAGGTCGTTGGTGGGCTCGTCGAGCAGGATCACGTTGCCGCCCTGCTTGAGCGTCAGCGCCAGGTTCAGGCGGTTGCGCTCGCCACCGGACAGGACCTTGGACGGCTTCTGCTGGTCCGGGCCCTTGAAGCCGAACGCGCCGACGTAGGCACGTGACGGCATCTCGACGTTGCCGACCTTGATCCAGTCCAGCCCGTCGGAGACGACCTCCCACACGTTCTTGGTGGGGTCCAGGCCGGCGCGGCTCTGGTCGACGTAGGACAGCTTGACGGTGTCGCCGACCCGGATGTCCCCGGCGGTCGCAAGGGCCGCCTTGTCGGTGGTGTCCTCGTTGGCCTGCGCCACGATCATCTTGAACAGGGTCGTCTTGCCGACGCCGTTCGGACCGATGATGCCGACGATGCCGTTGCGCGGCAGCGTGAAGCTCAGGTTGTCGATCAGCACGCGGTCGTCGAATGCCTTCGTGAGCCCCGACGCCTCGACGACCAGGGAGCCCAGACGGGGGCCGGGCGGGATCTGGATCTCCTCGAAGTCCAGCTTGCGGGTCTTCTCAGCCTCGGAGGCCATCTCCTCGTAGCGACCGAGACGAGCACGGCTCTTGGTCTGGCGGGCCTTGGCATTGGAGCGCACCCACTCGAGCTCATCGGTCAGGCGCCGGCGCAGCTTGGCGTCCTTGGCGCCCTCCACCTTCAGGCGGGCCGCCTTCGCCTCGAGGTAGGTCGAGTAGTTGCCCTCGTAGGGATAGGCCCGCCCGCGGTCGAGCTCGAGGATCCACTGCGCCACGTTCTCCAGGAAGTACCGGTCGTGGGTGATCGCCACGATGGTTCCGGGGTACTTCTCCAGGTGCTGCTCCAGCCACTGGACGCTCTCCGCATCGAGGTGGTTCGTCGGCTCGTCGAGCAGCAGCAGGTCCGGCTGCTGGAGCAGGAGCTTGCACAACGCGACGCGTCGCCGCTCACCACCGGACAGGACCGAGACATCGGCGTCCGGCGGCGGGCAGTTCAGGGCGTCCATCGCCTGCTCGAGCTGCGCGTCGAGGTCCCACGCACCGAGGTGATCGATCTTCTCCTGGAGGACGCCCATCTCGGACATCAGGCTGTCGAAGTCAGCGTCCGGATCGCCCATCAGCTCGGAGATCTCGTTGTACCGGTCGAGCAGGGCCTTGGTCTCGGCCACGCCGTCCTCGACGTTGCCCAGGACGTCCTTGGTCTCATCGAGCACCGGCTCCTGGGACAGGATGCCCACGGTGTAGCCCGCGCTCAGGTCGGCCTCCCCGTTGGACACGTGGTCCAGACCCGCCATGATCTTGATCAGGCTCGACTTGCCCGCACCGTTGGGTCCGACGACACCGATCTTGGCCCCCGGCAGGAAGGACAGGGTGACGTCGTCGAGGACGACTTTGTCGCCGAACGCCTTGCGGGCCTTGCGCAGTGTGTAGATGTACTCAGCCATGGGGGCAAGGGTATCGGCCGCACGGTCATGCCCAGTAACTCGCGAGACGGCGGCATGCGACCCCGCGCATCCACCGCGGACCCCACCCGGGCACGCTCAGGCGGCCTCGCCCGCAGCCGTCCCACCCATCGCACCGCCGACCTCGACGCCGTCCCCGAGCCCCCGGCCGGCCTCCACCCTCGGGAGCCTCCGACGCCCCCTCCACCGGCCCCTCCACCGGTCCGGTCTGCGGCCCGATCGGGGCGCGCTGGAACTGCGCACGGCAGCGGGTGAGGTCCAGCCCGAAGCTGACCGCCTCCAGGTCGGTGAACGTGACGGCCATCGTGGCGCCCGGGGCGCCGGCGACCTCACGATCGACGGTGCGCTGGCGAACCTTGCCGTGCACCAGGACCGGGTGACCCTTCGCCAGCGACTTCGCCGCATTCTCAGCAGCCCGGCGCCACGCGGTCACGTTCCAGTAGGTGGTGTCGCCGTCGAGCCACTGGCCGCTGGCACGGTCGTAGCGCTTGACGGTCGAGGCCACACGGAACCTCGCCAGGGCATCGCCCCGGGCGGTCACCCGGAAGTCGACGTCGGACACCAGGTTGCCCGACACCGTCATCATCGTCTCGTTCATCATCCCCCCGATCGGTGGACGCCCCCCGGCGCCGCACCACGCACACTGCCCGCCCCCGGCCATGTGCGCCAGCCCCGGGGACCACATCTGTGGACGGGCGATCTCAGGTTGTCAGCGGCCACGCGATGGTGATCGCCGAGGCCAGCCCATGCGCGAGCAGGTTCGTTGCCAACTGGCGCTCGACATCGTCGCGGTCGAAGCGCCGGGTGCGCAGGCTCCGGTGCACCCACCGCGACTCGCGGCAGCGTCCCAGCACGTGCTCACCGGACAGCATCCGAGCCTTGACCTGGGACAGGCCGCCCTCGTTGGCCTCGGGATGCCGTCGGTATGCCGAGGTCGAGGCCGCGGCCTCCAGGATCGCAGCACCCAGGATCTCGCGGGCTCGCGCCGGGGCCTCAGGGTGCACCTGGGCCCCACCGTGCAGCAGCCGCCGCTGCTCGTCGGCCGGCAGTGGATGCAGCTCAGCGGCGACGAAGGAGACGACCTGCGGCCACCGGCCACTGACCCAGGTCGCGCCCACGCAGGCCTCGACCATGTCGGCCATGCGGTGCTCCGACGGACTCCAGTCGAGCCAGTCACCCAGGTCGATCGCACGGGCGAGCTCCCCGAGGTGGGCATCGGTGGTGAACTTGTCAGCACGCCCTGCGCAGTGGGTGCAGCTGGGGCCGGCCATCACCGAGTGCGCGTGCAGCACCACCTCCAGGATCGAGTCCCCGATGAACTCGAGTCGCTGGAACTCCTGTCCGCGGCATGTCCGGATCGCCTCCATCGCACCGGGGGTCAGTGCGCCGAGACGGGCCGCCACAGCTGCCCGTTGGATCGCCTCCAGGGAAGGGTCGCGCCGTCCCATGTCTCCCGACGACGGGTGAGGTGGCTCAGCGGCGCGCACACACGCGATTCTGCCCTCCCGGGCGCGCAGGGTCGCGCCGTCGACACGCGCCCCCGAGCGGGCGGCTCAGCCTGTGACGAACCCCGCCACCAGCGCCCGCACCGGCTCCTCGCCGGCCTGCCCCGGCGCCACCGGGAACAGCCCGAACTCAACCCCGTCGCGGGCTCCGGCTCGCGAGCAGAGGATCGGCGTCGACGGCAGCACGACCGGTCGGCGGAAGGCGATCTCGAGCCGGCGCCCGGACACGGCCTCGTCGACACCGAGCTCAGCCGCCGTGCGACCTGTTGTCCACCACCCATGGGCGATCGCCTTCGGGAACCCGAACGCGCGCGCGGACACTGCGTGCATGTGGATGGGGTTGACATCGCCGGACACGCGGCCGAACGCCCGCCCCGTCCCCTCCGCCACCGGGATCGCCACCTCGGCCTCCCACGGGCCCGAGGAGTCGATCTGCGGAACACCGGACTCCTCGGCACCGCTTGCCGAGCGGCTGCGGGACAGGTACATCGACCGGGACCGCCAGCACAGCCGGCCGTCCACGCTGACCTCGCCGGAGACCTCGAACTCGAGCCCCGAACGCACGTGCCGACCTTGGGACACCTCGGCCCGAACGTCCCACGGACCCGCGACCGAGAGCTCGCCGAGCACGTCGATCACCGTCCCCTGATGGACCAGCCCCAAGGCCTTCACCGGGAACGACCATTGGGACAGGAGGTCGATGTGCAGCGCCATGATGGGCAACTGGGGGAAGGCGATCGGCAGCTCGGCACCGGAACCCACCAGCGACCGGTACTCCGCCAGCTTCTCCCGATCCGGGCGCCAGCCCGTGACGGCGGACTGCGACTCCGGGAGGACGGTGGTGGCATTCGCCGACCGCTTCCAGGGAGCCACTGCGCGCACCAGGCTCAGCGGGTAGCGGGGAAGATCGGTGCGGGGAGACTCGTCGGGGCGACTCATCACGACCCTTTCGTGGCTGGTCGGCGGGCACTGGCCGGGAGCCCGACGCTAGCCCGGCGGCGAGGTCCATGCAGCCCCAGAGCCTCCGGGGTGAGCCGCAACGGGCCGGACCCGCAACAATGGCCCCATGGACCACAGCTTCGACCTGACCATCCCGGCCGCCGACGTCCTTGCCGACGTGACCACCGAGGACTTCCTGCACGCCTTCGCCACCGAGGTGGGTGTGGAGGTCGACTCGCTGACGTGCGACACCTCCGGCGAACGTGCTGTGGCCACCATGGAGTGGCGGTTCTCCACGTCCAAGCCCGGCATTCCCGAGCTGGCGCAGAAGTTGCTTCCCGGCGAGGTTCGACTGTCGTGGGCCCAGGAATGGCTCCCCCTGACTGACCAGGGCGCCGAGGGAACGCTCGAGGTGCACCTGCTGGGCTCGCCCAAGGCCACCTCGATGGGCGTCTCCCAGCTGCTGGTCGTCGAAGGCGGCTCGACCCTGGTGACCTCCACCACCACGAAGGCGTCGCTGCCCTTCCCGATCGCGGGCAAGGTCCAGTCGATGATCGACAAGGACCTCGTCGGCTGGATCCTGTCGGTGCAGGCCAGAGTCCTCACCCGCCGCCACGCGGAGTAGCCCCGGGGCCGACGCGCCGACCGCCCAGCCCTCCGTCACCGCCCTGCGGTCGGCACTTCGGGCAGACTGCCCCCATGGCTCCTCGATCGGGGCGGCGGTACCTGGCGCTGCGCACCGGCGTGACCGCTGCTGCCGCCGTCACGTCCAACACGTTCGCCCGCGGCCTGCTGCCCCGCACGACGACAGATCAGGCGATGGCGACCGGCGTGACTGCCGCGATCGGCCTCGGGGTCGGCACCCTGGCCGTGTCGGCAGTCGAAGCCACAGCCGAGGTGGTCGCGACCTCCCGCGGGCGGGGCGACCCGGAGAACACCACCCTCATCGCGGCCGCGATCGTCGCTGGTGCCGGGTTCGCCGGCGCACGGCTCCTGCCCAACACGAGCACCACCCCACTGCCCGTTGCCACCGGCAACTCCGTGGCCCGCCTGCTCGGTGGTGGCGCCGCCGCTGCCGCCCTCGTGATCACCTCCGACAAGGCGACCCGACAACTCGTGGGGCCGGTGGCCCCTGCCATCGGGATGGTCACTGCGGCCGCCATCGGCGGGACCATCTCCGCGATCCGCGTCAATGCCCGCGATCGTCGCGCCCTGGCTGTCGGCGAGACCGGTGACCGCCACCAGATCCAGCGGCCCACGACCGCCGCGGGGATGGCCAGGTCCGCGGCGCTGGGAGGTTCTGTCGGCGCTGGGCTGATGGTCCTGGCCGGTACGGAGTACGCACTGGCCGAGGGCTCGACGGCGCTGGTCAGTCGCGCGCTGGGTCGCAGCGACAACAGGGTCACCCCGCTCGTCGGCCACTCGATCGCCGCAGCACTCATGGTGCCCGCCGGGTTCGCCGCCCTTGACCGGCTGCGTCGACGGATCCAGCACGCCGACGACGTGGTCGAGGCCGCCTACCCGGACGCCCCCACGAGCCGGTCGGTCACCGCGGGTCCCGCGAGCCTGATCGCCTTCGACGACATCGGCAAGGAGGGCCGGCGGTTCGTCCTGATGACACTCGCTGCCGACGAGATCGCCGATGTCATGGGCGAACCGGCCGTCGACCCGATCCGGGCGGTCGCCGGCTTCGAGAGTGCGCGGACCCCCGAGACGCGCGCCGACCTGGCCCTCGCCGAGCTCGACGCCCTGGGCGCCTACGAGAAGTCGGTCATCGTCGTCGCGGCCCCCACCGGCGTGGGCTACGTCAACTACTCGTTCGCGGAGGCCCTCGAGTACCTGACTCGAGGGGACTGCGCCATCGTGGTGCCGCAGTACGCCCTCGTGCCCAGCGCGTTGGCCCTGAACCAGACCGACGCCGGCGTGCAGATGCAGACGCTGATCCTGCAGGGGATCCGTGACCGGATCGCCGCCATGGCCGAGGGCAGCCGGCCCCGCCTGCTCCAGTTCGGCGAGAGCCTCGGGGCCCAGGTGGCTCTCGATGTGGCCGCCGAGGGCACGGCGGTCTTCGATGTCCTCGGGCTGGAACGTGGCCTCTACCTGGGAACACCATTCCGGACAGAGCTGTGGGACCGATGGTTCGCCGAGCCCTCGAGCGCCGACCCGTCGGGCATCCTGGGCAAGGTGGCCCGGGCCGACGAGATCCCTGCCCTGCCCGCGTCGGTGCGCCACGTGCAGGTGATCCATCACGACGATCCGATCAACATGTTCGCCTACGACGCTGTCGTGCGGACGCCCTGGTGGATGGGTCCCCCGGAGACCCGGCCACCGAAGGTCCCCCGGGAGACGTCGTTCCGGCCGATCACGACGTTCGTCATCACGCTGGTCGACCTCAAGAACGGGATGAACTCGAAGCCGGGCGACTTCGTGCGCCTGGGCCACGACTACCGGATCGAGCTGTGCGACGCGATCCGCCACACGTATCAACTCCCCGCCAGCCGGGAGCAGGTCGAGCGGATCGAGCTGGCCCTGCGCGAGCGCGAGCGGGAGTGGGCCACCCGGAGGATGGTCGCCAACAAGTTCGCCTCCGCGCGGGCGTCGGTGCTGGGTCAGCTGCAGAAGTGGGGCGTCGACCCGAAGACCGTCGACATCGATGACGAGTCGACCTCGAAGCTGGTGCGCGGGGACCTCTCGGGGATCGTGAGCGGCCTCGGCACGTCAGGATCAGCCAGCTAGTCAGTACGGACCCTGCTCCCCGGGATCCGATGCCTCGTATGTGACCAAGATCACACCTCGGCCCTCGAGGTCGCCACCAGCAGGCCAGGGAACCACCTGGGCGCCGTCAGAGCGGCCACCGCATCGGCCATCCGGCCCGGCCCGGCAGCGCCCCGATTCCCACCCGCACGACTCACGCCGCGCGCCCCGGCGCGCCCTGCACCCACGGTCGGACCCTCAGCCGCTGGCGTACCTACGCGAACGTAAGTTACGGTGGCGTAGCCAAGCAGCTACGACGCAGGTGGTGCCATGAACGACCAGGACGTGCTCCCGACCATCATCCAGGGTGGGATGGGGGTGGCCGTCTCCGGATGGGAGCTGGCCCGCGCCGTCTGCCAGACCGGCGAGCTGGGCGTCGTCTCCGGCACCGCACTGGACATCGTGTGCGCCCGGCGCCTGCAGACCGGCGACCCCGGTGGCCACATGCGCAAGGCGCTGGCGGCCTTCCCGATCCCAGCGATGGCGCTGCGGGTGATGAAGCAGTACTACATCCACGGCGGCAAGGCTCCCGACGAGGCGTTCAAGGCCGTCCCACGGTTCACGGTCACGCCACCGGTCGCGCTCCAGGAGCTGGCCGTCGTGAGCACCTTCTGCGAGGTCTGGCTGGCCAAGCAGGAGCACTCGGGACCGGTCGGGATCAACTTCCTGCGCAAGATCGAGATCCCCCTGCCCTTCGGCCTCCTCGGGGCCATGCTGGCCGGGGTCGACTACGTGCTGATCGGCGCGGGCAACCCCGCCGAGATCCCCGCTCTGATCCGGGCGCTGTCCCGGGGCGAGGACGTCGATTTCGGCATCCGCGCCCAGGGCCTGCGCTCCGACGATGCACCGGTGTCCGTGCGCTGCAGCCCGACCGAGCTTCTCGGTGAGGCCGGTCGTGACCTGGCCGTACCCCGGTTCCTGGCCATCATCGCGTCGCTGGACCTCGCTGCCGGCCTCGCCGGCGACCCCTCGACTCGCCCCTTCGGGTTCATCGTCGAGGGCCCGAGCGCCGGAGGGCACAACGCGCCGCCCCGCGGACCGCGACGGGTCGACGAGCTCGGCCAACCGGTCTACGACGACCGCGACACCCCCGACCTCGCCGGGATCGCGGCCCTCGGAATGCCGTTCTGGATGGCCGGCGCCTACGGCACCCCCGAGGGACTGGCCCAGGCGCGAGCGACTGGGGCGCAGGGCATCCAGGTCGGCACCGTGTTCGCCTACAGCCAGGAGTCCGGCCTCGCCGACTCGCTCAAGCGCCAGGTCCTCGCTGAGGTCCTTGCCGGCACCCTGGACGTCCGCAGCGACTGGCGCGCCTCCCCGACGGGCTTCCCGTTCCAGGTCATCCAGCTCCAGGGCACGGTCAGCGATCCCGAGATTGCCGCCGGGCGCAAGGCCGTGTGCGACCTCGGCGCCCTGCGGACCCCCTACAAGAAGGCCAACGGCGACATCGACTACCGCTGCCCGGCTGAGCCCCTGGCGATGTACACCCGCAAGGGTGGGCGGCCCCAGAACACCGAGGGTCGGCGCTGCCTGTGCAACGCCCTGCTCGCCGCGGCGGACCTCCCCCAGCAACGCCCCGACGGATCGACGGAGCCGTCGATCGTGACCTCCGGGCATGATTTCCGGGCGGTGCTCGCCCTGGCGTCGAACGGATCCGGCGGCGGGCCGTACTCCGCGCGCAAGGTCGTGGACTACCTGCTTGCCGGACTTGCCCCGGTCTGATCGCGCGTGGGCCGACCGCAGGTCGAACGCCCCGGGACCGATACCCGCCGGTAACAGTCCTAGGTCCCGCCAACGAGGTCACTTCGACCGCCCATCGGGACCCACCGCGCACCTAGCCTGAGCGGGAGCCCGCGTAGGAGGAAACGAATGAACACTGACCAGGGGTTGGACGCCGAGACGCTCGGCCTGATGTTGGACGGCCTGAAGGAGTACCTCGAGGACGCACTGCCGCTCGATCGCCAGCTGGATCTGGATCACGAGGACATCTGCCCCGAGGACACGGTGCGCGCAATGTCGACCGACCTGGGCATCCAGCTCGTGTTCGTCCCCGAGGCATACGGAGGCATGGGCGGGGGCGCCTTCGACTCCTACCTGCTCTGCGAGGTCATGGCACGCAAGGACATCGGACTGGCCACCGCGATCTTCGCCACGTTCCTGGGCAGCGACCCGATCCTGGTCGGCGCCACCGAGGAGCAGAAGGAGAAGTGGCTGGGGGCCATCGCCGAGGACGGGGTCGTCTTCGCCTACGGGGCCACCGAGCCCGAGGCCGGGTCCGACCTGGGCGCCATGAAGACCAAGGCCGTCCCGATCGAGGTGGACGGCGAGATCACCGGCTACCGCATCAGCGGCGCGAAGCAGTGGATCTCCAACGGCACCATCGCCGACTCCACCACGATCCTGGCGCTGGCCCCCGGCGGCCCGACATGGTTCGTCGTGGACAAGGGCACTGAGGGCTTCACCAGTGCCAAGCCCGAGGACAAGCACGGCATCCGGCTGTCGAACACGGCAGCGCTGTACCTGGACAACGTCGAGGTCCCGATCGAGAACATGGTCGGCGGGGTCGAGGGCAAGGGCCTCGTGCAGGCCCAGCAGGTCTTCGGCTACACCCGCGTGATGGTGGCTGCATTCGGACTCGGCGGCGGCTGGGAGGCCGTCGACCGCGCGATCGAGTACTCCAAGACGCGCATCTCCGGCGGGTCGCCCCTGGCCGAGAAGCAGGGCTACACCCACAAGCTGATCGTCCCCCACGTCACCCGGCTCGAGGCCGCGCGCGCCTTCATCGAGGAGACCTCGACGCGCATCGACGCCGGCGAGGGCCCCGACGGTGCGCTGAACACCGAGGGCGCGATCGCCAAGTACCTGGCCACGGAGTCCGGCAACCGCGCAGCTGAGGACGCCATCCAGGCCCTCGGCGGCTACGGCTTCACCCGCGAGTACGTGGTCGAGAAGATCAAGCGCGACGTGCGCATCACCACGATCTACGAGGGCACCTCGGAGATCCTCGAGATGACGATCGCCCGTGACCGCTGGCAGGAGCACCTGAAGTCCCGTGGCGGCTACTACCTGACCGCCGCGCAGGAGATGAACGCCCTGCACGCCCGCAACCCGAAGGTCGGGGCCGACGTCTCCGCCCTGGGGTTCGAGGCGCTGGCCGGTGTGTTCGCGGCATGCCAGACCGGTCGGCTCACGCGCAACCAGCACGTGCTGTTCCGCCTCGGCGAGTTGGTGGCCAACGTGGAGTGCGCCGGCGCCCTGTGCCGCCGCGCGGCAGCCGCGGCCGACGGCACGCTGGCGGAGAAGGCCAACCGGCGCTTCGACGCCGACGCCCTGGCCATCATCGCCCGGGTCTTCGCCCGCGAGGCGGCGATGAAGGCCGGCGAGGAGGGCATGCGCTGGGTCATAGGCTCTGCCGACCCAAGCCTCGGACTGGCCGCCACGCTGCCGACCACCCTGCGGCTGGATGCCATCCGCGCCGCACAGGCCGGTCTCATCTCGGACATGACGGCCCTGTCCGACGTCCTCTACGCCTGACCCACCTCACGCGCCATACAGCAGGAGACACACCATGACCCAGCCCGAGCCGATCGCCATCGTCGGGATCAGCGCGATCATGCCCGACGCGCCGACTGCCGAGGACTTCTGGAGCAACATCCGCGGCGGCCGGTACTCGATCAGCGACGTGCCCGTCGAGCGTTGGGATCCCGAGCTGTTCTATGACGCCGACCCGTACAGCCCCGAGGACAAGACGTACTCGAAGATCGGCGGCTGGGTCCGGGAGTTCCCGTGGGAGCCGATGGCCTGGAAGCTTCCCGTGCCGCCCAGCGTGGCCGCGCACTTCGACGACGGCCAGAAGTGGTCGGTCAGCGCCGGGCGCTCGGCACTGCTGGATGCCGGGTGGCCGAACTGGGGCGTGGACTCCGACCGCGTGGGCGTGATCCTGGGCAGCGCACTCGGGGGCGACAAGTACGTGCGGACCACCCTGCGCATCGCCTACCCGGAGTTCGACCACCACCTGGCTGGATCACCCGCGTTCGCGGCCCTGCCCGCAGACGTCCAGAGGATCATCCGGGCCGAGGCCCGCGAGCTGTTCCTCGCCGGTCTGCCGACGATCACCGAGGACACGATGCCCGGTGAGCTGGCCAACATCATGGCGGGCCGGGTCGCTGCCCTGTTCAACCTGCGCGGCCCGAACTTCACCACGGATGCCGCCTGCGCCTCGGCGCTTGCCGGCATGAGCGCGGCAATCGCCGGCCTGCAGGCCCACCACTATGACGCCTGCGTCACCGGGGGCGTCGACCACAACATGGGCCCTGGTGCCTTCGTGCGCTTCTGCAAGATCGGCGCGCTGTCGGCAACGGGCACGCGGCCGTTCGACGCGGGAGCCGACGGCTTCGTGATGGGCGAGGGCGCTGCACTGTTCGTCCTCAAGCGACTCTCGGACGCCGAGAAGTCCGGCGACCACGTGTACGCGGTCATCCTCGGGATCGGCGGCTCCTCGGATGGCAAGGGCAAGGGCATCACGGCGCCCAACCCGATCGGCCAGAAGCTGGCGGTCAGCCGTGCCTGGGAGAACGCGGGAGCCGATCCGGGCTCGATCGGGATGCTCGAGGCGCACGGCACCTCCACGCGCGTCGGCGACGCCACGGAGCTCGGCGCCCTCGATGAGATCTTCGCCGCCCATGGTGCGGGCCCCGGGTCGATCGCCCTTGGCTCGGTGAAGTCCAACATCGGCCACCTCAAGGCCGCCGCCGGGGCAGCGGGCCTGTTCAAGGCGGTCATGAGCCTGAACGACAAGGTCCTGCCCCCGAGCCTGAACTTCCGGGACCCCAACCCGAACGTGGACTGGGCCTCGACCCCGTTCCGCGTGAACACCGACCTGCGCGAGTGGACCCACTCCGGGCCCAACCCACGTCGTGCGGGCGTGAGTGCCTTCGGCTTCGGCGGAACCAACTTCCACGTGGCGCTGGAGGAGTACGTGCCCGGACGGCACCGCGCACCCGACGCGGCCCGCGTGTTCGCCGGCGCCGACGTCCCCGGGACATCCGCAGCCCCGGTTGCCGCCCCGGCGGCCGCTGCCCCCGCCCCCCGAAAGGCCCCCCTGCGGGGGGCCGCCGTGATCGGTGGGCGTGACGACGCCAATGTGGTCGCCCAGCTCACGGCCCTGTCCACTGACGCCGCCGCCGGGCGGACCCCCGCTCCCACGGCGCCGGACCCGGCCCTGGCCGGTGCGGCGATCCGCGTGGCCATCGACTACGCCGATGCCGCCGACCTGGCCAAGAAGGCCGACAAGGCCGTCCAGGCTTTCGGCGCCAACAACCCGGCGATGTGGAAGCTCCTGCGCTCGCAGGGCGTCTTCGTCGGCCGCGGGCCCGCACCGAAGGTGGCGTTCCTGTTCACCGGACAGGGCTCGCAGTACGTCAACATGCTCGCCGAGCTGCGCAGCACCGAGCCGATCGTCCGCGAGGTCTACGACGAGGCCGATCGGATCATGACCCCGCTGCTGGGCAAGCCGCTCTCGGACTACGTCTTCGCCGACGCCGCGGACCCCGAGGCCGTCACACGCCTCAACGCCCAGCTGTTGCAGACCGAGATCACCCAGCCCGCCGTGCTGACCACCGACGCCGCCATGGCCCAGCTGCTGGGCGCGTACGGGATCACCCCCGACCTGGTCATGGGCCACAGCCTCGGTGAGTACGGCGCCCTGGTCGCCTCCGGCGCGCTCTCCTTCGACGCAGCGCTGGAAGCCGTGAGCGCCCGCGGTCGCGAGATGACGCACGTCTCGCAGGCCGACAACGGCGCGATGGCCGCGGTCTTCGGCCCGTTGTCCGACATCGAGCGGATCGTGGCTGAGGTCGACGGGTACGTCGTCGTGGCCAACATCAACTCCAACACCCAGGCCGTCATCGGTGGGGCGACCACCGCGGTCGAGGCAGCCGTGGCCGCATTCCAGGCCGCGGGGATCACCGCCATGCGCATCCCGGTCTCGCACGCCTTCCACACGCAGATCGTGGCCGGGGCCAGCGAGCCCCTGAAGGTCGCGATGCGTCGCCTCGAGGTGCGCGGGCCGAGCCTGCCGATCGTGGCCAACGTGACCGGCGAGTTCTACCCGGCCCCGGCTGACACCGAGACCATGCTCGAGATCCTGGGCCGGCAGATCGCCGAGCCGGTGCAGTTCGTCAAGGGCCTGCACACCCTGTACGAGGCCGGCGCGCGGGTGTTCGTCGAGGTCGGCCCGAAGAAGGCCCTCCACGGCTTCGTCGAGGAGGTCCTCGGCTCCGAGCATGCCGACGTCCTCGCCCTGTTCACCAACCACCCGAAGCTCGGCGACATCGCGTCGTTCAACCAGGCGCTCTGCGGGCTGTACGCCTCCGGGCTGGGCTTCGGCCCCGCCCCCACCGCCGATCCCATGCCCGCAGCGACCGTCGCCCCGGCCGCGGCTGCGGCCCCCGTCACCGTGGCTCCTGTCGCCACCCTCACCCCCGTCCCCTCCGCCACGACCCCGAGGATCCCCATGTCGACCGCCCGTTACGAGGAACTGGGCCGGCTGTTCGCCGGCGTGCTGGAGCAGGGGCTGCGGGTGTACTCCGGTGAGCCCGGAGTCGTCAGCGCACCCGCTGCCCTGGGTGGACCGACGCAGGTGTCGAGCGCGCCGGTGGCCATCACCGGCGCAGCCCTGGGCCTGCCCGGTGTGGACCGCATCTTCGATGACGAGAACATCGCGCGCATCCTCGACGGCCAGCAGTTCATCGACGTGATCCCGCACCGCTTCCGCGAGGCGATCGTCGACAAGCGGATCACCCGCCTGGTCAAGAAGGCCGGGCAGGACCCCGTGTTCGAGCTCATCGACGACGAGTCTGGCGTCATCAAGCTCGCAGGCCGCGGCGCGCCCCTGGATGTGGTCGCGGAGTTCGGCGTCGAGGCCGCCCGCGATGCCGCCCTGGACCGCACCACCCGCCTCGCCCTCGGTGCCGGGCTCGACGCCCTGCGCGACGCGGGCATCCCCCTGGTGATGCGCTACCGGTCGACCACCCTGGGCACGATGCTGCCCGAGAAGTGGGGCCTGCCCGAGTCCATGCGCGACGACACCGGCGTGATCTTCGCCTCCGCCTTCCCCGGCTACGGGGAGTTCGCCAGCGACATCGAGAAGTACATGACCGACCGCGGACGCCGCGAGCAGGTCCTGGCCCTCGAAGCCGTCCGCGCCCGGATGACCGGCGCGGAGCCGGCCGCCGCCGAGGTGGATCGCCGGATCGCCGAGTTGCGCCACCTGCTCGAGGTCGAGCGCTTCGAGTACGACCGCCGCTTCATCTTCCGCTGCCTGGCCATGGGCCACTCACAGTTCGCCGAGCTGATCGGCGCCCGCGGGCCGAACACCCAGATCAACGCCGCGTGCGCGAGCACCACCCAGGCCGTGTCCCTGGCCGAGGACTGGATCCGCACCGGACGCTGCCGCCGCGTGGTCGTGGTGTCCGCCGACGACGTGAGCAGCGATGTCCTGCTGCCCTGGGTCGGCTCGGGCTTCCTCGCCTCCGGAGCGGCCGCCACCGAGGACGTCGTGGCTGATGTCGCGACTCCGTTCGACCGTCGCCGCCACGGGATGGTCGTCGGCATGGGCGCAGCAGCACTGGTCGTCGAGTCCGCTGAGGCGGTGCGCGAGCGTGGCCTTCAGCCGATCTGCGAGGTGCTCGCGACTGTCACGGCCAACAGCGCCTTCCACGGCACCCGCCTGGATGTCGACCATGTCGGCCAGGTGATGGAGCGGCTCGTCCGAACTGCCGAGGCCCGTGGGATCGATCGCACGCAGATCGCCCCGCAGACCGTGTTCGTCTCCCACGAGACCTACACCCCGGCCCGGGGCGGTTCTGCCGCTGCGGAGATCAACGCGCTGCGCCGGGTGTTCGGTGCTGCCGCAAGCTCCATCGTCATCACGAACACAAAGGGCTTCACGGGCCACGCCATGGGCGCGGGCATCGAGGACGTCGTGGCGATCAAGGCCCTCGAGACCGGCATCGTCCCGCCTGTGCCCAACTACAAGGAGCCCGACCCCGAGCTCGGCACGCTGAACCTGTCCCTCGGCGGCGCCTACCCGGTGAACTACGCCCTGCGCCTGGCCGCCGGATTCGGCTCACAGGTCGCCATGACCCTGCTGCGCTGGACCCCCATGCCCGACGGTCGTCGGCGGGCCCCCAGCGAGCTCGGCTACGCCTACCGGATCGTGGACCCGGCTGCGTGGCAGCGCTGGCTGGCTGATGCCTCCGGCCGCGTCGGCGCCACCCTCGAGGTGGACCACCACCGGCTGCGGATCGTCGACACCGGCGCCCCGTCCGCCGCTCCGGTCGCCCCGGCTGCGCCTGCCGTCCAGGTGGCCCCGGCTCCGGTCGCGGCTCCCCCGGCTCCGGTCGCGGCTGCCCCGGCGTTCGCCGCCGCACCGCCCGCTGCCCCTGCAGCGCCCGCCGCACCCCCGGCACCCGCAGCTGCCCCCAGCGCCCCGGTCGTCGACCCGGTGGTCGCCGATGTCGTGGCGATCGTGTCGGAGATGACCGGCTACCCGCCGGAGCTGCTCGACGTCGACCTGGACCTCGAGGCCGACCTGGGCGTGGACACCGTCAAGCAGGCCGAGGTGTTCGCCGCCGTCCGCGACAAGTTCAACATCGAGCGCGACGACAACGTGGCCCTGCGCGACTTCCCGACCCTCACCCACGTCATCGGCTGGGTCCGCGACAAGACCGGCATCCAGTCCGTCACCGTTGCCCCGGCTGCCGCGCCTGCGGCCCCCGCTGCCGTACCTGCCGCAGCGCCTGCCGTCGCCGCGACTCCGGCCGCCGATGAGGTCACCGACGCGGTCGTGGCGATCGTGTCGGAGATGACCGGCTACCCGCCGGAGCTGCTCGACGTCGACCTGGACCTCGAGGCCGACCTGGGCGTGGACACCGTCAAGCAGGCCGAGGTGTTCGCCGCCGTCCGCGACCGGTTCGGCGTGGAGCGCGACGAGAACGTGGCCCTGCGCGACTTCCCCACCCTCACCCACGTCATCGGCTGGGTCCGCGACAAGACCGGCATCCAACCCGTCGCTGCCGCCCCCGTTGCTGCATCTGCGGCCCCCGCTGCTGCCGCCGCCGCAGCTCCGGCAACGACCCCCGCGACCGCCGCACCCGCCGGTGACGAGGTCACCGACGCCGTGGTCAGCATCGTGGCAGACATGACCGGATACCCGGCCGAGCTCCTCGACCTGGACCTCGACCTCGAAGCCGACCTCGGCGTCGACACCGTCAAGCAAGCTGAGGTGTTCGCCGCCGTCCGCGACCGGTTCAACGTCGAACGCGACGAGAACCTCCAACTGCGCGACTTCCCCACCCTCACCCACGTCATCGGCTGGGTCCGCGACAAGACCGGCATCCAGCCCGTCACTCCCGCAGCGCCCACAGCCTCCCCGGCACCCACCGCTGCCGCACCTACGCCCGCGCCAGCCGCGGCTCCCGCAGGCGATGAGGTGACCGACGCGGTCGTGACGATCGTGGCAGACATGACCGGATACCCGGCCGAGCTCCTCGACCTGGACCTCGACCTCGAAGCCGACCTCGGCGTCGACACCGTCAAGCAAGCTGAGGTGTTCGCCGCCGTCCGCGACCGGTTCAACGTCGAACGCGACGAGAACCTCCAACTGCGCGACTTCCCCACCCTCACCCACGTCATCGGCTGGGTCCGCGACAAGACCGGCATCCAGCCCGTCACTCCCGCAGCGCCCACAGCCTCCCCGGCACCCACCGCTGCCGCACCTACGCCCGCGCCAGCCGCGGCTCCCGCAGGCGATGAGGTGACCGACGCGGTCGTGACGATCGTCGCAGACATGACCGGATACCCGGCCGAGCTCCTCGACCTGGACCTCGACCTCGAAGCCGACCTCGGCGTCGACACCGTCAAGCAAGCTGAGGTGTTCGCCGCCGTCCGCGACCGGTTCAACGTCGAACGCGACGAGAACCTCCAACTGCGCGACTTCCCCACCCTCACCCACGTCATCGGCTGGGTCCGCGACAAGACCGGAATCCAGCCCGTCGCCGCCGGCTCCGCCGTTGCCGCTGCGGCCACAGCCACACCGGCCGCGACAACCTCCGCACACGCCCCGGCGTTCGTCGGTGACTTCGCGGCCGTGGACGCGCTTCCCCGGCGTGTCCCCGTCCCGGCACTGCGCCCCGATCTGGCCGTCTGCACCGCCACCGGCGTGAACCTCGGAGAAGGCGCCCGGATCCTCGTCGTCCTCGATGAGGGCGGCGTCGGCAAGGCCCTGGTCAAGAAGCTGAGCAGCCTCGGCGCCGATGTCCTGGCAGTCGAGGCGGCAACGCCGACCGACGACCTGCTGGCCGCTGTGGCGGGCTGGACCACCGAGTCCCAGCTGACCGGCGTGTTCTGGCTGCCGGCCCTCGACGATGAGGGCTCCACCAGCGACATGGACCTGGCCGGATGGCGCGAGGCCCTGCGCAGGCGCGTGGTCGCCCTGCATGCGCTGTTCCACGAGGTCATCGAGGCCAAGCCGTTCCTCGTCACCGGCTCCCGCCTGGGCGGCCAGCACGGGTACGGCGCGACCGGCGCCACCGCCCCGCTGGGTGGCACCGTGGTCGGGTTCGCCAAGTCCTACAAGCGTGAGCGCGCCGATGTCCTGGTCAAGGCCGTGGACTTCCCGGCCAGCCGCAAGACCGCGGCGCTGGCCGACACGCTGATCGCTGAGGCGCAGGCCGATCCGGGCTGCGTGGAGATCGGTCACCTGGACGACCTCCGCTGGGGCGTGGGTCTGAGCACACAGCCCTTCCCTGCGGTCGACACGCCCCTGCCGGGCGCCATGGAGCTGGGCAGCGACTCGGTGTTCCTGATCACCGGCGCCGCAGGAAGCATCGTCTCGGCGATCACCGCCGACCTGGCCACGGCCTCAGGTGGCACGTTCCACCTGCTGGACCTCGCCGCCGCCCCGGACACGAATGACCCCGAGCTGCAGCGCTACCTCAACGACCCGGACAGCATGAAGCCGCTCCTGGCCGAGCAGATCGCCGCCCGCGGCGAGAAGGCCACCCCGGTCCTCATCGAGAGGGAGCTGGCCCGCTTCGAGCGGCAGGCCTCCGCGCTGTCGGCGATCGAGGCCGTCACAGGAGCCGGTGGGACAGCGCACTACCACTGCGTCGACCTGCGCGACGGCGAGGCGGTTGCGGCGATCGTGGAGCAGATCCGCGAGGCCCACGGGCGCATCGACGTTCTGCTGCACGCTGCCGGGTTGGAGATCAGCAAGGGCCTGGCAAAGAAGGAGCGCGCGGAGTTCGAGCTCGTGTTCGGCGTGAAGGCCGATGGCTGGTTCAACCTGATGAGCGCCGCCGGCGACATGCCGATCGGTGCCACCGTCGGGTTCAGCTCCGTGGCAGGTCGGTTCGGCAACGCCGGGCAGACCGACTACGCCGCAGCCAACGACCTGCTGTGCAAGATCGCCAGCAGCATGCGCCGCACCCGTCCCGACACCCACGCGATCGCGCTGGACTGGACCGCGTGGGGCGGCATCGGGATGGCCACTCGTGGGTCGATCCCGAAGATCATGGAGGCCGCCGGCGTCCAGATGCTGCCCCCGCAGGCCGGAATCGCGTGGATCCGTCGCGAGCTCACCAGCGGAGTCCCCGCGGGTGAGGTCGTCGTGGCCGGCACCCTGGGCATGATGGCCGCCGAGTTCGACCCGGCCGGTGGCATCGACCCGGAGTCGTTCGCGCAGGCGTGCGCCCAGGCCGGCCCGATGGTCGGCGAGGTCGTCCGCGACAGCGTCAACTACGGGATCACCGTGCACACAACGCTCGACCCGAAGGATCAGCCGTTCCTCAACGACCACCGCGGTGACCGCATCACCGCTCTCCTGCCCGGTGTCATGGGTATCGAGGGCATGGTCGAGGTTGCCCGGCTGCTGGCCCCCGCGTGGTCCCTGGCTGCGGTGGAGGACGTGGACTTCCACGCGCCGCTGAAGTTCTACCGCGACGAACCCCGCACGATCGAGATCAGCGCCCTGCTGCGTCCCGACGGTGAGGACCTCCTCGCCGAGTGCCGGATCCAGGCCGAGCGCCAGCTGCCCGGATCCGATTCCCCGACCCGGACGACGCACTTCACCGGCCTGGTCAGGCTCACCCGGTCGGCACCTGACGGCGAGCACCAGGACCCGCCGGAGCGTGCAGGTGCCGAAGTGGCAGCCGATGACGTCTACGCGATGTACTTCCACGGCCCTGCCTACCAGGTGATCGGCGCAGCATGGCGTGCCGGCGACTCGGCGGCGGCGGAGTTCGCCTCCGGCCTCCCAGCGAATCACGCCCCCGGCGACCAGCCGACGCAGGCCGCCCCCCGCCTGATCGAGCTGTGCTTCCAGGCCGCCGGGCTCTGGGAGGTCGGCCGCGAGGGCCGGATGGCCCTGCCCACGCATGTGAGCCGGGCTGTCATCCTCGGTTCCGCCGGAGAGGCCGCCGAGAGCCCGTTGACCGTCACCGCGCACCAGGGCCCGGACGGCTTCGACTGCGTGGTGGCCGACGCCTCAGGCGCGATTCTGGTGCGCCTGGAGGGCTATCGCACCGTGACACTGCCCCAACCGTTGGCCGATGATGTGCAGGCACCCATCCGTACGGTGATGGCGGACTGAGACGTCATGGGCGCACCACGTCGGGGCAAGAAGGCTTCAGAGGCAGAACAGGTGGCGGTCGTGAAGGTGGAAGTACCGGTACTGGTCGACTCGACCGGGCACGCATGGGCCCTTCCGGCCTGCCGCGCGCTCACCGGAGCCGGACTGGCACCGGGCTCGCTGATCGAGAGCCCCGCCCTGGATGCTGCCTCCGCCGAGGTTGCGGCCCTGGCAGCCAGCGAGGTCGCGCTGGATCGCGGTCCCGGCCGCCACGACATCGCGCTGACCCTCACCCTGGATCCGGTCCTGGTGGCCGTACTGGATGACAGGCCCGCCGCCACGCCCCTGGGTGGGTGGGCAATGGCCGAGGAGCTTCTCGCCACGGACCTGACGGACCTCGGGGATGCGCCGCTCCCCGCCTGCTCGGGGCACGCGATCGAGGCGCGCCTGTCGGCGCCCGACGCGCGGGATGGTGCGGTGGTGCTCCACCTGCGCCCGCCGCAGGGCCCCGGGATCCGGGTCGTCGATTCCGCCGTGGTGGGCGCTGCCGTCGGCTCCGGCGTTGCCCTGCGCATCGTCGCCCATGGCCGTGACCGCTCCACCGCCCTGGCCCGGATGCATCACGCCCTGAACGACTGCGCCGTGGTGGTGTCGAACGCTGCCAGCAACCGGTGCGAGCTGCTCGCCGCCGTCGCCGGAGCGCTCGGCGACGCCCCCGCACGGGTGCGCCCCGAGTCCGACCCGGTGGCCGTCCTGGTCTCGGCGGTCCGGGCCAGCGACGCCCAGCGCGAGACCCAACGGGCGGCCTTCCACGCGCGGGCCGAACGGGGTCGCCCGGAACCGGTCGATGCGTCGGGTGTGACGACCAGCCTCAACTACGACGGCCAGCAGTACGCCCTGAAGGTGTTCCAGACCGGTCCGCACTCCTACCGGATCGATTCCGGGGACGCTGTGGCGGAGGTCGCCATCGAACGGGCCAATGACTTCGAGTGGACCGTGACGGCCGCGGGCCGCAACCGGCACGTCGTGATCGCCTCGCACGGGACCGGCTGCCTGCTCGAGATCGACGGGATCGCCCACCGGGTGGACCGGGACGAGGGCATCGCCGTGCGTGCGCAGTGGCCGGCGCTCATCGTCTCCGTCGCCGTCGCCACAGGCCAGGACGTGGCTGAGGGCGACCCCCTGGTCGTGGCCGAGGCGATGAAGATGGAGTCCACCCTGCGGGCGCCCTTCGCCGGCACGATCACGTCTGTGGCGGTGCTGCCCAATGAACAGGTTGATGCCGGGGCCCCGCTGGTCCTGATCCGCCCGGCGACACGCGGCGACGTGGAGAGCACTGTCCAGCCGACCAACGGATCCCGAGTCAGCTTCTCCGGGATGGCCCTGGCCGACACCTCCGGCCGTCCCCCGTTCGAGCGGGTCTACACCGCCCTGCGCGGCTACCTGCTCGGCTACGAGTTGGACCCCGCATCCCTGTCCGCGCTCCTGTCCGAGCAGCGCTCGTTCGCCAATCGCGCGAGCGCCGGGGACACCAAGCTGCTCGCGGCCGAGGACGGCTTCCTCGACCTGTTCACCGACCTCGGCCTGCTCTGGCAGTCCGAGCGCGAGGGTGGTGCCCAGTCCGACCTCCGGGTGACCACCGCCCGCGAGTACCTGCTGGGATACATCCAGTGGCTGGACCCGGACCGAGTCGGGCTGCCCGTGCAGATGCGTCGACGCCTGGCCAAGGTCATGGCCCGCTACGGCGTGACCGACCTGCACCGGAACCCGGACCTGGAACAGGCCGTCGTCCTGCTGTTCGGCTCCCAGGCCCGCCGGCCGCAGCTGGCCCGCGTGGTGACCAGCATCCTTGAGCGCCGCCTGCGCTACCGGGATCGCATCCTGCCCTTCGTCGACGACTCCGCGCGCACACGCTACGACCGCCTGACCGCCTCGACCCAGGGGCAGCTGGAGTCCGTGGCCGACCTCGCCCGCGACGCCCGGTTCCGGTTCATCGACGAGCCGGTCGTGGAGGCCGGGCGCGCCCAGACGCAGGCCCGGATGGAGGCCCACCTCGACGCGCTTGCAGAGGATCCCAACCGCCCCGAGCGCGCCGAGCGCATCGCGGCCCTGGTGGACGCCCCCCAGCCCATGCGCAGGGTGATCCTGCGCCGACGCATGGCCAGCAGCGACAAGGACCTGCAGGCCGCACTCCTGGAGATCCGCGCACGGCGCTGGTACCGCACCCGTCCGATCCGCGACCTGAGGGTCGTGGAGGTCGAGGGGATCATGCTCTGCCACGCCGACTACGACTTCGAGGGACGCTCGATCCACGTCGTCCTGGCGTTCACCCCGTTCGCTGACATCAGCGCCGTCGGGTCTGCCATCGCCGCCCACATGGCCGAGGTCGACCCGAGCCGGAACCCCGTCGTCGACCTCATGACGTGGCGCGCCGAGAGCCAGCCGAACGGTGATGACCTGTCCGCGGTCGTCGGCGAGCTGGTGGGCGCCTGGAACCTCGGTAGGCCGCTCTGGCGCCTGGACGTGACGGTGTCGAGCACCGCGCCCGACATCGACCCGGAGAACCAGAACCAGTACTTCACGTTCCGCACGGGCGAGGACGGGAGCCTGGCCGAGGACCACTTCTACCGCAACCTGCACCCGATGCTGGCCAAGCGCCTGGAGCTCTGGCGCCTGGAGAACTTCGACCTGACCCGCCTGCCCTCCATGGAGGACGTCTACCTGTTCCACGGCGTGGCCCACGACAACCCCAAGGATCACCGCCTGTTCGCGCTGGCCGAGGTCCGCGACATGACTGTCGTCCCCGACTCCCGCGGCGGCGCGCCCGGCTACCCCACCCTGGAGCGCATGGGCCTGCAGGCGATCATCGCGATGCGCCGGGCGCGGGCCACCTTCCCGGAGCGGGGCCGCCCCCAGGCCAACCGGATCACCCTGTTCGTGCGCCCGCCCTGGACCGTGCCCAAGGAGCACTGGCCCGACCTCGCCGAGATGATGATCCCGCTGGCAGGAGGCGCCGGGCTGG
The DNA here is from genome assembly GCA_963736425.1 of uncultured Actinomycetes bacterium. GTDB lineage: Bacteria > Actinomycetota > Actinomycetes > S36-B12 > CAIYMF01 > Prado023. The sequence goes on from CAVTOX010000005.1 coordinate 94,688, forward strand.
AGCTCGTGGTCCTGCGCACCTCGATGCCGCAGCCCGACGGGACCCTCACGCCCACGGTCTTCAACGTGGACGGGATCATCACCCGGGCCATCACTGTCACCGAGGAGCCCGTCCGCGACGACATCGTCCGCCCGCTCACGCGCTACCGACAGAAGGTGCTCACGGCACAGCGGTTCGGCGTCCCCTACCCGTTCGAGATCCTGCGGATGTTCGCCCCGCAGCCGGGGACTGTCGGGAAGTTCCTGCCCGCGCACTTCGTCGAGCACGACCTCGACGAGTCCGGCGAGGCCCTGGTCCCGGTCATGCGCGAACCCGGCCTGAACAGCTCCAACCTGGTCGTCGGGCTGCTCACGACGTACACGGAGGCCTATCCCGAGGGCATGACCCGCGTGATCATGCTGTCCGACCCCACCCGCGGCCTGGGCAACCTCGCCGAGCCGGAGTGCCGGATCGTCAACGCAGCCCTGGCCCTGGCTGCCGACATGGGCGTGCCCGTGGAGTGGTTCGCGGTCTCCTCCGGTGCGTTGATCTCGATGGAGTCCGGCACCGAGAACATGGACTGGATCGCGCTCACATTGCGCAGGATCATCGAGTTCACCCAGGGCGGCGGCGAGATCAACATCGTCGTGACCGGCATCAACGTCGGCGGCCAGCCGTACTGGAACGCCGAGGCCACGATGCTGATGCACACCCGCGGCATCCTGATCATGACCCCGGGCAGCTCCATGGTGCTCACCGGCAAGCAGGCGCTGGACTTCTCCGGTGGCGTCTCGGCCGACGACAACTTCGGCATCGGCGGCTACGAGCGGGTGATGGGCCCAAACGGCCAGGCGCAGTACTGGGCGCCGTCGTTGGCCGACGCCTGCGAGCTGCTTCTGCACCATTACGAGCACACCTACGTGAAGCCCGGCGAGCGGTTCCCCCGGCGGATCCAGAGCGCTGATCCGCCGAACCGCGACGTCCGGCCGTTCCCGCACGCTGCGGTTCCCGACTGCGACTTCACTGTCGTGGGCGATGTCTTCTCCTCCGAGATGAACCCGGAGCGCAAGAAGCCCTTCGACGTGCGCTCGGTGATGCGGTCGGTGACCGACCAGGACAGCGAGCCGCTGGAGCGCTGGGAGCGCTGGCGCGGTGGTGAGAACTCCGTGGTCTGGGATGCACGCGTCGGCGGGATCAGCGTCTGCATGCTCGGCCTGGAGTCCCGGCCGATCCCGCGGCGCGGCTTCGTCCCGGCCGATGGGCCGCCGTCCTGGACGTCGGGCACGCTGTTCCCGCAGGCCTCGCGCAAGACGGCTCGGGCGGTGACGGCCGCGAGCGGCAACCGCCCGCTGGTCGTGCTGGCCAACCTGTCCGGATTCGACGGCTCACCGGAGTCCATGCGGCACTGGCAGCTGGAGTACGGCGCTGAGATCGGACGTGCGGTCACCAACTTCAAGGGCCCGATCGTGTTCGTCGTGATCTCGCGGTACCACGGTGGCGCGTTCGTGGTGTTCTCCAAGGCGCTGAACCCCCAGATGGAGGTCGTGGCGGTCGAGGGTTCCTATGCGTCGGTGATCGGCGGCGCCCCGGCGGCGGCCACGGTCTTCGCCCGCGAGGTTCGCGGACGGGTGGACGCTGATCCCCGCGTGGTCGCGGCCAAGAAGCTGCTGGCCGGGACCACGGGAGCCGAGGCGACCGAGCGGCGCGCACGGCTGGCGGAGATCACCGAGCAGGTGCGCTCCGAGAAGCTGGGTGAGGCAGCCGGCGAGTTCGACGCGGTGCACACCATCGACCGGGCCCTGGAGATGGGATCGGTCGACCGGATCATCTCCGCGGCGGACCTGCGCCCCTACGTCATCGACGCCCTCGAGCGCGGCATGGCCAAGGAGGAGCCCGGCGAGTAGTCCCCCCGACACCTCGCCGTCCGGATTTCGGAGCGTTCGCCGTCGCAACGGCGGACGAACTGATGACCGGTCCGCGCGAAAGTGGACGAACCGGAGTGGGCTCATTCCACCAGTGGGTGGTTCATCCAGGAGTGGATGGGCTCGGCGTGGGTCAGGTCGGCTGAGCCGGGGAGCTCCGTCGGCGGATCGTCCAGCCCGCTGGCGGCGACCATGGTGAGCAGGAACACCCCGTCCCGCCGCCACCAGCCCGGGAAGCGGCCGCCCCCGGAGGAGACGGTCAGTCGCTGCCACCCATCGGCACGCCCCCCTCCGGTACTGATGCCCGCAGGGTCCTCGAGGACCACCTCCACTGTCCGCGTGTCGGCACGCAATCCGGTGCGCAGCACCTTCAGGGCGCTCTCCTTGGCCGACCAGATGAGGTTGGCCGCGGCATCGTGCCCGTCGGGACCCGGGGCAGCGGCGACGACGGCCTGCTCGGTCGGGGTCAGGAAGTCGCTGACGAAGCCGGCGCTGCGCGGCTCGACGATCTCCAGGTCGACCCCGACGGCGCCCAGGTCCGGCCCGACGAGGCAGACCGCCCAGCCCGCGCGGTCGGTCAACGAGATGTCCAGGCCGAGAGTGCGGCCGTCGACCTCGACGTAGGGGGCACCGGTCATCCGGTTGAGGACCCCGATCCGGCCCAGGCTGACCGGGTCGGCGGGGAGCCCGACCGCCGCCGCCACCGCGCACTTCCCCGCGTACCGGCGCACCAGGTACTCGTTTCGCCGCTTGGTGAAGCGCATCCCCGACGCACGGGCCGCCTCGGCCGCGGTCAACCACTGCTGCCCGGCCGGCACCTGCTCCTCGCCGCGCGCCAGCCACTGCATCTGGTCAGGGTAGCGGCCAGACCGCGACTCCTGCGCCGTCCGGTGCGACGATCAACCATGACCGGGGTGATGCTCCAGGCCTTCCACTGGTACCTGCCCCAGGGCGGGACCCACTGGCGCGAGGTCGAGGCGCGGGCTGACGAACTGGCCGCGGCGGGGTTCACCGCGGTCTGGCTGCCACCGGCCTACAAGGGTCACGTCGGCGGGTACGACGTGGGCTATGGCGTGTACGACATGTACGACCTCGGGGAGTTCGACCAGCGCGGCACGATCCCGACCAAGTACGGCACGCGGGACGAGTACCTCGCCACGATCCGCGGGCTGCAGGCCGCGGGGATCGCGGTGTACGCCGACATCGTGTGGAACCACCGGCTCGGGGCCGACGGATCCGAGCTGATCCGGGCGACGCCGCACTCCACGCACGACCGCAGCCGACCGTCCGGGGCGACCCGGGAGGTGGAGGTGTGGACCCGGTTCGACTTCGCCGGACGCGGCGGGGCGTACGACGACCGCACCCTGGACCACCGGCACTTCGACGCCGTCGACTTCGACGAGCTGCGCCCCGACGAGTGGGACACGATCTACCTGTTCGAGGGCAAGACGCTTCGACCAGCATGTGGCCGACGAGTTCGGCAACTACGCCTACCTGATGGGCTGCGACGTCGACCAGTCCAACCCCGAGGTCCAGGCGATGACGATCGACTGGGGCACCTGGTACCTGGACACCACCGGGGTCGACGGGCTGCGCCTCGACGCCGTCAAGCACATCCCTGCCTGGGTCCTGCCGATCTACCTCGACGCCCTGCGCGCGCACTCCGGCCGGGAGATCCCGGTGGTCGCCGAGTACTGGAGCGCCGACCTCGGGGCTCTCGAGTGGTTCCTGGCCGCCGTGGGCGATCGGATGATGCTCTTCGACGTGCCACTGCACTTCGCGTTCCACCGTGCAGGGATCGAGGGGAACTCGTTCGACCTGCGCACGATCTTCGACGGCTCGCTGGTGGCCGCGCGTCACGACATGGCCGTGACGTTCGTCGACAACCACGACTCGCAGCCGATGCAGGCCCTCGAGTCGCCGGTCGCCGACTGGTTCAAGCCGCTGGCCTACGCGCTGATCCTGCTGCGCCGCGAGGGCTTCCCCTGCGTGTTCCAGGCCGACTACGACGGCGCTGCCTACACCGAGCAGCGCTGGGGCGAGGAGCCCGTCGACGTGGAGATGACCTCGCACCGGACGTTCCTCGACCTCTGCCTGGCGCTGCGCCGCGACCTCGGCGACGCCGAGCAGTCCGACGCGTTCGACCACTCGAACGTGATCGGGTGGGTGCGGCGCCGCGATGGCCTGGCGGTCGTGGTCCTGATGAGCAACGGCGGGGAGGGCGCCCAGCGCTTCGACACCGGGCTCCCGGGAGCCGCCTTCACGGACGTGACCGGGGCCGTCCCCGAGCACGATCACGACGGACTCCGCGGGATCGGCGGAGTTCCGCTGCCCCGGTCGCGGGGTGTCGATCTGGGTCGCGCGCTGACTGCGCGGCTGCACGCGAGCTGCGCGCCGACCGCGCGCATCGGGCCCCGACACGGTTGGATGGGGCCAGGACCAGGAACGGGAGGACATGGACGATGACGGCACTGATCGGAGCGGTCGAGGCGGGTGGCACCAAGATGGTGTGCGCCGTGGGGACGGGACCCGACGACATCCGTGACGAGGTCAGGTTCCCGACGTCGTCGCCGGATGAGTGCCTCGGGCAGGTCGTCGACTACTTCCAGGCGTGGCAGGTCGAGCACGGCGAGGAGATCTCGGCGATCGGCTACGGCACGTTCGGGCCCTGCGACCCGCGCCCGGGCTCGCCCACCTACGGCTGGGTCACCACCACCCCCAAGCCCGGATGGTCCGACACCGACGTCGTGGGCCGCCTGCGCGCCGGGCTGGACGTCCCGATCGGCTTCGACACCGACGTGAACGGCGCCGCCCTGGGCGAGCACCTGTGGGGCGCGGCCCGGGATGTCGACACGTTCGTCTACCTGACGATCGGCACTGGCATCGGCGGCGGGATCATCGTGGACGGGCGCATCCTGCACGGGCTGATCCACCCCGAGGCCGGACACGTGGCCATGCCCCGCGATCCCGGCGTCGATCCCTTCCCCGGCGTCTGCCCGTACCACGGCGACTGCCTGGAGGGGCTGGCCGCCGGACCAGCCATCGGCGCTCGCTGGAAGGTCCCCGCCGCCGAGCTGGGGCCCGACCACCCGGCCTGGGACCTCGAGGCCCACTACCTGGCGCTGGCCTGCGCCAACCTCATCTGCACGCTGTCCCCGGAGCGCATCGTGCTCGGCGGTGGGGTCATGGAGCAGCTGCACCTGTTCCCGAAGATCCGCCGGAGACCCAGGCCCTGCTCAACGGCTACATCCACGCCCCGGAGATCCTCGATCGGATCGACGAGTTCATCGTCCCGCCGGGGCTGGGCAACAGGGCCGGGGTCTCCGGCTGCATCGCCCTGGGCCAGCAGGCGTTGGCCGCCTCGGCGTGAGCCCCGCTGAGGTCGCACCTGCGGGGACCCCGGATCCGGTCACCGATCCCGAGGCGTGCGAGGAGGCCCTGCGGTCGAGCGCGGCAGCGGCCGTCGCTGGACGCCCCCGGTCGGTGGACGCCGACCCGTGGCGGCAGACGTTCCACATCCAGCCACCGGTGGGCCTGCTCAACGACCCGAACGGGCTGGTCGAGCATGACGGCACCTACCACCTGTGCTACCAGTGGCACCCGTTCGAAGCCGCTCACGGCCTGAAGTTCTGGGCGCACCTGACCAGCACCGACCTCGTCCACTGGGTCGAGCAGCCGCCGGCGCTCACACCCAGCAGCGCGTGCGACATGCACGGCTGCTACTCCGGCAGCGGGATCGTGCACGACGGGTGCCGTGCGCTTCGTGTACACGGGCAACGTGTTCAGCCCGGACGGCGTGCGGCTGCCGCACCAGAACCTGGCGACGCTCGAGCGCGGACGGCCGCGTCGTGAAGCACCCGGCGAACCCCGTCGTCCCCCCGCTCGACGGCTACACCGGCGACATCCGCGACCCGAAGGTCTGGGCGCAGGACGGCTGGTACTGGATGGTGCTGGGCGCCCAGACCCTCGACGGCTTCGGGACGGTGCTGCTGCTGCGCTCCGCCGACCTGGTGTCGTGGGAGCTGCTCGGCGAGGTCGCTGGCGGTGCCGCGGACCCCCGGGGGTACATGTGGGAGTGCCCGGACCTGCTGCACCTGCGATGGCGACGATGTCCTGGTGGTCTCACCCCTGTCCGACCGCGGGGAGGAGGCCGGCGACCCGCGCTACGTCGACGAGACGGTGTACTCCGTCGGCTCGCTCGACCTGACCACGGCTCGATTCACCGGCTCGGGCTTCACGCGGGTGGACGCCGGGCCGGACTTCTACGCCCCGCAGTCGTTCGTGGACTCCTCGGGGCGGACGATCATGGTCGCCTGGATGGGGATGCCCGACCACGACGGGCAGCCGGAGCTCGCGGTCAAGCATCCGACGGTGGCCAACGGGTGGGTGCACTGCCTGACCGTGCCGCGGGTGCTGAGCCTGGACGGTGACGCGCTGGTGCAGTGGCCGGTCGCCGAGCTCGAGGCCCTGCGCGGCGAGCCGACCCGCGCGGCCGGGGTCGAGATGCGGGCCGACACGTCGTTGGGAGTGGCCGGGTTGGCGGGCACCGCCCTGGACATCGAGCTGTCTGCGACTGCGAGCCCGGCGGCACGCTCGGCGTGCGCCTGCGCGAGGGGGACTCGGGCGACCCGTGGTGATCACGTTCGACCCGTAGGCGGGCACGGCGACCCTGGATCGCACCCTGCTGGGCACCGGCGAGGGCGGAGTTCACACCGGCTCGTTCCGCCGCGGCGCAGCGTGTTGACGCGCGGATCCTGCTCGACAGCTCGTCGGTCGAGGTGTTCGTCGACGGCGGCCGGTTGGCGATGAGCGCCCGGATCTACCCCGACCGCGATTGCCACCCAGATCGCTTTCGACGCGACCGGCGCCCCGGCCACCCTGGACCTCACGGTCTACCCATTGGCCCCTGCCTGAGGACCTGGGGCGATCTCGGCGAGGACGTCGAAGCGGATGTGGTTGCGGCTCAGGCGTCGCGCCCCGATCCGCCGACGGCGGGTGCCCGCGTCGTAGGTGACCTTCTCGAACGAGATGTCCTTGCCGACCTCGACGTGGCGCCAGGGCAGACCGAGGAAGAAGCGGTCGGGGTAGGGCCCGACGTCGACGACGTCCCCGTCGGGGTTGCTCTCGACCGGGACCCAGCCGTACCCGGGCAGGTACAGGTCCACCCACACGTGGTTGAAGTCGGGGTACAGCGGCCCCCCGCTCCACGGGTGGTACGGGCTCTTGTAGCGCCCGGCCACGCGGCAGGCCAGGCCGGCGCGACGGTACAGCGCCATGATCGTGCCCACGTGCTCGCCGCACGAGCCGGTTCCGCGGGCCAGGACGCCGATCGGGGAGTCGGCGTTGCCCATCTCGTACTCGAGCCGGTCGTAGACGTAGCTGCGCAGGCGGCGCGCCTGCTCCAGCACGTTGGTCTCGTCGCCGAGGGCGATGGCCGTGGCCTCGGCGATCTCGGGGGAGTCCAGGTCGAGGTCCTCGTCGTCGATGAGGTAGCGCGCGGCCATCTCGGGGCTCAGCGCCGGGCGCGTCAGCGAGGTCGTCAGCGGTGAGCAGGTGCTTGATGCCGAAGACCTCCAGGGTCGCCCGCCAGCCCAGGATCAGCCGCGTGCCGGCATCGACCCGCGGGATCGTGAAGACGGCGACCGGCTGGCCGTCCTCCTCGACGAGTTCGAAGGGCAGCACCGATGGGCTCCACCCCACCACTCGCTGGCGCGGGCTCTCGATGGGCAGGCTCATCCGCCACTGGACGTCGTGCAGCGCCTCGACGTCGGCATCCGGCTCGAGGTCGACGTAGTAGTGCATCTGGACCCGGTGGCCGGTCGACCAGGCCCGCCGGGCCCGCGGGTCGTGGTGCACGCGCAGCTGGTGGATCAGCGCCCGGTCGCGGTAGCGGACCACCCACGACGGGTCGACGTACGGGTCGTCCTTGAGGTACGGCTCGTTCTCGTAGTAGGCCACGTGCAGGGTGTCCGCGTCGGCACCGGGCTCGCGCCGCGCAGTGATGGCCGTCGGTCGCTCCAGCGGCGTGACCACCATGAAGCGCGTGGCCAGGGTGTCCGGGTCCAGGCAGTAGACGGTCTGCTCGAGGTCGTCGCAGAGCCAGAGCGCATCCGCCGTCGCCGCGATCCCCTTGACGCCGATGCCGTGCAGCTCGACCTGAGCGACGACCACGTCCAGGGCCGCGACCTCCCGGACCTCGAGGGCGTGGCCGCGCACGAGGTGGATCCGGCTGCCGCGGACGGCCACCGCCGACGCCCCCTCGATCGGCAGGACGAGCTCGGGATGGGTCAACCGGGGGTCCGTCGGCGCACGACCAGCGTCATCCAACCAGCGGGCGCGATGCAGGCCTTCAGCCGTGGTGAACCACACAACCCCCGCAGCCAGCGCGAGCCCGCCTGCACCGAGGAACGTGTCCGCCATCCCGTCGTCGACCACGCGCGTGACGTCGGTCTCCGGGTCGACAAGGGCCAGTCGCCCCGTGCGCGCGTCGAGCACGAGCAGGTCCGCACCCGCCCATGCCAGCCCACGGATCTCGCGACCGGCAAGGGGCCGGATGTAGCGGTCGGGGACCTCGATCGCAGCGGGGGCGGTGGACATGGCGGACAGCACGAGCGGGACTCCTGAGGAGGTGCGGATGGGAGTGCGGGCCCCCGCCCCGCGCACAGGACTCCATCGAAGCACGACCGGTGACGTGCCGACCCAATCGGTGCGCAGCCCTCGCGTCAGGCCTTGTGCACCTTGCCGTCCTTGTGCGCCTTCCCGTTCTTCTTGTGGGGCTCCGAGCGGCCCCACGTCCGGCTCATCGTCGCCCTCGGTGCCGGGGTCCAGACCCCGCGCCGCAGCCAGTACCTCGAGGGTGGTCGGGGCGTCGTCGGCGATCGTGTCGGAATCCGACGTCTCGACGACCACGCCCTCGTCGTCATCGCCGTCACCGCCGTCTGCTGTTGCCGCCTCGGCGTACTGCCGGCCGGTGGTGAAGTACGTGGGCACGATCCGCGGCTCGTGCTCCTCGGCCGCGCTGTCGTACCCGCCGGAGGCGTCGACCACGCCCTCCTTGAGCCCGTAGTGGATCCGGGCCTCACGCACCCCCTGGCTGATCGTGTGCCACATGTGGTCCTCGCCGATCTTGGCCACGAAGCCCGCCCGGCGCAGGATGACGCGAACCGGGTACATGACCCGCACGAGGTACAGGTCCACGGACCGCACCCGCAGGGCGGCCAGAAGGGCCTCGAGCATGTCGACCGTGGTGGTGTCGAGCTGGTTCGTGCCCTCGATGTCGAGGACGACCGCCACGATCTCGACGTCCACGAACTCCCGGGCCCCGTCGACCCGGGCGAGGATCGCATCCTTGATCGAGGACGAGTTGACCCAGAACAGCGGCACGTCCACGCGCAGGACGAGGATGCCCTTCACCGGGTGACGCTCGGGGTGGTTGCGCATGCCGCCCCACCCGGCCTTCTCCCCGGGAATCCGACCCATCACCTCGACGTCCACCCGGCTGGAGCGGTAGACCAGCCCGAACACCGACAGCGCGATGGCCAGAAGCAGGCCCTGGAGCGGGCCGAACGCGAGGACGCCGATGGTTGCGACCGTGGCCGCGACGATGTCGTTGCGGCGCAGGAAGGCATACCGGCGCATCGAGGCGAAGTCCAGCAGCCCCCATACGGCGTGGATCACGATCGCCGACAGGGTCGCCTTGGGCAGGGCGGACAGCAGCGGAGCCAGGAAGAGGATCGTGGCCAGCGCAAGGAAGGCGGTGGTCAGCCCGGAGACCTGCGAGCGCCCACCTGCCCTGTCCACGGTTGCGGTCTTGGACAGGCTCCCGGCCACGCCGAAGCCGCCGAAGATCCCGGAGCTGATGTTGCCGACACCGACCGCGAACAGCTCCTGGCTCGCGTCGACCCGGGCGTCCTCCGTGGCGTACAGGCGGGCTGCGCTCAGGCCCTCCGCCAGCCCGACGAAGGCGACGGCAGCCCCCGCCAGGATCACCTGGCTCCAGTCGGCCAACGGGATCCCGGGCAGTGACGGCGTCGGCAGGCCCTGGGGCACCTCGCCCACCACCCGGACACCGTCGGCGGCGAGGTCGAGGATGTTGGAGGCGATCAGGCCGACCATCAGCGTGACCAACGCCCAGGGCACCTTGGGGGCCAACTTGGTGCCCCCGAACATCAGGGCCAAGGAGACCACGCCGACCACGAGGGTCTGCGGGTGGATGTCGTCCAGGCCGGTGGCCAGGTTCGTGATGCGCGCCATGACGTCGGAGGTGGCCGGCCCCGGGATGCCCAGGATGTTGGGCAGCTCACCGATGACCACAAGGATCGTCAGCCCGAGGACGAATCCGGTGACGATCGGCTTGGACAGGAACTCTGCCACCCAGCCGATGTGCAGCACGCTGGCCAGCATCAGGATGAGGCCGGCCGTGATCGCCATGCCCGCCGCGAGGGCGACCGCCTCCGCCTGGCTCTCCGGCTTGAACCCCGCGACAAGGGTCCCGGTGAGCAGGGCAACGGTCGACACGGGTCCGACGATCAGCTTCCGCGAGGTTCCCAGGATCGCGTAGGCGATGAGGACCGTCGGTAGCGAGTACAGGCCGACCTGCACCGGTAGCCCGGCGATTGTCGCGTAACCCAGGGACTGCGGGATCGCCAGCGCCGCGACGACCGACCCGGCGATCAGGTCACCCTTGAGCCACCGGCGCTGGTACGTGGGCAGCCACCTGCGCACGGGCAGCCACTCACGGGGCCGCTCGCCGAGGTGCGCGGGTTTCTGCACGCGGGGAGCCATGACTCTCGAAGGCTAGCCCCGATGGGGGGTCCGATGTCCGACGACACGTCACCGTTGATTCAGGGACCGGCCATGTCCCGTTCATTCCCCGTTCACTCCGGCTGCGCAGTACCTGACATCGGGCTGAGGCCCTCGCCCACCGCGCCGGGCCACACCGGTGGGGCGTCAGGATCGCGGCGCATCCGGTTGCGGGCGACCACCTGCTGGGCCGACGTGGTCCGCTCGGAGCGGTTGCGCCCGACGAAGCTCACCGACCAGTTGACGAGCGTTGTCAGGCGGCTCTTGAAGCCGACGATGTACATGAGGTGCACGACGAGCCACAGCAACCATGCGACGAACCCAGCCGTCCTGATCCGGCCGACGCTGGCAACCGCACTGAACCGCGTGATGGTGGCCATGCTGCCCTTGTCGTGGTATTCGAAGGGCCCAGGTTCCGCTCGCCCATCGATCCGCGACCGGATGGTCGAGGCGGCATAGCGCCCCCCCTGGATCGCGACCTGCGCCACCCCTGGGAGGTTGTCCAGGGCGATCATGTCACCGACGATGAACACCTCGGGGTGCCCCGCAAGGGTGAGGTCAGGTTCGACCAGCACCCGCCCGGCTCGGTCGACCTCGGCGCCAGAGCGCTCGGCCAGGAGTGCGCCGAGCGGCGAGCCGGAGACACCTGCAGCCCACACCTTGCACGCAGCGGGGATGAACGTGCGCTCGCCGTCGGAGGTCTCGTAGGTGACTCCGTCGGCGTCCAGGCCCACGACCTTGGCATTGAGCCGGACCTCGACACCCACCTTCGTGAGGATCCGCTCGGCCTCGGCGGACAGCTTCGGACCGAACGGGCCCAGGACCGCAGGTGCGGCGTCCAGGAGCACGATCCGGGCCGATGTTGTGTCGATCCGGCGGAAGTCACCCTTGAGCGCACGGTTGCAGAGCTCGGAGATCTGGCCGGCCATCTCCACGCCCGTGGGACCTGCCCCGATGACCACGAACGTCAGGAAGCGCCGCACCTCCAGGGGGTCGGTGGCCCGCTCGGCGAGCTCGAACGAGCCGAAGATCCGCCCGCGCAGCTCCAGGGCGTCGTCGATCGACTTCATCCCGGGCGCAAACTCGGCGAACTGGTCGTTGCCGAAGTAGGACTGCCCCGCGCCCGCCGCCACGATCAGGCTGTCGTAGGGGGTGACCAGCGGCCCGGGGGCGGCCTGGGAGGTGACGGTGCGCGCCTCGAGGTCGATGTCGGTGACCTCGCCCAGCAGCACCGTCGCGTTCCTCTGGCGCCGCAGGATCTCCCGAGTCGCCGGGGCGATCTCGCCCATGGACAGGATCCCCGTGGCCACCTGGTACAGCAGCGGCTGGAAGAGGTGGGTGGTGGTACGCGAGATCAGCGTCACGTCGCAGTCAGCGCGCTTGAGCTTCTGGGTGGCGAACAGCCCACCGAATCCCGATCCGATGACGACGACTCGATGCCTGTCACTGTCCGACGGGCCAAGCTGCGGCCCGCTCGGGAGGGTCTCCTTCTCCGGCATGCGACGAGGATAGCCTCGCCTACATGGGAATCGGCGCCGATCACCCCGCGCGATGGGGTGCCCGGGTCAGCCCTCCTTGGCCACCGTCATCACCAGCGTGGCGCCCTCGTCCTCCTGCCCCGCCATCGCCGTGACCGCGTACCCATTGCCGGAGTAGGTTCCCATCGCGCCGTCGCCGGTGGTGAACTCCCCCTGGAGGGTGAAGCCGGCGGACTCCAGGTTCGACTTCACCTCAGCAGCGAGGTCCTTGGAGGACTTGTCCGCGTAGGTCAGCGACGCGGTCCATCCCTGGTCCTCCCCCGTGAGGGCCATCGCAGCGGTGACCGACCCGCCCTCGGGAACCTGGACCTCCGACGGCCAGCCCTCGGGGAGCTCGCCGCCGCCCTCCCCGGTGATCGTCATGGATCCGTCGCTGGACTCGATCTTGATCTTGCCCTCGTCCTGGTTCTGGTCGACCTTGACGGTTCCGTCGTCGGTGACGATCGTGGTCTCCCCGTCCCCACCGCCGCACCCCGCGAGCCCGAATCCGAGGAAGGCCAGTGCCACCGCCGCCGATGTTGTCGCAGCCCTACCGCGTCTGCCGATCATCGCTCCTCCTCGCCTCGAAACCCGCCGCCGAAGGCGTGGGTGCCTCGAGTCGGGCTGCCCTCCACGCTACTCCGTGGCGATGCGACCCAACAGACCCAGATCGGCCCCGCGCGGTCGGGCACACGGAGGTCACACCTAGCTCGCCTGGAGCTCCTCGATCTCGTCGCTGCTGCGTCGATGCTCGATCCGGTGGGCGATCCGGTCGATCATCAGGACCAGTCCGAGGCCGAACAGCGCCAGCGCCACGGTCACCCCGACGGCCTCATCCGGCGCCCCGAGTGCCACGCTGTCCGCGCCGTCGGGCCAGGGCCACAGGACCCGCAACGACCCGAGCATCAGGCCGATCATCACGGCCATGACCGTGTCGTAGTGCTCGTTGAGCGCCCAGTGCAGCAGTTGGCTGAACAGAGCCAGACCGACCACGCAGCCGAGCGTGAACACCCCGACCGTCACGAAGTCGCGCTCGTTGACCGCCGTGAGAACCGCGGAGTACATGCCCATCACGACCAGCAGGAACGACCCGCTGATGCCGGGCAGGATCATCGCGCAGATGGCAATCGCGCCGGACAGGAAGAACGCCCAGAGAGGTACGTCGCCCGACGCCCCCTCCTCGGAGGCCCCCGCCGTGAATCCCAGCGCGATGAAGAACGCCGCACCTGCGCCGAGGATCAGCGCCCATTCACGCAGGTCGCGGCGGGTGAGCAACCCGGTGGCCACCACGGTGGATCCCGCGACCAGTCCCATGAACAACCCGGACATCTGGACGGGGTGCACTTCGAGCTGGTGCTCGATCGCGCCGGCCAGCAGAAGCACCGCCGAGAGGATCCCCAGGCCGAGCGGGATCAGGAACAGCCAGTCGACCGCCCGGAGCCGAGCCCATCCTCCACGCACGTCCAGCTTCAGGAAGTGGCCGAGCGCCGACGACCCGTTGCGGATCGCGTTCACCAGGCGCTGGTAGATGGCCAGGACCAGCGCGACCGTGCCCCCGGACACCCCCGGAACGATGTCGGCGGAGCCCATGGCCATTCCCCGCAGGAAGTGCGCCGGGACCTGCCGCAACGGCGCCTGAATCATCAGCCCCGCCCGTCGTAGAGTCGCTCCACATCCGCTTCGGGCTCCTGCGCGAAAGCCCAGAAAGCCTCGGCGATCCGGTCGGGATCGAACCGTCCACCCGGTCGGATGAACCCCTGGATCGTCAGCATCCGCAGCGCTATCCCGTGCGGTGCCAGCTCCTGTGCGAGCGCGAAGCCGGCCGCCCGCATCGCGGCCTTGCCCAGGGCGAGGACCCCGTACTCACCCGTCGGGCTCAGGGCGACGCCACCCCCGGTCCAGGTCACTCGACCGCGCGTGGCCACCAGGCCGGGAAGCGCGGCCTGGACTGCCACGACCGCAGCCAGGGCATTGACCCCGATGCTCGACCGCAGCACGTCCGCGTCAGCGGCGAGCAGACCCCCCGCGTTCATCGACGCGTTGTGATGCAGCAGGGAGATCGGCCGCCAGTTGCTGGCCCGCCGCACCGCGTCGCCGACGGCATCGAGGTCGCTGACGTCGAGCAGCTCCTCGCGCACAGTGCGCCCGGTGGCGCGCACCTCGGTGGCGACGCCCTGCAGGCTGGCCGCTGTTCGAGCGACGAGCGTGAGGTCGTAGCCGGCGGCTGCGAACGTCCGGGCGAGGCTGGCCCCGAGTCCTGGTCCCACCCCGACGAGTACCGCGTGCGGCGCTTGGACGGTGCCATCGGTTCCCATGACAGCTGAGCCTAGGGTCGAGCCGCGGAGCGCGCAGCCCCCCGACGCATCGAGACGCAAGGGCGCGCGCCCAGCCCGACACCTGACGCCGACCGGAGTTGGATGACCCCATGACGCACTCGGCTTCGGATCCCGCACCGCTCCCCGGGGTCCTGATCGGCCACGACACCGACGCTCGACGTCCCACGGGGGTCACTGTGGTGCTGCTGCCCGAGGGGACCACTGCGGGGGTGGACGTGCGCGGCGCCGCCCCGGGAACTCGGGAGACCGACCTGCTCGACCCGGTCAACACCGTCCAGGAGGTCCACGCCATCGCCCTGTGCGGCGGCAGCGCCTTCGGGCTCGACGCCGCCAGCGGCGTGATGCGTTGGCTGGAGGGTCAGGGCCGCGGGATCGAGGTGGGACCGGTGCGGATCCCGCTGGTACCGGCCGCCGTGATCTTCGACCTCGGCGTCGGCGACTCCATGATCCGGCCCGATGCCGGGAGCGGCGCCCGCGCCTGCGCGTCGGCCGTCCCGGTCGCCAGGGCCGCGGAGGGGAACGTCGGGGCAGGCGCGGGGGCGTCGGTGGGCAAGCTGCTCGGTCCGGACCGCGCCATGCGCGGCGGGGTGGGGATCGCCACGCTCCGCGCGCAGGGGCTCACGATGTCGGCGGTCGTGGTGGTCAACGCGGTGGGCGACGTTGTGGATCCCGAGACCGGGGCGCTGCTCGCGGGAGCTCGCGTGTCACCGGACTCACTCGAGCTTGCCGGTGCGGGGAACGAGGTACTGGCCGGAAGGTTCGGCGATGGCCCGCAGGCGGCCGCACACACGACCATCGGGGTCGTGATCACCGACGCGCGGTTGACCAAGCCCCAGGCATCGCGGCTGGCGCGGGTGGCCCACGACGGGCTGGCCCGCACGATCTCGCCCGTCCACACCCCGATGGACGGCGACACCCTCTTCACCGCAGCCACCGGCACCGTGGATCCGCAGGTGCAGGATGCGCTTGCACCCGAACGTCTGGCAGTGCTCCTGTCAGTGATGGCGGCGGAGGTCACCGCTCAGGCGGTCCTGCGCGCCGTCCGGGCCGCGGAGGGCCTGCACCTGGAGGACCTGTGGCTACCAGCGTGGCAGGACGCGCACGGGGGCTGAGCAATCGACCAGCCGGATCACGTCGGGTTCGAGCGGATCGCGTTCGTCGAGACCCGACCGGATCACCCGTAGGGCCCAGCAGACCCGACGCGATCCTGGGCCTTCAGTCCTTGTGGAACCAGGCAGGCGGGCCGCTGACGAACCCTGCCAGGGCCGCACCCAGGGCTGCCCCCACAGCGGTCGATGCCGTGCTGACGTAGGGAAGGAAGGTCAGGACTGTGCCGACGACACCGCCGGCCAGCAGCCCACCGACCGCGCTCGCTCCAGTCCAGGCGACCCGACCCGAGCCGCTGGTGGACTTCGCCGCCGGCTCGATCGCCTTGTTCTGCGCCGGCGCCGGGAGCGCCGCGCCCTGACCGGAGCCGGCGTTCATCGCGTCGATCTCGCGGAGCAACTTGTCGATGTCATCAGGTTGGCTCATGCCTCCATCGTGGCACGGGATCAGGCGTTGCGCGCTGCCCCCGAACCGCCGCTCCGCGCGCCCGGATGCGGGCTCGGGCCGGCTGCCGCACCCTTGACCCATGGCCTCCAGCACCTTCCTGGCCCCGCTGGCCTCGTCCGTGCGCGAGGTGCTGTCCGGGCGGACCGACGGCCAGTCAGACATCGCCCGGGCAATCGCCAAGCCCGCCGGTGCCCCCGGGTGGTTCGCCCCGGGTGATGCGATCTGGACGGTCCATGGTTCGGTGGCCACGTTCGTCGGTGGCATCCGCAGCCTCTACCTGCAGGCCCTGCACCCGCTGGCCATGGCGGGGGTGGACCGTCACTCCACATACCGCGAGGACCCGTTCGGCCGGCTGCAGCGCACCGGGGCCTACTTGGCGGCCACCACGTACGGCTCCGCCGAGCTGGCCCAGCAGACCGTGGATGCCGTGCGCGTGATGCACCGGCGCGTTCAGGGGACCGCCTCCGACGGCAGGGCGTACTCCGCGCAGGACCCGCGGCTGCTGGAGTGGGTGCACATCGCCCTGGTCGACTCGATGCTGTCGGCGTACCTGCATCTGGGCCGGGACGGCGCGATCGACGCCGATGCCTACGTCGCGGATATGGCCATCGTCGGCCAGGCGATGGGCGTCGCCGACCCACCACGCTCTCAGGCGGAGCTCGCCGAGTGCTTCGCCGGGTTCGCTCCCGAGCTGCGGGTGGACGAGCTCGTGCACCGCACCCACGCCTTCGTGACGAACGCCCCCCTGCCCCTGGCCCTGCGCCCCGGCTACCGAGTGCTGGCCCGCGCCGCCTGGGCGACCCAGCCCGACTGGGCCCTGGAGATGCTCGGATCCACACCTCGACTCGGCGCCCTGGACGTGGCCGCGTCCGATGCCGCCCTGCGCGTGCTGCGAGTCGCGCTCGTCGCCTCGCCCGCCCGCCTGGCTGGCGAGCGCAGGTTGGCTGGCGAGGCTCCGAACTCCGCCGCCCGGAACTGAACCCCCACCTGGCCCGCCACCTGATCCCCCACCGGCACCGCTACGATCCGGCTGACGGGACCGGCGGCGCAGGAGGACACATGGGGTACGGGTCGATCTACCGCGAGGGTCTCTTCGCCGACCAGGTGGTGCTGGTCACCGGCGCGGGCTCAGGGATCGGTCGGTGCACGGCCCACGAGCTGGCCAGCCTGGGGGCCACAGTCGCGCTCGTCGGCCGCGCACGCGCCAAGCTCGAGGCCGTCCGAGACGAGATCGAGTCCTCAGGGGGCACTGTCAGCATCCACGAGTGCGACATCCGCGACGAGGCGGTGGTGAAGTCCACTGTCGCCGATGCCCTGGCCGCCCATGGCCGGATCGACGGGCTGGTCAACAACGCCGGCGGGCAGTACCCCGCACCCCTGGCTGCGATCAGCGCCAAGGGCTGGGACGCCGTCGTGCGCACGAACCTCACCGGTGGGTTCCTGGTCGCGCGCGAGTGCTACACGCAGTGGATGCTCGGCCACGGTGGCGCGATCGTCAACATGATCGCCGACATGTGGAACGGCATGCCGGGCATGGGCCACTCCGGCGCGGCCCGCGCAGGGATGCTCAACTTCACCGAGACTGCATCGCTGGAGTGGGCGCCGGTGCGGGTCAATGCAGTCGCGCCCGGATGGATCGCCTCCAGCGGCATGGACCACTACCCACCTGAGATGAAGTCGCTGATCCTGACCCTGCCCAAGAGGGTGCCGCTCAACCGCTTCGGCACCGAGAGCGAGGTGTCGGCAGCGATCGTCTTCCTGCTCTCGCCGGCGGCCGCATTCATCTCAGGCTCCTGCCTGCGGGTGGATGGCGCTGGGCCGAACGCCAAGCGGGCGTGGCCGATGGTGGGCAGCGGCCCGAACAAGGCGTTCGAGGGGTTCCACCTCGCTGAGACCCCAGAGGTCCTGCGGCCGGAGTCGTAGCCTGCGCGCCGGCTCGCACTCATGGTCGGCTCAGGGCGATCAGATGCCTGCCCGTCCTGGCTTCCGATCGCTTGTGGGCTGTGCCGGATCAGCCGACGTCGTGGCTCGACTGGTCCATGGCCACCGTGGCAGCAAGGAGCAGGATGTCGTCAAAGCCCGGCTCGATCTGCACTCCGTAGGTGTCGCGCACGCGGAACCACTTCTTCGACACCTCGCCGACCTTGTTGCGGCCCTCGAAGAACGAGTACTCGTGGTCCAGGAAGTTGCCCTTGAGCTCCAGCTCCCGGCCGTCATCGAGCTTGAGCGTGAAGTCGTCGCCCAGGACATTGATCAGGTCCTTGGTCAGCACGCCGCTGGGGGCACCGTCACGCTCGATCTTGATCTTGTCCCGGATTGAGATGGCCTTGGACTGGATCTTGGCGAGCTCCTTGCCGTTGAGGTCCTCGAAGATGAGGGTGTCGCGGACCCGCAGCATCTTGCCGTCGACCTTGAAGTGGCGCCGCCCGCCGTCATCCTCGATCCAGAAGTCATCGCCGAACGACGCCAGCTTCTCTCGCATCTTGTAGGTCGTGGCCGAACCTCGACGGCCGAACTCCTGACGGTCTTCCTTGCGCTGCTCGCGACGGTCACCGAGACCCATGACTGCTACCTCCACATCCAACCGAGCGATTCCCGGCTGTCTACGAGCGTAGTAGCCGGGAGCCCGCGTTGGCAGGGGTGGGTCCGAGGCGGACGGCCCGGCTAAGGGGTCTCGCCTCGAAGTTGGTCCGCGGCGCCCTCAACGACGTGCGCGCCCACCGGAGTGCCGCGGGTGAGTACCTCGCGAGTACTTCGCGGGCTGGCTCGAGAAGAACCCCGACTACGACGACCTCGTCGACCACGACCTCCTCAGGCGTCGAGTTCGAGTGGCGGATCGGGATTGTCCCGGATGGTGAATCCGGCTGGGGTGCGCCAGCTCCACGCCACGGAACGCGGTGGATCAAGACCCGGCTCGGAGCCCTTTCGAGCACCCAGATCGCAGGACGCAACCGTCACGGCGGACCCCGAATCGTGCGGTTTCAGGATCCAGCCCATGTGGGTCTTCAACACATGGTGGCGCCGGCACAGCGGACCGAGGTTGGCTGGCGAGGTGGGACCAGCCGGGTAGGCGATCGTGTGGTCCAGGTCGCAACGGCTCGCCGGCCGTCGGCACCCTGGCATCCGACATTCCGGCTCGCGGGCACGGACCAGTCGCGCGAGTGCGGCCGGGGGGACGTACCCCGTGGACCCAGTGGCCACGACCGCACCCGAGGCGTCGGTGATCCACGCGCGCCACGTCGCGTCAGCGGCGAGCGTTCGTGCCAGATCTGCCGGAATCGGGCCGAGGCCGGGGATGTGGGCGGGGTGATCCGTCACGCCAAGGAGGTCCGCAAGCGACATGACAACCGAGATCTCCGGGCGTTGGGCGGCGCCCGGTGAGGGATCGCCTCCCAGGAGGATGTCGACCAGGACGTCGGCGCGGATCTGGTCGCGAGTGCGGATGTCCCCGGTGTCGGCAAGGCCTGCGGCGATCGCAGACAGCCGACGATGAATGCGATGGACATCTGTTGCATCCAGGTCGGCGATGAGGTTCGCCATCCCGTGTCGATCGGGAAGGACCTGGACACGCCGGTTGGCAAAACTCCGCTGCCGCGCCTGCTGGTCAGCGTCCGGGCACACCCGAAGCCGGGCCCTGCGCGCGGCCCTCCCAACCTCAGCCGACGTCCACGAGCGCCGACCCGAATAGCGGCGCTGGCGAACCTTGGCGCACACGTGCCCGACGACCTCAGCCGCCTGCGCGTCTGTGAGGTCCTCCACTTCGCGTACGACGAGGCGCGCGGCCCACGCCGAGACGGTCGCCGAGGCCACCAGCTCCAGCAACTCCGGGTGCGCCACCAGATCACGCGCTCCCTCTATCCGGTTGGCCATGGAGCCGGGCGAAGCTCGTAGGGCGCAGGCGAGCTCCTCGCGCGCCGGGTCGCTCACGCGAAGTCCGATCTCCGGGACGTTGAACGTGACGGTCTCTGGACCGGCGCAGTCGACCAGCGCATACGCGGCCCCCGCGGCGGACCAGGCTCCGCACGCCTCCCACGCCGCAGCCAGCACCACCATGCACGCGCAGGGCCAGCCCGGGCTCTGGCCCGAAGTGGGCATCGGGCCAGATTCGTCGTCCGGGTGGGCCCCGGTGCATCGGCGGATGCGTCCGATGCCGCTGAGCGCCTCGGCCAGGCGCGGCCCCGCCGGAAGCCACACCAGTGCGCGGACGTCATCTCGCAAGGAGACGTCCCACCAGTCGGCCTCAGTCCAGCCCGGGCGCTCATCGAGCCACCATGTCCGCAGCAATGCCTGGAAGCGCACCTCGCGGGCCGCGTGAACCTCGGATTCGGCCCAGGCATCGCCTACCCGTGCCACGACCTCGATGGTCGACGACTCCCCCTGCTGCATGACATCCCCATGTCGAACTGATGTTCGAATCCTATCATAGGCCCGCGCCTCGGCAAGGCTTGGCAACAGGTTGTTGTGGATAGCATCTGCCTTGTCCTGCGCCCGTAGCTCAACGGATAGAGCAGCCGGTTTCTACCCGGCTGGTTGGGGGTTCGAGTCCCTCCGGGCGCACAACGACGCAGGGTAACAGCACACCAGAGCTCCCTGTATTGGAGATTATCCGCTATCCTCCAATACAGGAGGTCATTATGGGACGTTACGTAAGGGCGATTTGGCCTGGGAATCCGTCCGGCTCCACCCGGGCTGAACGTACCTCCTGCGGCTACCGAGCCTATGTGCCCGACCCTCTGGAGACTTCGGAGCTAAGCGTTCCCGCCTCGGTAGCCGCCGACTTGGCCGAGGTGGAGCAGCGTGTTCGCGCCCTCAACACCGACCACCCCGGCCTTGCCAACCTCGAGCCGCTCGCGCGGTTCCTGCTGCGCGCCGAAGCCGTGGCCAGTTCCAACATCGAGGGCTTGACGATCAACGTGCGACGGCTCGCCCGCAGCGAGGCCGTCGAGCGCGAAGGCCTGCCGGTCACCGACGAGACTGCCTGGGCCGTCCTAGGGAATGTCCGGGCCCTCGACCAGGCGCTCTCCCTGGCGGCCGACCCGACCCGGCCGGTGACGGTCGAGGACATCAGGGCGATCCATTCCGCGCTCCTGTCCGCCACTCGCGACGAAGCCTGGGCAGGAGTCGTCAGGGACCAGCAGAACTGGATCGGCGGTCGGAACCCCTGCGCCGCAGCGTTCGTCCCACCACCCCCGAGTGAGGTGCACGGGCTCCTGGACGATCTGGCCGCCTATCTCACCGGTGACGACCACCCAGCCCTTCTGCAGGCCGCTCTGGCGCACAGCCAGTTCGAGACGATCCACCCGTTTGCCGATGGCAACGGGCGCACCGGCAGGGCCCTTATCCAACTCGTCCTGCGTCGTCGGGGCGTCGCCACCCGCGTGCAACCTCCCGTCAGCCTCGTCCTGGCCACCCGAGCCGATGCCTACGTCCGGGCCCTCGATGGCACCCGGTCCGAGGGCTCACGCACCGCAGGTCTTCTCGACTGGGTCGAGCTGTTCCTGTCCGCGACGGGCCGCGCCTGCGCCGACACCGAGCATTTCGCAGCCCAACTGGCGACCTGGCAGCAGGATGCCCGCGCCCGGCTCGGGAAGGTGCGCGCAGATTCGGCCGCGCTTCTGCTCATGGACGCCCTCCCGTCCCTCCCGGTGTTCTCGATCACCACGGCGGCCGCGCACATCGACCGAACCTTCAAATCGACCAGCGACGCGGTGGAGCGGCTGCGCGATGCCGACGTCGTACGACAGGTCACACTGGGCCGTCGCAACCGGGCCTTCGAGGCTGTCGGCTTGTTCGAGGCCTTCACCGGCCTCGAACGCATGCTGGCCAGCCCGGATGCCGACACGGCCATCAGCCCACCCCGTAGACCCGTTCCCCAACGAGCACGCCCGAGCTAGCGCCCGTACACCAACCCGGACACCAACCGGGAGGAATCCGGGGGCGTTCGCGGGTACCCGCCGACCCCCCGATTCGTGCTCAGCGCGGCCCCCCGCGGCCGCCCCGGAACCACCTGATTGGACCCGGCCGGTTGGGGGTTCGAGTCCCTCCGGGCGCACAACGTGGCTGGTCAGAAGGAAGTCCGTCGTATCCCTTCTGAGACCGAAACCCAGAAGCTGACAGCTCGACCGCTGGTCAAGGTCCTCAGACGAACCGACTCGCCAGGTGATTCCCGTCCGTGCAGGCGGGGTCTTCAGCTCCGACGTTCGCACAGAGAAGGGTTGCTCCAGTCAAGTCGGCGTCGCGGAGACTGGCGTCGCGAAGGTTTGCTCCGCAGAGGATCGCGCACGAGAGGTTCGCTTCACTCAGATCCGCATGAGCCAAGTTCGCGAGTGCCAGCTTCGCAGTGCAGAGATTGGCCGATCCGAGGTTGGCGCCCGTCAGGTTTGCATGCGTGAGATCCGCGCAGTACAGGTCCGCGCCGGTGAGGTTGGCGCAGGTGAGGTCTGCGTCGAAGAGGTCGGCCCCGGCAAGTTTCGCGCCCATCAAGTTGGCCCCACGAAGGTCAGCACCAGAGAACCTCGCGAGGCTGAGGTCTGCTCCCGTGAGGTTCGCGAGCCCAAGCCTTGCATCGATGAGGTCCGCGCCGAGCAGTTCCGCGCTGGTGAGGTCTGCTCCTCTGAGATCCGCACCTCCGAGGTTCGCACCCGGCAGTGACAGTCCTCTCAGGTCCAACCCGGCAAAATCGCGCCTATCCACGGCATGGGCTTCCGCCCAGCGGACAAAGCGCAGGTCCTGCCCCCGCTTCAGGGATACGGCGTCCTCGACCGTCATTGAAGGCTCCCCATCGTTCAATCGACTCCGACGCTACGCGACCTGAGGGCGGCGTGCTGCGCGCGTCACCCAGATGGTCCACGGCGGGTCTGTTGGGCACCGATTGCCGGCACTTCGGATCACCAATGAGATGGCGATGGGCCTCGAACGGCCAATCTCACCGCCCGCGGGCCGCCGGGAAGTCGGGCGGTCGCTTGGCCAGGAACGCGGCAACGCCCTCCGCGTACTCCGCACTCGCCCACGAGTGCTCGTAGATCGAGAGCACCTCTTCGTCCTCATCGAGCTGGCTCGTGACGACCCGGTGCACCATCGCCTTGCCCCCGCGCAACGACACCTGTGCCCGCGACGCCACGGTACGTGCGACGTCATGGGCGCGCTCGGCGACCTGGTCGTCGGGGACCACCTCATGCACAAGGCCGATGCGCAGTGCCGTGGCCGCATCGATCAGGTCCCCGGTGAGCAGGATCCAGCGCGCCCACGCCGCCCCGACCGTCTCGACCAGCCGCTCGGTCGACGGCAGCGCATAGACGATCCCGAGCTTGGCCGGCGTGACGCCGAACCGGGAACCCTCCCCGCAGACCCGCAGGTCACAGGCGACCGCGAGCTGCGTGCCGCCGCCGATCGCGAAGCCCTCAATGAGCGCGATGGTCGGCTTGGGGAAGGCAATGATCGCCTGCTCGCCGGACTCCACCGCCTCGCCGTATCGACGGGCGCCCTCGGGGTCGGCACGCAGGGTGCGGAACTCGGCGATGTCCGCCCCGGCGCTGAACGGCCCACCGGGCGAGCCGCGGAGGAGCACCACTTCCACGTCGTCGTCCGCAGCGAGCACCGGCATGAGCCGGCCGAACGCCTGCCACATCGCGTACGAGATGGCGTTGTGCTTGTCCGGACGACGCAACTCCACGGTGGCCACCCCGTCGTCGAGCCTGACCGCCAGATGGTCGGCGGCATCGCTGAGGGCGGCGGCGACAGATGCGACGAACGGATCAGGGCCGGGGATGGACTTGTTCATGGACGCATCGAACCACCCCGGATCAGGGCCCCGACACGGCGGCCTCGTCGAGCAGGTCGAGAAGCCAGCGCGGACCCACCGCCTGGGTGGTCAGCCCCCCGCCCGGACCGGTCTGGGACTCCCACCGGGCCCGCAGACCGCGGTCGGCCGAGACCGCAAGGACCTCCTTCCCCTCGGCCAGGAGCTGGCCGGCGACGTCGACCAGGACATCGTCGCCTCTGGTGCCGCGCTCGGCCCGGTGCACCACGACCCAGCCCGGGCCGGCCGCAGACACAGCCGCGCCCTCCAGCACCGCCACCACTGCCCCGATCACCCGGGGATCACCGGCCGGACCGCGCACGGTCGCAGCCCGCAGAGTGGCCAGGGCCCCGAGCAGCCGGGAGGCGGCGCCCGCCCGGTCACGCCACCACCCATCGGGCCGAGCGCCGACGACGTTGGCCGCATCCACGAGCAGCACTGTCGGACGCACCCGGACCTGCGGCCACGTCAGCGCGAACCCCGGATGCAGCGGGAGCGCAGCCACCTGATCGAGGGGCACCCAGTCCAGCGCGGCGCTCTCGCGGTTGGCCGCTGTGGTCACCGGCTCAGGGACGTCGGCATAGACCGTGGTGTACGACCACCCGCCGTGATCATCGACGAACAGGTGCCGCGTGCGGATCTGAGCCGGATCAAGCCCGGCCTCCTCGACGGCCTCACGCAGCGCGGCGGCGACGCCGTCCTCATGGCTGTCGCGGGCCCCGCCGGGCAGGCCCCAGGTGTCGCCGTGGTGGGTCCACGCCGCTCGATGCTGGAGCAGGACCCGGACCGGCCCGCGTCGTCGACCGCATGCAGCAGCAGCCCCGCCGCACCGTGCCGCCCCCAGTGCCGATGACCGCGGGAGCACCGTGCCCACCCGTTGCCATCCCGATCCACCCCCCTTGGGTACCACGTCCCGGGCAGACGCGCCGCACGCGCCGTGGATGTGGGCCTCGCTGTCGCCCGCCGGGCCGATCGACCAGGCGCTTGTGGCGCGCAGCGAGCGCACAGACCAGAATCAGCCCGTGACCAGACCAGCCGTCGGCCTCAGCTGCTACGTGGAACGCGCCCGGTGGGGCTCGTGGGACACCCCCGCAATCCTGCTGCACCAGCCCTACGCCCAGGCGTTGCTCGACGCGGGGGCCGACCCCGTCCTGATCCCGCCGGGCACCTCGGCGGCGATCCTCGATCGCCTTGATGCGCTCGTCCTCGCCGGTGGCCCAGACGTCGATCCCGCGCGCTACGGCGCCGAGCCGCACCCCACCACCGACGACCCCCGGCACGCCCGCGACGAGTCGGAGGTCGCCCTGTACCGAGGCGCCCGCGAACGCGGCATGCCGGTGCTGGGCATCTGCCGGGGCCTGCAGGTGATGGCAGTTGCCCATGGCGGCGCCCTGCATCAGGACCTGCCGTCGATCGAGGGCACCCACACCCACCGCGAGGAGCGGGGCACCTTCACCGAGCATGGGGCGACGATCCTGCCGGGCTCACTGGCGGCACGTGTCCTGGATGCCGGGGAGGTGATCGTGAACTCCAGCCACCATCAGGCCGTCGCCGACCCCGGCGACCTGGACATCACCGGCTATGCGTCGGATGGCACCATCGAGATCTGCGAGGACCCCAGCGCCAGGTTCGTCCTGGGCGTCCAGTGGCACCCGGAGTTCCTGAGCGACCTCCGGCTCTTCCTCGCCCTGGTCGCCGAGGCGGCCAGCTGGCGCCAGGGCGTGGCACCAGTCGCGGTGGCCGCTACAACGGAGTGACGTAGGCCCCGGAGATCCCACCGTCGACCAGGAAGTTCGACGCGGTGATGAACGACGAGTCGTCCGAGGCCAGGAATGCCACGGCCGCCGCGATCTCCTCCGGCTCGGCGAACCGGCCCATCGGGATGTGCACGAGGCGTCGAGCGGCCCGCTCGGGGTCCTTGGCGAACAGCTCCTGCAGGAGCGGGGTGTTCACCGGGCCGGGCGACAGCGCGTTGACCCGGATGCCCTCGCGCGCGAACTGGACGCCGAGCTCCCGGGTCATCGCCAGCACCCCACCCTTGGACGCGGTGTAGGAGATCTGCGAGGTCGCGGCGGCCATGGTCGCCACGAAGGACGCGGTGTTGATGATCGAGCCCCTGCCCTGGCGCTGCATGTAGGGCAGGACCTCCTTGCAGCACAGGAACACCGAGGTGAGGTTCACCTCCTGCACGCGCCGCCAGGCGTCGATCCCGGTGGTCAGGATCGAGTCGTCGTCCGGCGGGGAGATCCCGGCGTTGTGGAATGAGATGTCGATCGAGCCGTAGGTGTCGAACGCCGTCGCGCACATGCGCGCGACGTCGTCGGCGTTGGTCACGTCGGCGACGACCGGAGTGCCGCCCACCTCATCTGCCACCGCGGCCACGGTCGCGGCGTTCAGGTCGACGGCCACGATCCTGGCCCCCTCGGCGGCCAGCCGTCGGGATGTGGCCAGGCCGATCCCGCTGCCGGCGCCGGTGATGATGGCCACACGGCCCTCAAGTCGCTGCACGTGTACTCCTCGGTGTCTGGTGCTCGGGATGGGTTGGGTGGTTGCGCCGGTCACTCGGTGCTGATGAAGACGTTCTTGGTCTCGGTGAACGCGTCGAGGGCGTCCGGGCCGAGCTCGCGGCCCAGGCCGCTGGCCTTGTACCCGCCGAAGGGCGTCCAGTACCGCACCGACGAGTGCGAGTTGACCGAGAGGTTGCCCGCCTGGACCCCGCGGGCGACCCGCAGGCCGCGGCCGAGGTTGGTCGTCCAGATGGATCCGGACAGTCCGTACTGGGAGTCATTGGCGATGCGGATCGCGTCGGCCTCGTCCTCGAACGGGATCACGACGACGACCGGGCCGAAGATCTCCTCGACGCACGCGGGAGCATCGGCGGCAACCGGCGCCAGGACCGTCGGCGGGAACCACCAGCCCGGGCCCTCGGGCGCCGAGCCGCGGAAGGCCACCGGGGCGTCGTCGGGCACGAAGGACGCCACCCGATCGCGGTGCTCGGCGGAGATCAGCGGACCCATCTCGGCGGTGTCGAGGGTCGGATCCTCGACCCGCACCCCCTGCACGGCCGACTCGAACAGCTCCATGAACCGGTCGTACGCGCTGCGCTGCACGAGGATCCGCGACCGGGCGCAGCAGTCCTGGCCGGCGTTGTCGAACACGGCGTAGGGGGCGCTCGCCGCGGCGCGCTCGAGGTCCGCGTCCGCGAACACGATGTTCGCGCTCTTGCCGCCCAGCTCGAGGGTCACTGGCTTCACCTGAGCGGCGCAGCCGGCCATGACGCGCACGCCGACCTCCGTCGACCCGGTGAACACCACCTTGCGCACGTCCGGGTGG
The DNA here is from genome assembly GCA_963736425.1 of uncultured Actinomycetes bacterium. Classification (GTDB taxonomy): domain Bacteria; phylum Actinomycetota; class Actinomycetes; order S36-B12; family CAIYMF01; genus Prado023. The sequence continues at coordinate 121,929 of CAVTOX010000005.1, forward strand.
GTCACGAGACGCTCGCCGACGATCGAGCCCTTGCCGGGGACCACGGTGAGCACGTGCTCGGGCAGGCCTGCCTCCAGCGCCAGCTCACCCAGGCGGATCGCGGTCAGCGGGGTGAGCTGCGCGGGCTTGAGCACGACCGTGTTGCCCGCCGCGAGGGCGGGTCCGAACCCCCAACCCGCGATGGGCATCGGGAAGTTCCACGGGGCGATCACCCCGACCACTCCCAGCGGCTCCTTGAAGGTGATGTCCACGCCGCCGGCGACCGGGATCTGCCGGCCGAACAACCGCTCCGGGGCTCCGGCGTAGTAGGCGAGCACGTCGCGGACGTTGCCGGCCTCCCAGCGGGCGTTGCCGATGGTGTGCCCGGAGTTGGCGACCTCGATCTGCGCGAGCTCCTCGATGTGCTCGTCGACCACCGCCGCGAAGCGCCGGAGGAGGCGCGCGCGGTCACCCGGGGTGACATCCCGCCAGGCGGGGAACGCCCGGGCGGCCCGGGCGATCGCCTCGTCGGCGCCGGCGAGGTCGGTCAGCTCGACCGTGGCGACCCTGGCCTCGGTGGCGGGGTTGATCACGTCGTGGGTGGTGCTCATGATTCTCCTGCTCACATCCTCTCGAACCCGCGGAACCGCTCCCAGTCGGTGACCGCACGCCCGAACGCCTCAAGTTCGATCCGAGCCATGTTGGCATAGTGGTCGCGGACCTCGGCGCCGAAGGTGGCCTCCACCCACGCGCTCGACTCCCACGCCCCCAGCGCATCGCGCAGGGAGTCCGGCACGCGGGGGGCGCCGGAGGTGTAGGCGTTGCCGGTGAGGATCGGCTCGAGCGGCAGCTCCCGGATGATGCCGTCCAGACCTGCGGCGACCATCGCTGCCACCGCCATGTACGGGTTCGCGTCCCCGCCAGGGACGCGGTTCTCCAGGCGCAGGGACTGGCCGTGGCCCACCAGCCGCAGCGCACAGGTGCGGTTGTCACGACCCCACGCGATCGAGGTGGGTGCGAACGACCCCGCGACGAAGCGCTTGTAGGAGTTGATGTTCGGCCCGAACATCAACGTGAGCTCGTGCATGTGCGCCAACTGCCCGGCGATGAACGCCCGGCCCAGCGGCGAGAGTCCCTGCTCGTCCCGGGAGTCGGTCATCACCAGTGCGTCGTCGGTGCCGCGGAAGGACAGGTGGATGTGGCAGGAGTTGCCCTCACGCTGGTCGAACTTGCTCATGAACGTCAGCGATTGGCCCATCGCCGAGGCGATCTCCTTGGCCCCCGTCTTGTAGACCACGTGCTGGTCGCAGGTGGTCAGCGCATCGGAGTACCGGAACGCGATCTCGTGCTGGCCCAGGTTGCACTCCCCCTTGGCCGACTCCACGATCATGCCGGCGCCGGCCATGTCCAGGCGGATCCGGCGCAGCAGGGGTTCGACGCGGGACCCACCGAGGATCGAGTAGTCGACGTTGTACTGGTTGGCCGGGTCCATGTCGCGGTACCCCGTGCGCCAGGCGTCCTCGAAGGTGTCGTTGAACACCATGAACTCCAGCTCGGTGCCGACCAGGGCGACCAGCCCCGCGTCGGCCAGGCGCGCCAGCTGCGCGCGCAGGACCTGCCGGGGGGAGGCCACGACCGGTGAGCCGTCCGCCCACGCCACGTCGGCCTGGACCATCGCGCTGCCCTCGTGCCACGGGATGCGGCGCAGGGTGTCCAGGTCCGGCGCCATCACGAAGTCGCCGTACCCGCTCTCCCAGGAGGTCATCGGATAGCCGTCGACGGTGTTCATGTCGACGTCCACGGCCAGCAGGTAGTTGCAGCCCTCGGTGCCGTGGCCGAGGACGTCAGACAGGAAGAACGGCGCGTGGATGCGCTTGCCGACCAGGCGGCCCTGCATGTCGGTGATCGCGACGATCACCGTGTCGATCGCCCCGCTGGCGATGTCGGCGCGCAGCGTCTCGACATCCAGCGGCGCCCGCCCACCTGAGCCCGGCACATGCGCCATTCGACAGCCTCTCGACGTGCGGGCGCCGACGATCGGCCCGGTCCTGCGGATCTTGGCACATCGGGGCGGTCGATGTACGAGGCGTGTCGAGGCGCATTTCGGGACTTTGGTCCCGCCGGGCCGCTACGGTCCGCTCGAGCGCACCGCGCGCCGGTCGTGGGAACCTCCCCGCGGGCTGACCAGGGAGGTACCGCGCATGTCAGCAGATCTCACCCAGGCGGACGACGAAAGTCGTCTCGCCGAATTGGGCTACAAACAGGAGCTGGACCGATCGTGGTCGGGCTTCTCGAACTTCGCAATCTCGTTCTCGATCATCTCGATCCTGGCCGGCTGCTTCACCACGTTCTACTTCGGCTGGAACAACGGCGGCCCGATCGCCATCTCCGTCGGCTGGGTGGTCATCTCGGCGTTCATCATGCTGATCGGCTTCATGATGGCCGAGCTGGTGTCGGCATACCCCACCTCCGGTGGCATCTACTGGTGGGCGTCCAAGCTCGGCGGGGCCAAGGCCGGCTACTACACCGGGTGGCTCAACCTGATCGGCCTGCTGGCCATCATCGCGTCGGTCGCCTACGGCGCCGCGACGTTCCTGGACTTCGCGCTCTCGCGGTTCAGCGAGAGCTGGGCAGCGGGCTACTCCCTCGACCGCGTGTTCTGGATGTTCGTGGTCGTGCTGGCGCTGGCCACCCTGGTCAACATCTTCAGCAACCACCTGCTCGCGGTGCTGAACAACGTCTCGGTGTGGTGGCATGTGTTCGGCGCCGCCGCGGTGATCCTGATCCTGATCTTCCTGCCGGAGAACCACGCCAGCGTCTCGGAGGTCTTCACCGGCCGCGTGAACAACACCGTCGGACTCAACGGGGGCTCGACCGAGGGCCCAGGCTTCTGGTTCTACGTCCTGCCTTTGGGCCTCCTGCTCACCCAGTACACGATCACCGGCTACGACGCGTCAGCACATCTCTCCGAGGAGACCCAAGGCGCGGCCAACGCGGCGGCCCGGGGCATCTGGCAGTCGATCTTCTACTCGGCGATCGGCGGCTGGATCCTGCTGCTGTCGTTCCTGTTCGCCGTCCAGGACAAGGATGCGGTCACGGCTGGTGGCGGTGGCGTGCAGGTCATCTTCGACCAGGCACTGAGCCCGAGGATGGCCGCAACGGTCCTGCTGATCGCCGCGATCGGCCAACTGTTCTGCACCACGGCATGCCTCACCTCGTGCTCGCGCATGCTGTTCGCGTTCAGCCGTGACGGTGCGGTCCCGGGCGCCAAGTACTGGGCGTCCCTGGACAAGAACAAGACGCCGCGCAACGCACTGCTCGCCTCCTCGGCGGTGGGCCTGATCCTGACGCTGCCGGCCCTGTGGGAGATCAACATCGGCACGGCCGATGCCCCGATCTACTCGGTGGTCGCGTTCTACGCGGTCGTCTCCATCGGTGTCGTTGGCCTCTACATGGCCTTCATCATTCCGATCTTCCTTCGCTGGCGTGCCGGCGACTCGTTCCAGCAGGGGTCGTGGAACACCGGCACCAAGTGGAAGTGGATGGCACCGTTGGCCATCGCCGAGGTCGTCATCACCTCGGTCTACTTCCTGCTGCCGCTCTACCCGGCTGGAACCCCGGGCAACGAGGCCTTCGACTGGAAGTTCGTCAACTACGCCCCCATCGTGCTCGGTGCGTCGTTGCTGGCGCTGTGGATCGGCTGGCACCTGAGTGCCAAGAAATGGTTCACCGGGCCGAAGCGGACGATCGACCTACCCGCGGGCATCACCGGCGCCGATGAGATCGCCCTGGAGCATGAGCACCACGGCTACCTCACGGGCGAGCACGAGCGCGACTGACCCACGTTCGGCACCATCGGATTCCCCCTGTCACCACTGGCGGGGGGAATCCGCATTTGGGGGGACGGACGGGGGATACCGGTAGTCCAGTGCAGTCACGCACCGGTCATGGTGCCCGAGCGAGCAGACCCGGGAGTGGGGTCCACCACGCCTCCCTGCGCCCGGGTCCAGCCGGTCTGGGCCACCAACCACTCGACAGTGCCGGGGACCACATGGTGCAGGGCGAGGACCGCCGCCAGCCGCCGCGGCGTCGCGACGTCGCCACGGCCGCGCTCCACCGCGCGGACGATGGAGGCGGCCACCTGCTCCGTGCTGAGCGTGCCGAACAGCCGCGAGATCGTGGGCACTCGGTCTCGGGCACCCGGGTTGTTCGCCCAGTACTCGGACTCCACCTCCCCCGCCATCACGAGCACGGCGCGGACCCCGGTGCCGCGCAGGTCGGCGCGCAGCGCCCGGGTGAAGTAGGCCATCGCCCCCCGCGCGACGCTGTAGGCCGCCGAACCCGGGAAGGGCATCGCACCCGCCGGTGAGGTGACGTTCACGATGGTTCCCGACCCGCGGGCGATCATGGGCCGCACCAAATGGTGGGTGATGGCAAAGGCCCCCACGTAGGGGACCATCGTCATGGCCAGGGCCTCGCTCGGATCGGTCTCATCGATGGCGAGCCATCGGCCGGAGCCGGCGTTGTTGACCAGCACATCCACGCGTCCGACGTCTTCCAGCACCTGTTCGGAGACCCGAGCGACTGCCTCGAGGTCTGCCAGGTCAACCGGATGGACATGCGCAGTCCCCCCACGCGCCCGGATGGACTCCGCCACGGCATCCAGCCCCGACTGGGAGCGCGCAAGCAGGACGACCTCCGCTCCGCGATCAGCGAAGGCCCGCGCGGCCGCCGCACCGATTCCGCTGGACGCTCCCGTGATGACGACTCGTGTGCCTGTGACTTTCATTGCTGAGCCTCCTGTTCGTGGGTCACATGATGCCGGTTGCACGTCGCCCGGGCCGGGCCCCTACAACCCGGCGTCGGGACTGCACCACCACCTCGTGGTGGCAACGACGCCGAGGACCCCGGTGGCCACCACGATCAGCCATGAGGCAACGGTCGCGTCTTGGTCGGGCGCGATGCCTGCAGCGATCGCGGGGATCGCCCACGGGATGTAGGCCCCCCAGCCGAGGATCGCCGCGGCCTGGGCCAGGGCGAGGAACCCGATCGCGCTTGCCAGTGGCGCGAGGTAGCCACGGCTCCGGCTGGCCAGGTAGGCGATCGGGGTCACCGCCAGGATCGTGAGGAAGCAGGCCCGCAGGGTCCCCGATGCACTGGTGAGAGCCAACGACGCGGACCACCCCGGTAGGCCCATCAGCAGGCCCACGCCGAAGGTCACGGCAGTGAGCCACACGCCCAGAACGGCTGCCCACACCGCGTAGACGGCGAACTTCGCGCCGACGATGACACCGCGGGAGACTGGCAGCGACATGAGGTAGTGCGCTGTCCCGTCGACGAACTCCCGGCCGAACATCCATGTGGCGATGAACGCGAAGAGCAGCAGCGAGCCGGCCGAGGCGATCTGCGTGGAGAACATCAACATCCCCGACCAGTCGGCGGTGATCCCCGAGAGCTCAGCCTTCTGCCCGAGCAGCCCGAGGTCCTTGGCCCGCTGCGGGTCAGCTGCGATATAGACGAACAACCCACCGGCGAGCGGCCCGATGGCCAGCACGACGAACGTGACGAGCGGAACCCGGGACCGTCGGACCTTCAGCCACTCGTTCGTCAACGCCGCCGACCAACCTGCCACGCTCATCGGGCCCCTCCCGTCACTTCCAGGAAATGGGTCTCGAGGCTGTCGGACATGACCGCCATCGCCCGGGGTGGGCAATCCGCGCCGACAAGCAGACGGGCGACATCCTCGGGCCGGTCAACTGACCCCGGGTCAGTCATCGTCAACGTCGCCTCGGCTTCGGTCGCGGCGATCCCACACGTCGACAACGCGGCTGTGGCCCGGCGGGCTGACTCCGCTGAGGCCAGCGTCACGACCAAGCGGGGCCGGCCCAGCGCGGCCAGCCGCGACCGGCTGAGCCGATCGACCATGCGCCCCTCGTGGATGATGCCGACCTCGTCGGCCATCCGCTCGACCTCCGAGACGATGTGCGTGGACATGAGGACCGTGGTCCCGTCGTCGGCGAGGTCTCGCAGCAGGCCACGGATCTCGACCATTCCTGCCGGGTCCATCCCATTCGTGGGCTCGTCGAGGATGAGGACCTTCGGGCGATGGAGCAGGGCCATCGCGAGCCCGAGGCGCTGGCCGTTGCCCTGACTGAGCGCGCGAGCCCTGACGTCGAGGTACCGGCCGAGGGCCAGCCTCTCGACGATCTCGTCGCACGCGGCACGCGGAACCTGACGGTAGGCGCAGGACATGCGCAGGTGGTCCCGTGCCGTCAGATCGGGGTACAGGCCCGGGCCGTCCACCAGGTAGCCCGACATCAGCCCAGGGACCCGCGAGCCCCCCGCGTGAGTCCACCGCACGACCCAGGATCGAGACCTCACCAACTGTGGGGCGGATCAGGCCCAGCAGCATCCGGATCAGGGTCGTCTTCCCTGCGCCGTTGCGGCCGAGGAACCCGTACAGCGTGCCCGGAGCGATGCTCAGGTCGACGGCATCCACGGCCGTGAGGTCCCCGAAACGGCGGGTGAGCCCGGACGCGGCGATCGACACCGTCATGCCCACGAGCGTAGTCGCCTCCGCCCACCTGACCGGGGTGTTCTCACGAGCCGACGTGATGACCGGGAGGGCTCCACGAGTCGCGAACCCCCTTCACAGGAGCCGGAGTGCAACCTCGACCGGGTCGCCCTGCTCGACGCCATTGGCCTGCCGGACAGCCCGCTTGACCGGAAGGACGAAGCACCCCGAGGCCTTGTCGGGGAACAGGGATGTGCGCCACGTACTCGGGCCGATCCGAACCTCCACCCGAACCGAGCCGAACCCAGCGCGGGGACCCTGACCGTCCTTCGTCCTCGACCGCTGCGCTCACATCGGGCGGCAGGGTCACGAAAGTCCAGGTGTCCTGCTGGCGGGCGTCCCACAGCCACAGCTCAGCGGTGAAGTGGTGCTCAGTCACGTGGAGCACCGCCGGCAATCCGGCGGGCCGTCGCTCCCCACCCCGGGGCCACGGTGACAGGCACTGCGGGGTCAACCCCGTGCTCGGCTCACGCATGGGTTTCAGGGTAGACCCCTGGGTATCTCCCGGCAGGTGTGACGAGGGACGGCTCCCGAAGGACGCTCGGCTGCTGCGGCGAGCGGGTGAATGGCCTGTACTCACCAGCGCCGACCGCCGATACAGCGTGCATCAGACCTGTGCCTGAGCCCGACCCCGGGAGGAACCATGACACACGCCAGCACCCGCGCCGGCTCGGCCGTCGCGTTCTTGAGCGTGCTCGCCATGGGTCTTGGGGGCGCTGCAAACGCGTCGACACTGCGCACCGCGGATGAGATCCCCCAGCCGCCGACGTGCGCAGGGGTTGCGGCGACGAAGACCTCCGGCGCCCGGCACATCTGGGGAACTCGAGGCGACGATGTCATCGTCGTGACCGGTGGCGGCCGGCACGTGGTGCATGCCCGTGGGGGCAATGACCTGGTCTGCGGCTCCGATGGTGTGGACATCGTCCTTGGCGGAGCCGGAAACGACCGCCTGTTCGGCGGGGCCGGGAACGACCGGCTGCGCGGCGGCAGGGGCGATGACGAGATCCTCGGCGGCGACGGCCGCGACCGCGAGTTCGGCGGTGCCGGTGACGACAGCCTCCGCGGAGGTCCCGGCACCGACGTCCTGCGCGGTGGCGACGGTGACGACGATCTCGACGGCGAGGAGGGCGCGGATCGGTGCTTCGGTGGGCGCGGTGATGACCAGGTCGATCTCGACCAGGACGCGCGGGACGACGTCAGCGAGGACTCGACGGACGGCCACCACGGCCCCGATGCCCCCGACCTGGAATCCGAGCATGGGGACCAGGACACGGGCCCGGATCAGGACGCAGACGAGGTCCAGACCGAGGAGGCCTGACCCTCAGACCCGGGCAACCGGCATCGGCGCGGTCGCGTCGACGCCCCATTTGGCCAGTTGCGCCTTGACCTCGGCATCGGCGTCGGCGAACTGTTGGTCGATGACCCGCATCTCGGCCCATTTGAGCTCGCGGGCGGCGAGGACCTTGTTCAGCTCGGTGATGGTGTCGTCGTCGGCGGGCAGGTCGTAGGCCAGGGAGGTGAACCGCGCGAGGCTGGCGCGGTAGTCATGGCCGTTGGCGACGAACTGCCCGGGGATGACATTCATGGCGTTCTTCACGTCGATGAACGTGATCAGGAACGTCGTGTACGGCCGCCACGCGGTCTCCTTGGGGACCCCGGGCTCCCGGGGTCTCCGCCGGACCCATCCAGGCAGGAGCCTGGACTGCCAGCGGGAACCAGAACTTGGGCATCGAGTCGTTGTGGTGGGTCAGGAAGAAGTACCGACCACGAGCGCGAACGTCCTCGGGCAGGGCGAGGTACTCGGCGTAGTTGTCGACCTCGATGATCTCCCCGTCGGGATCCATCGCCGCCGGGTCTGAGAGCCACTTCGCCCGGAACTTGGTGGCCGCCGGGGTGCCGAGGAACAGGCCCCGGTCGATGCCGACGCGGTGCAGGCCCTCGGTGCCCTCCTCGGCGAAGATGTCCTCGGAGGTCTGCGCGCCGAGGCTCTCGCCGAAGATGTGCAGCTTCGGGCGCACGTCCTCCGGGATCGCCGCCAGCCGCCACTTCAGGGCGTGCAGGAACGCGTTGTTCTGGTCGATGCCGATCCCGACCCGGAACAACGACAACGGTGACGGGCGCAGCGAGTACTGCATCGCGACCAGTGCGACGTCGCCGCGGGTCAGGAACTCAAGAGACTCCGCAGTCACGTAGTTCAGGTAGCCGGTGCCGGTCGGGGACATGAACACGATGTGCTTGCGCTCGAACGCCCCCAACGTCTCGAGCTCGCGCATTGCCATGTCGGCGCGCTCACTGGTGGTGTTCTTGGTCTCCAGTCCGACGAAGACGCGGATCGGCGACTTTGCCGGCGCGCCCATGACGGCCTCGATCTCCTCGGTGGTCAGGGCCATGTTGACGAACCGGCGGCCCTCGCGGCCGATCGTCTCCAGGGGGACTGCGCTACGTGGTCCGGCGCTGACGAACTCCGAGGTCGGGGCCATCGAGTACGCGGCCTCCACGGCGTCACCCGTCGTCTCCGCCGAGGCGAACACGTGCTGCATGCCCTTGAACCCGGCGAAGCCAATAAGCCCGAACGCCACCGCGTGACCCACGGGTCGCCCGATCAGCTCCACGTTCGGGTTGACCGAGGTCAGCGCCGAACCGATCCCGCCCGCGAACAGCTTCTCGCCCCTGGCCGCCACGTAGAGCGCTGCGGAGACGCCGGCCCCGATGCCCACGGCCTTGCCGACGGCTATCCCCTGCGAGTCGTCGAGTGCATCCCCCTCGGCGTCGTGGGTGACGCCCTCCTCGACCATCCGCGTGCGCAGGCGGTGGTACTGCCACGCGGCGAGGCCCGCACCCAGCGGAAGCGCGATGGGCGCATTGCGAGTCCAGGAGCGCTGGTCGCCACCGATTCCTTCGAACAGCATGTCGCCGGTCACGATGATCGCCCCAGCCATCCCGCCGACGGCCAGCCGCCAGCTGAACGTGCGCCCCCACGCCCGGGCGATCGGCTCGTCCTTGCGGTGCGCCAGGAACTTCTGTGCGGCCACACCGATCCCCATCGCCGCCACGTCACCGGCCAGGACCACACCCCGCTGAGTCATCCGGCGATCCGACGAGTCCGAGCCCCGACCAGCCACCCGCAGCGCCACCGACTCGATCAGCGATTGGGCAGTGGCCGTCATGCCGTAGTTGAGCACCGAGGAGACCCCGGTGATGATCGCCTGGTCCGAGGTCGTGCGCGGCATCAGGCCACGGCTGAACGACCTTCCCACGACCGTCGACCCCGCAAGGATCCCCGCCCGCTCCGGCACGCCCAGACCTGCACGTGCCTCGAAAACGCGCCCCACCACACCCGCCATGAACTCGTCCTTCGTTCTTGAATGATCCGGCCCCTGCAAGGGAGGGTCCTCCCTCGACGCTACCGCGCACGATCGGGGATTGAGCAACGGGTGGCACTCCCGGAGGAGCGCCACCCGCTCGTGCTCAGTGGGCTAGATGCCCAGCGCCTTGGCCTTGGCCGAGGAGAACTCCTCGTCGCTGAGGATCCCCTGCGCGTGCAGCTCTGCCAACTGGTTGATCTTCTCCACAGTCGGGTCCACCTCAGGCGCCGGCGGAGCGGCGTACTGCTGGGGCGGCGGGGCGTACTGCTGCGGCGGGGGCGCGTACTGCTGCTGCTGGTAGGCGGCGGCCTCTGCGGCCTGCTGGTCCTTCGCAGCCCACTTCTTCTGCTGGTGGTGGCTCACCGCACCGGCGGTGCCCACGACGGCGGCGGTGCGGGCCATCCCGCGAACAAGTCCTGGCATGTCTGTACCTCTCAGCTCTCGATCTCGGGGTCTTCGGCTGCCTCAAGTGCGGCGATGACGTCAGTGACGGGGATCCGGTCGAACGCGACGACCTGGCCACCGGCCCGCAACATTGCGGCGGCGAACGGCGCTGCCCACGTGTTCTCGTACATGATGATTGCCGCGGCGGCGCCCGGCTTGAGGATGGCTCCGACGGTGTCGAAGTCGTCCTGGCCCAGGACGTCGGAGCTCCAGCCGCTGACGAGGTCCCACGCACCACCCTCGGCGTCGAGGTCCTCCACCGACAGGCTCACGAAGCTGCCGTCATCGTTGGCCTTGATGACCACGGCGTCGATGATGCGGATCGTGCCCTTGGCCACCAGGTCCAGCAGGATCGGCAGACCCTCACCGGAGAATTTCGCGTCCGCGAACTCGATGACAACCACGTCGACGGGACCGACTTCGATCCCGCCGGCACTCTCGATCTGACCTTCAGTCACAGCGTGACCCTTTCCCGTGCCTGCGACCGAGACCCTCCCGGTCAGCATGTTCACCAACTATGGAAACCCTACAAGGAACGACCGGTAGCGTCGCGTCGACGTCGGGGCGCTCGGGCCTGACCGTAGTGTGGCCCCCCGTGGACGCAGCGTCGATGGCAACCCTGCTGTTGATGGCGCTCGCACTGGCCGCGCAGCCGTGGTCCGTGCTGGCCGGCATCATCCTGGTCGCCACGCGCGGCGGGTTGGCCAAGGAGGTCGCCTACGTCGTGGGCTGGATCGCGGCCCTCTCGGCCGTGATGGCCATCACCGTGGCCATGGCCCCGGACACACCAAGCACGTCGGGCTCGACAGCCACAGCCGCGGCGGAGTTCGGCCTGGGACTGCTGCTTGCCGGCGTCCTGGCGGTCCGGTGGCGCAGGACCGCGGGAATCCCCGCCCCAGCACCCTCGTGGATGGGGCGCCTGGACGCCATGCCCTGGATCCTGGCGCTGGTCCTCGGTGGGTTCCTGCCGAACTACTTCATCGTCGTGGCGGCCGCGACGCAGATGCTCCAGATCGGCCTGACGGGGGCCGCCCTGACTGCCGCGGGAATGGTCTTCGTCCTGGTGGCATCCCTGGGCGTCGCCGCACCGTTGGCGGTCCTGATGGTCCGGCGCGATCGGGCACCTGCGGTGTATGCCGGGTGGCGGACCTGGATCCTGGCGAACAACCGGGCGGTGACCTACGGGATGGGTGCGTTCGTCGCCGTCGTCCTGGTGCTCAAGGGCCTGTGGAGCCTGGCCGCCTGAGCCGAGCGTCCCCGGGATCCCGCCGACCGGTCACTGTCCCGGGAACTCCTTGGTCCCGCCGATCACGAGGGTGACCCTGGTGTCGACCGATGCGAGCCCAGCCGCGTCCAGGTCAGCGCGCAAGGCGTCCGCGTCCGCTTCCGGAGGGGAGCCGATGGCCTGGATCACCAGTGCACCCTGCTGATAGCCCACCCTCACGACGATCCAGCCCTGTTCCTCTGCCCACTGCTCGGCCACCGGTTGCGCCTTGGTCACCACCTGCTGCTCGTAGGCCGCCAGCAGAGTGCCCCAAGCCAGTGGCAGGGCGATCACCAGGACGGCACCGACGACCACGGCCAGGGTGCGCTTGGAGAACGCAGCAATCGGCCGACCCGATTCGGCGACCGCGTGGCGGACCCGGAAGAACAGCAGCACGATCGTCCCGGTCGCGATGATCGCGGCAACGTTGGTCGAGAACAGCAACAGGGCACCCAGCGCCTCGCCTGGCGCGCCCGACTCGAGAGTCAGTCCCACCACCGCCAGCGGTGGGACCAGGGAGATCGCGATCGCGACGCCCGGAAGGGTGTCGGACACGTCCGAGCGGACCAGGGCGAACGCCCCCACCACCCCGGTGGCCAGCGCCGCCGTCAGGTCGATGAGCTTGGGGCTGACGCGGCCGGCGACCTGGGTGTTGGTGGCCGCCACCACGTCGTTGACGTGCAGCGCGCCGACCAGGTAGCCGATCGCGACGACGACCAGGGCGCCGGCGAGCACGAGGCCCATGTTGTGCAGCAGGTGCTTCCGGTCGGCCAGCACCAGCGCCAGCGCGGTGCCAAGGATCGGGGTCATCAGGGGAGCCACGATCATGGCGCCGATCACCGTGGCGGTGGAGTCGCCCACCACGCCGGCGGAGGCGATGATGGCGGCGAGGACCAGCAGGACCCAGAACGCCGACATCTTCCTGGCGCTGTCCCGGCTGGCCGTGATGTAGAGCCGGTCCTCCATCCGGTCGACGTCGGCCACGGTCACGTTCCTGCCCAGATCGATCATCGCCACAGGCTAGGGGCAGCCCTGCCCCTGTGCACGCATCCTCGGCGAGATGGTCGGCCGTCCTGCTGGTCAGCTCCCACGCGGTTGGCGCCCCGCCATGCGGGAGTGGCATTGTCCAGATAGCGGACATCGGCGCGATGAGGGAGACGGAAATGGTTCAGTTCAGGCTCGGAGTCCTGTCCACGTCCAGCAAGGAGAACGAGTTTCGACTGCCGATCCACCCACATCACGTCGAGCGGCTCGATGCGGACCTGCGCGCGCGCATGGTCCTCGAGCGTGGCTACGGTCAACGTTTCGGCGTGTCCGACGAGCACCTCGCGTCCCTGGTTGCCGGGATGGCCGACCGCGATGAGGTCATCGCCGGCACCGACATCGTGCTGCTCCCCAAGCCGACCCTGCACGACCTGAGGGAACTCCACGAGGGCCAGGTGCTCTGGGGGTGGCCGCATGCGGTGCAGGACCCGGACCTCACCCAGATCGCGATCGACAAGCGCCTGACCCTGATCGCCTGGGAGGCAATGAACCACTGGACGAGCTCAGGGGACTTCATGGTCCACGTCTTCCACATGAACAACGAGATGGCCGGCTACTGCTCGGTGCTGCACGCGATGACCCTGATCGGCTCGACCGGGCACTACGGCCGCCAGTTGAAGGCCGTCGTCATCGGGTTCGGGAACACCGCCCGCGGGGCGATCACCGGCCTGCGGGCCCTCGGTGTGCACGACGTCACCGTGCTCACCATGCGCGACATCACGGCGGTGGCCTCACCCATCCCGTCGGTCGTCATCGGACACCTCGACCGCACCGAGGCGGACCCCAGCCGGACCGTGGTCCTCACGCCAGACGGACCGGTGCCCACGGCGGCATTCCTGGCCCAGCACGACATCGTCGTGAACTGCGTACTGCAGGACACCGACGCCCCCTTGATGTTCGTCTCCGAGCACGAGCTGGATGCCTTCACCCCGGGCAGCCTGCTGGTCGATGTGTCCTGCGACCTGGGGATGGGATTCGACTTCGCCAGGCCGACCACGTTCGAGGAGCCGATGCTCACCGTCGGCGACGGAGTGGCCTACTACGGCGTGGACCACAGCCCCAGCTACCTGTGGAACAGCGCCACCTGGGGCATCAGTGAGGCGTTGATCCCGTTCGTGCGCGCGGTCATGCAGGGGCCTGCGGCGTGGGACGCCGACGTGACCATCAGCCGGGCGATCGAGATCCGTGACGGGATGGTGGCCAACCCGAAGATCCTGTCGTTCCAGGGCCGCTCCGGAGAGCACCCACACCCCAGGTTCTGAGCGGGGCGGGCCCGACTCGTGGAGGATCGATCGGGGCGCGGGTCGATCAGGCAGGCCCCTCGGCGCGCTTCTTGATGCCGCGGAGCATCTGGCGCTCCATCACGAAGCTGACCGGCTCGACCAGGTGCCATCCGGTCGGTGCTGTGGATGTCACAGCGCGCAAGGTTCTCCAGCCCGTCGAAGCTGTACAAGCCACCACGACCCTGGCCGATCTGCACCAGCCACGACCAGACGACCGCCGGCCGCGCGCCAATCGTGATCGCGCGTGTGTACCCCATCCGAGGGTTCGGCACGAGCCCGTCACCGGGCATGGGGGAGGCGACCTCAGCGGCGGTGGCGCCGCACGCGTTGTACCGGCGGCGCAGGACCGGAGCTGCGATCGTGGTGCCGAGCACCTGGGCTCCCCCGACCACGACGTCGTGGACGGCTGACCTGCTCATTGCTCGGCTACCGCGGAAGCCGCCGCCGCCCGGAGCTCGGCGAGTACCTCGATCCCCTCGCCGCGGGTGATCCCGAAGCTGGGTGCCGATCCCTCCATGACCGCCAGCGTACCGATCGCGAACGGCGGGCCACCTCTGGGCGCGTCTCCCGCCGCGCGGCCAGCGCGGGCTAGCTAGGGTCGCGTCCATGGGTGCTGATCGTGAGGGCCGTACCGAGCGACTCGATCTCGCTGACGCGACTGTGCGCGAGTGGGATGCGGTGGTCCTCGACGGTGATCCGGAGGGCATCGTCCTGGATCGCTCCGCCTTCTACCCCGGTGGTGGTGGCCAACCTCCGGACCACGGGGTACTGCTCTGGGGCGGCGTCCAGACCCGCATCGTCGGGTCGCGCCGGGGGGACGACCTGCGGCTCGTGCCCCACGAGGGCGACCCGGTTCCACCGCCCGGTACGCCCGTGCGGGGCGCGATCGAGGACGAGCGCCGCACCGCCCTCATGCGCACGCACTCCGGGCTGCACTTGCTCAGCGGGGTGGTCTTCCGCGACTTCGGCGCCCTGGTGACCGGCGGCAACATGGAGCCCTTCGAGGCCCGCATGGACTTCAACCTGCCTGAGGTCCCCGAGGGGTTCAAGGACGCCGTCGCCGCAGCCTGCGCGGTCGAGGTGGCTGCGGACAGGGCGATCGAGGTCAGCAGCCTCCCGCGGGATCAGGCCTTCGCGATCCCGGACATCATCCGGACGGCGACGAACCTGCTGCCCCCGGACCTCGAGATCGTGCGCATCGTCGACATCGTCGGGCTCGACACCCAGGCCGACGGTGGCACGCACGTTGCCTCCACCCGGCAGATCGGCGACATCGAGGTCGTCAAGGTGGAGAACAAGGGCAAGGGCTTCCGTCGCCTACGGATCCGGATCAGGCCGTAGCGGGGACGTCCTTGGGCTTGGATGCGCGCGGCTTGGATGCGCGCGGCTTGGTTCCACGTCGGCTGATCGTGAGCATCAGGGCGACCTGATCCAGGACCAGCTGCTGGAGTCGGTCGGGGTCGGGAATGAGCTCGGCATCGGTGGAGAACCCGATCGTCACCTGCCCTGCATACGAGGAGATCGACACCCCGAACCCCATGTCTCCGGCGCGCGGGACCCAGCCGATCAGCCCGGCGACCCGGGCCCCCGCGAGGAGGACGGGCGTGCGCGGCCCGGGCACATTGGTCACGACTCCCGCGGCCTTGCTGCCGAAGAAGGCGACTCCGATGTCCTCGACCAGCTGGGGCGAGGCTCCCAGCCCAGCGAGCACCCCGAAGGCCACAAGTGCCTCCGGCGATCCCTTGATCTCCTCGATGCGGCGGTGCATCTCGTCCAACCGCTCGCGGGGTGGCATGGACCCCGTGGGCAGGTCGACGAAGTAGAAGCCGAACTCGTTGCCGAGCTCGGGGGGCAGTGGCGCGTCCAGCGGGCGCAGGTTCACGGGGACCATGACGCGGACGTTGGGCAGCGGCGTGCCGCGCTCCCTCAGGTAATCGCCCAGGGCCCCGGCCAGGGCCGACAGAAGGACGTCATTCACCGTCGTGCCAGCGTGCGCCCCGATGGCCTTGATGTCCGTGAGCGGGATGGGCGGCGTCCACGTGACGAGCTTGGTCTCCACCACCTTTCCGCTGAGCACCGACTTCGGCTTGGTCGAGAGCGTGGCCAGGTGCACCAGGCGAGTGGTGTCATGCAGGACGGTCCGAGCCACGCCGGCGATGCGCGTGGGGTGCCGGACGAGTCCCAGGCTGTTGGAGATGAACCACCCGGCAGCATCGACCAGGCTCTGCGTCGAGCTCGGGTCGCGCACCTCCTTGAACGAGTCCTCCGGGCCGTCATCGGTCAGGGACAGCATCACGCGCGTCAGCGCGATCCCGTCGGCGATCGCGTGGTGGATGCGGAAGAACGCAGCCGAGCCGTCGCCGAAGCCGGAGATGAAGTGGATCTCCCACAGGGGATGCGTGGGGTCCAGGGGGATTCCGGTCTGGCTGCTGACATAGGCCTGCAGAGTCGCCTCGTCACCGGGCGCGTCGAGGGTCACGTCACGGTAGTGATGCTCAACGTCGAAGTCGTCGTCGTCCACCCATTCGGACCGGCCCATCGGGATCCGTGAAGGCGCAGGGTGCTGGCGGAACCGCGGGAACCTGTCGATCATCCGCTCCCCGATGACGGTCCGGAACGCATCGAAGTCGGCGGGTTCCTCCGTCCAGAAGATGGCATTGACGACCAGGAGGTTGCCCGGGGTATCCATGCGGAGCCACGCGCTGTCCACTGCTGACATGTGATGAGTGCCCATGGAATCCGAAGCTAGGGGTCGCAGGCGTGTGGCTACAGAGTCCTTCGACCCCTCCTTGCCGGGACTGCCCTTCGGTGCGACGGTTGGGCCATGCGCAGTCCTCGGATCAGGGTGGTGCTCGGGCGCCCCGAGGACACCTCGGCGGACATCGTCCTGCGCGCTGGAGCGCATGCAGCTGCCGACGGACGCATAGTCACGGTCAGCGCGCCCCGGTGGAAGCCACCGCGTGGCACGGAGCACCTCCTGGCCGATGCCTACCGGGCAGCGGTCGCCGCCGCCAACGCTCGGCAGGCGCGGACCATGGCCCTGCCGGCCATCCTCGCGCGCGGACCCTGGCCGATGGAGGACGTGACGCGCGTCGCGCTCACCGTCCTCAAGTCGACACCGACCAGTGTGGACGAGGTGGTGATCGCCGCAGGAACCCCGGCCATGGTGGAGCGCTGGGCCGAGGCCCTGATCCGTGAATCCTCCTACTGAAGCGCCAGTGTCGGCTCAACTCCTCGCGCGCGCCTCGCGCCGGAGGGCCTCGATGTCTGCTGCCTCCGCCGGGCCACCCCACCAGGAGCACGGAGCAATGGAGTACACGACGCCCGAGGCGGTCTGGATCTGCGTCCCGCCCCGGAACGTTGACCCTGACTCGAACCCCTGCACCTGGGCCCACGGGATTCGCCGGGTGCGGAACACCGTCACCTCGAGATGCTCATCGGTCAGCACCAACAGCTGCCGCATACGGATGACCCCGAAACTGACGGTGAACACCACGACAAAGACCCAACTGCCTTCTGACGGGAAGAGGATCGCCAACAGCACAAGGACGACTGCAACCGGCAGCACTGACGTCAGTGGCGGACGGAAGCCGACCCGTCCACGGCCCTGGACCGCACGATCCTCCACAGCACAACCCTCCCACGTCTCCGCTGCCGGGCATGACCTTCGCCGCTGCGGCCAGTCTTCGGGCGCCGGGCAACGATGTCAACAGCGCACTCGTCCGCCCTCGCTATGTCTGCTCTGCTTTACACTCTGTCAAAGATTGCTTACGCTATCCGGGGAGACGCCACATACCGCCGCGCACGTCACTCCGGGAGGTCACATGCCGTTCGAGGAGAAGAGCGTCATCGCCACGACGACAGCCATGGCGATCGCCTACGGGATCTACTTCGCCGTCGTCGTCCGCTGGGCGCTGACCACGCCGGCCGCCGAGATCGTCTACCAGCCCATGATGGTCCTCACCGTCATCCTCCTGGTCGCCATGCTGGTGGTGGGCCAGATCACGATCGCGGTGTCCGATCCGGCCGTGGCTGGCGAGCGTGACGAGCGTGACCAGATGATCGCCCTCCAGGGCGGCAACGTCGGCGGCTACGTGCTGGCCGTGGGGGTCTTCCTGGCGCTGGTGCTCGCGATGGTCCGGGTCGACCAGTTCTACATCGCCAACGTCCTCCTGCTGTGGTGGGTGTTGGCCGAGCTCAGCTCCGGGGTCACCAGGATCGTGCTGTACCGACGGGGCCCCGGGTGATGAGCAGGCCGACCCACGTGACCAATCGGATCCGGGCGCTGCGGTTCCAGCACGGCGAGATGACCCAGGCGGACCTCGCGGCCCAGGTCGGCGTGACGCGCCAGACCATCATCGCGATCGAGCAGGGCAAGTACTCGCCATCGCTGGAGGCGGCCTTTCGAATCGCTCGCGCCCTCGACGCACCCCTGGATGAGGTCTTCGGCTTCGACGGCTGAGCGATCACCACCCGATCGGTCACGCCCGCCAGCACCGGCTCAGAAGTCGCCCTGGGCGACGTCGATGTCCACCACCATGGACTCCGGGCCCTTGCCGACGTCCGGGTCGGTCAGCACCGCCGCCAGCAGCGTCGACCCGAGCAGGACGACCCAGTAGACCAGCAGCCCGCTGAACAGCGCGAAGACGACGCCGATGGGCCCATAGGCCTCTGCCTGCCGGACCATCGACTTCGCCAGGAAGAAGCCCGACCACACGACGATCCCGAGCCTGCCGATGGTCACGAAGATCGCAGCCAGCAGGATCCGGCTGCGCACTACGTGGGCCCGCGTGAGCAGGGTCTGGGTGAGCACCTCCGCACCGGCCCAGACCACGAGGATCACCACACCCGCCAACAGTGCCAGCACCGGTCCGGAGTCCCGGGCGAACCCGCGCAGCTCGGTCACCATGAGCATCATGGCCAGCTGGACGACGATCCACACCAGGGATCGCCACTGGTCGCGGATGGGCAGCTGAGGGGTCTGCCAGATCGCGTTGTACGCCCTGGACGCGCGCTTGGACAGGGTGAATGCCGCGTAGAGGGTCAGCGCAAGACCGATCCAGTAGATCCCCTCGCTGCGGACCTGGATCAGTTGCTCGACGGACCTGGCCGCCGCGCCCACCAGACCGAAGCGCTTGATGAACTCCTCAGCCACGAGGTTGGCCCCCGGGGATGCGACGGCCGTCCCGATCGCGAGGATCAGAGGCAGCAGCGTGACGAAGGACTGCGCCGCCAAGGTGTAGGAGCGGTCGAGCAACTCGAGCTGCCCGATCCTGGCCACCAGGTGGCGCCCCCGAGCCACCGTCCATCCCGTTCGATCCTCCGCGAAAGCAACCATGCGGTGATCCTCCACGACTCCGGCCGACGATGCCGCAGGAGGGGCACATGCGGGTCCTTGGATGGTTGAGGACGGGACGATCGTCACACGTTCGAGTCGGACCCCGGGGTTACTCTGGCCGCAACCCGCCAGATGTGAGGTGCGCCATGAGCAAGCACGCGTCCCGCTCCCCCCTCCGCGGTGCCCTGACGTCACTCTCGTCGTCGCGTCCCATCCCTCCCTCGTAGCCCTGGATTGGCCTCATGTCTGATCAGCAGCCCCGCTTCCCCGGTCTCCCCAGCGTCATCAACGGCAACGGTGCCATCGCACACGTCATGCGCCACGTCTGCGGCGGTGTCATCGGGTACCCGATCACCCCATCGACCGAGATCTCGGAGCTGTTCGAGGCGGCCCGCGCCGAAGGGGGGGTCAATGTCTGGGGCAAGCACCCGTTCTTCTTCGAGCCCGAGGGTGAGCACTCGGCCCAGAGCGGTGCGCTCGGTGCTGCACTGACCGGCGGGCAATTCATCTCGAACGCGTCGTCGAGCCAGGGGATCCTCTACGCGATGGAGTCGCACTACGTGACCGTCGGCAAGAAGACCGGCGGCTTCGTGCTGCAGGTCGCCGCGCGCGTGGTCTCCAAGCACTCCCTGAACGTCATGGCCGGCCACGACGACGTCTACGCACTGCTGTCCGCCGGGTACACGATCCTCTTCGGCTCGAACCCGCAGGAGGCCGCCGACCTGGCCGCGATCTCCTACCGCTCGGCCGCACTCTCGCTGATCCCGGTGGCCAACGCCATGGACGGCTTCTCGACCAGCCACATGCTCAGCGAGGCGCTCATGCCCGAGCCCGAGCTGCTGCGCGAGTTCCTGGGCGACCCGGCCGGGCGGGTGAAGTGCCCGACGGTGGCCCAGGAGATGCTGTTCGGCGCCAAGGGCCGGGTCTTCCAGCTCAACCAGTACCTCGAGCGCCACCGCGACGACCTGCGGCCCGCCGACCTCACCGCCCTGCAGGCCCACCTCGCCGAGAACGCGAAGAAGGTTGAGGCAGACAACGCCGGCGACCTCGTGGCCGAGACCCTGTCCTGGGTGCCCGAGGAGCTGCACGGGCAGTGGCGGCGGCAGTGGCGCAACTCCCTGGAGCAGGGCACGCGCCAGATGGTCCCCGCGCTGGTGGACGTCAACAACCCGGGGCTCACCGGCCCGGTCCAGAACCAGCCCGACTTCCAGGCAGGTGCCGTCGACCACCGCACGCACTTCGCCAACGCCGTGCCCGCACTGGTCCGCCAGGCGATGGACGAGTACTCCGAGCTGACCGGGCGCACCTACGCCCCAGTCCTGGCCTACGACTGCGACGACGCGGACTACATCATGGTCGGCCTCGGGTCGATCACCGACGACGTCCGCGCGGTGCTGCCGTACCTGCGCTCCCAGGGGATCAAGGTCGGCGCGGTGTCGGTCAAGATGCTGCAGCCGTTCCCGGAGGCCGAGCTGGTCGCCGCACTCGCCGGCGCCAAGGCAGTGACCGTGCTGGAGCGCTCCGACCAGACCGCCCTGACCAGCCTGGTGACCTCCGCCCTGTTCAAGGCACGGGCCAACTCCGAGCCTGCCCCGGTCTCCGAGCAGCCGAGTGGCCCCCAGTACGACGGCATCCCGGCCCTGGCCGCCACCCCGCGGCTGACCACCGCCATCTTCGGCCTGGGTGGGCACGACGTGCAGCCGCGGCACCTCATCGCGGCGTTCCAGAACATGGTCGACGGCAGCACTGCTCCGCTGATCTACCTGGGCTCCCAGTTCTTCAGCACTGATGCCTCCACCGCGATGGCCGAGGTGCAGTCGCGCATGCGGGCGGCCTACCCGGAGACCGAGCTGATGGCCCTGGAGACCAGGCCCAACCCGCGCCTCCTGCCCGATTCGGCGATGCGCATCCGGTTCCACTCCGTCGGCGGCTACGGCACGATCGCCACCGGCAAGCTGCTCACCGACATCCTCGCCGGGGTCCTGGGGATGCACTCCAAGTCCGCGCCCAAGTACGGCTCGGAGAAGAGCGGCGCGCCCGACCAACTACTACATCACCCTGAGCCCCGAGCCGGTCCTGATCACCAACGCCGAGCTCGAAGAGGTCGAGGTCGTGATCTCCCCGGACCACAAGGCGTTCATCCACACCAACCCGCTCAAGGGCCTGGTCGAGGGTGGCACGTTCATGCTGCAGTCCGACCTGACGCCCGAGGAGGTCTGGCGCGAGCTGCCCCGGTACGCCCGCCGGACCATCCGTGAGCGCAACATCCGGTTCCTCGTCGTCGACGCCTTCGCCGTGGCCAAGCGGCACGCCCCGACCCCTGACCTCGAGACCCGCATGATGGGCATCGCCTTCATCGGCGCAGTGGCCGGACACGTCGATCGGGTGTCCGAGGGCGCCACCGAGGAGGCGATCCTGGCCAAGGTCCAGTCCCAGATCGTCAAGAAGTTCGGCGGCAAGGGCGCCAAGGTCGTCGAGGGCAACATGGCCGTGATCCGCGAGGGCCTCGAGGCGGCGCACGTCGTCGACTACGACGCCCCGCAGTTCGTCGCCATCGACGAGCTGCCGCCGATGCTCACTCTGCACTCCATCACGACGTCGTCGGACATGTGCGGCAGCTCGTCGGGTGCCAGCGCGCTGTTCGACCCGGCGTACTACGAGGACCTGATCGCACGGCCCTTCCGCGAGGGCACCATCGGCGAGGCGCCGGTCCTGCCCGGCATCGGCCTGTTCATGCCGGCCGGCACGTCCGCGGGCAAGGACAAGGGCCTGTTCCGGCGCACCGTTCCCGAATTCCATGCGGACCTGTGCACCGGGTGCATGGAGTGCGCCCTGGTCTGCCCGGACGCGGCGATCCCCAACACCGTGCACGAGATCCACGACCTGCTGCTGACCGCGATCAAGGACCTCGACGTCACCGAGCCCCAGCGCGAGGCCCTGCGCGGCCTGGTCTACCCCGTCGCGGAGAAGGTCCGGGAGTCCTACCGTGCCGACAAGTCCGACCGCGCGTTCCCCGACGTCGTGGCGGCCGCTGTCGCCACCCTCGACGTCGACCAGCCCTCCCTGCGGCGCACCCTCGACCAGATGGTGGCCAGCCTCGCGATCTACCCGGTCGCCCGGACGCGCCCGTTCTTCGACGCCATGGAGAAGGCCACCCCCGGCACCGGCGGGCTGTTCTCCGCGACCATCGACCCGTGGAAGTGCACCGGCTGCCTGGAGTGCATCGAGGTGTGCGGCCCGAGCGCCCTGACCCCGCTCGACCAGGACGCTGAGGTGCTGAACACCCTGCAGGAGCGCTTCGAGTTCTCCACCTCGCTGCCCGCGACCCCCAAGCGCTTCTCCGAGGGTGCGATCGGCGAGGACGGCGAGCTCAAGCGCCTGCTGCTCGAGCGCCCCAACTTCTACTCCACTGCCGGCGGTCACGGTGCCTGCCGCGGCTGCGGCGAGGTCACCGCGATCCGCCTGGTCATGGCCACGAGCCACGCCGTCGGCGACGAGCGGCGCCGGACGCACCTTCACCAGCTCGAGGCCCTGTCCGCGAGGTTGGCGGACAAGCTCGAGTCGCTCGATCCGTCCGAGACCGAGCGCCGCACGCGGATCGAGTCGATCATCGCCACGTTGGACACCCGCCTGTACCTCTACGAGGGCGGCCCGACGGGCAACGGTCCCGCGCCGATCGTGATCGCCAACGCGACCGGTTGCAGCAGCGTCTACGCGTCCACGATGCCGTACAACTCCTACCTCGACCCGTGGGTGAACAGCCTGTTCCAGGACTCCTCCCCGCTGGCCAAGGGCATCTTCGAGGGGATCTCGGCGCAGACCGTGCCCGACGTCCGGGCGATGCGCCTGGCTGAGATGGAGCTCGCCGACGCCTACGACCCGGCCGACCACGAGCTGGAGCTGCGGATGCTCTCGTGGGAGCAGTTCACCCCCGAGGAGCTGCACCTGCTCCCCACGGTCATGACGATCGGTGGCGACGGGGCGACCTACGACATCGGCTTCGGCGCGCTGTCCCGGGTGCTGGCCAGCGACACCCCGATCAAGGCGCTGGTGCTGAACTCAGGGGCCTACTCCAACACCGGTGGCCAGGCGTCCACATCGAGCTTCACCGGCCAGGACTCCGACCTCGCCCGCTTCGGCGGTGCGCACCACGGCAAGCACGAGTCGCGCAAGGAGCTCGGCCTGCTGGCCTCGTTCCACCCCAACGTGTTCGCGTGCGCCACCTCCACCGCGATGCACGCCCACTTCATGGCCGCCACGATGCAGCTGCTCGACTACCCGGCCGCCGCCGTCATGGACGTCTACACGCCCTGCGGCTCCGAGCACGGGATCCCGGAGGCCTCCTCCAACGCCCGCGCACGCCTGGCCGTCGAGAGCCGGATGCATCCCCTGTTCGTCCACGACCCGCGCCGCGGCTCGACGCTGCACGACTGGTTCTCCCTGGACGGCAATCCGGACATCGACACGACCTGGACGAGCTCGACCCTGGAGTACGTCGACGAGGCCGGTCAGGTGCAGCTGCTGACCACGGCCCTGACACCGGCCGTGTTCGCCCTCGGCGAGGTGCGCTTCGCCAAGCAGTTCTCCCGCCTCTCCCCGGAGCAGGAGGACACGGCAGTCCTGATCGAGGACTACATCGAGATGACTCCCGCCCAGCGTGGTGACCGGATCCCCTACATCCACGCCACCGACGGCGACCGGCACCTGATCAAGGTCGCGTGCTCGGACTCGGTGGTCCACCTCGTCGAGGACCGACGCCGCTACTGGCAGACGCTGCAGTACCTGTCCGGCGTCCACGAGGCGGCGCTCACCGCACTTCACCGCTCGGACTTCGAGGAGCTCAAGGCGCAGTACGAGCAGGCGACCTCGGCCCGGGAGACCTCGCTGGACGACATCGCCCGCGCGATGTCGGACCTGGCGACCTCCAGCCGCGCACCCAGCGGCGGCGGGCTCGCGGGCGGGTTCAGCGGCGGCCTCGGATCAGGCGCCCCGGCGTCTGCTCCGGCCCCCTCAGCCGGCGCCGCCGTGGGCGTCATGACCGGTCCGGTCCATCTCGACCCCGCCGACGAGCACCTGTGCAACGACTGCGGCACCTGCTACCAGGAGCTCCCGCAGTTCTTCGAGAAGGCCACTGTGGTCATCGACGGCGCGGCCCGGCAGATCGCCCGGATGATCCCAGGGGCGGCCGAGCGCGTCGAGGTCACCCCGGAGCTCGCCAAGCGGATCGAGCGGGTCAAGGCAACCTGCGACGCGGAGATCATCCGATGAGCACTGAGCAGACGACCGGATCCGACGACCTGCACCGCTACGTCGAGGCCAGCAGCACGCTGGAGGACAGCCGCACGCAGGTCGAGGTGCTCGAGCACTCCGAGTCGGTGGAGACGTTCACCCACCAGATGGACCTTCTCAAGCGCCGGCTGCTCACCGAGCCGCGGGCGTTCCGCGAGCTGTTCATCTCCGAGGGCATGCAGGCGGTGGCCTGGGAGTTCGGCCAGCCCGAGCTGGGCCCGGAGTTCACCCGCACCCTGTGGTCGATGCTGCTGCGCGAGGACGACAGCAGCACGGTGCTGATGCGGTTCCTGTGGAACCTGCCGCTGGGCAAGAAGCGCATGTTCATCCGGGCGATCGACGCACACCTCTCCGCCCGCTACCCGATGTTCGACGGGCTGGCCACGGACTGGCCGGCGGGCAACAGCATCCTCCCGTACGTCCGCGGCCCCGAGGATCGTGCGCACGACTTCGGCCTGGTCAACCAGGGCTACCTGGGCTACATGAACCTGGGCTACACCGCCCGCGACATCGACCTGTTCGTGTGGCTGGAGGCCATGCGCGACAAGCAGTGCTCGGACAAGCCGTGCGAGCTGGGCATCTTCCTCAACGACTGCAAGGAGCCCACGGGCGGCTGCCCGGTCCAGATCCACATCCCCGAGATGATCGAGATGGTCGGGACCGGTCGGTTCCGCGAGGCCCTGAAGCTCATCGAGTCCTGCAACCCGCTGCCCGACGTCACCGGCCGGGTGTGCCCGCAGGAGATGCAGTGCCAGGGCGTGTGCGTCCAGAACAAGTTGCCCATCGCGATCGGCCAGCTGGAGTGGTTCCTTCCCCAGCGCGAGAAGCTGGTCAACCCGGGTGGCGCAGCTGCGGCCCTCTCCGGGCGCCCGGACCCCTGGCAGGCTGCGACCAAGCCGCCGGTGGCGATCGTCGGCTCCGGGCCCTCCGGGCTCATCAACGCCTACCTGCTGGCCTCCGAGGGCTTCCCCGTCACGGTGTTCGAGGCGTTCCACGCCCTCGGCGGCGTGCTGCGCTACGGCATCCCGGAGTTCCGGCTGCCCAACGAGCTGATCGACGACGTGGTGGGCAAGATCCGCCTGCTCGGCGGCCGGTTCGTCCAGAACTTCGTGGTCGGCAAGACCGCCACGATCCAGGACCTGAAGGACGCCGGGTTCCACCGGATCTTCGTGGGCACCGGCGCCGGACTGCCGCGGTTCATGAACGTCCCGGGCGAGCACCTGCTCAACGTGATGAGCGCCAACGAGTTCCTGACCCGCGTCAACCTCATGCAGGGGCTGCGCGCGGACTACGAGACCCCGCTGCCCGAGACGAAGGGCAAGGAGGTGCTGGTCATCGGTGGTGGCAACACCGCGATGGACGCCGCACGCACCGCCCAGCGCCTCGGCGGCAACGTCACGATCGTCTACCGCCGCACCCGCTCGGAGATGCCCGCGCGCGTCGAGGAGCTGCACCACGCGATCGAGGAGGGCATCGCCCTGCGCGAGCTGTGCGCGCCGTCGGAGTTCCTCGGCGACGACAAGACCGGCTTCGTCACCGCCGCCACCCTGGAGATCATGGAGCTCGGCGAGCCCGACGAGTCCGGACGCCGGCGGCCGATCGCCACGGGCCGCCTCGAGACCATGCACGCTGACCTGGTGATCATGGCGCTGGGCAACGCGGCCAACCCGATCATCAAGGACTCCGAGCCCCGGCTGGACACCTCCAAGTGGGGCACGATCGTCCTGGACCACGCGGGCTCCCAGGAGACGACGCTCGAGGGCGTCTTCACCGGCGGCGACGCGGCGCGCGGCGGATCGACGGCGATCGCGGCAGCCGGTGACGGCCGGGCCGCGGCCAACGAGATCCTCGGCGAGGCCTCGCTGCCGGCCGATGTCGTGCGCGACATGGTCGCCCGGGCCCTGGAGTACACCGAGCTCGGGACCACCGCGCAGCGGATCCTCGCCCGGTCGCACCTCTCCGACGGGATCGAGGAGTTCACGGTCAACTCGCCGCTGATCGCCGCCGCCGCCCAGGCGGGACAGTTCGTCCGCCTCCTCCCCCGCTCCGATGGCGAGCTGATCCCGTTGACGCTTGCCGACTGGGACGTCGAGGCCGGGACCATCTGCCTGGTAGTCCAGGGCGTCGGGACCAGCAGCATCGAGATCAACGCCATGGAGGTTGGTGACGCCTTCACGGGGATCGCCGGGCCGCTGGGTCGCCCCAGCGAGATCCACTCCTACGGAGCCGACGAGACCGTGGTGTTCACCGCCGGTGGCCTGGGCCTGCCCCCGGTCTACCCGATCATGCGCGAGCACCTGCGCCGCGGGAACCATGTGACGCTGATCTCCGGCTTCCGAAGCGCAGACCTCATGTTCTGGACCGGCCCCGACGAGCGCGTGGGTCTGCTTCAGGCCGAGTTCGGCGACCAGCTGGAGGTCATCTACACGACCAACGACGGCTCGTTCGGGGTCCCCGGGTTCGTGACCGGCCCGCTGGAGGAGATGCTCGAGGCCAACCAGCGCGGCGCGGGCCGCAGGGTGGCCGAGGTCGTCACAATCGGCCCACCGATGATGATGCGCGCGGTCAGCGACTTGAGCATGCGGTTCGGCACTCCGTGCGTGGCCAGCCTGAACTCGATCATGGTCGACGCGACCGGAATGTGCGGGGCGTGCATGGTGCCGGTCGTCATCGACGGGAAGATGATCCGCAAGCACGCCTGCATCGACGGTCCGGAGATCGACTCGCACATCATCGACTGGGACAAGTTCCTGCCGCGCTTCGGCCAGTTCCGGGCGCAGGAAGCCGCCAGCCGGGCAGCGCACGGGCTGGGCTGACGGGGGATCTCATGGGCATGCCGTCAGTCTCCGGTGTCGCCGGCCTGGCATCGGGGCTGGCTGATCGGGCGGTTGAGACCTACCGAACCCGGCTCGAGACCCAGGTCCAGCAGCGCCGGATCGACAGCCTCAAGCTGAGCATGCTGGTGAGTGCCTCGCTGGCCGCGGTCGGCATGGCCGTCGATGTGGTGGCGCTCCAGGTGCGCGTCCACGCCCTGCAGCAGGCCCTCGACGAGGCTGTCGCCGCCGGGGATCTCGAGTCCGCCGAGCTGCTGCGCGGCCAGCAGGTGGCGATGCTCAAGGAGCCGCAGGCCTCGGCACGGCTCATGGCGACCCTGGCGGAGTACATCCCTGCGGTGCTGGCCGAGCAGAACGGCCGCGACGGCCGGGTCATCGAGGGCGACGTCGTCTGATCCACGACGAGGTCCGATCCTGCTCCGCTCACGTCGCGCGGCCCGGGCGCCGATAGAGCCCTCAGGGCACCACACCAGTGGCGCCGGCTGGAGGGTGCCACCATGCTCGGGACGGCGGACGCGGCTGTCGCGATGACCGCAGTCGCCGGTCACGCCATCGGCGCGCGCACGTTCCTCGTGCTCGGCCTGCTCGTGTGGCTCGGCTGGCTGGGTTTCCGGGCCTGGGCCTTCGGCACGCGACCCGTGGTGAGTGTCGTCATTGTCTCCGCGCTCCTGGTGCCCGCGCTGTGGACTGAGATCCGCTGGCTGCGTGTCCAGTCGGCCGCCACCACCGCCGTCCAGCAGCTGACCGGCAATCCCACCGCTCGGGTCCAGTGCCAGCGCGCCCTGGCGACGTTCCTCTGGGCAGGCGCCGACCTCGGCCGGGTCGAATGGGACGAGCCGGACCGGGCGTGGCTGACGCTGGAGACCTGCCAGCACCTCGGCAGCTGGTACCGCTCCGACCACACCGATCCCACGCTCGACGAGGCCATCGCCGTGCATGTGCTCACCCACGAGGCCGGGCACGTCGCCGGGGACCGCAACGAGGCGACGACCGAGTGCCACGCACTGCAGAGCGACGCACGGACCGTCGTCCTCCTCGGGGGCACGGCCGAGCAGGGGAAGGCACTCGCACAGCGGATCGCGACGGAGGTCTACCCGACGATGTCCGACGAGTACCGCTCGTCCGAGTGCCGATCGGGCGGCGCCCTCGACCTCACCCCGGGCGACGGCTCCTGGCCGTGAGGCCCACCGTGTGATTCATCCGGATCTGCGACCATCCGCGGTCGGGTGGACGGACCAGTCCGGGATCGGTCCACGCGAAGGCGGACCGATCGGGGGGGTGCCTACCCTCCGGCCGGCGCTGATCCCAGGACCGTGTGCGGCAGCACGGCGGCGAAGGCCTTGGTCATCCCCGGGAT
The DNA here is from genome assembly GCA_963736425.1 of uncultured Actinomycetes bacterium. Classification (GTDB taxonomy): domain Bacteria; phylum Actinomycetota; class Actinomycetes; order S36-B12; family CAIYMF01; genus Prado023. The sequence goes on from CAVTOX010000005.1 coordinate 150,700, forward strand.
GCGGCTCACGAAGTGGATCTCGGTGGGTTCGACGTCGAGCAGTGCCGCCCTGACCGCGTCGACCGCCGGACCGTACTCGATGCGCGTGCAGCCGAGATCGACGGCCAGATCGATGGAGTCGAGCAGGACGTTCTCGTAGGCGTGGTGGGTCCCACCGGCAGGGCGGTCGAACACCCCGGACAGCCGGACCAGGGTCTGCCCACTGCGCAGGAAGCTGTGGTAACCGACGGGTACGTCGTCGACGCGGGCAACCAGGTGGACCAGGTCGTCGGAGCCAACCGACCAATGAGCGTCGACCATCTGCTCGTAGAGCTCCCGGAACGGCGGGTCGGGAGGCCGGGGCACCACGTACCCGCGAGCGAGGACCGGGCGGAGCTCGTCGGGCAGGGGTCCCGTGAGCCTCTGGATGGACCCGCCCCGATTGGCGAACCGACGCATCTTCCGCTCCAGGTTCCGGTGGTCCCCGAGGATCTGGTGTCGGGTCCCCGCGTCTGGCGACAGCGTGGTGACCCCGACCCAGGGCCACGTCGTGTGCGGCAGTGCCGGGGGCTGGCCCGCCCGCTCCATGAGCGCGCCGAGGGCGTACCTGCGCGACAACCAGGAGATCGCCGCAGCCACGAACTGCTCCCGATCGACGCCGGGTGCGACCAGGCCCGGGCACGCGATCGCGTCGGTCCCCACCCCCGTCCGCTCCCAGTACCAGATCGGCGGCCCGAACTGCATGGCCCGTCGGGCGGCGGGCTGCGCGAAGAGCCCGGTGCCACTGTCGCGGCAGACAACGACCAGCGCGGCGCCCCTCAACCGGTCCCCGGACAGCATCCGCACGATCCCCGGGCGCGTCAGCCTGCTTCGCACCGAGAGGGTCGCCCCGTAGGCGTCGAGCACACGCTCGTCGGCCCCGAGCGCCTCGAGGTCCGCCCCCAGCTCGTCCCGTTCCCTAGTCGAGAACGGCGTGTCCCCCACCGTGAACCGGATGGACATGGGCGCGAGGTTACGCCGGCTGCACCCCACCCACCAGCCCACGACCACGCGGCGCCTCGCGCTACCGTGGCGCTCGTGAGCCTGTTCTCGTTGTCCGGACGTACCGCACTGGTCACCGGTGCGGGAAGTCCGACCGGGATCGGGATCGCGACTGCCCGGCTCCTGGCCACGATGGGAGCCACGGTCTGGCTGAGCGCGACCACGGATCGCGTCCATGAGAGGGCCGAGGAGTTGCGGGCCGACGGCCTGGTCGCGCACGCCCTCGTCGCCGACCTCACCGACCCCGAGGAGGCTGCTGCCACGGTGCAGGCCGCTGCCGGCGCCCACGGGCTGCACATCCTGGTCAACAACGCGGGGATGGCCAGCGTCGGGATGGTCGATCTCGCCGCGGAGGCCGGAGACCTGGCCGCGATGCCGCTGCGGTCCTGGCATGACGGGCTCGCCCGCAACCTGGACACGGCGTTCCTCGCGACACGCGCCGCGATCCCGCACATGCGGGAGGCGCGCTGGGGTCGGATCGTGATGGTCGCCTCGGTGACCGGGCCGGTGATGGCCATGCGCTCGGAACCCGTGTATGCCGCGGCGAAGGCCGGGATGGTCGGGTTGATGCGCGCCCTGGCCGTGGACCTCGCCCCCGACGGCATCACCGCGAACGCCGTGGCCCCCGGCTGGATCGCGACCGGTTCGCAGTTGCCCCATGAGGAGCGCGAGGGGTGGCACACCCCGGTCGGGCGCAGCGGCCGGGCCGAGGAGGTGGCCGCTGCCATTGCGTGGTTCGCCTCCCCAGAGGCGTCGTACTGCAGCGGGCAGCTGCTCGTCGTGGATGGGGCGGCCGGCATCGCCGAGGAGCGCGCGCTCCCCCGGTGACGGGGGCTCCCACGGGGCGCGGTCGGGAGTTGACGATCTCGACGGGGCGCGTCAGGTCGCACCGCAGCCCAGCGCGACCACGCATTCGGGTGCGGTAGTTTCGACTCCGTGCCCCTCGCTGTCCCAATCGTCGCCGGGACCGCCATCCGGGGTGTGGCGGCCACGGTCATGATGCGCTCCGTGCTCGAGCGCCACCCCAACGCCTTCCTGATCACCCTCGCCCATTTCGGCGTCGCCATGTCCCTGGATCGGTCACAGGAGCACATCCACGTCGACATCGAGGCAGGACTCGAGGCCCAGGGGCGCGACCCCGGTTCACCCGTCGTCCTCGTCGGGCACTCACAGGGCGGCCTGGCCTCACTTCGCTATGCAGTCGACAACCAGGACCAGGTGAAGCACGTGATCAGCGTGGGCGCGCCATGGCGCGGGTCCGTCAGCGCACAGCGGATCTCCCGGCTGTTCGCGTGGACCGGTCGCAACCTGACCCCCGCCCTGAGCGACATGGCCGAGGGGTCGCCATTCCTGACCGCGCTGCACGCGGACCTCCCCGCGATCGCCGACCGGGTCACCAACATCTACAGCACGCACGAGCTGTTCATCCAGCCCTACATCAACGCCCACATGGACGTCCCCGGCGTGGAGAACGTCCTGATCGCCACCGAGGACGAGTACCGCCGACATCTGCTCACGTTCCCTGAGCTGGAGGCCGACGACCACATCCTGGGCCGGGTGACGCACCTGGGTGAGATGAGCTCGCCGGAGGTGCGTTCCCGGATCTGGGCAAAGGTCGATGAGGTGACCGAGCGCGTCAGGCGCGGCGAATGAGGGCCCTCAGCGCTCGTCGCCGGTCGGCCTGTGCCTGCGACCGGCGCGGCGCTCGGCTTTGACGTCCTGGGCGTAGGTGTCCATGTAGGTCTGCCCGCCGAGGGCCAGCAACGCATCGCGGACGATCCCGGCCAGTTCGTCGGGGCTCATCGTCCGGGAGTCAACGGGGAGCGCCTTCGAGACGCGGACCTTGACCCCGATGCGACGGGGGAACGAATGGTTCTCGTACTGCGTCGTCACCACGTGGACCGGGACGTCTGGGTTGGCCTGAAGCAGCGGGATCATGATCCGCTTGTGGAGCTTGTGCAGAACGCCCGGGTCCGGGGAACGGGTGCCCTCCGGATACAGCGCGATCCGCCCGACTCCACCGCTGCTGCCCAGGGCGTACCGGGACATCTGCATGGCCCACTCTGTTGAGGCGGCATCCCCCCGGCGCAGCGGGATCTGGCCCATGATGCGGAAGAAGAGCGACCCGCGGTGCTCGAACCACTCGAGCTTGGTGAAGGCGCTGCACCGCCACCATGTGGCCATCACAACACAGACTGGGTCCATGAAGTGGACGTGGTTGCCGATCAGGACCGCCGGCCCCGGAGCTACCCTGTCCGCACCGTCGATGTCGACCGCCCAGCGCACCCGCAACAGGCGCATGGCAGCGATGGTGGCCCAGTAGGTGCGCGCTCTGCCGGGCCGTCCGATCCGCACCCCCGGGTAGAGCGTCCGGGCCTCGGCCAGGAGCGCGTCGTAGTCCCGGGTCGCGGCGTCCGGCAGCTCGTTCGGCAGACGGATCCGGGGTGAGGTCGGGAGAGGGGTCGGGGCCTGCCATGGGGGAGATTCTGCCCTGCGGCCGCGGTAGCCTGCCGCATCAGTGGGCATCCCCGGTCCGAGGCCGGTGGCTGGACCGCGAACCGAGGAGGTCACCGATGCCCGCCCGCTGCCTGCCGGAGCGCCCGAGGTTCAAGTCCCGCGCGGAGAAGGTGGCCTTCCACGCCCTGGCGAGCAAGCTGCGCGACGTCGATGTACTGCTTGCCAACGTGCGGTTCACCGGCCTGGACGGCGACTGGGAGGTCGACCTGGTGGTCGGCATGCCCGACGCAGGGTTCGCGGCAATCGAGGTCAAGGGCGGGCGCGTCTGGCGGGACGCCGGTTCGTGGTGGCAACAGACCGCTCAGGGCAAGAAGGCGATCGACCTCGAGGACCAGGCGACCTCAGGCAAGTACCTCCTGCGCCGCTACCTGAAGCGGCACCCCGGTTGGCAGCACGGCGACGTGCGCATGATCCACATGGTGGTCCTGCCGGACACCGAGCTCGGCCCGGAGGATCCCTCCCCCGGCCTTCCGCGGAAGTGGATCATCGATCGCACCGAGCTCCCCGATGCCGCCGGTCGGGTCTTCGACCTGCTCACGGGTCCGCTGCGCAACGAGCCGACGGCGCTCCCGGGGACCGACGTGGTGGACGATGCTGCCGAGATCCTGGGCGGCCGCGGTGACCAGCAGAAGGAGCTGGCCGGGATGCTGGCCGTGCGCGGCGACCACGTCGACCGGCTCACCGAGGCCCAGTTCAACGTGCTCGACATCGCGCGCCGGATCCCGCGCATCGAGGTGATCGGTGGCCCCGGCACCGGCAAGACCTGGCTGGCCATCGAGCAGGCTCGGCGCTGGGCGGCGCAGGGTCAGCGGGTGGCCCTCGTCTGCTACTCCCGCGGGCTCTCCACATGGATCGCCCGCCGCGTCTCGCACTGGCCGAAGGCCCTGCGCCGCAACGTCCGGGTGCGCACGTACCACGCACTGGGCGTCGAGTGGGGCGTGCAGATCAGCGACGCCAGCGACCAGAACTACTGGGACGTCACGATGCCCGCCCAGATGACCGCGCTGGCCCGCGCCCTGCCCGACGAGCAGCGCTTCGACGCCCTGATCGTCGACGAGGCCCAGGACTGCCCGGACGCCTGGTGGCCCTCGCTGCTGGCCGCCCTGCGCGACCCGGAGAGCGCCCGGATCGCGGTGTTCGCCGATGAGCAGCAGCGCATCTTCGACCGCGACGACCGTCCAGACCTCGGCCTGGTCCCGCTGACCCTCGATGCCAACCTGCGCAACAGCCGGCAGATCGGTTCGGTGTTCGCTCCCCTGGCCAGTGACGCCCCCGACCTCCTGGGCGGCGAGGGACCCCCGGTCCGGTTCATCGGGTGCAGCGCGGCCGAGGCGATGGAGACTGCCGACGATGCCGCGGTGGAGCTCCTCGAGCAGGGCTGGGACCCGCAGGACGTGGCCCTGCTGACCACCCACCACCGCCATCCGGAACAGGCCAACCGGGTCGCCCTCGGCGGTCGCGACGGCTACTGGGACTCCTTCTGGGACGACTCGGACCTGTTCTTCTCCACCGTCGCGGCGTTCAAGGGCCTCGAGCGACCCGCGATCGTCCTGGCCGTGGACGGCTTCCGCGACACCGCCACTGCCCCCGACATCCTGTACGTCGGGATGTCGCGAGCCCGCGACCAGCTGATCGTCTGCGGAGACATCGACCAGATCCGCAGGGCGGCCGGCAATGAGGTCGCCGACCTGCTGCTGGGGAAGGGGTGAGGGCGATGACCCCGGAGGAGGCTCACGGGGAGTTCGACGCCGAAGTCGTCTACTGCAACACCGCCACGCTCGGCCTGCCTCCACGGCGGACGATCGCCGCCCTCGAGTCGACCCTGGCTGACTGGCGCAGCGGCCGCTCCGACGCAGTCGGGTTCGACGAGTCCGTCGAGCGGGCGCGCGAGGCGTTCGCGGGCCTGGTGGGTGTCGACGCCGGCTCCGTTGCGATCGGCAGCGTCGTCAGCCCGTTCGTCGGGCTCGTGGCCGCCGCCCTCCCGCCCGGTAGCGAAGTACTGGTCGCCGAGGGCGAGTTCACCTCGGTCAGCTTCCCGTTCCTGACCCAGGCCGCCAGGGGGATCCGGGTCCGGGAGGCACCCCTGGATCAGCTGGCCGAGGCCGTGCGGGCCGACACGACGCTGGTCGCCGTATCGGCCGTCCAGTCCTCCGACGGAGCCCTCGCCGACCTCGACGCCATCCGGGCTGCGACCACCGCGCACGACGCGCAGATGCTCGTGGATGTCACCCAGGCCGCCGGCTGGCTGCCCGTGGACGCCGGGCGCTTCGACATCACCGTGTGCGGCGGCTACAAGTGGCTGCTGGCACCGCGGGGCACCTCCTTCATGGTCGTCACCGAGGCGGCGGCGGCGCGCCTGGTGCCGCACGCGGCGGGCTGGTACGCCGGTGCTGATCGGTGGGACAGCATCTACGGCACCCCCCTGCGGTTGGCTCCCGACGCCCGCCGGTTCGACATCTCGCCGGCATGGCACTCCTGGGTGGGCCAGGCCGAGTCGCTGGACCTGCTCCGGTCGGTGGATCCAGTTGCCCTGAGGGAGCACTGCGTGGGCCTGGCCAACCGCTTCCGGCTCGGCGTCGGACTGCCTGCGGGGGATTCGGCGATCGTGAGCCTCCGGGTGACGCCCGACGCCGCCGACCGACTGGCCGCCGCGGACGTCGTGGCCAGCGTGCGGGCGGGGCGCCTGCGTCTGGCCTTCCATCTCGTCAACAGCCCAGGCGACTGCGACGTGGTCGCCGAGGCGCTCGCCGGGTGCCTCCTGGACTGATGCGGGCCGCCCGGCGTGCACGCGCACGTGCGCGAGGAAGTCCTTCGCATTGCGTCCCATGCCGGGCCCGATGTTCCCACCCCGCACGGGCACTCCTCCACGGCGGGCCACCGACGCGGGCGAACGTCCATCCGCCGATGCTGCGAGATGTCAGCCGAGCTTCGCCCCAACAGGGCTCACCGGCGTGCACCTGAGTACGTTCGATCCATGACCGCGCGCGTGGCGTCCCTCGGCGTTGCCCTGACCATCGGCGCCGCATCCCTGGCCCTGCCCTTCGCACCGGCGGAGGCGCCTGTCCCAGTACTGACCAACTCCCCCGGCACGCAGTCGGGCTCACCCTGGCCGACCATGCGCCACGACCTGCGCAACTCCGGGGCCTCGGACCTGGTCGGCAGGGACCCCGGCATCGCACCCTGGTCGTTCACCACCGATGTCGGGATCTTCTCCACGCCGGTTGTCTCCGCCGACGGGACCATCTACGTGGGCAGCGCCGACAACGTCCTCCACGGCCTGGACCGCACCGGCAAGGAGGTGTGGAGCTTCTCAACCGGCGGCATCATCGACACGGCACCCGCGCTGCTGGCCTCCGAGCTCGGGATCGGGGAGTCGCTGGTCCTTGGATCCGGCGACGAGATCCTGCGACGCGTGCGGACCGATCCGGACGTGCCCGAATCCGAGCGCGTCGTCTGGGAGTTGCAGGCGCTGCCGCCGGCAGCGGGCAGCACCCAGCTGGTCTCGTGGTGGGAGGGCAGCCCGAACGTCGGCCCCGATGGGACGATCTACCAGGGCAACACCGGCAGCCAGTCCTACGCCATCACCCCGGACGGCCGGATCAAGTGGGCGACGGAAGCCGCGAACGCCGTCTGGACGGTGCCCGTGGTCGACGAGCAGAGCACCACCTACTGGGGATCGGTCGACGCGCGGATCTTCGCCCTCGACGCCAACGGCACCCAGAAGTGGCAGCGCACCACGTTGGGGTACGTCACCTCCTCACCGGCGATGGACATCTCCGGCGTGCTCTACCAGGGCTCGTTCGACGGCACCCTGTACGCACTGGACCGTTCCGATGGCTCTGTGCGCTGGAAGTACCGGACCGGGGACCACATCTACTCCTCACCGGCGCTGATCGAGGATGCGGACGGGACGCTCGAACAGGTGGTCATCGGCTCGACCGATGGGCTGCTGCACTCCGTGGCCCCCGACGGCCACGCACTGTGGACCTACGACACGGGCGCCCCGATCCGCAGCTCCCCGGTCGTCGGGCGCGCGCCCGATGGGCGGCCCGTGGTCTACGTCGGCGCCGCCAATGGCCAGGTCGTCGCGGTCGACGCCACTGACGGCACCCGGCGCTGGGCCTACGACACGACC
>CAVTOX010000006.1:0-20831 GCA_963736425.1 uncultured Actinomycetes bacterium
TGGACGAAGCGTGTCGAGGCGCACTTCGCGACTCTCACCGGGCGGTGAGGTCAGGCGCCAGTGCTGCTCCCCGAGCGAGCAGACCCGGGAGCGGGGTCCACCACGCCTCCCTGCGCCCGGGTCCAGCCGGTCTGGGCCACGAGCCACTCGACGGTGCCGGGGACCACCTTGTGCAGGGCGAGGACCGCCGCCAGCCGCCGCGGGGTCGCCAGGTCTCCGCGGCCGCGCTCCACCACGCGGACGATGGAGGTGGCCACCTGCTCCGTGCTGAGCGTGCCGAACAGCCGCGAGATCGTAGGCACTCGGTCTCGGGCACCCGGGTTGTTCGCCCAGTACTCGGACTCCACCTCCCCCGCCATCACGAGCACGGCGCGGACCCCGGTGCCGCGCAGGTCCGCGCGCAGCGCCCGGGTGAAGTAGGCCATCGCCCCCCGCGCGACGCTGTAGGCCGCCGAACCCGGGAAGGGCATCGCACCCGCCGGTGAGGTGACGTTCACGATGGTCCCCGACCCGCGGGCGATCATGGGCCGCACCAGGTGGTGGGTGATGGCAAAGGCCCCCACGTAGGGGACCATCGTCATGGCCAGGGCCTCGCTCGGATCGGTCTCATCGATGGCGAGCCATCGACCGGAGCCGGCGTTGTTGACCAGCACGTCCACACGTCCGACGTCGGCCAGCACCCGCTCGGCGACCCGAGCGACTGCCGCGAGGTCGGCGAGGTCCACCGGATAGGTGTGAGCGGTCGCGCCGTGCACCCGGATGGACTGCGCGACGGCTTCCAACCCATCCACGGATCGCGCTAGCAGCACGACCTCCGCCCCCTCGCGGGCGAAGGCCCGCGCAGCCGCCGCACCGATTCCGCTCGATGCTCCAGTGATGACGACGCGTGCGCCTCTGATGTCCATTCGAGAGCCTCCCTGTTGGCGTCTCATGCTGGCGTACCGCGCGCTGGGCACGCGCGCCGTGAGCGCCTCAACCGCCCCATGGACCGCCACCTCGACCGGCGTCGGCGCCGGCATCGGCGTCGGCGTCGGCGAACACGACCTGGTGCCCGTTCGTCACCCGGCCGGCGGGGATGGTCCGGTCGTGTGCCAGCAGCTGCGCCAGGACAGCCCGCTTCTCGGCGCCCGTCACGAGCCACAGGATTGCGCGGGCGCGCTCGATCCGTGGGTAGGTGAGTGTCATCCGGCGCCGCTCCTGGTACATCCCGGTCAGGGCCACATCGGCATCGGTGACGTCCAGCACCGGATCGCCGGGGATCAGCGATGCCGTGTGACCGTCGGAGCCCAGGCCGAGGTGGATCAGGTCGAGCGTGGCGGGCATCGCTGTGGCGTACGTGGCGCATGCAGCGGGGAGGTCGCCGGCCTCGACCGGCATCGCGACCACAGCCGCCAAGCAGCCGGGCGGCAGTGCGTGGAGCAGACCGGTCAGGTTGCGGTGAGGGTCGTCGGCTGCCCCGATCCGCTCATCGACCTGGAAGATCGTGGTGTCGGCCCAGGGCATGTCGAGGTCTGCGAGGTGGGCCAGCATCCTCCACGGGCTGCGGCCCCCGGAGATCGCCATGGAGAAGGTCCCGCGCTTCGCGACCGCCGCGCGCGCCTGACCAGCGATCTCAGCAGCCGCTGTGGACGCAGCGAGCTCCGCCGTGGGGCTCACCGAGACCCGCGGGCACGACTGGTTCACTCGGCCTTCTCGTGGTGGCCGCCGAACTCCTTGCGCATGGCCGAGAGCACCTTGTTGGCAAAGGCCGACGACCCCTGGGAGTCGAACCGGGACTGCAGGGCGGCGGTGAGCACGGGAGCGGGCACGCCCTCGTCGATGGCCGCCACGGCGGTCCAGCGCCCCTCGCCGGAGTCCGAGACCCGGCCGGAGAACTCCACGAGCTCCGGCGACTGCTGGAGGGCCGAGGCCGTGAGGTCCAGCAGCCACGACCCGATCACGGAGCCACGCCGCCAGACCTCGGTGATCGCCGGGATGTCCATCGCGTACTGGTAGTGCTCGGGGTTCTCCAGAGGCGCCGTCTCAGCATCGGCGTCCCGCGGGCGGAGACCAGCATCAGCGTTCGCCAGGATGTTCAGGCCCTCGGCGTAGGCGGCCATGAGCCCGTACTCGATGCCGTTGTGGACCATCTTGACGAAGTGCCCCGCACCATTCGGGCCGCAGTGCAGGAAGCCCCGCTCACCGTCGCCGGGAGGGCCGGACCGACCGGGGGTGCGAGGCGCGGACCCCATGCCGGGGGCGAGCGAGGCGAAGATCGGGGTGAGCCGCTCGACGGGCGCCCGCTCGCCGCCGATCATCAGGCAGTACCCGCGCTCGGCACCCCACACCCCGCCGCTGGTCCCGCAGTCGATGTGGTGGATGCCCGCCTCGCGCAGGTCAGCCGCGTGGCGCAGGTCGTCGGTGTAGTGGGTGTTCCCGCCGTCGATGATCGTGTCGCCGGCTTCGAGGACCTCGGCGAGCGCGGCGATGGTCGACTCGGTGATCCGCCCGGCCGGGACCATGACCCAGACGGCGCGCGGTGCCGGCAGGCTCGCGGCCAGGGCCGCCAGGGTGTCGGCCCCGGTCGCGCCCTCCGCCGCCAAGGTCGCCACGGCATCCGGGTTGATGTCGTGGACCACCGTCGAGTGCCCGTCGGCCATGAGTCGCCGGGCGATGTTGGCCCCCATGCGGCCCAGGCCGACCACGCCGAGCGTCATCGGTGAGTCGGTGCTCATGTGAACTCCTCGCTACTCGGGTTCATGCCAGTGGTCCTCGCCGAGCAGGGCATCTGCGGCAGCCGGTCCCCAACTTCCCTGCGCGTACTGGTGGACGGGCGTCGGATCATCCAGCGCGGGCTGCACGACGCGCCACGTGCACTCGACCGCGTCCTCCCGGGCGAACCGCCGGGAGTCCCCCGCGACGGCATCTCCCAGGAGCCGCTCATAGGCCTCCCGGCGCTTGCCCAGGGACGCACCGAAATCGACCGACAGGTCGATCGGCTGGGCGATCAGGTCGGGCCCGGGCTGCTTGGCCTGCACAGTCATCGTGACCCCGTCGATCGCACCCAGGCGGAACCGGATCAGGTTGGGATGGGGCCGTGGCATGGCCGGATCCCCGAAGAGCATGCGGGGTGGCTCGCGCAGCTCGATGAGCGCCTCGAGCCCGGGCCGGGCCATGGCCTTGCCAGCGCGTACGTAGAACGGGACGCCGGACCAGCGCCACGAATCGATCTCGAAACGGCAGGCGACGTAGGTCTCCACCGTGGAGTCCTCGGCGACTCCGCGCTCGTCCAGAGTAGCCCTCGTACTGCCCGCGGACGACCGACGCGGCGTCCAGGGAGCGCATCGCCTGGAACACCTTCACCTTCTCGTCACGCAGCGCGTCGGCGTGCGGGCTGACCGGAGGCTCCATCGCCAGCATCGCCACGACCTGCAGCATGTGGTTCTGAACGACGTCACGAAGGGCACCCACGCCCTCGTAGAAGGCGCCGCGTCCCTCGACGCCGATCTGCTCGGCCATCGTGATCTGCACGCTCTTGACGTAGTTGCGGTTCCAGATCGGCTCGAGGAACGTGTTCGCGAACCGGAAGACCAGGAGGTCCTCGACCGCCTCCTTGCCCAGGTAGTGGTCGATCCGGAAGATGTCGCGCTCGGCGAAGTGCTGGCGCAGGAGCTGGTTCAGTTCGACCGCCGTCACCAGGCTGCGCCCGAACGGCTTCTCGACGATGATCCGCGAGCCCTTGTTCAGGCCCTCCCGGGACAGACCCTCGATCACGGTGGGGAACAGCCCCGGCGGGATGGCCAGGTAGAACGCCGGGCGGACCGACCCCAGGCCCGCCAACTCGGCACGAAGGTGCGCGAACGTCAGCTCATCCGAGTAGTCCCCACCGACGAGGTGGGTTCGCGCCAGAAGTGCCTCGACGACGACCGGATCGAGGTCCTGGACGGTCTCACCGATCGCGACCTCAACGTGGGCGCGGAAGCGCTGGCTGTCCCACCCCGATCGGGCGATGCCCACCACGGGCATGTCGAGGGACCCTGCCTCGGCCATGTGGTAGATGGCCGAGAACAGCTTCTTGCGCGCCAGGTCGCCGGTCGCGCCGAAGAGGACCAGGGCGTCGGCGTGCTCAACCGGGGCCGTCGTCATCATCGACGATTGCCGAGGGCCCTCGTCGATCTCCATGTCCACTCCTCGCTGGCAGCCTACGTGTTGCCGGCCCGTGGGCCGGTGCGCTCAGCGACTGACGACGATCGCGATCTTGCCGCGCACGTGGCCGGTCATGCTCGCGCGGAAGGCATCTGCCGCCTCCTCGAGCGGGAAGCTCTCGGCGACCGGGACGGTCAGCTTGCCAGCGTCCGCGAGGTCGCCCAGCGCCTGCAGGTCGGCACCGCTCGGGCGGACCCACGCGTAGATCCCCCCATCGCCGGCCACCGTCCCGTCCACGATCGAGCCGTGACGCCCACCGTCCTTGAGCACCGCCAACGTGGTCTCCAGCACGCCTCCGGCGAAGTCCGCGACGACGTCCACACCGTCGGGTGCAAGAGCGCGAACCCGCTCGGCCAGCCCGTCGCCGTACTCGACCGGCTCGGCACCGAACTCACGCAGGGCCTCGTGGTTGCCCGGGGAGGCGGTGCCGATCACGCGTGCACCCATTGCGCGTGCGATCTGGACGGCGAGGATCCCCACCCCGCCTGCGGCAGCGTGGATGAGGACGGTGTCGCCGGGCTGCACGCCCAGACGGTTGAGCAGCTGGTAGGCCGTGAGGCCCACCAGAGGGAGCCCGGCGGCCTGGTCCCAGTCGAGGGCCGCGGGCTTGCGGGCAAGTGCGCGGACCGGCACGGCCACGAGCTCGGCGAAGGTTCCCGCCTGGACCCAGTCCTTGCGGGCATAGGCCATGACCTCGTCACCGGCCGCGAACTCCGGTGTGTCCAGGCCCACGCGCTCCACCACCCCCGCGACGTCCCACCCCGGGATGACGGGGAAGGACACGTTCATCAGCCCGTCGAGATAGCCGGCGGAGACCTTCCAGTCGACCGGATTCACGCTGGCGCTGCGCACGCGCACCAGCACCTCCCCCGGACCGACCTTCGGATCGGGCTGCTCGGTCAGGGTCAGGACGCCGGGGTCCCCGTAGTGGTCGTACGTGATTGCCTTCATGACGCACGCAACGTGCGGGCACGCCGGGCCATTCCCGCGGCGGGAGGGTGCGCCCCGGTTCACGCCGGAACCGGTGACACCACCCGTTCGAGCGCGTCCAGGATGAGGTCCAACCCGTAGGCGAACTCCCGATCGACGCTGTACCCGGATGTGCGTGCCCGCTCCCCCAGCTCGACCAGGTTCGGGTAGTCGGTCGCGCATGACCTGCTCGGCGGCCGACTCCGTCGGGTCAGCCCCGTCCTCAGAGGGGCTCGCGGGCGCAAGGCTCGTCTCCTGGATGACGTGCCCGTAGACGTAGCTGTCCAGCAGCCAGAATGCGTGCGCTGCATCGTCGAGGGAGAAGCCAGCGGACCGCAGGTTCCCCAGGATGGCTTCCGTGTAGCGCAGCGCCGCCGGCCCCATCGAGCCGCGCGCCTCCAGCAGCCCGATCGCCCAGGAGTGCTGGCGCAACACATCGCGGGCGCACATGGCCCGCTGTCGCATGGCCTGCTTCCACGGCTCCTCAGCGGTCGGGATCTCGATCTGGCTCGACGATGTGCTCGACGATCCCGTCGAGGATCTCGTCCTTGTTGGCGACGTGCTTGTAGAGCGACATCGCCTCGACGTCGAGTTCCGCGCCCAGTGCCCGCATCGTCAGGGCCCCCACCCCGTCACGATCGGCCAGGTCCACTGCAGCGCGAACGATCCGATCCTTGGTCAGGGGTCGACGCGGTGGGGTTCCAGATGGGGTTCTCACGTGGACAAGCTTACTAAGTATTCGCTACGATTACTTAGTAAGCCGAACCCTTGAGAGAAGGAGTCCCAGATGTCCACCACCATGGCAACACCGACCGAGAAGACCGCCGCCACGAAGTTCGATCCCGCTCCCGTGAACGTGCGGGTCATGATCTCCGCACTCTGGACGACGATGCTGTTCGTCTTCGCCTACGTCGACCTGTTCAGCTTCTTCCGGCCCGACTTCCGCGCCGACGTCGAGGCGGGCGTGGTCAACGGGTTCGCGGTCGGCCAGACGTTCCTGCTGGCCACCACCGCCTACGTGGTCCTCCCCATCCTGATGATCGTGGGCACACTGGTCCTGCGCCCACGGGTGAGCCGGATCGCCAACATCGCGCTGAGCGTCCTCTACGCGGTGACGATCATCGGCGGGGCCATCGGCGAGTGGAACTACTACGTCCTGGGCAGCGCCATCGAGGTCGCGCTGCTGGCCGCCATCGCGTTCTTCGCGTGGACCTGGCCGAGGCTCACCGACCGATGACGACTGCGCCCATGCACGAGGGCTACAACCCGGCGTCGGGGCTGCGCCACCAGCGGATGGTGGCCAGGACGCCGAGGACCCCGGTGGCCACCACGATCAGCCATGAGGCAACGGTCGCATCCTGGTCGGGCGCGACGCCCGCAGCGATCGCCGGGATCGCCCACGGGACGTAGGCGCCCCAGCCGAGGATCGCCGCGACCTGTGCCAGCGCGAGGAGTCCGAACGCGCTGGCCAGCGGGGCGAGGTAGCCACGACTGCGGCTGGCCACGTACGCGATCGGGGTGATCACCAGGACCGTGAGGAAGCAGGCCTGGAACGTCCCTGAGGCGCTGCTGAGGGCCAACGACGCAGACCACCCCGGCAGTCGCATCAACAGCCCAACCGCGAAGGTCACGGCCGTGAGCCACACGCCCAGCAGCGCCGCCCACACCGCGTAGACGGCGAACTTCGCGCCGACGATCACACTCCGGGACACAGGCAGCGACATCAGGTAGTGCGCTGTCCCGTCGACGAACTCCCGGCCGAACAGCCATGTGGCGATGAACGAGAAGAGCAGCAGCGAGCCGGCCGAGGCGATCTGCGTGGAGAACATCAGCATCCCCGACCAGTCGGCAGTGATCCCCGAGAGCTCGGCCTTCTGCCCGAGCAGCCCCAGATCCTTGGCCCGCTGCGGGTCGGCGGCGATGTAGATGAACAACCCACCGGCGAGCGGCCCGATGGCCAGCACGACGAAGGTGACGAGCGGCACCCGGGACCGCCGGACCTTCAGCCACTCGTTCGCCAACGCGGCCGACCAACCGGCACTCATCGGGTCCCACCCGTCACTTCGAGGAAGTGGGTCTCGAGGGAGTCGGACACCACGGCCATCGCACGGGGTGGGCAATCTGCGCCGACAAGCAGACGGGCGACATCCTCGGGCCGGTCGACGGTCCCTGGGCCAGTCATCGTCACCGTCGCCTCGGCGTCGCCGGCCGCGATCCCGCGAGCCGACAGCGCCGCCAGGGCGCGGCGGGCTGACTCCGGTGAGGCCAGCGTCACGACCAGGCGGGGCCGGCCCAGCGCGGCCAGCCGCGACCGGCTGAGCCGATCGACCATCCGCCCATCGTGAATGATGCCGACCTCGTCGGCCATCCGCTCGACCTCCGAGACGATGTGCGTGGACATGAAGACCGTGGTCCCGTCGTCGGCAAGGCCGCGCAGCAGGCCACGGATCTCGACCATTCCTGCCGGGTCCATCCCATTCGTGGGCTCGTCGAGGATGAGGACCTTCGGGCGATGGAGCAGGGCCATCGCGAGCCCGAGGCGCTGGCCGTTGCCCTGACTGAGCGCGCGAGCCCTGACGTCGAGGTACCGGCCGAGGGCCAGCCTCTCGACGATCTCGTCGCCCGCGGCACGCGGAACCTGACGGTAGGCCGAGGACATGCGCAGGTGGTCCCGTGCCGTCAGATCGGGGTACAGGCCCGGGCCGTCCACCAGGTAGCCGACATCAGCCCAGGGACCCGCGAGCCCCCCGCGTGAGTCCACCGCACGCCCGAGGATCGAGACCTCGCCAGCTGTCGGGCGGATCAGGCCCAGCAGCATCCGGATCAGGGTCGTCTTCCCCGCGCCGTTGCGGCCCAGGAACCCGAACAGCGTGCCCGGAGCGATGCTCAGGTCGACGGCATCCACGGCCGTGAGCTCCCCGAAACGACGGGTGAGCCCGGACGCGGCGATAGACACCGTCATGCCCACGAGCGTAGTCGCCTCCTCCCCCGTGACCGGGTGTCACAAGCCCACGTGATGACCGGGAGGGCTCCGCGAGTCGCGAGCCTCCCTTCACAGGAGCCGGAGTGCAACCTCGACCGGGTCGCCCTGCTCGACGCCATTGGCCTGCCGGACAGCCCGCTTGACCGGTAGGACGAAGCACCCCGAGGCCTTGTCGGGGAACAGGGATGTGCGCCACGTACTCGGGCCGATCCGAACCTCCACTCGAACCGAGCCGAACCCAGCGCGGGGGCCCTGTCCGTCTGCTTCGTCCTCGACCGCTGCGCTCACGTCGGGCGGCAGGGTCACGAACGTCCAGGTGTCCTGCTTGCGGGCGTCCCACAGCCACAGCTCAGCGGTGAAGTGGTGCTCAGTCACGTAGAGCACCACCGACAGTCCGGCGAGCCGTCGCTCCCCGTCCAGGGCCAGGGTGCCGGGCGCTGCGGGGTCAACGCCGCGCTGGGCTCACGCATGGGTTTCAGGGTAGACCTCCGGCTTCCTCGAGGTGGACGACGTGGCCGCCACTGCGACCGCGCCGCTGCCGACTGTCTGAGACGTCGAGATCCTGCCGATCGACGCAGGATTCTGGCGCTTCCACCGTGTCCCCTGGGACCGGGTCCTCCCCAGCGCTCGGCTGCTGCGGCGAGCGGGTGAATGGCCTGCACTCACCAGATCCGACCGCCGATACCCCGTGCATCAGACTCGTTCCTGAGCCCACGCCCCGGGAGGAACCATGACACACGCCAGCACCCGCGTCGGCTCGGCCGTCATGTTCGTGAGCGTGCTCGCCATGGGTCTTGGAGGCGCTGCACACGCGTCGACAGTGCGCACCGCAGACGAGATCCCTCAGCCGCCGACGTGCGCGGGGGTTGCGGCGACGAAGGTCTCCGGCGCCCGGCACATACGCGGAACTCCAGGCGACGATGTCATCGTCGTGACCGGTGTCGGCCGGCACGTGGTGCATGCCCGTGGGGGCAATGACCTGGTCTGCGGCTCCGATGGTGTGGACATCGTCCTTGGCGGAGCCGGGAACGACCGCCTGTTCGGCGGGGCCGGGAACGACCGGCTGCGCGGCGGCAGGGGCGATGACGAGATCCTCGGCGGCGACGGCCGCGACCGTGAGTTCGGCGGTGCCGGCGACGACAGACTCCGCGGCGGTCCCGGCACCGACGTGCTGCGCGGCGGCGACGGTGACGACGATCTCGACGGCGAGGAGGGCGCGGATCGGTGCTCCGGTGGGCGCGGTGATGACCAGGTCGATGTCGACCAGGACGCCCGGGACGACGTCAGCGAGGACTCCACGGACGGCCACCACGGCCCCGACACCCCGGACCTGGAATCCGAGCATGGGGACCAGGAAACGGGCCCGGATCAGGGCGCAGACGAGGTCCAGACCGAGGAGGCCTGAGCCTCAGACCCGGGAAACCGGCATCGGCGCGGTCGCGTCGACGCCCCATTTGGCAAGTTGCGCCTTGACCTCGGCATCGGCGTCGGCGAACTGTTGGTCGATGACCCGCAGCTCGGCCCATTTGAGTTCGCGGGCGGCGAGAACCTTGTTCAGCTCGGTGATGGTGTCGTCGTCGGCGGGAAGGTCGTAGGCCAGCGACGTGAACCGCGCGAGGCTGGCACGGTAGTCATGGCCGTTGGCGACGAACTGCCCGGGGATGACGTTCATGGCGTTCTTCACGTCGATGAACGTGATCAGGAACGTGATGTACGGACGCCACGCGGTCTCCTTCGGCACCCCGGGCTCCCGGGTCTCCGCCGGGCCCATCCATGCGGGGGCCTGGACCGCCAGCGGGAACCAGAACTTGGGCATCGAGTCGTTGTGGTGGGTCAGGAAGAAGTACCGGCCACGCGCGCGGACATCCTCGGGCAGGTCCAGGTACTCCTGGTAGTTGTCGACCTCGATGATCTCGCCCTCGGGGTCCATGCCCGCCGGGTCCGAGAGCCACTTCGCCCGGAACTTGGTGGCCGCCGGGGTACCGAGGAACAGGCCCCGGTCGATGCCCACGCGGTGCAGGCCCTCCGTGCCCTCCTCGGCGAAGATGTCCTCGGAGGTCTGTGCGCCCAGGCTCTCGCCGAAGATGTGCAACCGGGGTCGCTGCTCCTCCGGGATCGCGGCCAGCCGCCACTTCAGGGCGTGCAGGAAGGCGTTGTTCTGGTCGATGCCGATCCCGACCCTGAACAGCGACAGCGGTGACGGGCGCAGCGAGTACTGCATCGCGACCAGCGCGATGTCGCCACGGGTCAGGAACTCCAGTGACTCGGCTGTCACGTAGTTCAGGTACCCGGTGCCGGTCGGGGACATGAACACGATGTGCTTGCGCTCGAACGCTCCCAACGTCTCGAGCTCGCGCATGGCCATGTCGGCGCGCTCGCTGGTGGTGTTCTTGGTCTCGAGTCCGACGAAGACGCGGATCGGCGGCTTTGCCGGCGCGCCCATGACGGCCTCGATCTCCTCGACCGTCAACGCCATATTGACGAACCGCCGGCCCTCGCGGCCGATCGTGTCCAACGGCACCGCGCTGCGCGGCCCGGCGCTGACGTACTCCGAGGTGGGGGCCATCGAATAGGCCGCTTCCACGGCGTCGCCGGTGGTCTCCGCCGAGGCGAACACGTGCTGCAGGCCCTTGAAACCGGCGAAGCCGAACAGCCCGAGGGCCGTGGCATGCCCGACCGGGCGACCGATCAACTCCATCCGCGGGTTCATCGACGTCAGGACCGAACCCACCCCACCGGCGAACATCTTCTCGCCCTTGGCCGCCACGAACAGGGCCACCGAGACACCTGCGCCAACGCCCACAGCCTTGCCGACCACCACACCCTGCGAGTCGTCGAGCGCCTCGCCCTCGGCGTCGTGGGTCACGCCCTCGGCCACCATCTTCGTGCGCAGCCGGTGGTACTGCCACGCAGCGAGGCCCGCGCCCAGGGGCAGCGCGATCGGGGCGTTGCGGGTCCACGACCGCTGGTCACCACCCACACCCTCGAACAACATGTCGGCAGTGACGACGATCGCCCCGGCCATCCCACCCACGGCCAGGCGCCAGCTGAACGTCCGACCCCACGCGCGGGCGATCGGCTCGTCCTTGCGGTGGGCGAGGAAACGCTGCGCCGCCACACCGATCCCCATCGCGGCCACGTCGCCAGCCAAGATCACCCCGCGCTGGGTCATCCGCCGCTCCGCGGAGTCCGGACCCTGCCCGGCCACCCGCAACGCCACCGACTCGATCAACGACTGCGACGTCGCCGTCAGACCATAGTTCAACGCCGACGAGACCCCCGTGATGATCGCCTGGTCCGAGGTAGTCCGCGGCATCAACCCACGACTGAACGACCGACCCACCACCGTCGACCCAGCCAGGATCCCCGCACGCTCCGCCACACCCAGACCCGCACGGGCTTCGAAGAACTTCCCCACCACACCAACCATGACTCTTCCTTCGTCAATCAGGGATCCGCGCCTGCCCCAATGTCTCCACGCGCTCGACGCTACTGCGCTCGACCGCGCTCTGTGCAGTGGGTGGCGCCCCCCCCACATCGGGGAAGCGCCACCCACTGGCGATCAGTGGGCTAGATGCCCAGCGCCTTGGCCTTGGCCGAGGCGAACTCCTCGTCGCTGAGGATCCCCTGCGAGTGCAGCGCCGCCAACTGGTTGATCTTCTCCACAGTCGGGTCCACCGCGGGCTCCGGGGCCGGTGGGGCGTACTGCTGGGGCGGCGGGGCGTACTGCTGGGGCGGCGGGGCGTACTGCTGCTGCTGGTAGGCCTCCGCCTGTGCAGCCTGCTGGTCCTTCGCAGCCCACTTCTGCTGCTGGTGGTGGTTCACGGCACCTGCGGTGCCCACGACTGCTGCTGTGCGGGCAACCCCGCGGATGAGTCCTGGCATGTCTGTACCTCTCAGCTCTCGATCTCGGGGTCTTCGGCTGCCTCAAGTGCGGCGATGACGTCAAGGACGGGGATCCGGTCGAACGCGACGACCTGCCCACCGGCCCGCAACATGGCGGCGGCGAACGGCGCTGCCCATGTGTTCTCGTACATGATGATGGCCGCGGCGGCGCCGGGCTGCAGGATCGCGCCGACGGTGTCGAAGTCGTCCTGGCCCAGAACGTCGGAGCTCCAGCCACTGACGAGGTCCCACGCACCACCCTCGGCGTCAAGGTCCTCAACCGACAGGCTCACGAAGCTGCCGTCATCATTGGCCTTGATGACCACGGCGTCGATGATGCGGATCGTGCCCTTCGCCACCAGGTCCAGCAGGATCGGCAGACCCTCACCGGAGAACTTCGCGTCCGCGAACTCGATGACAACCACGTCGACGGGACCGACTTCGATCCCCCCGGCACTTTCGATCTGAGCTTCAGTCACAGCGTGACCCTTTCCCGTGTCTGCGATCGGGACCCTCCCGGTCGGCGTGTTCAACAACGATTGAAACCCTACAAGGAACGGCCGGTAGCGTCGCGTCGACGTCGGGGCGCTCGGCCCTGACCGTAGTGTGGCCCCCCATGGACGCAGCGTCGATGGCAACCCTCCTGTTGATGGCGCTCGCACTGGCTGCGCAGCCGTGGTCCGTGCTGGCCGGCATCATCCTGGTCGCCACGCGTGGCGGGTTGGCCAAGGAGGTCGCCTACGTGGTGGGCTGGATCGCAGCCCTCTCGGCCGTGATGGCCATCACCGTGGCCATGGCCCCGGACACGCCGAGCACCTCGGGCCCGACAGCCACAGCCGCGGCGGAGATCGGCCTGGGCCTGCTGCTTGCCGGGGTCCTGGCGGCCCGGTGGCGCAGGACCGCGGGAACCACCGCCCCGACACCGTCGTGGATGGGGCGCCTGGACAGCATGCCCTGGATCCTGGCTCTGATCCTCGGTGGATTCCTGCCGAACTACTTCATCGTCGTGGCAGCCGCGACGGAGATGCTCCAGATCGGCCTGACGGACACGTCACTGGCCCTGATGGGAGTGGTCTTCGTCCTGGTGGCATCCCTGGGCGTCGCCGCACCTCTGGCTGTCCTGGTGGTCCGGCGCGATCAGGCACCCGAGGTGTATGCCGGGTGGCGGACCTGGATCCTGGCCAACAACCGGACGGTGACCTACGGGATGGGTGCGTTCGTCGCCGTCGTCCTGGTACTCAAGGGCCTGTGGAGCCTGGCTGCCTGAGCCGAGCGTCCCCGGGATCCCGCCGACCAGTCACCTCCCCGGGAACTCCTTGGTCCCGCCGATCACGAGGGTGACCTCGGTGTCCACGGAGGCGAGCCCGGCCGCGTCGAGGTCGGCGCGCAGTGCATCGGCGTCGGCCTCCGGCGGCGACCCGAGCGCCTGGATCACCAGGGCCCCCTGCTGATAGGCCACCCTGACGATGATCCACCCCTCCTGTTCGGCCCACTGCTCGGCCACAGGCTGGGCCTGGTGAACGATCTGCTGCTCCACGGCCGCGGTCAGGGTGCCCCAGCCCAGCGGCACAGCGATCAGCAGCACAGCGCCGACCACCACCGCGATCGTCCCCTTCGACACCGCGGCGATGGGCCGACCCGAGGCCGCGACCACATGTCGGACGCGGTAGGCCAGCAGGACGAAGGTGCCGGTTGCGATGATCGCCGCCACGTTGGTGGCGAACAGCAGCAGGGCACCTGCGGCCTCGGTCGGCTGGCCCGACTCCAGTGTCAGCCCCACCACTGCCAGGGGAGGTACCAGGGAGATCGCAATGGCAACACCGGGCAGGGTGTCCGACACGTCGGATCGAACCAGGGCGAAGGCTCCTACGACCCCTGTGGCCAGCGCGGCAGTCAGGTCGATCAGCTTCGGGCTCACCCGGCCAGCCACCTGCGAGTTCGTGGCGGCCACAACGTCGACCGCGTGCGACAGTCCCACGAGGTACCCGATCACGACCACCACGATCGCCCCCGCGATGACGAGTCCGACGTTGTGAAGCAGGTGCCGGCGATCGGCCAGCACCAGCGCGAGCGCCGTGCCAAGGATGGGGGTCATGAGCGGGGCCACGATCATGGCGCCGATCACCGTGGCCGTGGAGTCGGCCACGACACCCGCTGAGGCGATGATCGCGGCCAGCACGAGCAGCACCCAGAACGCCGACCACTTGCGGCTGCGGTCCGCCCCCGCGGTGATGAAGAGCTTGGACTCCATCCGGTCGACGTCGGCCACGGTCACATTCCTACCCAGATCGATCATCGCCACAGGCTAGGGGCAGCCCTGCCCCTGGGCATGCATCCTCGTCGAGATGGTCAGGCGAAGCTGTCGGGAACCCCGTCATGCTGGTCAGCTCCCTCGCGGTTGGCGCCCCGCCATGCCGGAGTGGCATTGTCCAGATAGCGGACATCGGCACGATGAGGGAGACGACAATGGTTCAGCTCAGGCTCGGAGTCCTGTCCACGTCCAGCAAGGAGAACGAGTCCCGACTGCCGATCCACCCACATCACGTCGAGCGGATCGATGCGGACCTGCGCGCGCGCATGGTCCTCGAGAGTGGCTACGGTCACCGTTTCGGCGTGTCCGACGATCACCTCGCGTCCCTGGTTGCCGGGATGGCCGCCCGTGATGAGGTCATTGCCGGCACCGACATCGTGCTGCTGCCCAAGCCGACGCTGCACGACCTGAGGGAGCTCCACGAGGGCCAGGTGCTCTGGGGGTGGCCGCATGCGGTGCAGGACCCGGACCTCACCCAGATCGCGATCGACAAGCGCCTGACCCTGATCGCCTGGGAGGCCATGAACCACTGGACCCCGTCAGGGGACTTCATGGTCCACGTCTTCCACATGAACAACGAGATGGCCGGCTACTGCTCGGTGCTGCACGCGATGACCCTGATCGGCTCGACCGGGCACTACGGCCGCCAGTTGAAGGCCGTCGTCATCGGGTTCGGAAACACCGCCCGCGGGGCGATCACCGGCCTGCGGGCCCTCGGCGTGCACGACGTCACCGTGCTCACCATGCGCGACATCACGGCGGTGGCCTCACCCATCCCGTCGGTCGTCATCGGACACCTCGACCGCACCGATGCGGACCCCACCCGGACCGTGGTCCTCACGCCGGACGGCCCGGTGCCCACGGCGGCATTCCTGGCCCAGCACGACATCGTCGTGAACTGCGTCCTGCAGGACACCGACGCCCCCCTGATGTTCGTCTCCGCCCACGAGCTGGATGCCTTCACCCCGGGCAGCCTGCTGGTCGATGTGTCCTGCGACCTGGGGATGGGATTCGACTTCGCCAGGCCGACCACGTTCGAGGAGCCGATGCTCACCGTCGGCGACGGAGTGGCCTACTACGGCGTGGACCACAGCCCCAGCTACCTGTGGAACAGCGCCACCTGGGGCATCAGTGAGGCGCTGATCCCGTTCGTGCGCACGGTCATGGAGGGGCCTGCGGCGTGGGACGCCGACGCGACCATCGGCCGGGCGATCGAGATCCGTGACGGGATGGTGGCCAACCCGAAGATCCTGTCGTTCCAGGGCCGCTCCCGAGAGCACCCACACCTCAGGTTCTGAGCGGGGCTGGGCCGGATCACGCCGTGGCAGGCACGCCCTTCGCGGTGGGCGAACGCCGCGTGGCTGCGCGCCGGCCGATCTTGAGCATCAGGGCGACCTGATCCAGGACCAGCTGCTGGAGTCGGTCGGGGTCGGGAATGAGCTCGGCATCGGTGGAGAACCCGATCGTCACCTGCCCCGCATACGAGGAGATCGACACCCCGAACCCCATGTCCCCGGCGCGCGGGACCCAGCCGATCAGCCCGGCGACCCGGGCCCCCGCGAGGAAGACAGGCGTGCGCGGCCCGGGAACATTGGTCACGACTCCCGCGGCCTTGCTGCCGAAGAAGGCGACTCCGATGTCCTCGACCAGCTGGGGCGAGGCTCCCAGCCCAGCGAGCACCCCGAAGGCCACAAGTGCCTCCGGCGATCCCTTGATCTCCTCGATGCGGCGATGCATCACGTCCAACCGCTCGCGGGGCGGCATGGACCCCGTGGGCAGGTCGACGAAGTAGAAGCCGAACTCGTTGCCGAGCTCGGGGGGCAGTGGCGCGTCCAGCGGGCGCAGGTTCACGGGGACCATGACGCGGACGTCGGACAGCGGCGTGCCGCGCTCCCTCAGGTAATCGCCCAGGGCCCCGGCCAGGGCCGACAGAAGGACGTCATTCACCGTCGTGCCTGCGTGCGCCCCAATGGCCTTGATCTCCGTGAGCGGGATCGGCGGCGTCCACGTGACCAGCTTGGTCTCCACCACCTTTCCGCTGAGCACAGACTTCGGCTTGGTCGAGAGCGTCGCCAGGTGCACCAGGCGAGTGGTGTCATGCAGGGCTGTCCGCACCACACCGCCGATGCGCGTGGGGTGCCGGACGAGTCCCAGGCTGTTGGAGATGAGCCACCCGGCAGCATCGACGAGGCTCTGCGTCGAGCTTGGGTCGCGCACCTCCTTGAACGAGTCCTCCGGGCCGTCATCGGTCAGGGACAGCATCACGCGCGTCAACGCGATCCCGTCGGCGATCGCGTGATGGATGCGGAAGAACGCGGCCGAACCGTCGCCGAAGCCGGAGATGAAGTGGATCTCCCACAGGGGATGCGTGGGGTCCAGGGGGATTCCGGTCTGGCTGCTCACATAGGCCTGCAGAGTCGCCTCGTCACCGGGCGCGTCGAGGGTCACCTCACGGTAGTGATGCTCGACGTCGAAGTCGTCGTCGTCCACCCATTCGGACCGGCCCATCGGGATCCGTGACGGCGCGGGGTGCTGGCGGAACCGCGGGAACCTGTCGATCATCCGCTCCCCGATGACGGTCCGGAACGCATCGAAGTCGGCGGGTTCCTCCGTCCAGAAGATGGCATTGACGACCAGGAGGTTGCCCGGCGAATCCATGCGGAGCCACGCGCTGTCCACTGCTGACATGTGATGGGTGCCCATGGGACCCGAGGGTAGGTGCCGCAGGCGTGTGGCTACAGAGTCCTTCGACCCCTCCTTGCCGGGACTGCCCTTCGGTGCGACGGTTGGGCCATGCGCAGTCCTCGGATCAGGGTGGTTCTCGGGCGCCCCGAGGACACCTCGGCGGACATCGTCCTGCGCGCTGGCGCGCATGCGGCTGCCGATGGACGCGTGGTCACGGTCAGTGCGCCCCGGTGGAAGCCACCGCGTGGCACGGAGCACCTGCTGGCCGATGCCTACCGGGCGGCGGTCGCCGCGGCCAACGCTCGGCAGGCGCGGACCATGGCCCTGCCGGCCATCCTCGCGCGCGGACCCTGGCCGATGGAGGACGTGACGCGCGTCGCGCTCACCGTCCTCAAGTCGACACCGACCAGCGTGGACGAGGTGGTGATCGCCGCCGGAACCCCGGCCATGGTGGAGCGCTGGGCCGAGGCCCTGATCCGCGAATCCTCCTACTGAAGCGCCAGTACCGGCCTGCCGACACCGATTTCGATCACGCTGCCATCTGGTCGTGCGGTCTCGATCCGGCGACCATCGGGTGACCACCCCAGGGCGAAACCGCACTCGTGGATCGACTTGTGATGGAACTGACAGACAAGTACCAGGTTGCGTTCATCTGTTGGCCCTCCGTCCTCCCAATGGACCATGTGATGGGCCTGGCACCACATCGCCGGCGCCGAGCACCCAGCGAACGCGCAGTGCCTGTCACGGATGTCGATGACCCGTCGAAGCGCGGGAGGAACGACGCGGGCTGACCGACCCAGTCGCAGCGGGACCCCGTGGCCGTCCACGCTGAGCCTCTGGATGACGGCATCGCACCCCAGCCGCTGGCGTGTGAGCCCGCTCAGCCACAGTCCGCCGATCGTCGCGTCCGTGCGATCGAGGAGTTCGGCAGCCGATGGAGCGGCGAGGCCCACTGCCCCGACTCGCAGCATCCCCCCACTCCCGCTGCCGGCGACATTGGCGACCCTGGCGCCGTCCTGGTGCACAACCACCATCAGGTGGGGTCGCACGCCCTTGTGAACGGGAAGCCCGGCGGAGAGCTCGCCGCCCAACAGGACCCCGAGTGCGTCGTGGCGCAGCTGCGCGAGATCCCGGTCGCGGCCCCCGGAGCGGATTGCCTCACACACCGATTCCAGCGCGATCGAGAGTGCCAATCCGGTCTCGGTATCCAACGTCCCGGACAGCGCCCACATGCCATCCGTGCCATACCGCGACAGGAACAGCTCACGACGCTCGGACTGCTCCGCTGCGTGGTGATCGGTGACCGGGACCTTGAGGCCCTGTGCGCGCAACTGGGCGTCATGCTCGGCGTCCACCAGCGCGGCCCACCGTTCGACGAAGCGGGCGAAGCGCGGCTCGGAGACCTCAGCGGCAGTTCTGGTCGCCAACTCCTCGACTGCTGCCAGGGCTGCCCACCGGTGTGGCTTCGCCCGGGCGGCTGCGGCCAGCAGCCGAACATGTCCGAGCCGGACATCCCCCCGGAGCGCGGCGTCGGCCATCCGTGGCAGGGACCGGAGGTCCCGACCCGCGTGCACTCGCGACCGCGCGCAGGCGGGGTGCTCGATCGATCTGGCGGCCACCCACGCGGACCCTGACCGGGCACCATCGACCGCCCACTGCGCGCCGGACTCGAACTGGTCAGCCCACACCGCCCGGAGCGCACCAAGTCGCTCGACGACCTTCCCCAACCGGAGCAGGGCCTCTCCCAGGTCACCCACCGGGGACTCACACAGCGGTGGGTCACCCGGCGGACGGTCGCCCAGCCCTTGTGTCAGCCACTCCACCTGGCGCTCGAGCGCCTCCACCTCGCACAGCACGGTCACGGCTGCCCCTTCCCCACGGAGCCGCGGGGACACCCAGGTGAGCCGCGGCGACGACTTCGGAACGGGCCTCACCTTCAACGGGGCCGACTGCCCCCACCTCACCTCAATGGCATGCGAGCTGCCCGCACCCGCGCCGCCCGGAACCAACGCCCGGGACCATGGGCCACCTCACTGAACGGTGGCGACCTTGTCGAACTGATGTTCGAATCATGTCGCATCCGTGCACCCCTGTCAAGGGCTGGCGAACGCTGTGGGCAGCGCCGGCTCAACTCCTCGCGCGCGCCTCGCGCCGGAGGGCCTCGATGTCTGCTGCCTCCGCCGGGCCACCCCACCAGGAGCACGGAGCAATTGAGTACACGACGCCCGAGGCGGTCTGGACCTGCGTCCCGCCCCGGACCATTGACCCTGACTCGAACCCCTGCACCTGGGCCCACGGGATTCGCCGGGTGCGCAACACCGTCACCTCGAGATGCTCATCGGTCAGCACCAACAGCTGCCGCATACGGATGACCCCGAAACTGACGGTGAACACCACGACAAAGACCCAACTGCCTTCTGACGGGAAGAGGATCGCCAACAGCACAAGGACGACTGCAACCGGCAGCACTGACGTCAGTGGCGGACGGAAGCCGACCCGTCCACGGCCCTGGACCGCACGATCCTCCACAGCACAACCCTCCCACGTCTCCGCTGCCGGGCATGACCTTCGCCGCTGCGGCCAGTCTTCGGGCGCCGGGCAACGATGTCAACAGCGCACTCGTCCGCGCTCGCTATGTCTGCTCTGCTTTACACTCTGTCAAAGATTGCTTACGCTATCCGGGGAGACGCCACATACGGCCGCGCACGTCACTCCGGGAGGTCACATGCCGTTCGAGGAGAAGAGCGTCATCGCCACGACGACAGCCATGGCGATCGCCTACGGGATCTACTTCGCCGTCGTCGTCCGCTGGGCGCTGACCACGCCGGCCGCCGAGATCGTCTACCAGCCCATGATGGTCCTCACCGTCATCCTCCTGGTCGCCATGGTGGTGGTGGGCCAGATCGCGATCGCGGTGTCCGATCCGGCCGTGGCTGGCGAGCGAGACGAGCGAGACCAGATGATCGCCCTCCACGGCGGCAACGTCGGCGGCTACGTGCTGGCCGTGGGGGTCTTCATCACCCTGGTGCTCGCGATGGTCCGGGCCGACCCGTTCTACATCGCCAACGTCCTCCTGCTGTGGTGGGTGCTGGCCGAGCTCAGCTCCGGGGTCACCAGGATCGTGCTGTACCGACGGGGCCCCGGGTGATGAGCAGGCCGACCCACGTGACCAATCGGATCCGGGCGCTGCGGTTCCAGCACGGCGAGATGACCCAGGCGGACCTCGCGGCCCAGGTCGGCGTGACGCGCCAGACCATCATCGCGATCGAGCAGGGCAAGTACTCGCCATCGCTGGAGGCGGCCTTTCGAATCGCTCGCGCCCTCGACGCACCCCTGGACGAGGTCTTCGGCTTCGACGGCTGAGCGATCACCACCCGATCGGTCACGCCCGCCGGCACCGGCTCAGAAGTCGCCCTGGGCGACGTCGATGTCCACCACCATGGACTCCGGGCCCGCGCCGACGTCCGGGTCGGTCAGCACCGCCGCCAGCAGCGTCGACCGAGCAGGACGACCCAGTAGACCAGCAGCCCGCTGAACAGCGCGAAGACGACGCCGATGGGCCCATAGGCCTCTGCCTGCCGGACCATCGACTTCGCCAGGAAGAAGCCCGACCACACGACGATCCCGAGCCTGCCGATGGTCACGAAGATCGCAGCCAGCAGGATCCGGCGGCGCACTACGTGGGCCCGCGTGAGCAGCGTCTGGGTGAGCACCTCCGCACCGGCCCAGGCCACGAGGATCACCACACCCGCCAACAGTGCCAGCACCGGTCCGGAGTCCCGGGCGAACCCGCGCAGCTCGGTCACCATGAGC
>CAVTOX010000007.1:0-36801 GCA_963736425.1 uncultured Actinomycetes bacterium
CGCGGGCCTGGGCCTTCTGGGCGGCTGGCGGCCGACTGTGACCAGCGATGTCGCCGGCGGCCTGGAGTGGTCGACCTGGGCGGCGGGGGCGCCGCTGCTCATCACCGGCGCCGCGGCGGTCGTCCTGGCCGTCCCCCTGCGTCGGATGAGCGTGGGCCTCGCCGGGGTTGCCGGGGCAGGTCTGGGCGCCGGCGGTGCCGCGGCTGCTCTCGTGGCGTTGTCGCAACGGACCCTGACCACGACCAACGAGGCCGGCACCGTCGACGTGACCGAGGGCCTCACCTGGTGGTGGACGGGCGGGCTGCGCCCCGGAACGGTCACGGGCGCCGCGGCCCTCGCCGTTCTTGTCGGCCTCGTGAGCACCGTGGGCGCACCGTGGTGGCGCGGCGGACGAGCAGTGGCGTACGGCCTGGTCGTCGTCCCCGGGCTGCTGATCACGATGATCGCCGCAGCGGGCGCCGTATGGCTGACGAGCTCAACGGCCGTGGGCGTGGCCCTGGCCGTGCTCTACCCACTGCTCGGAAGTGCTGTGCTGCTGGCCGCGGGCGGGGCGCCCGGCGAGGGCGGGCTCACCCGGATCTCCCCAGAGCCCTATGTGCTGTCGACATGGTCCACCGGGTTGTTGATCGGACTCGGGGGCGTCGCGGCCTGCCTCCTCCTGGCGGCCCTCGTCGGGCTCGTGCTGCGGGTGCGCCGGCACCGTGGATCGTTCGTGGCCGGGGTCACGGCAACCGCCGCCCTGGCGGGCTTCGTCACCTGGGCGATGACCACCACCGTGGACGTCCCGGCATCGCTGGGCGGCCTCACCCGCCTGTCGGCGAACCCGCTGGCGTCCTCCCTGGTCGCGGCGGTGATGGCGGGAGTCACCCTGCTGGTCCGGGGCTCACGCCCGGAGCGGGACCCGGAGATCTGACAGGGGGGTCGCCGAAAGCGCCACCCGAGCCACTGGCCGCGCTGCTCGATCGCGTGACGGATGTCTCGTCGCAACAGGCTGCCGGGGTCGGGAACAACAACTACCCTTTGCGAGTTGATTGAACGTGCGACCATCCCGGTCCGATGCCGCCGCACCAAGAGCCGCGTTCCCAAGCCCCAGGAGTCCCCATGCCCTCGATCGATCCGCCGAGCGCCCCGGCTGAAGCCCCGCCCGTCGTCCAGACCCCTGCGGGCTCGGCCAACGAGGTCCCCCCGACGGACCCGAGGCGGTTCAAGGCGCTGGCCGTCATCGCTATCGCCCAGCTGATGATCGTCCTCGACGCCTCCATCGTGAACCTGGCGATCCCGAGTGCATCAGCCGACCTGCAGATCGCCCCGGCGGACGTCCAGTGGATCGTCACGGCCTACACCCTGACCTTCGGCGGCTTCCTGCTGCTCGGCGGTCGCATCGCCGACTACTCGGGCCGCAAGCGCACCTTCATGGTTGGCCTCGGCGGGTTCGCGCTCGCCTCCCTCATCGGTGGCCTCGCCCCCAACCTGGGCCTGCTGATCACCGCCCGCGCCCTGCAGGGCGGGTTCGCCGCACTCCTCGCACCCGCCGCGCTGGCACTGATCAGCGTGAGCTTCCACGACCCGAAGGAGCGCGCCAAGGCGTTCGGCGTCATGGGCGCCATCTCCGGTGCCGGCGCTGCCATCGGCCTGCTGCTGGGTGGGGTCCTCACCGAGTACCTGTCGTGGCGCTGGTGCCTCGCTGTCAACACCCCCATCGCAATCGTGACCCTGCTGTTCGCACGGAACCTGATCAGGGAGTCCCGCGCCGGTGGCAACACGAGCTACGACATCCCCGGAGCGATCACCTCGACGCTGGGCCTGGTGGCACTCGTCTACGGCTTCACCCAGGCAGCCCCCGACGGCTACACGGATTCCGCCAACTGGACCGAGCCGAGCACGTTCATCTGGTTCATCGCCGCGGCGATCCTGCTCGGCTCGTTCCTGGTGATCGAGGCGCGCACCTCGAACCCACTGCTCCCCCTGCGCATCGTCCGCGAGCGCAATCGTGGTGGCGCCTACCTGTCCTCGCTGATCACCGGCGCCGGGCTGTTCGCGATGTTCCTCTTCCTCGGGTTGTACCTGCAGGTCATCAAGCAGTACACGCCGGTGCAGGCCGGCTTCGCCTTCCTGCCGTTCAGTCTCGGCATCATCCTGGCCGCCGGCATCGCCGCCAACCTCATGCCCAAGGTCGGGCCCCGGCCGCTCATGGCCCCCGGCCTGCTCGTCGCCGCCCTGGGCATGTTCTGGCTGACCCGCCTCACCCCGGAGTCGGACTACGTGACCGCCATCCTGCCGCCCATGGTCATCATGAGCGTGGGCATGGCCTTCGTCTTCATCCCCACGGCCACCGTCGCGCTGCACGCCGTGGGCAACCACGACGCCGGCGTCGCCTCCGCGGTCATCAACACCTCGCAGCAGGTGGGTGGGTCGTTGGGCACCGCGATGATGAACACCGTCGCCGTCACCGCCACCTCGGCCTATCTGGCGACCAACGCCGCCCTCGGCGACGCTGCCCTTCCCGACGCCCTCACGGCCGGCTACACCCAGGCGTTCATGGTCGGCGGAGTCCTGCTGCTGATCGCCGCCGTGGTCGTGCTCGTCATGATCCGGATCGGCCCGCAGGCCGCGGCCGAGGAGGACGCACCCGCAGCCGTCCACTTCGGCTGATCCACCCGAACGATCACGGCCCGGCCGGCGAGGGAACCTCGCCCGGCCGGGCCGCTCGCTTTCTCGGAGGCCCGTTGGCGAGGACCGCACACGGATTGCACCGTTAGCCAGGCGGATCCCGGGGTAGCCAGTTCGAGCGCACATCAGATGGGCGTTATGAACACCTCCAGGACGTCGATAACGCTCATCTGATGCGCGGTCACAGCAACGCCAGCCCGAACCTCGATCGTGAACGCCCAAATCGTGCGCGGTGGGCCTGTCCGGATCGGAGGGAGGGCCCGGGCCGACCGCAGGCGAGGTCACCGCCCGGGTTTCGGAGGACCGGCTCGGAGGTGGTTCTCCATCCACAGATCCTCCGCGGGCCATGGGCAACGGCACATGATTGGACGAGTCTGTTCACGTGCGCACACCCGACCCTTGGACGCCGCCCTCCACCCCGTTCACCTTCGCCCACGTCGCCGCACGTGGCGTCTCGCGCCGCCAACTACAGACCGCCCTGGGCTCAGGGCGGATCACCCGCCTCCGCCAGGGTGTGTTCATTGCCAGCGAAGCCATGCCTGATGACCCGGTGGCCCT
The DNA here is from genome assembly GCA_963736425.1 of uncultured Actinomycetes bacterium. Lineage (GTDB taxonomy): Bacteria > Actinomycetota > Actinomycetes > S36-B12 > CAIYMF01 > Prado023. The sequence continues at coordinate 3,229 of CAVTOX010000007.1, forward strand.
GCACCTGCTTCGAGCTCTGGCCGAGCAGGTGGTGGCCGCGGGCCGCGTAGCGAGCCACGAGACAGCCGCCCTGGCACTCGGGCTGCCACTGCGGCGAACCCAGCAGTCTGCGGAGGCCCGGATCCACGTCACTCGGGCCCGGGCACCGCAGGAACGCACGCGTCGGACCGAGCGCCTCGAGGTCCATCTGGGGAATGTCCCCGAGCACCACGTCATGACCACGCAGGAGGGCCTGCGTGTCACGACCGCATCGCGAACGGCGCTCGACGTCGCCGCCGGGCTCGAACTCCCGGACGCGTTGATGATCGTCGACGCCGCGCTGCGACTCGAACTCAAGGATCTCGCCGGGTCCCTCGATCGTTCGCTCTACAGGAATGCCCGGCTCTGCGTTGCCGCGGAGCGCCCACTGATCGAAGCTCAGCCGTATGCGGCATCGCCCCGCACAGCCCGCCACCTCGATCTTGTGCTCTCGCTTGCGAACCTCCGGCGGGAGTCACCCCTGGAATCCTTCGGGGCTGCGCACATGCACCTGGCCGGCCTCCCAGCTCCCACGCTGCAGGCACGGATCCGCACTCCCGGTGGCGATGCCTACCCCGACTTCCTCTGGGAGGAGTACATGGTCATCGGGGAGGCCGACGGCGAGGGCAAGTACCGCGACGCGTCCGCCTTCGCGCTCGAGAAGATCCGTGAGGGACATCTCCGGGACCTCGGGCACGATGTCGTGCGCTGGACCGGACGTGAAGGATTCGGCTCCCCCGATTTCGTGATGGACCGGATCGGGCGCGCCCTGATGGCTCGGGGTTGGCGACCCTGAACCGCCCCCTACGCGGCGGCCCGGACTGCGCGCTCCCAGCGATCGCCGACGCGCTGGAACCCGACCCGGCCGTAGTGGTCACTCGTGCCCGGCCCGGCATCCGCAACCAGCCGGGTGAAGCCCTTCTCAGCGAACACCCCCGACTTCCGGTACACGAACTCGCCGGGTGTGAAGTCGCGGAACCGCTGCGTGACGTAGTCGAGCTCGACCTCGCCGACGCCCTCGCCGGCGTCGCGGACCAGCACCATCCCGACGGTCTCATCGCTGCGCAGCACGAGGAACGCCGAGCGATCCGCGGCGGCCCCGCGAGGCGTGGCGCTGGAACCGTCCGAGACGGCCGACATCGAGAAGCCGGGATGGGTGGCGGCGAGGTCATCGGCGTGGACGCCCAGGACATGGCGCAGGTAGGCATCATCGACACCGACCTCGATGACCTGGTAGGCGTGGTCGTCGTGGCGCTCGCGGCTCAGCCGCCAGATCCAGTACGCGTCGATGACCGCGATCACGCCGTTCATCGCCGCGAACGGCCAGATCCCGAGCATGGCGTTGACGACGGTGGCCATCGCGGCCCCGACCAGGTTCATCCAGCGGAAACGCAGGACGCGGGCCTGCATGAGCGACAGCACCACGAGGATCGAACTGACCCAGCCGACAATGTCCAGAGCCGACATGTGCCGACCTCCTCCGTGGCGACCGGGCGTCCGACCCCGACGGTCGGGACCCGGTGGGGAGCCCACCCCCGGCGCGACTGTAGCCAAGCCGGAGCCCGGACCCCCGTTCCGCCGAGCCGGAGTCCCGTCAGTCCTCGGTCGCCGCAGGTTGGCGGTCCGGTTCCTCGCCGCCCACCTCGTAGGGGTGGACCGGCACCCCCTCGGGACGCCGCATCAGGGATGCGAGGGCTGTGCGCCGTTCGTCGTCGTGCCCGGTGGCGTCGAACGCGACGCCGTTGCGCTGCGAGGGCATCCGCTCGTCCATCAGGGTCAGCAGGGCGTAGGCGCGTTCGTCGGCGGGGAACAGGAGGTTGATGTCGACACCGCGCGGCCACAGCTGCCAGGCACGCACCACCGAGATCTCGAACGAGAACACGATGGCGTTGGAGACCAGGAACAGCACCGAGAAGATCCCGACCACCGTGCCGAACACGCCGTAGACGGCCGACGAGCTGGCGATGAACTGACCGAGCAGGGCGCTGCCCAAGCCGATGATCGTCGTCATGGCCAACCCTCCCAGGGCGGCACCGAGCCCCACCTCGCCGAAGGTCAGTGACCGACGGGTCAGGAACGTCGCCCCCGCGTACAGCAGCGCCGAGGCGACGAGCCAGAGCAGGATCGATGCCGCCGCCCGCTGGGCGAAGGCGAAGCCGGTGACGTGCACCACCAGCGTCGATCCGATGGTCACCACCAGCACGCCGATGCCCATCAGGACCACCATGAGCAGGACCCGGATGTACCGCGGGCCGAATCCGTACCGGAACCGGTACGGCACGCAGAAGACCTGGTTGACCATGGCGTACAGCGAGAAGACGCCCGCCGTTCCCGCAAGCAGCAGGCCGATGATCGCGACCGCGAACGCCGCCCCACCCGAGGGAAGCGACTCGTAGGCAGTGGTGACCTGGGCCTGGTACTCCGGGGGCACGATGTTCGCGACGAGTTGATCCACGTACTCGGGGTGGCCGACGAGCAGCGTGTTCAGGATCGCGAAGCCCGCGATCAGCAGCGGGAACAGGCTCATGAACGTGTAGTACGCCAGGAGCGCGGCCAGCCGGCTGCCCTCATCGTCGGCGTACTTCTTGAAAGCCGCATACGTGAACGCGATCACGCCGTTGCTGGCCTGCAGCCGGTCGATCATCCGGCTCGTCCCCAGCACCCGCTTCTCCACGGAGCCCGCCACCCCCGTGTGCGAGGTGGGCGGCTCACCGGCCGCGTAGTCGCGGTCGGGGTCGAGCCACGGCTGGTAGAACGCCCCGTCGTCGGCTCGCGGATCCTGCATGGGCACAGGGTATGGTCCGGCCGCCCCATTCAGCGGGCGGCGCTGCGTGGACGCCGCGTCAGCCCCTGCTACCCGCGCCCTGTGAGTTCGGCGGCCGCGACGTAGCCCAGGACGCGCTGGCGATGCGTGAGCGCCACGGCTTCGATGATCACCGCGAGGTTGCGTCCGGGTTGGACCGGGATGAGCACGCGCGCCAGCGGAACGCCGAACACCTCCTGGACCTGCTCGTTGATCCCGACCCGCTCGTACTCCTTGTCCAGGTCGCGGGACTCGAGCACCACCACCACGGTGATCCGCCCATCGCTGCGGATCGAGCCGATCCCGAACAGCTCCTCGACGTCGACCGACCCCACGCCGGGGATGCTGATCACGAAGCCGGCATCGGGCAGGGGCCGGCCACGCAGGTGGTCACCGGAGATCCGGCGGATCTCCACCAGGTCGTCGGCGATCAGGCGGTGGCCGCGGCGCACCAGCTCGAGGATCGTCTCGGACTGCCCGATTCCCGCGTCGCCCAGGATCAGGACCCCCTCGCCATGCACGTCGACGAGGCCGGCCTCGATCACCTTGCGCGGGGCGAGGGCGTGGATCAGCAACCACGTCAGGGCGCTGGCGAACGGGCTGGTCTCCATCTCGGTGACGAACACGGGGACGTTGTGGTGGTCGGCGGCGGCCACCATGTCGGGCATGACATGCAGTCCGCGGGCCACGACGAGTGCGGGGAAGCCCAGCGCGAAGTAGTCGTCGAGGCGCGTGGCACGGGGGCCCGGCTCGAGGCTCGACAGGTAGGCCGTCTCGATCCAGCCGATGATCTGCAGCCGGTCCGAGCTGAAGGCCTCGAGATAGCCGGTCAGCTGCAGCCCGGGACGGTTGACCTCGGCGGTCGTGATCTGGATCGACTCGAGCGCCAGGTGGCCACCGGCGACCCGCATGAGGCCGAGCCGTTCGACGATCTCCGTCAACGGGATCGAGTACTCCGACGGCTCATCCCGACGCCCACCGCCAGCCCCACCGCCAGCCCCGGCCCCCGCTCGCCCACGCCCCGCTCCGCTGGCATCGCCCCGTCCCAATCGTCCCGGCACCTCAGACCACCAACTTCGCACGCAACATCGCCACGGAGTCCGCGAGGAACCCGTGGGCCATCAGGAAACCGACCACCGATCCGTACCGCTCATCGAGCCCGGCCAACAGCCCACTCATGGCATGGTCCGGGGACCCACCGAGCACTTCGAAGAGACTCGGGGAGATCGGGACGCCGCCTGAGACCAGGGCGCTCATCGCCGCATTCATCCAGGCTCCGTCGAGGTTCAGTGCGCTCTGGGTGTAGTCGGCCACGACTGCCGTCCGGTCGACGCCGGCGGCCTCGAGCGCCAGCGCCACGACCAGCCCTGTCCGGTCCTTGCCGGCGGTGCAGTGCACGAGCACCGGAAGCGGTCCGCTGTCGGCGATGACCGACACGGCGGTGGCGATCGTCCACGCCGAGTCGGTCAGGACCTGTCGGTACAGCGCCTCGAGGCTGAAGACCTCGTCGGCGTCGACGATCGAGGACCTCGAGCCACCGTGGATCGGCAGCCAGACGTGCACCGCCCCGGGCAGCACGGACCTCGAATGGTCCTGGGACCGCTCGAGCGGCGATCGCAGGTCGATGACAACACCGATCCGCAGCGCGGCGAGGTCCCCGGCACCCGCGGCGGTGACGCCCGCGAGCGAGTCCGATCGGAACAGCTGACCGCATCTGGTGGTGCCCCCCGAGGCCGGGTAGCCGCCGACGTCGCGGAAGTTGTGGGTGCCGTCGACGTCCAGCCGGCCGGTCACGCCAGCCTCCCGAAGACCTCGGAGGCGGGACCCCTGGGATCGTTGCGGCTGGGTCGCAGCAGCCGGTGGGCGCGTTGGTCCATCGCGGCCGTCTCGATGAGGATCGCGGTGTTGCGGCCCGGGCGGACGGGGATCGTCACCAGGGGCAGCTCGACCCCGAGGATCTCCATCCGGTCGGGCTCCAGGGAGTAGTCACGCGCCGGATCCAGTGCCTCAAGGGCCACCACCATGCTGATCTCACTGGTCGCCTTCACCGAACCGACGCCGAACATCAGCCGGAGGTTGACGATCCCGATCCCCTTGATCTCCATGAAGTGGCGCACGAGTCCTGGGGCCCGGCCGACGAGGTCGCGGTCGGAGGGACGGCGGACCTCGACCGTGTCATCGGCGACGAGGCGGTGCCCGCGGCGGATGAGCTCGAGGGCGGTCTCGGACTTGCCGATCCCGCTGCGACCCAGGATCAGCACCCCCTCGCCAGCCACATCGAGCAGGCCGGCGTGCAGCACCTCCCGGGGGGCCAGCTCGAGGGCCAGGAACCAGGTGAGCTGGGCCGCGAACTCCGTGGTGGCCTGCGGGGTTCGCAGGAGTGGGATGCCGAACTCAACGGCGAGTGCCACCGTTCCGTCCGTGACGGGCAGGTCGTTGGTCATGATCGCGGCCGGTACCCCGACGCGGGCGAACTGGGCCAGGCGCTCCCAGCGCTCCTCCTCGGGCAGGGTCAGCAGGTAGCCGACCTCGGCGCGGCCGACGATCTGGATCTGGGAGCTGGGGAACTGCTCGGAGTAGCCGGCCCACTGCAGGCCCGGGCGGTTCAGATCCGGTGTCGTCACCAGTCGCTTGGCCATGTCGACGCCCGAATCCGTGACCACCTCCAGGGAGAAGTGCTCCACGATGTCGGCCAGGGAGACACCACGCAGGGGTTGCAGCCCCCGGAGAACCTGCGTGGAGTCCATGCCCCGAGGGTAGGGGGCCAGTCGGTGACTCGCTGGTTGACGGGCGGTCGGCGACGCCTCGATGGCCTCCGACACTGCGGGCAGGCGTCGCGCCGGCGCTCGTGCGGGCCTCGCGCCGACACAGCAGGGGAGGATGTCGCCATGACCCGACCTGAGGACCTGCTGCACAACCGAGAGCTCTGGGACCTGGTCAACGACCAGTTCTCCGGTGCCGACGGCCTCGAGCTCTGGCGGCGGGCGGACATCGTCTGGGGGCTGTTCGCCACGCCCGAGTCCGAGGTCGGAGTACTGGGCGACGTGGCGGGGCTCGACATCGTGGAGCTGGGATGCGGCACCGCCCACGTCTCAGCCTGGCTCGCACGACGCGGCGCACGGACGGTCGCCATCGACCAGTCAGGTGCTCAGCTGACAACAGCCCGGGCCGCGCAGGCCGAGCACGGGCTGGGGTTCGCGCTGCTGCAGGCCGACGCCGAGCACGTCCCGCTGGTCGATGGGTGCGCCGACCTGGTGATCAGCGAGCATGGCGCCCCAGCCTGGTGCGAGCCGGATGCGTGGATCGCCGAAGCTGCCCGGATCCTGCGCCCCGGTGGTCGACTGGTGTTCCTCACCAACAGCCCGTTGTCGGCGATGTGCGTCCCGGCCGAGGGCGGCCCAGCCGGCGAGCACCTGCTGCGAGGCCCTGCCGACCTCCGCGAGATCCGGTGGCCGGGCGGCGGTGTCGAGCATCATCCGGGTCACGGTGAGTGGATCCGGGTGCTGCGCGCCCACGGCTTCGACGTCGAAGGGTTGCGCGAGCTGCAGGCCCCAGCCGACCACGACCCGGGGCGGGCTGCGGTGGACTTCTACGACATCGCCGACCTCGCCTGGGCCCGCAGGTGGCCCGCCGAGGACCTGTGGTCGGCCCGGTTGGGGATCTGAGGGGATCCGCCACGTCACAGTCAATGCCAGCCCTCTGTTGTTCGATGATCCCTGTGACCGATGATGGGCTCATCGGCTCACCCAGGAGGCCCCCATGGCCGCTCGACGCGGTTCGATCATCCCGCTGGTCATCGCGGGGCTGCTCGGTGTGGTGCTGGTCCTCGTCGTCCGCCAGTGGGTGGGCGGGGGTGGCAGCGACGAGGCGCAGGCCGGGGGGGAGCCCGCGGAGTCCTCGACGCAGGCGGCAGAGGCTCCCGCGGGCTGCACGACGCTCTCGATCGTGGCCTCCAGCGAGAAGGCGGCCCTGCTGGGCACGCTGGCCGAGCGGTACAACGCGTCGGGCCCGCAGGTCGACGGGGCATGCGTGTGGATGACCGTGTCCACCAAGGCGAGCGGCGCTGCGGCCACGGCGCTGGCCCGCGGCTGGGACGAGAAGGTCGACGGGCCCAGGCCCGATGTCTGGAGCCCCGCGTCGAGCTCGTGGGCCGTGCTGGTCGACCAGGGGTCCACCGACCTCGACCGCCCCAGCCCGATGCCCAAGGAGCGCCCGTCCCTGGTGCAGACCCCCCTGGTGATCGCGATGCCCCTGCCCATGGCCGAGGCCCTGGGCTGGCCGGACGCGCAGATCGGCTGGAAGGACCTCGCCGCGGTCGCGAAGTCGCCGAAGGGTTGGGCCAGCAAGGACCATCCCGAGTGGGGTCGCTTCAAGCTCGGCAAGACCAACCCGTACTTCTCCACCTCCGGGCTCAATGCGACGATCGCGTCCTACTTCGCCGCGACAGGCGTCTCCAGCGACCTCACGTCCGAGCAGGTTGCCGACCCGGACACCCGGGCGTTCGTCAAGCAGCTGGAGTCCTCCGTGGTCCACTACGGCGACACGACGTTGACCTTCCTGCAGAACATGAGCCGTGAGGCAGCCGCCGGCCAGGGCCTGACCTACGTCTCGGCGGTCACGGTCGAGGAGAAGTCCGTCCTGGACTACAACCTCGGCAACCCCACCGGGAACCCCGCAACCCTGGGCCAGCAGCCACCACCGAGCGTCCCCCTGGCTGCGGTCTACCCCTCCGATGGGACCCTGCTCTCGGACAACCCCTGGATCGCACTGGACGCAGACTGGGTCGACGACACGAAGCGCCAGGCGGCAAGTGACTTCCTCGGGTGGTTGCACGAGCCCGAGCAGCAGAAGTCCTTCACCGACGCCGGCTTCCGGACCTTCGAGGGCGAGCCGGGTGCCGCCATCTCACAGGCCAACGGGATGCTGCCGGCCGGTCCCGCGAACATCATCTCCCCGCCCGCGCCGGCCGTCCTGGCCGACGTGCAGAAGTCCTGGGACGAGCTGCGAAAGCGCGCACACGTCCTGTTCGTCATGGACGTGTCCGGGTCGATGGGCGAGCTGGTCACGTCCTCGGGCCAGACCAAGCTCGCGCTTGCCCAGGATGCGGCCATCTCGTCCTTCGACGGGTTCGCCGCCGACGACGAGGTCGGCCTGTGGGAGTTCTCGACCGAGCGCGGCCCGAACCTCGAGCCCTGGCTGGAGATGCAGCCCGTCGGGCCGGCCAGCACGTCGGTCCCCGCGATGCAGTCCGACGTGGCCGCCATGCTCCCCGACGGCGGCACGGCCCTCTACGCGACCCTGCGCCAGGCCCAGGAACGGATGCTGGCCGACCTCGACACCTCGCGCATCAACGCGATCGTCCTGCTCTCCGACGGCAAGAACGAGTATCCGCCCGACAACGACCTCGACAGCCTGCTCGAACAGCTGCAGGGCGAGAGTCTGGACACCAGCGTGCGGGTGTTCCCGATCGGGTACGGCGAGGGTGCCGACCCCGTGTCGCTCGGCGCCATCGCCGAGGCCTCTCGCGGAACGTACTACGAGGCCAACGACCCGGCGAGCATCGAGAAGGTCCTGGCCAGCGTGCTGTCGAACTTCTGAGCCCGAACCGGGCAGACTGGGGCCATGTCCGCCCGCGACGAGATCCGTGACCCCTGGGGGTGGCTCGTCGCGGCAGTCTGCGGTGGGCTGGCCTGGGCGGTGCTGGCCGGCCAGATGGGCGTTGCCGCCGTCCTGATGGGCCTGCTGATCGGCAGCGTCGTCCTCGGCACGAAGGTCGCCGTGGGTGCGATCCGCGGCCGCGAGGAGGAACCACGCGCGATCGAGGCGCCACGGGACCGGCTCCCCCGGGCACCTGGGGGCAGCATCCAGGCCGTCCTGCTGGCCCGCTCATACGCGGCCGTGGACCGGCTCGAGGACCTCGTGGGCCGCCCCTCGGACCCGTGGATCGCCGGTGAGGTCCGCAGCGTCCTGACCGACAGCCGACCTGTGGTCGACGCCATCGCAGAGATGTCCGGCCGAATCACCCTGCTGGACTCCAGCATCGTCGCCACGCGACCGAACGCCCTTGCCCAGGAGATCTCCACGCTGCAGGAGCAGATGCAGCGCACCACCGACCCCGACGTGCGGCGGGAGCAGGAGAAGGCGCTGGCCGCCCTGGACGGCCAGGCCGACTCCGTGGACCGCTTGCTGCGCCGCCGGGACTCCGCGCTGGCCCAGATGCAGGCCTCGACCGTGGGGTTGGAGGGGCTTGCCGCCCGCAGCGGTGAGTTGGTCGCCCTTGGCCCGGCCGGGCACGACACCGAGGAGGCGACCCGCATCGTGGAGGATCTGACGAACTCCTTGGACGCCGTGCGGTCGGGCGTCGACGAGGCACGCACCCTGCTGCGCGACCCCTGAGCCGGGTGCCCGTCCTCGCGGGCTGGGGAGTCAGGCCACCGCCACCACGCGCTCGTAGGGCAGTCGAGGGCTGCGCGGGAACTGCCCATCAGCGGCGGGATGCCCGATGTTGACCACCAGGAACGAGCGCTGCCGACCGTCGGGGAAGAAGTCCGCGTCGACACCGGCCTTGTCGAAGCCGCCCATCGGCCCGGCGGCCAGGCCCGCAGCGCGCACACCGATCATGAAGTAGGCCGCCTGCAGAGCCCCGTTGAAGGAGCCGAAGGTGTGCCGCGCGGGCTCATCCGCGAACCCGTCACGTGCCTTGGGGGCGCTGGGCAGCACTTCAGGCAGAGCGTCATGGAAGTCGACGTCGTAGCTCAGGACGGCCACCAGCGGTGCCGACTCCGCCTTGGCCCGGTTACCGGGGGCGAGCCGTGCGATGAGCCGCTCACGCGCCTCGACCGAGCGCACGAGAGTGACGCGCATGGGCTGAGCGTTCATGGCTGTGGGCGCCCACTTCACCAACTCATGGACTGCGCGCATCTGCGCCTCGGTCACCGGCTCATCGGTGAACCGGTAGGCCGTGTGCGCCTCACGGAAGAGCAGGTCCGCAGCGTCGTCGTCCAGGGCGAGGGGTGCGATGTCCGGCACGATCCGCAGCGGACGTGCGCTCTTCGCGGTGGGGTCGAACTCGATCTCTTCGTGCAGGGCCATTGCGCACTCCCGAGTAGGTAGTTGATGTTTCACCTATTCTACCCCAGAGTCGGCCGCCGCATTCCCGCCGATCACCCGGCGGCTCGCGACACCGCCTGGCAGGCCAACGCACGCTGCACGTCATCACGACTCTCGAGCACAACCCGACGCAGCCCTGAGGGCAGGTCGGCGCGATCCAGCAGTCCGTCCGCGGCCTCCACCGTCGCCGGCGCGATCGACGGGAACAGCCCGCGGGCAAGTGTGAGGGCCTCTCCCGGCGAGCGGCTGGAGAACAGATCGGGGATCTCATCGACGTACCGCTGCCGGTAGGGGTCCAGAAGCCCCGCGGGGGTGTCCGGGTGGGCGAACCCGGCGACGGTGGCAGCAAGGACCATATTGGGCAGCCCGCCAACCACCGCAGCCTCCCAAGCCACGGCCTTGGACCGCTGGGTCGGGATGGCCGCCCGCGCCTGAGCGGCGAACTGCGCACCCCTGGTCGTGGGGTCGGCGGCGAGCTCGGCATCGACCAGGTCCTGACTGGCCGCGCCCTGCGCCGCGCACCGGATCACCGAAGCCCAACGCAGGTCGTCCTCCAGCGGCAGCCCCGGAAGCTGGGAGCGGCCCGCGAGCAGGTCGCCCATCCGGGCGAGCCGCTCCGGCTCGGTGGCCGACTCGATGTGCAGCCGGGCCAGGGCGAGCTGCCGGTCCGAGCCCGGCTCGGCGGCGTCCAGCATCGCGGCGGTGCCCGCACACACGTGCCGCGCCAGGTCGGCACGAAGCTCAGGGGCCACGAGCCGGGTGCTGGCCTGGACCATCAGTCCGCGAACGGTGTCGATGATCGCCGGCCGGTCCTCGTGAGCCACGCCGGTCAGCGCGACGTCGATGAACTCCTGCGCCGGCATCGCCAGGTCGCGCACCTGCTCCCACAGGGCGCCCCAGACCAGTGCTCGGGGCAGGGAATCGGCCAAGTCGCCCACACCGGCCCGTGCAGTCGCCATGCTCGCCGGGTCCAGTCGCACCTTCGCGTAGGTCAGGTCGTCGTCGTTGACCAGCAGGAGGTCGGCCGCCGGAACGCCGACCAGCTCGGGCACGTCCACAACCTTGTCGGGCACGTCCACCTCGATCCGGGCATCACGGACAAGGTGCTGCGCGCCGTCGAGCTCGGCCCATCGGTACACGCCCAGGGCGACCCGGTGCGGGCGCAGCACCTGGGACACGCCCGCGGGCCGGGTGGCCGGCAGCTGCTCGATCCGCACGGATGTGTAGCGACCCTCGACATCGCGCTCCACATGCGCCTGCAGGGTCGTCACCCCGGGCTCCTGCAGCCACACCCGAGCCCACTGCTCCGAGGTCCCGTCCACTCGTCTCCTCCAGCTCGACCAGGAGGTCCGCCAGGGTCGCGTTGCCCCACGCGTGGTGCTGGAAGTACCGGTTCACCCCGGCCAGGAAGGCGTCGTACCCGACGTAGGCGACCAACTGCTTGAGCACGGAGGCGCCCTTGGCGTAGGTGATCCCGTCGAAGTTCTGGAACATGCCCTCGAGCTCGGGGACGTCGGCCACCACGGGGTGCGTCGAGGGCAGCTGGTCCTGCACGTAGGCCCAGGCCTTCTGCGACAGGGCGAAGTCGGTCCACGCCTGGGTGAACCGGGTCGGCCGACGCAGCGACCCCGAACCCCGCCCAGGTCGCGAAGGACTCGTTGAGCCAGAGGTCGTCCCACCAGCGCATCGTGACGAGGTCGCCGAACCACATGTGCGCCATCTCGTGGCAGATCACCATGGCCCGTGCTTCGCGGGCGGCCTCGGTGACCCGGGAGCGGTACAGATAGGCGTCCTCGCGGAAGGTCACGACCCCGGGGTTCTCCATCGCACCGAAGTTGAACTCCGGGACGAACACCTGGTCGTACTTGCCGAAGGGGTACGGCACGACGAACGCGCGCTCGTAGTGGGCCAGTCCTGCGCGGGTGATCTCGAGGATCTCCTCGGCATCCAGGTGCTCGGCCATCGAGGCCCGGGCGAACACCCCCAGTGGGTAGGTGCCGCGCGGGCCCACGTACTCCGAGCGAACGACGTGGAACGGCCCGGCGCACAGCGCCGCGAGGTAGGTCGGCAGCGGGGGCGTCTCCGGGAACACCCACCGGGCCAGTCCCGGCCCGACCACCGTCGGATCGGGCGTCGCGCAGTTGGAGACCACCTCCCACCCTGCCGGGGCCACCACGTCCCAGGCGAACGCGGCCTTCAGGTCGGGCTGCTCGAAGCAGGCGAACACCCGGCGGGCATCCGCGGCCGCGCACTGCGTGTACAGGTAGGTCCGGCCATCGGTGGGGTCGACCGATCGGTGCAGCCCCTCCCCGGTGTTCATGTACCGGCAGCGAGCGCTCACCACGAGCTCGTTCTCGGCCACGAGGTCAGCCAGAGCCAGCCGCGCACCGTCGTAGCCGTGACGTCCAGCGGTCTGCCGTTGAGCTCGGCGGACAGCACCTCCTCGGCCAGCAGGTCGATCCACGTCGCCGCCCCCGGTCGCCGAGCGGCGAATCGGACGGTGCTGGTCGAGACGAAGGTCGCGATCGACTCCACCTCACGCAGGTCCAGGGCGATCACGTACGAATGCACTCGCAGGAGCTCTGCCCGGGCGACCGACTCAGCCCTCGTGATGTTCTCCGACACGAGGCATCCTCCCGCGATCAGTCCCGGCGAACGCTGCACCATCGGGCTCGATAGCCACCTCCTCGGACGGACGTCCGGCCGTGAACTGCCTGCCCCCGGGTGCATCCGAACAGGCCCCTTCACCCGAAGGAGTGGTTGAAGGATGAAGCTGACGGGCTCGAGAAGACTGCAACCACCCGAGGAGGAGCCGCGATGAGCGTAATGGCGCCTCCGATGCTGATTGAAGCGGGGCGATCGCACCATGAGGTCCGAGTCTTTGACACTATCGGGACCATGTTGTCCGAGATGACTGACTCGGAGGTCGCCCTCGGCTTCCGTTCCGGCCATGAGGACTCGCTGGCCGAGGCGTACCGCCGCTGGTCGCGGCTGGTCCATGCCACGGCAATGCGATCGACGGGCAACGCCGAAGATGCCGCCGACATCACGCAGACGGTCTTCGTCAATGCGTGGCGAGGACGGGAGACCTACCGACCCGAAGCCGGGTCGCTTCCGGGCTGGTTGATGACGATCACGCGACGACGCATCGCCGATCACTGGGAGTCGCGGACCCGCGACGCCAAGGTCCGCTCCGCGGTCGAGTCCGTGGAGCCTGCGTTCGACTTCGCACCCCCGGACACCGAGCGCGTCGCCGCGCAGATGTTCATCGCTGACGAGATCGAGCGGCTGGGAGATCCCGCAGGTCGGATCGTCCGGATGGCGTTCTACGAGGACCTGACACATACCCAGATCGCCGATCGGTTGCAGATGCCGATCGGAACCGTGAAGAGCCACATACGCCGGTCGCTGGAACGGCTGCGCGCAAGGATGGAGGTGGAAGATGTCGCACTGTGATGAGACGACCCTGGCACTTGCTGCCCTCGGTGAGGACATCCCCGCCGACCAGGCCGCGCATCTGCACTCGTGCACCCTGTGCGCCACGGATGTCGCCGAGTTGATCGAGATCGTGACCCTCGGCCGCGAGGCCCCAGCTGAGCTTCCGGCGGTCCCGGACCACGTCTGGGCTGGAATCCGCCAGGAGTTGGCTCTGGTCAATGTCGTTGACGGGTCGGACGACATCGACACCAACCTCCGCACCCTGCCCACGCCCTCGACCATCGCCGCAGAACCGGGCACTGGCTCCAGCCCCAGCAACGTCATCCCCCTGGATGGTCGCCGCAGCCGCGGACCCGGTTGGAGCGGGTTGGCAGTGGCGGCAGTGGCCAGTGCCGTCATCGGCGGAGCCGTGGTGTGGTCGGCGGTCGATCGTGGTGGCGCAGGCGAGGTGAGCAACGAGCAGTTCGTGGCCCAGGCCGTGCTGGCCCCGCTGCCCGACAAGCCTGTCACCTCCCCTGGCCAAGCCACCGTCCTGGACAGTGCCGACGGGCAGGTCGTCCGCGTCGATGCCCGGTCCCTACCTGTCAGCGACGGCTTCTACGAGGTGTGGCTGCTGGATGAGGGTCTGACGAAACTCGTCGCGCTGGGAGCCCTGCCTGCCGGTTCGGTCGGCACGTTCACGATCCCTCCGGGCTTGTCAGTGGCCGATTACCCCGTGGTCGACATCTCCCTGGAGAGCAACGACGGTGACCCGAGCCATTCGAAGAACTCCCTGATGCGGGGCGAGCTCAAGGCCTGATGTCTCTGGGCTAACGACGGCGGAAACGCTGCTGGGCTGCCTGCTTCGACACTCCGTAGATGGTCCCGATCTCACCCCAGGTCGCTCCTGCGGCTCGAGCCTCGGCAACGGTCGCCTTCTCGAGCTTCTCCAGCCCCTCGAGTGCCCGCCGTAGGGCGGCGAGTCGAGGCATCGGATCGGGGACGTCGCTCAGGGCCGCCAGAGCCTTTGCAACCCGTCGGGAAGTCGTTGAGTCGGCCACGACACGATCCTAGTGGCTGAGAGGCGGACTTGGACTTTCGGCACAGTCAAGGTTATATTGACGACGCCGTCAATGCTGGATTGACGGAGGGGATAGCAGGTCCACGTGAGTCAACTCACGGGCTTCGTGCACCAACCAGGTGCGACCCGTACCGCGATGGAGGTTTCTGATGCTGAATTCCCTGATGAGATGGTTGCGTTCCCCGAGCTCCCGCCCGCAGGTGGACGTCCTGGACGTGATCGCACATCCTGACGCGAAGACCCTCCAGCCCCAGGCCTGACCGCAGGGCCCCAGGGCGGGCGGCCCTAGGCTGACGGGCATGCCCGCTGCCATCCCGCTCACACCCGGCCTCTGGAGAGTCCCCACCGTTCCCTGGGATCTCATCAACTCGTTCCTCATCCGCGCCGAGGACGGATCCATCACCCTGGTCGACACCGGGCTGAAGACCGCACCCCCGCGCGTCGTTGCAGCGCTGACGGAGATCGGCTCAGGCCCGAGCGATGTGACCACGATCGTGCTCACCCACGCACATCCGGACCACGCCGGAGGAGCTGCCGACCTGGCCCGCCGCACCGGCCGGGGGATCACGGTGCACCCCGACGACGCCGAGTACGTGCGCACCGGCAGCTCACCCTCGCGGGACGAGTCCTTCCGTCTGGGCCGGCTGCTCATGCGCACGCCCGGCGCGGATCCGGCGCCCGTGGCACGGACGATGTCCGACGGCGAGCTGCTGGACGGCAGCCAACTGCGGGTGCACCACACCCCGGGTCACACGCCGGGGCACTGTTCCCTGCTGCACGAGCCCTCGGGGACGCTCATCACCGGCGATGCCATCTGGAACATGCGCTCCCGGCGCACATGGCCGGTTCTGGCCTTCTGCACGAACGCTGCGCTCACCGAGGAGACTGCGACCACCCTGGGCGCGTTGGAGTACACGACGGCCGCGTTCACCCACGGTCCCGAGATCCGCGGCACCGGCAGGGAGGCCATCCGCGACTTCCTGGCGAACCCGCGAACGTTCGGCCCAGGGCTGTAGCGCACAACCGGGGCCCTGCCACCGCCCAAGTATCGGCACCCGCAGCCGAACAAGCCGGTGGCCCCCAGAACCTGCCTGGGGACCACCGGCTTGTGAATGTGCTGCTAGGCGTGCTTCAGTTGGAGAGCACGATCGGCCGCATCACGCGGTCGATGCCGTGGGCGATCTGCTTGTTGCCCTTGTTGATGTTCACCACATTGACCTGGGCGTTGCGCGCGCCGCTGTCCGCATCCTTCAGGCGGATGACCGGGCCCTTCTTGACGTTGACCTGGATCGCACGAACGCCGGTCTCGAGGTACGCGTCGTCAGCCTTCAGGGCGGTCGCCGCGTCGATGGTCGCGCCGGGGACGACGTGGTACAGCAGGACCGTCTCGACCAGGTCGATGCCACCGAGACCGGCCACAGCCTCGAAGGTCGGCTTCTCAGTGCTCGGCTTCTTGCCGGTCAGGTCCTTCACCAGCGTCTGGAAGGCACGGTCGCTGGGGATGAAGGCGGTCAGGGCCACGTCACCCTTGGCAAGCACGCCCACCTTTGAGGACGGCTTGGCGGCGAGGACGGCGAGGACCGCCTGGGTCACGATGTCGTAGTCGTTCCAGTTCTTGTCGAAGGTGCCGTTGTCCGTCGTGAGCACGGCGGCCAGAGACTTGGTGCCGTCGTCGGCGGCCATGGCGGCGGGGGCGAGGGCCCCAGCGCTCAGGGCGAGGGCGGAAGCGGCGGCGATTCCAGCGGCGATCTTGCGCATGATGTTCTCCTGATGAGGGGTGGGGCCCGACCGTTTCGAGCTCTCATCCCCTACTTCGCCCGCAGCCCTCCAAACGGATGCACAAGTTCCGCAGAATCCTTGCGGAAGTTCTGATCAGGGCATCTTCGCGCCCGGAATCACCCGATCCACACCGCTTTGATGTTCGTGAACTCGCGGATCCCGTGGCCGCTGAGCTCCCGGCCGTAGCCCGATCGCTTGGTCCCGCCGAAGGGCATGTCGTTGTAGGAGGTCGTCATCCCGTTGATCGTGACCACCCCGGAGTCCAGGTCCCGGATGAACCGGTCCCGCTCGACAGCGTCGGTCGTCCACGCGTTCGAGCCCAGGCCGTAGTTCGTGCCGTTGCCGAGCTCGAGGGCCTCGTCGATCGAGTCCACGCGGTAGAGCCCTGCAACCGGGCCGAACACCTCCTCGGCGTACATGGCCATGTCCGGGGTCATGTCGGCCACGACCGTCGGCTCGTAGAACCAACCCGGACCGTCGAGCGCCCGACCGCCACACAGGATCGACGCGCCCTTCGCCCGCGCGTCCTCGACCAGCACCTCGACATCAGTCCGCCCCGACGCGGTCGCCAGCGGGCCGATGTCGGTGGCGTCGGCCATGGGGTCACCGAGCACGAGCGAGGCCATCCGGGCCACGAACGCCTGCGCGAACTGGTCATAGACGTCGGTGTGCACGATGAACCGCTTGGCCGCGATGCAGGACTGGCCGTTGTTCTGGCAGCGCGCGGTCACGGCCACCTCGGCGGCCCGCTCAACGTCGGCCGACGGCATGACGATGAATGGGTCGGAGCCGCCGAGCTCCATCACGGTCTTCTTGATCTCCTCGCCGCAGATGGCGGCGACGGATTGCCCCGCAGCCTCGGAGCCGGTGAGCGTGGCGGCCCGCACACGTGGGTCGCGCAGGACGGGCTCCACCTCCCGGGCGCCGATCAGCAACGTGGTGAAGCACCCCTGCGGGAAGCCCGCGCGCCGGTAGAGGTCCTCCAGGTACACCGCGCACTGCGGCACGTTGGAGGCATGCTTGAGCAGGCCCACGTTGCCGGCCATCAGGGCGGGGGCGGCGAACCGGACCACCTGCCACAGCGGGAAGTTCCACGGCATCACAGCCAGCACCACACCGAGCGGCGCGTAGCGGGCGTAGGCCTGGGTGGCTCCGACCGCGCCTGCGTCGACCGGCTCATCGGCCAACAGCCGCTCGGCGTTGTCGGCGTACCAGCGCATCCCCTTGGCGCACTTGGCTGCCTCGGCGCGGGCGGACTTCAGGGTCTTTCCCATCTCGAGGGTCATGATCCGCGCGATCGACTCGTTGTCCTCCTCGATCAGGTCGGCGGCCCGGTGCATGAGCGCAGCACGCTCGGCGAAGGAGGTCGTGCGCCAGGTCTGGAACGTGGCGTGTGCGGTGGCAATGGCGTCCTGCACCTGGGCGCTCGTGTGCGCCTCGAAGGTCGTGACGGTCTCACCGGTTGCGGGGTTCTGGGTTGCGATGGCCATGGACGCCATCGTGGCATCCCGCCCCGGGGCACCGCTGGTCGGCGGGGCTCTCGGGGGCAAACCCGGCAGAGGGGGTACGCCGCCGACTCTCAGACCTCCTGGCGACGCCAGAGCGCCATGCGCACGGGGTCCGTGGCGCGCGGGCGCAGGATGCCGTCGGGCCACAGGGTGTCCTCGTCGCAGTCCACTGCACGCAGGTCAGCCGTGGCCATCCGCGCCCCAGTGAGGTCCGCCCCGCACAGGACCGCACCCCGCAGTGTCGCGGCCTCGAGGGTCACTCGCCGCAGGTCGGCGCCCGTGAGGTCCGCGTCCCGGAGGTCGGCGCCGAACATGTTGGCGCCGGCAAGCACCGCACCGGTGAGGTCCGCGTGGCGCAGGCAGGCCCCGGACAGGTCGGCCGAGCTCAGGTCGGCCCCCCGCAGGAAGGTCCCCTGCAGATCGGCTCGGACCATGCGGGCCCTCACGAAGGAGGCCCGGGTCGCCCGCGCCCCGCCGAGCGCTGCCTGGCGGAGGTTTGCGGAATCGAAGCGCGTCCCTGTGAGGTCAGTCCCAGTCAGGTCGGCGCGGACCAGGCGGAGTCCGGAGAGGTCGGCCCCGGTGAGGGGCCCGTCTGGTGCTGTCGTGCGTGTGGGCCAGGGGATCGGCATGACCACAGCGTGTGCCCCTGGGATGGCCGGGCCCCGGACCCTGCGCGTCGCGCGCGCATCGGTCCGGTGAACTTCGCCCCAACCCGGTCGTTCGGCCGGAGCCTCAGAACCAGGCCTTCCGCTCCACCATGTAGGTCTGGTAGAACTCCGGGTCCGTCTTGGTCAGGTAGATGATCCCCTCGATCAGGCCGATGATCGAGCCGAGGCCGCAGGTCAGGATCGTGATCACGATCCGGATGATCCCGCCGGAGGTGTCGCCGAGGATGAACCGGTGGATCCCGAGGCCGCCGAACAGGATCCCCATGACTCCGCACAGGATCTTCTTGGAGTTGACGTCGGCGGGGATGCCCGGCTGCTGGGCGTAAGGATTGGTCATGGGAGCCTCCTTGGTTGACTCCCCTCAGCCTACGCACGCGGGATGGGGCGCGGTTGAATGACCCACATGACCGCGGCCCCCTTCCACTTCCGGGTCGGGACCGCGCACGACATGGCCCGAACCGGTGTGATCGCCACCCCCCACGGGCAGATCCGAACCCCCGCATTCATCCCGGTCGCGACGAAGGCCACGGT
Organism: uncultured Actinomycetes bacterium; assembly: GCA_963736425.1. Lineage (GTDB taxonomy): Bacteria > Actinomycetota > Actinomycetes > S36-B12 > CAIYMF01 > Prado023. The sequence goes on from CAVTOX010000007.1 coordinate 22,144, forward strand.
CAAGGCAGTGCTCCCGGAGTCGGCCAGCGCCCTGGGCGCACAGGCTGTGCTGGCCAACGCCTACCACCTGTACCTGCAGCCCGGGGCTGAGCTGATCGATGCCGCCGGTGGTCTCGGCGCGTTCATGAACTGGCCCGGTCCCACGTTCACCGACTCCGGCGGCTTCCAGGTGATGAGCCTCGGAGCGGGGTTCAAGAAGGTGCTGGCGATGCAGACCGACACCGTGACCGCCGACGACGTGATCGCACCCGGCAGGGAGCGCCTGGCCCACGTCGACGACGAAGGTGTGTCGTTCGTCTCCCACATCAACGGCTCCCGGCATCGGTTCACGCCGGAGTCGAGCATGCTCGTCCAGCACCAGCTCGGCGCGGACATCATGTTCGCCTTCGACGAGTGCACGACGCTGATGAACACCCGTGGCTACCAGGAGCGCTCGGTGGACAGGACCGCGGCCTGGGCCCGCCGGTGCGTTGCCGCCCATCAGCACCTGACCGAGCTGCGCAGCCACCGCCCCCACCAGGCGCTGTTCGGGGTCGTGCAGGGAGCGCAGTTCGAGGACCTGCGCCGCGCGGCGGCCCGCGACCTCTCCGGGCTGGACTTCGACGGGTTCGGGATCGGCGGGGCGCTGGAGAAGGCTCAGCTCGAGACGATCGTCCGGTGGGTCTGCGAGGAGCTGCCCGAGGATCGACCACGGCACCTGTTGGGCATCGGTGAGCCGGACGACCTGTTCGCCGGTGTGGCCGCCGGCGCGGACACCTTCGACTGCGTGATGCCCGCACGGGTCGCCCGCAACGGGGCGATCCTGTCTCGTGACGGCCGGTACAACGTCGTGAACGCCGCCCACCGGCGCGCGTTCGAGCCACTGGATCCGCAGTGCTCCTGCTATACCTGCACGAACCACACGCGGGCCTACCTCCACCACCTGTCCAAGGCCGACGAGATGGTCGCGCACACGCTGGCCACGATCCACAACGTGCACTTCCTCGTGGACCTCGTCGACCGGATGCGCAGCGCCCTGGAGGACGGGGACTTCGACGCGCTCCGGGTCGAGTTCCTGGGCAGGTACTACGCGCGACGTGGTCAGGCAGGGCGCTGAACGCGGCGAACGACCAGGAGCTCACCCACCTTGCGGCGGGTTTCGCAGGGGGCCGCGCGCATCGCCGCCCGCCCTAGTGGAAGGATTGGGTCGATGTCAGGAGGCACCGGGATGGAACTCGTGACCACCCTCAAGAGGTCAGAGTCGGAGATCGTCAAAGAAGCGCTCTCCAACTTGCAGCATTCGCACATCGAGCACTACGAGTCGGCGGGGGCGGAGTTCACCCACACCGCCCTCGAGGACCTGTTCGACCTCGTGGCAGCCGCGATCGAGCAACGGGACCTCGAAGCTGTCATCGCATTCGCCGATGACATCGCCGAGCAGCGCTTCAGCTCCGGGTTCGACATCTCCGAGGTCCAGACGGCCTTCAACGCGCTCGAGACGGCCATGTGGCGTCGGGTGCTGGCCGCAGTGGAACCGGCGGACCTCCCGGAGTCGATCGGGCTGGTCAGCACGGTGTTCGGGGTCGCCAAGGACGAGCTGGCGTGCCGCTACGTCTCCCTGGCCTCGCAGCGGGACATCCCGACCCTGGACCTGACTGCGCGGTTCAGGGGATCCACCAGCTGAGCCGGGAGCGGTCCCCCTACCCCCGGAGAGTGGTCGCAGGCTCCGGCTCCGGCCGAACGCCATAGGTCGGCTCGCGCCGTTTGACCGCGGCGATCACCCGGTACGTGATGGGCAGGACCAGGACCTCGACGGCCACCTTGTAGAGGTATCCGGTGATGACGTAGTTCACGAACGTCCAGCCGGTGATCACTCCATAGAACGCGATCGTGCAGAACACCAGCGTGTCGGCGAACTCCCCGACGGCCGTTGAGCCGATCAGGCGTGCCCACAGCTTCGACTCCAGCGTGCGGGCCTTGATCCGCACGAGCACCCACGCGTTGAGCATCTGCCCGACGAGGAACCCGCACAGGCTGGCCAGCACGATGCGGGGCACGAACCCCAGGACAGCCTCGAACGCATCCTGGTTGGGCCAGTCCTCGGCGGGCGGGGCCTGCTGCACCAGCCAGAAGGTCCCGGCAGCCAGGGCCGACATGCCGAACGCCAACCAGATCGCCCGGCGGGTCGCCGGCCAGCCGTAGACCTCCGACAGGACGTCGCCGACCACGTAGACCAGGGGGAACAGGAACGCGCCTCCGTCGGTGATCAGCGGCCCGGCTGCGATCAGCTTCGTCGCGCCGATGTTGGAGATCAGCAGGAGACCCACGAAGACCGCCACCACCGTGGCGTAGTGCCCCGAGGTGAGTGCGAAGGCGGGGCCCTGCGGTGCGCCGGTGACGGGACCAGCCACATCGGGCTCGCGCCGTTCGGGCATGGCCCCACCCGGGGCCGGCTGCGAGCTGCTCATGGGGCCGCCATTGAACCACCGCCACGACGGGCGCCCCAAACTGCCCGGATCGGGTTGGGGTTGCTGGCCTCAACACGGGATCGTGTCGGGTTTCAGTGAACACGATCCTCTGGGACCCGACGCGATCTTGCGGCAATTCGGGCGCCCCCGCGTGGCTCACCTGCGTCTGGTGGGGCGACACTGGCAGTGTGACGCGGACGCTGTACGCACTGGGGCGCTGGTGCGCCGAGCGCGGCATCCTCGTCGTGGTGGTGTGGCTCGCCCTGCTGGGCGGGGTCCGGTTCGCCGACCGGACGCTCCCGCCGCCTGCGCTGGACCCGTTCGTCCTGGCCGGCACGGACAGCGCATCGGCGCAGACCCTGCTCAACCGGGCCTTCCCCGGGGCCGCGACCGAGCCGGTCCCCCTCGTGGTCGCCGACGAGGTCGACCTGGGATCCGGTTCGGGGGCCGCGACCCTCGCGGCGGTCGCGGATGCGGTCGCGGCAGTACCCGGCGTGAACGCGGTGCGCGGGCCCGACGCCAACGCCGACCTGCTCGCCGATGACGGACGAGCCGCGATCCTCCAGCTGACCCTCGCGGAGCAGGCCGCCGGCGACATCGACGTGGGCAACAAGGTGCTCGCCGCCGCGACGCAGGCTGCGCGGGACGCCTCCCCCACGGCGCGAGTCGCCCTCGGCGGCTACCTGGGCGCGCAGATCTCGCGGACTGACACCCGGACCTCAGAGGCCCTGGGCATCTTCCTGGCCATCATCGTCCTGCTGTTCACACTGCGCCGCGGCTGGCCGGCGGTGATCCCCCTGGCCACGGCAATGGTCGCGGTGGGCATGGGCCTGGCGATCATCGGCCTCCTCGGGCGCCTGGTGTACATCCCCGAGGAGGCGCCCACCCTGGGAACGATGCTCGGCCTTGGCGTGGGCATCGACTACGCGCTGTTCCTGGTGATGCGACATCGCAACCTGCTGCGCCGGGGCTTCTCCGTGCCCGATGCGGTCGGGCGCACTGCCGGTACGGCCGGAGCCGGGATGGTCTTCGCGGGTGCCACGCTGCTGGCCGCCGTCTGTGGCTTGGCCCTGACGGGGATCTCGTTCCTGGCGTGGCTTGGCTATACGGCCGCGATCGTGGTCGCCCTGGCGCTGCTGGCCGCGCTGACCCTGGTACCGGCGCTGATGGGCCTGATGGGGCTGCGGGTGCTGCCGAAGGCCGAGCAGCGGGTGGTGGCCGACGGGGACCTCATCGCCGAGCACTCCGACGAGGACCTCGACCGCGGTGGCTGGGCCAGGCTGGCGACCGTGGTCACCGGGAATCCATGGCCGTTCGCGATCGCGGCGACCACCCTGTTGCTCGCGCTTGCCGCCCCCATGCTCTCGATGCAGTTCCAGCAGGTGGACTCCTCCGCCCTGCCTGACGACACCACGGCGCACCAGGCCGGCGACATCATCCGGGAGTCGTTCGGGCCCGGTTACGCGGGCCCGCTGGCCATCGTGGCCCAGCTTCACCGGGCGGCCGCGATCCCCACGGGCGACGACGCTGCGGCCTCTGGCGACCCACGTGCCCGCGACCCGCGGCTGGTGGCGATCACCGAGGAGCTTGCGGCGACCGACGGAATCAACGAGGTGTCGGCACCGATCGTCAGCACAGACGGTGGGGTCGTGATCTGGCGGTCAGTCCCCAGCACCGGCCCGTCGGACAAGGCCACGGAGGCCCTCGTGACGCGGATGCGCGCCGACGTCCTCCCGGCCGTGACCGCCGGGGCCGACATGACTGCCTATGTGGGTGGCGTGACGGCCGCGCGAACCGACCTCTCCCTGCGGATCGCCGACCGGTTGCTGCCGTTCATCCTGGGCGTCGCGACGCTGAGCTTCCTGTTGCTGATGGTCGCCTACCGGTCGCTGGTCATCCCGGCCAAGGCCGCGGCGATGAACCTGCTGTCGATCTCTGCGGCCTACGGGGTTGTCGTCGCGGTGTTCCAGTGGGGCTGGGGGGCGCGGCTGATCGGGCTGGACGGGCCCGTGCCCATCGAGTCGTACGTGCCCATGATGATGTTCGCCGTCCTGTTCGGTTTGTCGATGGACTACGAGGTCTTCCTGCTCACTGCGTTCAACGAGCACTACCAACGGACCGGCGTCATCGTCACCGCCGTTCGCCGCGGCCTGGCCGACACCGGCCAGCTGATCACGGCGGCGGCGCTGATCATGGTGGCGGTCTTCACGTCCTTCGTGATCCCCGACAACGCGGTCGTGAAGATGTTCGGGGTGGGGCTGGCCACGGCAGTGCTGGTCGACGCGACGATCGTGCGCTGCGTGCTCGTGCCCAGCCTGATGGTCCTGGCCGCGAGGTGGACGTGGTGGCTGCCCCGCTGGCTGGACCGCGCGCTTCCGCAGCTGCACATCGAGGGCGATCCGGCCCAGCTGGAGAGCGTGGGCACGGTGCGGACCCAGCAGCCCTCGGACCTCCGGCCCGCGACGGGGGCGCTCGCCCTGATCGGCGGCGTGCTGCTGGCCTGGGTCCTCGGGACCGCGATGGTCGCCCGTCCCGGGGCGGCACCGGGGGTTGCGCTCGCCCTGGCCGCGGCCGGTGGCGGCGCGCTCGCGTACCTCCCACGGGCGACTCGGGGTGCGGGCGGGACGTTGCTCGTGCGCCTGGTCCTGTTGTTGGCGGGGGCGGCCATCAGCGCGGCGATGTTCAGCCTCGTCGGCGGGCTGACCCCGGCCACCCGGAGCAACACGGCGGTGCAGGCCGCGGTGGCGATCCTCGTCCCGGCGCTGCTGGCCGCCCTCACGCCGCTGCGCCGAGGGGCCATCCCGACGCTGCTCGGATCCGTCGTGACCGTCAGCGCGCTCAGCGGCTCGGCCTCGTCGGTGCCCGACGTGCTCCTGACGACTCTGATCGCCGCGGCCGCGACCCGGGCGCTGGGGGCCCTCGGGCGGGCCATGGGTCGTGGGCGCGGGCCAGGGAACTCCGGGGATTCAGCTGAGGTGGTCTCCTCCGGATCGTCCCCTGGCTCCTTGTCGGAGCCGACCACCGCGTCCCTCCCCGAGCTGTCGGCCGCTGCCACCGACTCGCCTGACGCCACACTGGCCCCGGCTGCCCCCGTCGGATCGGGGTCGCCATGATCCGAACCACCCTGGCAATAGGGACCGCCGGCCTCGTCCTGCTCACCGTCGCCGGCCCAGCGTCGAGCGCGCCCGGTCCGGTCGAGGCACGACAGGGCCTGAGCAGTGCCGCGCCCGCGGCCGCAGCCACGACCCAGCCGGCCGAGATCGTCAACGACGAGGTGGTCCTCGCCGAGCTCGATGCCACTGGACTTCCGGAGCGGGCCGTCCTGATCAGCCGGGTCACGGTCCACGGCCCGCAGCGCGAGGTGATCGACCCGGCCAGCGGGGCCAACGTCCGCTACCTGGACCGGCTGGGGCGACCCGAGGTGGGACCGGACGGGGTCATCCTGGTGGTCGGAGGCGAGCGGACGTCGGCGCTCACGGAGGCCAGGTTCGACAAGCCCCTGCCCGGTGGCCGTTCACGCCGAGTACGCCGTCGGGGGGTCCGTCGTGCCGGCCGCCACTGTGCCCGGCACCGCTGGAGACGTCACGATCACCTACACGCTGACCAACACCACCGCCGAACAGACCACCCTGACCTACACCGACGCCGCCGGGCAGGAGCAGCAGTCCGAGCAGCCCGTCTTCATCCCGTTCCAGGGGACGCTCACCGTGACCCTCCCCGAGGGCGCCGACCTGGTCGAGGCCCCGGACGCGATGCTGGCCACCGACGAGCAGGGCCGGACTGTGGCGCGGTGGAACATCTCCCTGTTCCCGCCGATCAGCACCCCCATCCAGACAGTCGCCCTCACGATGCGCGACGACCGGGCCGGGGTGCCCGGAGCCAAGGTCGTGATCACCCCAGCCGGGACCGACCAGGACCCGGCCACCGGGTTCTCCTCCGACCTGCTCACCGGCGCCAACGAGGGCAACGGCACTCTCTACGAGGGGCTCGACGCGCTGGACGCGGCGGCCGGGGAACTCGCCCAGGGCTCCGACCAGCTGGCGACCGGGCTGGCTGGCCTGGCCGGCGGGGCGAACGCTGCTGCCGGCGCCTCCGAGTCGCTGGCCAAGGGCGTGGGCGGTCTGGCTGAGGGGGCCGAGACCGCCGCCGACGCCTCGGATTCGCTGGCCAAGGGCGTGGGCCGGTTGGCAGACGGCGCGGACGACGTCTCGGCGGGGTCCGAGAAGCTGGCCGGGGCACTGGGCGAGGCCGCGACCGGAGCCCAGGACCTGGCCGATGCCACGGCAGCCCTGGCGAAGGCGACCTCGGGTTCGCCGGCGGACCAGATCGCCCCGCTGATCACCGGTGGCGCCCAGATCGAGGCGGGACTGCTGACCGCGGCCGCGCGGATCGGTGGGCCGACGGACCCGGCGCTGGACATCACCAAGCCCCTGCCGCCCGACGGCGATGCGGTCTGCCCGGCCGGGGGCACCGCGCCGCCTGACGACGACTGCGTGACGATCTACCAGGGCGTTCGCGCCCTTCGCGACGGGCTCAAGGCGGTCGACGATGTCGTGGGCAAGCTCGAGGGGCGCGTGGATGGGGCCCGCGATGCGTTCGCCGCGCTCGTAGGGGACCTCGGTTCCATCAAGGACGACGTGACCGACGCGGCCCAGGGCGCCCAGGACCTGTACGACTCGCTGTGCGTGCCGGTCCCGCCCGCTACGGTCCCGACACTCGACCAGGCCTCATGCGACCAGATTCAGGCCGTCATCGACGCGGCCGAGTCCGCGCTCGGCACCGCGGGCGGCACCCTGCCGGACATCAAGGACCTCGTCGCGGCGATCGTCGCCCTGGAGGCCCAGGCGAAGGCCCTGTCCGCGGCCCTGGACTACGCGCTGACCTCCACCGAACGCCTGCTGCTCGGCGTCGAGGCGGTGGGACTCGCGGTCGGCACCGGGACACCCACCCAGCCCGGGCTGGCCACCGCGATGGCCGCCCTCAACGCCGGACTGCGGCAGTTGTCAGCCCAGCTGACCACCAGCCAGGCGGAGCTCAACAAGGCGCTGACGTCGGTGGCCGGCGGATCCGAGGAGCTGGCCACGGGCATCGACACCGCGGCGACCGGGGCTGACGCCCTCGCCGAGGGATCGGATCTGCTGGCAGCAGGGGCCAACGGCGCGGCCAAGGGCGCCGACAAGCTGGCCGACGGCCAGCAGCAGCTCGCCGCAGGGCGCGCAGGGGGCCGCCGCCGGCGCCGACCAGCTCTCCACCGGGCTTTCCGGCCTTGCCGGGGGAGCGGACTCGGCCGCCTCAGCCGGCCAGGAACTCGCCGGGGGCGCCACCGCGCTGGAGCAGGACGGCACCGCACCGGCCGCGCAGGGCGTCCTCGACGCCTCCACGGACGCCGCCCTGGCCCAGGCGTGGCTCGAGGCGACCGCCGCCCGCGCGTCCGACGCCCTGCCCTACGGCCCCCCGGTGGGCGCCGAGGGCAACGTCGCCTACGTGTTCACCCTCGCCGAGGTCCCCGCGCCGCGCTCGTTCTGGGAGCGCATCCGCGGCATGTTCGGCGGCTGAGGGTCGGGTCGGGTCAGTACCGGCGACGCGACCTCGAGCTGAGCACCGCCGCCCCACCGAGGACGAGCATGCGCCAGGGCGAGCAGGCCGATGGGCCCAACGGTCGCTCCGGTGTCGGCCAGGCCGCCGCTGGAGGAGTCACCCCCCGGCTTGTCTGGTGCCACCACGACGGCATCGTCGCTGACGACGCCACCATCCGGGTTGCTCCCGACCACCGACGCGACGTTCTCAACCTCCGTGCCGGGATCAGCCGTGAGCCGGGTCATCAGTTCGAACGACGCCGAACCGCCGACTGGGAGGGACGCGTCGTATGTGCAAGTCACGGTCTGGCCCTCGGTGCAGGCCCACCCGTCACCAGACGCGCTGACGAACTCCAGCCCCCAGGGCAGCGGGTCGGACACCACGATCGGCGCCGTGGTCGCATTCGGACCGGTGTTGCCGACCGTGATCAGGTAGGTCACTTGGTCCCCAACGACCTTCGCGATGTCCTTCACGATCGTCAGGACCGACACCGGGATCACTGTGGTGGCATCGGAGTCGGTGTTGTTCACCGTCGAGGTCTCCGTCGAGGGGGTTGTCACGGTGGCGGTGTTGACAACGGACGGTGCCGCTGCCGGCCCCACGCCGACGATCAGTGTCACGATGCTTGTGGCACCGACAGCGAGGTCCGCCGAGCGCTTGCACGTCACAGCCTGACCGGCAGCGCCGCACGACCAGCCCGATCCGGTGCCGGACACGTAGGTCAGGCCAGTGGGCAGGGTGTCGGTGATCGTCTGCGGACCCGGGTCATCGGTCGGCCCATTGTTGGTGACCGTCAGCGTGTAGGTGCCGTTGGTGCCCACCGTGAACGATCCCGTGTGGGCCTTGTCGATCGCCAGGTCGACCAGCGGCGGCACGGTCACCGGATCCTTCGCCGTGTTGTTCTTCGTGGTCGACTCAGGCGTGATGGTGGACCCGACCACTACGTTCTCCACCTTCGGGTAGGCGGCCGGGCCGACCTTCACCGTCAGCGTGATCGGAGGTGCGCTTGCCAACGGGGCCAGCGGATCGGACAGGTCGCATGTGACGAGCTGGCCGGCCGCATCGCAGGTCCATCGCGTGCCGACGGCCGACACATAGGTCAGGCCGGTCGGCAGTGTGTCCACCATGGTCACATTGCGTGCCTCCGACGGGCCGAGGTTGGACACCCCGAGGGCGAACGCGAGGGTACCGCCCACTGCCACGGGGCCGGTGTGCGACTTGGTCACCACGAGGTCGGCCAGCGTGGTGACCTTGATCGTGTCCGTGTCCTTGTTGTTGTCCTCATTCGGGTCCGGTGTCCGCGAGGTGACTGCCGCCTGGTTGGTCAGCTCCCCCGGATCGCTATCCGCAGCGATGAGCGTGGTGACGGTGAGGGCCGGCGCCAAGGTGCCCGCGATCAGCGGCTCGCCACCGTCGAGCGTGCACTCGACGACCTCGTCGACCGACGGGGTTCCGCTGGTCGTACAGGTCCAGTCCGGTCCATTGGAGACATAGGACAGGCCAGCCGGCAGGGTGTCGCGAACGGTGATGACCGGCTGGGCGTCCGACGGACCGGCGTTGCGGACGGCGATGTCGAACGTGAACGGCTCACCCGCGACGGCAGTCGCGTCCTCGTCGTGGGACTTGGTGAGGACCAGGTCCGCGCTGGTGGTGACCTGGAAGTCATCCGTCGAGGAGTTGTTGCCCGGGACCCGATCCTCGGTGGCCGACGAGACCGTGGCCGTGTTCTCGATGGTGGCGAGGTTGGTGTCCGGGTCCACCAGGAAGCCGGAGGAGACCCGGACCGTGAGGGTGATCACCGGGGCCGAACTGTTGGCCGCAATCGAGGGCGTCGAGCAGGTCACGACCTGTCCGGCGGCCGCGCAGGTCCACGCGTCGTCGGGATCCGAGGCCGACTCGAACGTCACACCGGCCGGGAGGATGTCGCCGCACGACGACGCCGTCCGCGTCGCTCGGGCCGTTGTTGGTGACCGCGAGGCTGAACGTGGTCGTCGCCCCAGCCGGCACCGGGCTGCTCCCAGTGAACGTCTTGACGATCGCCAGGTCCGCCTCGTCCTGCACGACCACCTCAGCCGTGTCGGTGTTGTTGGCGAAGATCGGGTCCGGCGTGAGACCGCTCACGCTTGCGCGGTTGATGAGTGTCGCCGGGCCCGCGGAGGGCGACACCCTGGCCACGACCGTGATCGTCGGCAGCGATCCCTGGCTCGCGACGCCGGCGGGGTGGATGCAGGTGACGACCTGGTCGACCCGCGTGCACGGGTTCCACCCCGCCCCGGAAGCGGACAGGAAGGTGGTGCCCGCAGGCAGGACGTCGGTCACTGTCGTGGGTCCAACGGAGTTGGACGGGCCGTTGTTCGTGACCGTCAGGGACCATGTCGCATTCCCACCGGCCAGGACCGTCTGCGTCTCGGGGGTCTTGGAGATGGCCAGGTCCGCCGAGGAGGTGAAGTCGGTCCGATCAGTGCTGGCGTTGTTGGCCAGGTTCGGGTCGCGCGTGCTGCCGGTCACCGTCGCGGTGTTGACGAAGGCGCCGGTCGCCGGGGCCCCGGTGGCCACGGCGATCCCGATCCGCACGGCACGCGTCTGGCCCACGCCCAGCCCGCCTGCGAGGGTGCAGGTCACGGTCTGGCGGGCAGGAGCCGTGGGCGCGGTCGCGGGGTTCGCGACGCATGTCCAGGACCCGGTGATGTCCACCTTCGTCCCCGTGTAGGAGAGGAACTCGGGCAGCGTGTCGGAGACGACGACGCTGGCCGCGGTCGAGGGGCCGATGTTGGTCACAGTGAACGTGTAGGAGTTCCTCGTCGTTCCCGGGATGAAGGTGCCGTCGAAGTCAGGATCGTCGGCCCCCGCGTGGGTCTTCGCGATGGCCAGGTCGGCCTGGGTGTCCACAGCGGCAGTGATCGAGGACTCGTTGTTGCCCGGCACCGGATCGGCAGTGGTGCCCTGGACCCTCGCGGTGTTGGTCAGGTTGCCGGCGAAGCCGCTTCCCACAGCCAGGACGACGGTGATCTGCGGTGCTGCCGATGCGGCCAGCAGGTCGGTGGCACGGGTGCACGTGAAGGTGCTGATGACTGAGTTGGCCGGCGGGCAGGTCCAGCCGACACCGGAGGCGGACACGAACGTCGTGCCGGTCGGGACCGGGTCGGTCACGGTGATCGTGGCGCGCGAGGTCGAGGGGCCGAGGTTCGACACGTCCAGCGTGTACGTAACGGGCTGACCGGCCACGAGCGGTCCGCTGCGGCCCTTGACGATCGCCAGGTCCGCCGAGAGCGGTGAGGTCGGCCGTGTCGGTGTCCGTGTTGTTCCGGGGACGGGATCGTACGTGAGGCCTGTGACGCTGGCGGTGTTGGTCAGCGTGAGGGTGGGGGTGGCGGGCGTGTCGCTGGGGATCGCGACCCGCAGGGTGATCAACGGGAACGACGCGCCCGGGGCCAGCGTCTCGGCCGCGTCAGCTCCGCGTGCAGGTGACGGCAGGGCCGGCAGCCGAGCACTGCCAGCCGTCACCGGTGGCGGTGCCGAACGTCATCGGTGCCTGCACCGCGTCGGTCACGGTGAAGGGCCCGACCGCGGCGTCCGTGCCCGCGTTGGTCGACCTTGATGGTCCAGTCGAAGCTCGCACCCGCGACCGGGGTGCCGATGTGGTCCTTGTCCAGGACGAGGTCGGCCTTGTGGATGCGGGCGTCCTCGGTGTCCGGAGGTCCGTTGTATGGCACCTGGGGGGTGCACGGGGAGGTCGAGGGCTGCGTCGCAGCACCGCAACGAGACTGCGCACCGGTGGCGTCCTCCGCCGTGGTCGCCACGGCGTTCGTGTGCGGGATGGAGGATCCCGCACCCGGATCAGTGAGCGCGCCAGGCTGCGGTGTAGCGGTGAAGGTGACAACGATCGTTTGGCCCGGCGTGCCCGGGTTCCCGGGGGCTGGCGGGTTGATGGCCCCCAGGTTCGTCCAGGTCAGCGTCTGGTTCCCAGCCCCCGTCGTCCCGAGCACCGGCTCAGGAGCCGGGCTGATTGCCGAGCCGGCGATCACCACGCTGGACATCGCCGTGTAGGTCCAGTTCCTGGGCAGGGTGTCGACGGCGTCGACACCGTATGCCCGGGAGGCCCCGGTGTTGGTCAGCGTGATCTGCCAGGTGAACGGCGTGCCCACGTAGGCGATCGATCCATTCGGGGTCGACTTCGACGGGGTCACGAGCGGGAACGCCGGCGTGACCGTCTGGGTGCGCGACGGGCCGGTGTACTGGCGGCCGGTCCCGTCCGCGAGGCTGTTGTAGCCGGTCACCGTGGCGGTGTTGACCTTGCCCGCGGCCGTGAGCGAGGCTGACGGTGCGAGTCTGGCCGTGTACGTGAAGGCCTTCGCGGCTCCGGGCGGTAGCGAGGGGATCGCCGGCCAGGTGATGGTGCCGCCGCCCAGGGCGGGGTCGGCGGGGGCCGGGAGAGGCGTGAGGACTCCCGCGTCCGAGATGGAGCCGGCCGCCACGACCACACCGACGGGCACGACGTCCCTGATGACGACGTTGAACGCCGTCGAGACATTGGCCGCGGAGGAGTTCGTCGCCCTCACGGTGTAGTCGAACTCGCCTCCCGGAGCGGGGGTTGCGTTGGGAAGGACGCCCTTGGTCAGGGAGACCACCGGCTCCTGGACGGTGACGGTTGCATCGTCCTCGTTGGTTCTCCTGTCGAACACGGCCCCCGCCGACGTGGGGACGGGCGCGGTCGGGCTGGTGAACCACCGCCCTGAGGCGTAGTCATTGAGCGCATTGCCGCGGACGGGGCTCTGGGGTGGCCCCACGACGTTGGCGACCTTGCCGGTGTAGGTGACCACCACCTCGCGGATGTATGGGGCGGCATTGACGTCACCCAGGTACCAGCCGATCAGGGTGCCCCCGCGCGGGCCGGGTGACGAGGGGGTCAGGGGGCTCGACCCGACTGTGCAGGCGTTGGGGGCGACTGCCTGGCACTCGACGGACGTCGTGACGATCGAGGTGAGGTCGATACCGGGCAGGACCTCATCGATGACAGCGGCCCGGTAGAAGTTGACATCCGGCGGCACGACGACCCGGATCGTCCAGGTGGCCGTCTGGCCGATGGTCGCGCTCAGCGGCGTGACCGCCTTGACGGTGGCCGCCCCTCGAACCGTGATCGTTGCCGTCGCGGGGACGGAGTAGGGGCGCTCCAGCGGATTGGACAGGGGTCTGGGGATCGGGCGTCGACGGGTTCGGGTCGTCCAGGGTGCCGCCGGTGAGACAGCGCCTTGTTCGTGTACGAGGTCAGGCCAGCCGAGCTGGTCGAGACCGTCGCCGTGTACTGCAGGGTCACTGCGTTCGCCGGGCCGGAGAGCAGCGTCCCCGGGGACAGGACGGTCGGCGGGGTGGTCGGGTTGGGCGACGTGGGCTGCCAGGCAAGGCGCGTCTCTGTGCTGGTGCAGCCGTTGGTGCCGGTCCCGGGTTCAGCGGGCAGCACATCGGTCCGGTCGGCTGGGAGATACCCGCCGAAGGTCAGCCCGGCCGGGAGGCAGTCCACCACCCAGCTGTCGTGCAGCGGCGGCCGGGTGGTGGCGTTGGAGGCGTTCAGGGTGTAGGTGACGACATCCCCCGCAGCGACCGTCGTGGGGCTGGCCTCCTTGGTGAGCGTGGGCGAGGGCTCCACGACCGTCACGGGGTAGGACGCGGGTGTAGGTGCCGTCACGTTCGGGGCGTCCGTTGCGGCCTGACGCCTTGCTGAGGAAGGTGGCGGTGTTGGTGCGCACCACGCCCTGGGCGTTCTCGGCGACGGTGCCGACGCGGGCGGTGATGCTCACCCGGAAGATGTGATCCTGCGTGGCGTCTGCCGCGTCGGTGTACGAGGCGGGCAGAGTCAGGGTGACCAGTTGACCGCTGCCGGCCAGGACCGTGCCGGTGGGCAGTACCTCTCCGGGGCGGCCTTGGTGACGTCCACGTGGCACCGGCGTCGGTGGAGTACTCCGCCGTCGCGGACTCGTACGCCAGGCCGTCGGGAAGGGTGTCGGTCAGGGCCCCCTGGTACACCGAGGTGCCATAGGGGACGGTGGCGGTGACGCTATAGGTCACCAGCTCACCGATCGTCGCCTGGTCGGGCGTGTTGTTGCTGTCCTCCGTGATCGACGTGGTGCCGGTCTTGGTCAGCGCGACGTTGGCCACCACGACGTTCGAGGGGTCGTCCGCCTTCGGGGCATCCCGATCAGCGATAGGCACCGAGGGGTCGATGTTGTCGATCGGGTAGTAGGTCGCAGCCTGGTCAGGCAGGTTGGTGAAGGCCTGGAAGCTGCGCACCCCCGCGTCGTTGGTGAGCACGGTGGCCACCGAGATGTTGTCCGGCACCCGGAAGTCGTACGGTGGGGTCTTGCGGCCCCTCGCGCGATGGACTCGATGTCCGAGGCGTCGAATTGCCAGCGCAGCAGGGAGCGGTTGGTTCCGGCCAGTGAGCTGGGGTACCCGGACCCCGTGGGGTCGGTGCAGGAGAAGAACGCTGGGTTGCTCGCGTTGCTGACGTTGGCGCACGGGACTCCTGCCGGCAGCAAGTCCCAGACGTCCACCGTGCGGACAGAGATGAGGCGAAGTCCGCACCCAGGGTGTTGCTCGTGTTCTCAGCGTCGATCCGGAACCGCACGACATCGCCGTC
>CAVTOX010000008.1:0-92183 GCA_963736425.1 uncultured Actinomycetes bacterium
TTTTGTACTTGGTTGAGCGTATTGCTTTTTAAAAGAAAAACTTTTTTTCTCTTTCCATGCGGGTAATTTTATTGCAATTATAAATTACTGTTACCGTCATGATTGGGATAAAATATGGTACGCTGATTTCTTGACTTGGCTGGTATTCCGTGAGTGTTGCACAGGGGTTATTTGAGCGTTCAACAGACTCAACATCAGCAGAAAGCATCGCAAATCAAATATTGCTGAGTGGCTATATCCGGGGTTCGGCCTATGGAGGAGGCGAGACCTTTGATTACACTTCAGTATTCGGTGAATTCTGCCTTCAGGGAAAATGGTCGGGCAACAAGACCTTTCTTTTTTCAGACATACGGTTTCGAAGCGGATTAAACCTGGGCGATGAATACGCTGCAATACAGATCAAGGAAGCCTATGCCGGATACAGCAGTGTCAAACTTGATGTTTTCCTGGGGAATCAAATCGTGACCTGGGGACGTACTGACGGTTTCAACCCGACCAATTCCGTTTCACCCAACGATTACTTCTTTCTTACAGCCAATCCCGACGATCAGAAGCTGTCCAGTTTTATGCTGAGAACACGTTACAGAATCTCCGATAAAATCGATGCAGACCTGATTGGCATTCCCTATTTTGTTCCATCGGTATACCGATATGACCTATTCAACCTTGGACAATATGGAGCATTAGTAAATTTTGCTTCCCCTGCCATGCCTGAAAAATCATTCAAAAATGGCTCAGTAGCGGTCCGGTTAAATGCTGAGCTTTCAAAAATCGGATTCTCTGTTTCCTGGTTCAGGGGGTATGATCCCTTTTATGGTTTTAATGTTCTGCCCATTGACTGGACCATCTCTGATATATCCATCACAAACTCCGCAACGCCTTACCTTAAAAATACCTTTGGCGCCGACTTTGCAATTCCTGCCGGAGCATGGATCTTCAGGGGGGAAATGGCATACAACCAGACGCGTGGTTATGATACTGCTTTTTATATCCCGGCTCCTGGTTTGACTTATGTTGCGGGCATTGAACGCACTATTGGAGGGATCACCGTCATTCTGCAGTATGTTGGCAAAATTGTGACGGATTTCATCGGACTGCAGGAACCTGTCATGGGAGATCAGACCGATCCGCTTGCGATAATACAATATGCCGATGCCATGGTTTGCTATGAATCAGCTCAGTTTAACCGGAAGCTTTTTAATCAGCAGGAAGAATCCAATCATGCCTTATCGCTCAGCCTGACCAGGTCATTTGCCCATGACAACTGGAATGCCGAATTGACAGGTTATTATAATATTACATCTGAAGAATATTTGATACGCCCGAAAATTACCTGGAAGGCAACAGATGCTTTATCATTAAGCGCCGGAGGTTATTACATGAACGGTCCGGAAGCATCCATTTTTAACTATTCCAAACCGATCCTTAACGGGGCATTTATTGAACTTATAGCAAACTTTTAATATCAGCAAGTTCGCATGAAAAAGGAACATTTAATAATAAAATACAGATGGTGGATCATCATTACCACACTCGTAATTGTAGTATCCACTGTTATACCGCTTTCACGGGTATCCATAAATCCTGATATTGAATCCTACCTTCCCTCCTCCATCACATCCAAAGTTAATACGGATAAGATTGCTGAGATCTTCGGCGATAATGATATGCTGGTTCTTGTTTTTGAAAGTGATGATGTGCTTAATCCCTCCACGCTGGCCAGGATACGAGACCTGAGCATGGAATTTAACCGGATGGATGAAATTAACAATGTGATGTCAGTTTTCGATGCCAAAAGTATTAAGGGCGAAGAGGGCGTTATGTTAGTTGAACCTGTTGTTCAGTCCATTCCACAGTCAGATGAAGAAAGAGAAGTTCTCCGGAAGGAGATTAAAGCCAATGATATGGTCTACAAATTGGTCGTATCCGATGATTTCCGGTACACGTTGATTATTCTTGGTGCCAATAACAGTGTTGATGATGCAAAATTGATGCAGATTGTCGACCTGAAGCTTAAAGAGATTCCGGGAAATGAAATTATCACCATCAACGGTCAACCCTTCATGCGAAATGAGACGTATCATAAACTGGGCCGTGATATTATACTGCTGTTGCCGATTGGACTGCTTGTCATGTTTGTATTTCTTTGGGTGTCTTTTAAAGAAAAGCGGGGCGTGTTGCTCCCATTCTCAGTGGTGATTTTCTCCATACTTGTTGCTATGGCTTTGATTCCTTTATTCGGCTGGGAATTAAGCATTATCGGCATTCTGATACCCATCATGATGATTGCCATAGCCAATAATTACGGGGTGTATTTTATCATAAAATACCAGGAACTTAATGCAACAAAACCTGATATTACTATGCCTCAGATTGCCGTTGAATCATATAGCTACCTGAAAAATCCCGTATTGCTGTGCGGCCTCACCACCATAGCAGGTGTATTGGGATTGGTGGGCCATATTTTGCATCCGGCAAGACAGATGGGCGTCGTTGCTGGCATTGCCATTGGCTTTGCCTTGCTGCTAAGTCTGTATTATATTCCGGCGGTAATGTCCATGTTGAAAAAAGGCGGAGTGCAAAAAAGCTTTTCAGGAAAAAGCAAGGGTTCGGTCGATCGATTATTGAACACCGTGGCTGGTTTTGCAACACAACGGCCGCTATATGTGGTATATGCATTCCTGGTTTTCATGATCCTTGCCGTTGCAGGTTTATTCAGATTTAAAGTAGCTTCCGATCATAATGACGTTCTGCCTAAAAACCATCCCTATAATATATCGCTTGACGTTATGAATAATCATTTTGGAGGCAATAAGATCATTTCGGTTTTGTTTGAAGGGGACATTAAAGATCCGGCTGTATTAAATAATCTGGACCGGTATGAAAAAGAACTTGAAAATGCACCGGGGGTTGGAAGTGTTACCTCCATTGCCACGATAATACGCAAAATAAGCACAGCCCTAAATGACCCGGGGGATGAGTTTTATAATAAGATTCCTGATACCAGGGAGGCCGTTGCCCAGTATATTGAACTGTATTCAATGAGCGGTGACCCTGAAGATTTTGAGCAAATTGTTGACTTTGATTACACCAGGGCACTTCTGACTATTCAATACCAGGCGGGCAGCATGGAAGAAATCAATAGTATGCAAAACCGTATTGATGCATTGATGAAAGATGATCCGAACAGATCATTGGTTGGCGGATTCAGTCTTATTGAAAAAGAAATATGTCAGTCCGTCGTCACGGGTCAATATCAATCTTTACTATTTGCCTTTATTACCATTCTTATCCTGCTGGCACTGATTTTCAGAAGCATTACAGCCGGGTTGCTGGGCAGCCTTCCGCTGGCCTTTGCCGTAGTATGCACTTTCGGCATCATGGGATGGACTGGTATTGAACTGAATATTGTGACCGCCTTATTGTCATCGGTATCCATTGGATTGGGCGTTGACTTTACAATCCAGATGTTCTGGAAATTAAAAACCGAGATTGCCAAAGGACATAGTCATCGTGCAGCCATTAACATAGCTTTGAAAACAATGGGGAGAGGAATTAGCATCAATGCATTTTCCGTAATGCTGGGGTTTTCCGTGCTGTTCCTGTCAGCTTTCCCGCTTATCCGTTCATTCGGGTTCCTGATAATTATTTCTCTTTTTCTTTGTTTAACCTCTGCGCTGGTACTCATACCGGCAATCTGCATGCTGATCAAACCGCGATTTCTGGGGAGCTGCCGGCCTGAACCGGAAGCGCCACCTGAAATATCGGGAGCTTTTATTACTGCCACTGCTGACGACTATAAATCGTATAATGAAAAAGAAATTGTCAGCATTACTGAAAATGAAGTAAACAAGACTTGCTTCATTCAGTAATATTTGAATCTATTTATGGGAAATTTTGCAGACGGAGTTATCGCAGCGATAATCTACAAAACTGTCAAACGGATGAAAAGATATTACAAGAATGCGAACGAGTTCTTGATTTTTTGATTCAGGCTGTGCATACTACGTGCACAGCCTTTTTTTATGTATGCCAAGAATCTCATTTGTCATATTTATTTTTTTGCTGCTCAACACGATCACGGTGTTTTCTCAAATTGCTGTCTTTCCCTACAAAGAAAATTTCGATCTCCTCGTTTCACCCATTCTACCAAATGGATGGGCGACAACAACCAATAAGAACGTTAACGGAGATTTCACGACACGAACTGCCTTCTTGACACTCCTCACCATCACGACCAACAGGGCACAGAGAACCGTCGCGACCAGGCCGAGGAGGCCGAAGCGCACACTGCCGAGAAGGATCCACGACAAGGCTGTCGCCACCATCGAGGCCGCAGCTCCCTGCCCGGTCAGGGCCGCCAGCCCCCCCGTGGCCATGCCGGTGACGGCCACAGGATTCGCGCAGATGCCCCCACCGCCCCGAGCGCAAGAACCAGCCAGGCCGATGCAGGCAAGGGCCGAAAGTGCCGAAATCGATCCGGAAGTTATGTCGGACCTCCAACTGGGTCGGGCACCGATGCGCTCGGTGCCGGTGTCGCTTCCGGTCGTGACGAAGCCGTCACGCTAGCCTGTAGGGTCAACGAGGATGACTTGCGGATACTTGGCGAGAGGCGTTCCTTGGAGGTGACCCCCGTCGCCCGGACGGGGCATCCCGGGGCTTGGGCAGACAAGGAACTCGAAGCACGGGGGGCCATTGGCATCAGGGTGATCGGCGCGAAGGGATCGACGCTGCCATGCTAAGCCCCGCTCCTTCTTCGGACCGCCTGTGATCCTCGTGGGGTGTCAGCAACGGCAAGTGGTATCGCTGGGCGAGTGAATGCTTCCGCGCGAGGTGTCGCCTGTCATGAGCATGGGACCGGGCCGAAAGTACCGGTCCTTCTGGATGATGGCGCTCACTGAAATTCCCCAGTTGTGCTCATTGAAATTCCTCACCCCGGGTTGGTCAGTGTAGTGGTTGGCGGGTGCCGGTGGTGGTGCGGCGGAGTGGTCTCGTTGCGGGCGTGGTGGTCGCGGAGGCGGTAGGAGTCGCCGTCGAGGTTGAGCACGACGGAGCGGTGCAGGAGCCGGTCGAGCATGGCGGCGGCGACGGTGGTGTCGCCGAGGATCTCGCCCCAGGATCCGACGCCGCGGTTGGTGGTGATGACGATGGAGGTCTTCAGGTAGCGCTGGGAGACGACCTGGAACAGCGCGGAGGCGGCTTCGGCGGGCAGCGGGAGGTAGCCCAGTTCGTCGATCACCAGGAGGGTGGGTCCGGCGTAGAACCGCATGGTGGTGGCCCAGCGGCCTTCGATCGCGGCGCGGTGGCAGCGGGCGGCCAGGTCGGCGGCGGTGGTGAAGTAGGTGCGGTAGCCGGTCTCGGCGGCTTGGCGGGCCAGGCCGACGGCGAGGTGGGTCTTGCCGGTGCCCGGGGGTCCGATGAGCAGGATGTTGGTGGCGGTGTCCAGGTAGCGGCAGGTCGCCGAGCTCGTCGATGAGCTTGCGGTCGACGGCGGGGGCGGCGTCGTAGTCGAAGTCGGTCAGGGTGGCCGGGGTGGGCAGGCAGGCGAACCGCAGCCGCCCGGTCAGGCGGCGGTCCTCGGTGGCCTCGACCTCGATGGCGAGCAGCCGTTCCAGGGCGGCGGTCATCGACCAGTCCTCGGCTTGGGCTTGGTCGAGCACGCCGGGCAGGTGCTCGGCGGCGGTGGCAGCTTCAGGGTGGCCAGGTGTCCGCGCAGCTGCTGGTAGAGGCTGGCCTGGGACGTGGTGGTGGTCATGGCAGGGTGTTCCTTCCTCGGGCGGCGTTCTCGTAGGTGGACAGGTCGATCACGGTCGCGCTCGCGGTGGCCGGGTTGGGGTTACTGCCGGCGCGCAGCACGGCGGCTGCGGCCAGGGCGGCCGGGCCGGGTGGGATCCGTTCCTTGCGCCGGTGGGGTGGGTCGGTGGTGAACGCGGCCATCGCGGCGTGGTTCAGGGCGATGACGTGTCCGTGGTCGCGGACCAGCACCCCGCAGCCGTCAGGGGCCAGGGGGTGGCGGGCGATCACGATCCCCGTGCCGGTGGTGATGTCGATGAACGGCTCACCGAGGCGGTGGCGGACCGCCACGATGGTGCGGGCCAGCTCCGGGGGCACCGAGTAGAGGTTGCCCCGCCAGGCCACCAGCGCCTGGGCGGACACCGTGCGGGCGGCCTCGAGCAGTGCGGGGTAGGGCACCAGCGGGGGTGGGGCCAGAGCCTCGGTGGCGACCAGCGACGCGACGGTGACCTTCCCGGTCGGTGAGGGCCGCAGCCGGATGTCGGTGCGCCGGGCGCAGAACTCGTCCAGTGAGGCTTGGGCCTCCTCGACGGTCAGGTCGTCGGCCAGGGTGCGCCACCAGCGTTGCGCGGCGGTGTGGTTGGCCTTCTCCACCACGCCCTTGCGGTTCCCGCGCCGGGCGGGGCAGATCTTGACCCCCACCCCGTAGTGCTTCGCGACGCCGGCGAACGAGTGGCTGACCCGGCCCGTTCCCGGGTCGCAGACCGTGGCCATCCGGTCGAAGCGCCACTCCCGGGTCAGCCCACCCAAGGTGCGGACCTGCGGTCCAGGGCGTCGACCAGGTGCGGCTGGTCCTCGAACGCCTCCAGGGTGCCGCGCCACTTGCCGCAGTGGGCCAGCGACCCGACGAGCAGATGGGCGTTGGTCCCCAGCCCCACGACTCCGGCGGGTCGGGCAGCTCGAGCCAGTCCCACTGCGTCTCCTCACCGGGCGGGTGCTCGATCACCGCCGCAGCCCGGCCCTTGGCCGGGTGGCACGCCTCGCACGCCGGACGCAGACCACGGTTTCGCAGCGCCCGGGTGAACGTCGGATACGACCGGTCGAACCCGAGCCCGACGACCTCGTCGAACAAGGTCAACGCCAGCAGGTGCGGGTCCTCGGTCAGCCGCTTGACCATGTAGTCGACGAACGGCTCGAACGGGTCCGGGCCCGACGGGGCTCGGACCCCAGCGGTGCGCTGCCCGGACAGATAGGACCGGATCGTCTTGCGGTCATGGCCGGTATGCCGGGCGATCGCCGAGACAGACCACCCCTGACGGGCCAAAGCATGAACGTCGATGTCGTCCTCCAGTGTCAACATGCGGCGGTACTCCTCCAAGACGCGGGCAACAGGGGTCGCACGCATCCTCGAAGGGGCACCCACCGAATCGTGGGAACCACCGGAGGGTGGGGAACTTCAGTGAGCAGAACTGAGGAGAATCACGTGAGCGTCAGCCCAGCGTCCGAATCACCACCGACGACCCACAGACCTAGACTGACAACCGTTCACTTTTCGCCCGTCGAAAGTGACCAGATTTCGACCGTCGCCTCATGGAGACTTGGGTTGGTGTCTCCCCAGCGACACGATCACCGGGCTACCCGTACTCACTCTGCCGAACGCAACTCCGTGAACGAGGGCGACGATCTTCATCGTGGCCCTCGAGCACATCACTGCCATTGCCCGTTCCGTGCCGGTCTTCGGGGTAGCCTCGGGGGATCTCACACTTGTGGACGAGGAGGATGCGGGTGGCGGGCAGCGTTACTCGGGGAGTCCTTGGGGGCGGGATGGCTCGCGAGGCTGAGGTGCCCACGCCCTCGCTGATCGGGAAGGCGTTTACAGCAGTGGGGGACTCGGCCGGCGAACGGCCTCCGGGAGGTGGTGACGGCCCGCGCAGCCCCGTACATCGGTTCGACAACGCGAGGGGTCGGTCCGTCCCTCTGCAGGTGGCGGCCCGGCGGGCGGACCTTGTGGGCACGCGATGTCGTTGGGAGTGGCGGGGGTGAGGTGGACGGAGACGAATCCGCGTTGGCTGCGTCCAGCGGCTGGCATCCTCGGTGTCCTTGTGATTTCCATCCTCCAGTTCCCGCTGAACCGTGACACCGGCGGGCTCTTCGACTACCTGCCGATCTACTACGGCTCCCGGGCACTGCTGCAAACGGGGGATGCCTATGCGTACCTCCCGTCCCTTCCGGACCTTGGGACCCTCACCGAAGTGGGCAACGCATATCCCATTCACGCTGTGCTTCTTCTGGGACTGCCCCTCGCCGGTTTCCCGCCAGCAGTTGCTGGCTTCCTGTGGGTACTTGTTGTTGGCTTGTTGTGGATCGGTGCAATCGCGTGGGCCCGGGAGAGTTGGTACTGGCTCTTGTGGTTCCCCATGTGGGATGCGCTTCGCATGCAGCAGGTGTCGGCGGCTATCGGCGTTGCGTCGATAGTTGCGCTCGGATCCCTTAGGCGAGGATCGCAGGTGGCTTTCCTCGCCGCGACGGTTGTCATGGCGGCCAAACCACAGCAGACATCGGTCCTTCTCATGGTGATGCTCTGGTGGGGCAGGGCATGGTGGCGCGGGTTGCTGATCGCATGGGGTTCCGTCCTCGTCATCTGCTTCGCTGTTCAGCCGAACTGGGTTCAAGCTTGGCTGGGTCAGTTGGCTAGAAGAGCTGAATTGGTGGACGCGTCGTGGTGGCCCGTTCTGGGTGTGGTTCCTGTGGGTGTCTGGCTGGTGCACCGGGGCTGGCGTGAGTCTGGCCTCGCCGTTCTGTCGACTCTGGCTGCACCTTGGCCCCTAAATGGGTACTACGTGGCGTCAGTTTGGCCGATCGGAACGGACCGTCAGCAGTCTTCGACCTTCGCGCTGCTGGGGGCCTTGGGGCTGTTGGTTACCCTCTGTTCGGGCTGGTACTTGGCCTTCCCGTGCGTCCTTCTGCTTGGAACCGCGGTCGCAGCAGGTGCCAGTCCCAGGAAGCAGTACTCACTTCGCGACTTCTCTGAAGCGGACCTTTGATATGTGTCCGCACTTAGGCTCTGACTTGAGAATTGGGTCTCACCACCGGAGGATCTTGGGATCGATTGGCACCTTCCCGAGTCTGCTGACTCTCGTTGAAGTGGGTGACCCGATCCCCGAAGACACCCAGCTTTGGTACCCCCCAGGCCCACCGGCAGATCATCCGCCTGGACTCTGCGGCCGCGCTAGCACCCGGAAAGCTCCGAGGCTCCGTGATGCCCGGGGGAGCCGCATGACCGTTACGGAGACTGGCGTTGCGTTGCTCCTGGCCGGGCTTGCGCTCTACGGCCTCGGGGTTCCGTTGGCCTGGCTTCTGCCCGCCCCTGCCGAATCGCAGTGGGTGCACCGAATCGCGATCGGGCCGCTGTACGCGATCGCCCTCGCGACGGTGGGCGCTTGGTTGCTCGGCAACCTCGGCGTTCAACTCCACCCGCTGCAACTGGTGGGGTTAATGGCCGCCGCTTGGGCGGTCGCATGGTGGAGGACCGGGGCCCAGTGGCGGTTGCGACAGTCCCTGACTGGGGCCATCGGCCCGGCATCGATGGTCGGTATGGCGGCTGTCGTGTGGTTCTTGTCGTTGGTCGGCTACGGGCTCTACCTGCCCAACCGAGACTTCAAGAACCATGCGTACTTCGTCGCGCAGGTGGCCTTCACCAAGTCCGCGGACTCGGCCCAGGTCTTCAGGGCGTCGCCGCTGTCAGAACCCAATGACACCAGCTTCTATCCGTTCGGGACTCCACACCCTGCTTGGTTGGGCTCTGCCCACCGCCGATTCGCCCTCCGTCGGGATCACGGCTGCGTCAGCCGTACTCGTCACCTCGTTGTCGATGCCTTTGGCGTTGGTGGCCCTTGCGCGGCTGTGGGATCCTCACTCACAAGCACTGTGGGTCATCGCCGGTAGCGGCGGAGTGTTCATCCTCGGTCTCACGGAGGACTTCCGCATCGGGTCGGTGGTGCTCATCGTCGGCTCCTCCCTGTACGCCGCTGGGCTGGCAGCCCTCTGGCTCTGGGTGCGTGAGAGGCAACTGGCGGCACTCACCGGACTCGCGTTGGCCACGCTTGGGCTGTTCGTCCTTCACGTAGCCGAGGCGGCAGGACTCGCCCTGGTCGCGGCCGCTTGTGTGCCCCTTGTCATGCGGGCCAGAGGCGGAACCCCTTTCCCATGGAGGCACGCCGGGCTCCTGGCCGCAGTCCTGGGCCTTGTTGTGCTGATGCTGTCGGGGAAGCTTCGACGGCTGTTCGCGATCCCAGGTTCGGGCTTTCGCTGGGACCTCCAAGCCAATTCGGAGGATCCCGTCACTGCAGCCCTCGTCTCCCTGCTCCAACAGCCATCCGGATTCGTTGGCGTCGCCCTCGTGTGGCTCGTGGTGGCAATTGTCGGCTTCTGGCTGTCGCGACGTCGCAAGCTGAGTCCGGTGCCACTCATCGCCTTCTGCGTGCCTGTAGTCCTCGGCACGCTGGCAGGGATGAGTGCCACTCCGGGGTGGCTCAATCTGCTAACCGCACCGTGGTACGGCACCGCCGCCCGAACCGGGCTCATGGCGGCCGCGCCCGTGATCCTGGGGGCATCTCTTTCGATGTCGGCCCTCGTGATGCGGTCTCGGGATGGTCACCGCGTGGTCGGCTGGCTGCTCGCAGCCGCGATGATCGCTGCTATGGCTGTCCAGGTGGTGCCCTCGCGGCGAGCGGACCTTCGGTCGACTCTCGCCGGGGCGGGTGACACCCTCCAAATCGCTCGCCTCCTCGAGGAGCGAATCGAGGAAGGAGGTGCGGTTCTGAACCTCGAGGGCGATGGCACGGCCAATATGTTCGCCTATGCTCGCGTACCGGTCCTCGATGGTCTCGGCCCGGATCCGCGTTTGGAGATGCCGTGGGGAGGAGCCTTGACCGATTCACTGCTTGAGCTGGACGACCCCGCTGTCGCAGAACGGTTGGATGACCTGGGGGTGGAGTACATCGCACTCGGGACAACGTCACGCTACTGGGGCGCACGGACTGGATACTCCTGGCAGCAGGTGGCCAGCCAACCCCAGGTGAAGCTGGAGCTGGTGGGGACAGACCTCGTTGTACTTCGCTACGTTGGGGGACCCTCATGAGGAGCCCTGGGATCCGAGCAGCGTGTGGGGTGGGGCTCCTCGCGGTGCTGATCGGCAGCTACTTGCAGGATCCACAGTCCATTCGAGCAGGTCAGATCGTGTTCGTCCCGGCATCGGGCGTCGTCGAGGAAGGTAATCTCGGGCTCTCCGGTGCAGTATCGATCCAGAATTGCACGACCACGGCCGATGGACTCCTCGTGACTGGGATCGTCGCAACCGACGACGAACTCGCCACCGTCCTTGTCTGGCCAGTTCGGGGAGAGACCGCTGGAGTCGCGGTTGGCAATGGTGCACCCATGGGGTCCACGCAAGGGGACGGTGGCTCCGGGCGGTTCGAGATCGCTCTTCCTTGGGCAAGTACCTCATCGAGATTCGCCCTGGTCGACGCAGACTCGTTGGGTGAGCCCGGTGAGCCTGTCACCGGTGCGGGGTCCACCTGTCCTGACTCCGAACAAGGCGGTTAGCGAGTGGCGATCCGGTCAGGATTACCTCCGAGCCCAGCGGGTCAGCATAGAATCCGGGCCAAATGCTCGAGGCGGGACCAGCGATAGGGGGAAACGCGTGCTCACGCGTGAACGCCTGGGCCGGGCAGCTGCCGCAGCGCTGGCCATCTTGGCGGCGATCCTCGTGGCTGCTCGACTCATCCCCGGCAGGGACTACGACAGAGGGATCTACATCTCAGTCGCGGAGCGGCTGCGTGCCGGTGACCGACTCTATGCCGATGTCTGGGACAACAAGGACCCGTTGTTCTACTGGCTCCTGGCGCTCGGGAGGACGGCCACTCCGTATGCGGATTTCGTGCTTGAGGCGGTATGGCTGGTAGTTGCCTGCGTCTCAGTCCATCTGGTCGGCCGGCGGCTTGGGGTCGACCGCTCCTTGGGGATCCTCGTCGCATACGTGGCAACGCCGCTACTTCTCACGGGCGAGCTCTACGCGCCGGGTGCCACGCACCTGCCCGGTATCGCTGTCGCGCTTGCGTCCCTGTGCGCCTGTCTCTGGAACAGGCCCGTTGCGGGCGGGATCATCCTCGCGATTCTTTGCTTCTTGAAGCTCATACTGCTGCCGCTCGCGTTGGCGCTTATCGTCGTGGGGTGTTGGCGCACGTGGACGAAGCGACGTTTCGCGAGGTTCGTCGTGGCCTATGTGGCTGGGTGCGCGACCTTTCTGGTCATCCTGGGGGCCCGCGGCGAACTGGACGGGTACCTCTCATTGATGGGGATGAACCTCGCCTACTCGTCATCAGACCTCTTGATCGATCCGAACAACCCGATCGGCGATCACCTTCGACGGTCGTTCGGCTTCCAGGGCGCTTTCGTCTTCCTTCTGATCTCTGTCGTCTTGGTTGTCTCCTTCTTTCGGGAACCTCAATCTACAGATTCCGCACGTTCCGCGATTCGAGTTCTCCGGGAGATGGCAGGAGTTGCTCTCGTCGGGGGCCTGGGCGTGCTCGCAATAACAGGGATGTGGAGAAGCCATGGCCAGACTCTCTATCTCGCAAGCACTTTGAGCCTGTTGTTGATCGCTCGGCAGTTCCTCCAAGGGAGGTCCTCTGCTTCGTTCGTGGCACTCGCCCTCCTAGCCTTCTCGGCCGTGTTCCTATCCGGGGTGCCGTACCTTCCCACCTTCCTCGCTCCGGTCCGTGCTGTCCCCGATCACCTGGCTGCACTGACACGGCCGAGTCCCGAGACCGGAGCGCTCTTGCGCGCGGCGAGTAGCGGGCGGTATGCGCGGATCGGCATGCACGACGACTTGGGACACGCCGAAGGACTGGGCTCCTGGACACTCGCGTGCCCACGGTTCCATCAATACCCCTTCAACTCCCCAGAGACGCTCGATCAGGTGCTGGAATGCGCGTCCGTGCAGCCATACCTCCTCGTCTCGGAGTCGGCCGTCACCGGGGACGGGTGGGAGGACTGGAATCGTTACATCGCCGGCGTGGAGTCGGCACTCGCCCGTGATTACGAGTGCCGACCCTACGTTGGCGGACGGCTGTGCACCCACCGTTGATCGGCCGTGGTAGGTCAAGGAGAGATGAGAAGCACGTAGCCGTTCTCCTCACCAAGGGACCTCCAACCTCGTTCCTCGACCAGCACATGAGCCAGCGCCGACTCCTGCTCCAGTAAAGCGCTGGTTGGCTTGAGTTCGCCGAGGAGCGCCTCCCATTCGCCGTGAAGACCCTCGAGACCGAGGTAGTCCTCGATGTATCGAGGTCCGTAGCGGTCCGTGCGACCGTCGATACCCACCATGTCGCCCGGCCCAGCGAACTGGAGTACGAGACCTGCCAGGTTGTAGTCGTTGAGCACTCTCTGGGTGCCGGGGAGCATGCCTACTCTCTGCGCCAGTTGAACCGGGTACTCGTCCGTGGGCAGCAGGTCCCGACCTGGCAGCATTGCCAACCCGCCGACCGTGAAGATGCCCGCAATGACGATGCCGACCGGTGCGGCCCACCGAGGCTCAGGCGTGGTCCCGACTGTTGGGAACGCGAGTGTGAGCCGATCTGCGACCAGAGGAGCGAGAATCAGGAGGGCAGGCGCAACATTCCGCATGGCAGTCCAAGAGAAGAGGAGCAGGAGAACGGCGGCGAGCACGGTCGACCGCGGGGTGCGTGTCCGCGACATTGAGACGATGATGAGGACCGCCATGGCCGCCGTCAGCAGGCCCAGTTGATCCATTGGCGTGGTCGGGCGCCACTCCTCAATGGCGTCGGTGGCCCCGGAGAATCGAAGGATGGCGAGGGTGCTGGCGGATCCAGCCGGGGTCAGTGTTCCGATGACAGCGCTGAACAGGCTCAGTGACAGAGCCTTGAGAGCTATCTGATCTCGGATCCCGTGATCCAGAGCGCGGCCTAGAGCGACGAGCATCAGGACCATCGGTACGAGGACCCAGCCGCCATGGAAGTTAGCCCAGATCCAAGTTGCTGGGAACATCAGCCACCACCGGGGCAAGCGCCCTGTTGAAAGAGCGCAGACCAGAACCCCACCCAGGGCAGCGGCGCCGATGAGCGACGCCTGGTTCGACCGTTCCTGGGACACGGCGACGACCGCGGTAGCGGCGATCACGTAGGGGAAGCCCGCTAGGATCGCGGGCCTTCCACGCAAGGTCGAGTTGGCCAGGAGGACGACTGCGGCTGCGGCAGTGATCGTCCGGTACGCAACAAGCCCAGGCCAACCTGTGAGTGCATGAACCACATGAAGTGCAACTTCCGCAAGCCACTGGGTAGTGACCCACGGTTGGGGGTCAGGCGCGAAGGACCAATCCGCACCGATGCCATGGATCGTTCGCGCCGACAGGATCTCGTGCCCGGCGAGGAGGTGCCAGTACAGGTCCACGTCTCGGATCTGCAGACGAACGGAGGCCAACAGGAGCACCCCGGTGATGAGCCCGATGAGAACGGACACCGGTGGAGAGTGCCGAAGCCCCCACGCGGACGCGGGGGCTTCGATGGGATGGTCGCGCTCAGGCGTCCCCTCGTGCACTGTCGGGATCAACTGGGAATGGAGTTGCCCGCACGAGAGAATCCGGCGGAGAGGCTGACCAGAGAAGAAGAGAAGGGAAACTATCAGGACGAGAGCGATGAAGACGACGAGGAGCAAGTACTCAACGATGCCTGCGCCAACTTGGCGGCGCGACACGCGACACGTTGTCTCCTTGACCAGCACTTCCAGTTCAGTGAACATCTTGAGCACGGTTGTTCTCCAATGTCGATTCTCCCGAAGGCACGGGATTCCTTGACGGTTCAGAAGAATGACGAAACGGGGTGGGCGCAGCGCCCACCCCGTTTCGTCATCTCGACTACTTCAGCGAGTTGCCGGCGCGCGAGAACGCGGAGCCGAGGTTGCCGGTGAAGAACGCCAGGGCAACGATCAGCGCGAGGGCGATGAACACGACAAGCAGCAGGTACTCAACGATGCCGGCGCCCTCTTCGCGACGGGCGGCCTTGCTTGCGAAGTCGCGAACGCGGACCTCAAGGTCGGTGTAGAAGCTAAGCATTGTGGTGCTCCATTCTCTGAAGTATCTTGCGGGCCGGAGTGAATTCGATTCTTTTCTCGCCCGGAGTTGCATGGTTCCGCGCGATGTCATCAGTGTAAATCGTTGGACGAGGCCTGCCTAGACAGTCTTGGGGGACACAGCCGGGGACACTTCCATCGATCGCTCTACCCACTTTGTTGTGCGCGTGTCCCGGTAGGTCATACGGCCGGCATATATGGGAACGCGATCCCAGGGGCCGTTCTCAGGCGTGTGCAGCTCGCGCCCGTCAACCATCGCAACGCCGTATCCCGGAGGTGGTCCTTCGGGCGACGAACGAGTTCGAACCCCGCGAAGCCGCCCACCCGTGCAAACGAGTTAGCCTCGACGATGTCCCTCGGGCCAGGGAGTTGCCGGCCCGGGAGAACGCGGAGCCGAGGTTGCCGGTGAAGAACGCAAGGGCAACGATCAGCGCGAGGGCGATGAACACGACGAGCAGCAGGTAGTTAAGTTCCTGCTCGCGCGCGAGGGATCGGTGGCGGCGAATCCAACTCGAAGCGACATCGTGGTCTTCAACGGCGAACCCGCACCCCTGCGAGACAGCCGAATCGCAATCTATGACGAGAAGAAATCGCCGATCTGTAGGACCGCGGGCCCGATCAATACGATGAAGACCGAAGGCATGATGCAGAAGAGAATCGGGAAGATCATTTTGATCGGCAGTTTGTTTGCCGCCTCTTCGATTCGCTGCGACCGCTTGATCCGCATCTCACCCGCCTGAACCCGCAGCACTTCGGCGATCGGCATCCCGAGCTTCTCAGCCTGGATCATCGAGCCAATGAAGATGCGGAGGTCGTCAACGTCGGTTCGGTCTGCCAGTGCACGAAGCGCATCCGCCCTGCTGCTGCCGATCTGGACCTCCTTGAGCACCCGACGGAACTCGTCGGACAGGGGCCCATCGGTGTTCTGGGCCACCTGTGCCAGGGCCGCGTCGAAGGCAAGGCCGGACTCCACCGAGACGGTGAGAAGATCAAGGCTGTCCGGAAGCGCCTGCTGGATGGCCTTGGATCGTTCCTTGGCCTTGTCGTGCAGTCTGATGTCGGGGAGGAAGAACCCGAGAACGCCCAGGGCCGCTCCCCAGATCAGCGCCCAGAGAGGTTTGTCCAAGAGGAACAGAACTCCACCGACCAACGCCGCCATTGCCACCGCAGTCAGGACTTTGGCGGCTAGGACACGATCAGCGGACCAGTTGGGCGGATTCCCCGCCATCTCAAGCCTTCTTGCGGTGCTCTTGGCCCAGTTGGCGCCCGCGAGGGTCTTCGCCTTGTCCATAGTCCAGGCAGTGAAGGGTGCGCCGACGCGGGTACCGAAGGGCTTGTCGTAGGCGTTGCGCATGTCGTCGGGGAGAGGCCCGCCAATCGCTTCGATGGCAGCCATTGACGACGCGATCTCCGACTTCTCCTTGCCGAGAACGCCAGCGAGGGCTATTGCCGTTGCCACGCCCAGAAAGACCGCAGCGAGGCCGACGAGCAGGACCCAAGTCTGCATGTGGTCACACCTCCATCTTCACGAGCTTGTTGACCCAGAGGATGCCGATCACGTAGAAGACTGCACCTACGGCGAGGATCAGCCAGCCGATCGGTTGGAAGAGGAGGAGCCCGATGTAGTCGCGCCGGAAGATGGCGAAGAAGACCAGGAGGAAGATGGGCAGGATGGCGACGATCCACGTGGATATCCGGCCCTCTGCAGTGAGCGAGCGCACCTGACGGCGCAGCCGTTCACGCTCGCGCAAGGTCGCCGCCACGTTGGTGAGCACCTCGGCAAGGTTGCCGCCGACCTGGGAGTGGGTCTTGATAGCCAGAACGACCCAGTGGAAGTCCTGGCTGTCCATCCGTTGAGCGACCGCTTCCAGAGTCTCCTCAAGGGGAAGGCCAAGCCGACTCTCCAGGAGCGCTCGGCTGATCTCCTGGCCCAGCGGGCCTTGGTTCTCCTTCGCCAGTAGGTCGAGGCCTTGGGGTAATGAGTAGCCGGCGGCAAGGCTGCCAGCAAGCATCTGCATCCCGTCCGCGATCGCCTCGTAGAAGTCCTTGCGTCGCCTATCAGCACGCCAGCTGAGGTACAACCACGGAGCGAGCACGCCGACCGCAAGTGCCAGCAGTGTGACGAAGACGTTGAAGTCGCTGAGCAGAGTCGCCACGAGCGCAGCCGCGATGGCGATGAGAACGTGGACCACCGCCCACTCACCAGGCCGAAGGGGTATGTATGCGGACTCCAGCTTGCGGGAGAGTGCCGTGGTGTCTCGCTTGTCAGCGACTTTGTCCGCGAAGGAAACAAGCTTCCTCGTGGCCTGGCCGTCGCCTAGCCTTGTCTCCACCTGACCCTGGGCTGGCGTCACCGGTGCGCCGAGGGCCGACACCTCGTCGAGTCGACGCTTGACCCGGCCCTGCTGGCGGTTCTTCGTGTCCAGGGCGCCTATCACCAGGGCGACGATGGCGACCAGTGCAACAAACATCAGCCCGAGGACGACGGGAATGAACCAAGGCTGGGCGAAGGGACTCGGCTCGGCCTCAGCGACGGTGATGGGCCCGTATGCAGGCGCTGCCGCACTTGCCGTGGGGGCAGTACCGGCCGCGCTGATGACGGCGACGGCGCTGTCGGTGATGGGAACATCTCCGACCAGCGCCGCTGAGACAAGTTCGGATGTGCCCGATTCGACGCCCTCCGGGACCTCTGCCGTCACTGACAACTGTGTCACCACCGTGCGAGCGGCCTGCTCGAAGGCCTTGGTCAATTCGCCAGCATCGGTGGCAGTGACGACAGTGCCGTTCCCCGCCTTCGCGAAGGCGGCCAGTTGAGCAGTCTGCTTTCCCGTCCCCAACGAAACAGCATCGAGCACGACCCCTGACTTCTTCAGGGCCTTGGCCGCGGACTTGGTCGATGCGTCGCTGCCCTCGTCCTCGCCGTCGGAGAGCAGGACCGCATTGCGAGTGCCCTCGGTGCCAAGCTCGGCCACTGTCAGCACCACCGCGTCATTCAGCGCGGTCGCGCCCTTGGCCTTCAAGGCGTCGATCGCCTCCTCGACCGCCGCGCGGTCCTCGGTGGGAGCCACTTCGACAGTGGACTTGTCCGCGAACGTCACGAGGCCGGCCTTTACGTCCGCCGGCAGGGTGTCAAGGTACTGCTTGGCTGCCTGCTGGGCCTGCGCCAACTTGTTGTTGTCGCCCATGGACCCGCTGGAGTCCAGGACGATCATTGTGGTGCGTGCCACGACAGGTCCGGCCTCGGCGGCTACTGGCGTAGCGGTGGTCGGCGCGTCAACGCCCCCGAGCGTCGTCCGGACACTCGCCGGGTCGATCGACTCGCCCTCGGCCAATCCTTCAGCGGAGAGGACGTAGGTGACAGCGCCATCGACCGACTCGACCTGCTGGATGCGTCCCTCTGGGGCCGCCCACGCGACACCCGTTCCCAGGCTGAGGGTAGCGGTGACCGCGCCCGCAGCCACCCACTTCATACTGCGGCCGTTCATGGTCAGATCCCGTCGAACGCGAACACGGAAGCGTCGATATGCACACCGCTCTGTGCCAGCTTCGCAAGGAATTTGGGTCGGAGCCCCGTGGTGACGAGCGTGCCAAGCGGGTGACCCTCGGCGTCGAAGCCTGCGTCGTAGTCGAAGTGGTAGATGTCCTGCATGGTGATGATGTCGCCCTCCATGCCGACCACCTCCGTGAGGTGGGTGATGTGGCGCGACCCGTCCTTGAAGCGAGCCTGCTGCACCACGAGGTCGATCGCGCTGGAGACCTGCTCACGGATCGCCCGGACCGGCAGGTCCACGCCCGCCATCAGGACCATGGTCTCGATGCGGGCCAACGTGTCGCGCGGGGTGTTGGCGTGCACTGTGCAGATGGAGCCGTCGTGGCCGGTGTTCATCGCCTGGAGCATGTCCAGAGCCGCTGCATCGCGAACCTCACCGACGACTATCCGGTCAGGGCGCATACGCAGGGAGTTCTTGACCAGGTCGCGGATGGTCACCTCACCGCGCCCCTCGATGTTCGATGGGCGCGATTCCAGTCGGATTACGTGGTCCTGATTCAGCTGCAACTCGGCGGCGTCCTCAATGGTGACGATGCGTTCGACCTCGGGGATGAAGGAGCTCAGGACATTCAGCGTCGTCGTCTTGCCTGCTCCGGTGCCCCCGGCGACGAGGATGTTGGCCTTTCCTCGAACGCATGCGTCCAGGAACTCGGCGACCTCCTTGGTGAGTGTGCCAAAGGCGACGAGGTCATCGACCGTGTATGGGTCGGTGGCAAACTTGCGGATCGTCAGAGCCGATCCGTCCACCGCCAAAGGGGGGACGATCGCGTTAACACGAGATCCATCGGGTAGCCGTGCGTCCACCATGGGGGAGGACTCGTCCACCCGACGCCCGACCCGACCGACGATCTTGTCGATCGTTCGCCGCAGATGAGCATCGTCGGTGAAGGCCGCATCGACCTGTTCGATCTTGCCGAATCGCTCGACGTACACGGTGTCGAATCCGTTGACCATGACCTCGGTGATCTCCGGGTCGCGCAGGAAAGGCTCGAGCGGGCCGTAGCCGAGGATCTCGTCGGCGATCTGCTGGGCCAGCGTCGCACGCTCGGCCGCGGGCAGCGGAGTGTCGTCGCGGGTCAGGACCTCGTGCAGGACCACCCGGACCCGCTGGTTGAGTTCCTGCTCGTTGAGTTGCGTGTGGTAAAGTTGCGGCCCCAGTGACTCGACGAGCGCGGCGTGCACCGACTTCTTGATCGCGGCGTAGGGATCGACCGAGCGCTTGCGGGTCGACCGCTTCGGAGTCGCTTGTTCCTCGACCGAGGTGACCTCGGACTCCCGGCCCTTCCGGGCCTGGGACAGCCGATCGGAAAGGCTCATGGTTCCCTCCGCATTCCGAAGAGGCCCCGCTTCTCGGTGCGCGGCGACTCCTTGATGATGTCGTGGCTGATGAGGCGGTTGAACGCGACCGCGACGGTGCTCTTGGGCTGGTCGGTGAGGATGGGGACACCGCGGTTGGTGCTCGCTGGGACCAAACGCGAGCTCGGGATGAAGGCGACGACCGGAACACCCAGGGTCTTCTCCACCTCACCGGCGTCGAGACCGACCTTGGAATCAGCTCGGTTCATCACGACGCGAACGCGATCCATGGGGAAGTTGACGACCCGAAGCGTCTCCAGGGCGATCTTCAGGTTCTTCAGGCTGGGGATGTCGAGGGTGGTGAGCATGAACACTGTGTCGGAGTTCTCCATGACTGTCAGGGAGCGCTCGTCCATCTGCGGTGCGGTGTCGACGATGACGTACTGGTACTCCCTCATGGCGACCCCGATGAGGCGGCGGACAAGGGCGATCGACACCCGCTCGGTGACTCCGGGATCGGTCGGCGGGGCAAGCACGTGCAGGCCTGACTCGTGCGGGGTCACCAGTCGCTTGAGGGCGCCGGCATCGAGGCGCTCGCCCATGGCGACGAGCTCTTCGAAGTCGTGCTCGGGGCGCAGGCCCAGCGAGATCGGCACGTCGCCGAAGGCGAGGTCGAGGTCGATGAGGAGAGTGCGGTATCCCCGGTTCGGCCAAGCCGACGGAGACGTTGACGGAGAAGGTCGTCTTCCCAGCCCCGCCCTTGGGGGAGAAGACGGTGAAGAGGTGCCCCAGGTCGGAGTCGTCGGAATCCGTGATGACTGCGTCGGGGTGACGCAGCGCGGACGTCAGGGCCCGGCTCCGACTGACGGCCTCGCCCAGGCCGGGCAGGTCTCGCTCGCTCACGACCTCTCGTACACCGGCGCGCAGCGCCTGTGCCAGCAGGACGGCATCGATACGGCGCCGGACGAGGACCACGCCGAGCGTGGGGTTGCTCGCCCGCGTCCGCTCGGCGAAGTCCATGGCCGTGTCGCCGTCCACGCTCGGCCCGAGGATCACCGTGGCGATCTCCGGGTTGTTGCGCATGAGGACGGTCAACTCGTCGAACGAGTTGGCCGATGCTGGGGTCCTCGCCGACCGCATCACGGATACCGTCACGGGCGAGGACGTCAGGTTCGAGAACAACCGTCATGTATCAGCCCTGGGCCTGCAGGTCGGTGGTGGTGGTGGGGGGCAGCTTCGGGTCGATCTTCGAGTTCTCGTCGAGCAGTGCGAAGTACATCTGCGCCGTCAGTGGTGCTCAGGATGACCTTCTGCGCCTGCTCCTGGTCGAGCGCGAGGGTCAGGATCGCCGTGGGGATGGCCTCGGTGTTGGTCGTCTGGCCGTCAGTGGTCGTGGTGGAACTGATCGTGGTCGGACCGACGGCGATCACCTGGACGCGCTCGAGGAGGACCCCGGTCTGCGGCGTGGCCGCGGCTGCTCGGCTCCCGCTGCACCCGTGCCGGCGGGCGGGAGTGCCAGTGCGGAAGATCGCCACCTCAGAGCCCGGGTTGACGAAGCCGGCCACCCGCTGCGGGTCACCGAGCGTGATGGCCACGGCGACCTTGCCCTCGGGCAGGGTCAGCCCGCCGGAGGTCTCCTGCTGGGTCCCGAACATCTGCTGCGAGGAGCACCTGTCCGGGGAAGATCGTGGTGATGGTGATCAGGTCGGTGACCGGAGTCAGGTCGGACAGGGCTCCGGGCGGGACCGATGCAGCGGGCAGGGTCTGCAGCTCGACCGTGCCGGATTCGGCCACGGCTGCCCCAGTGGTGCCCGCCGCGATGCCGGCGGTGGCCACGAGGACCTGCACCTGCTCGGCGCCTGCCTGGGCGCGTTCGTCGGCGCGGTTGGCGTACATGAACACCAGCGCGGTCCCGAGTGCGGCGACGACGAGTGCGGCGATGAGCAGGATTGTTCGGCGTCCCATGATGTCCTCTGTCCGTTGTGTCAGGGAAACGGCCCCCCGCGGGGCACATGGTTGTAGGGCTGGCTCTTGGTCTGCATCATAGGGATTCGGTGGCGGCGACATAACCCCAGCAGTGCCCCTTTTCGGGGGACAAGGGCGATTCGTTCCTGTCCCCCAAGTGACCTTGGCTCACGCATACTTGACTCGCATCAGCACCCAGATCAAGGACTGCCCATGACGCTGCCTCCCCTTGTCGAACCCGCCGCCGACCTGAGCGTTGAGGAGGTGCGGCGCTACAGCCGCCACCTGATCATCCCCGACGTCGCGATGGCTGGGCAGAAGCGCCTGAAGGCCGCGAAGGTCCTGTGCGTCGGCGCCGGTGGACTGGGGTCCCCGGCGCTGATGTACCTGGCGGCCGCTGGGGTCGGCACTTTGGGGGTCATCGACTACGACACCGTCGATGAGTCGAACCTGCAGCGCCAGATCATCCACGGCCAGTCGGACGTCGGCCGGTCGAAGGCGGAGTCCGCGCGGGACAGCGTCCGCGAGATCAACCCGCTCATCGAGGTGGTGCTGCACACCGAGCGGCTTGACTCCTCGAACGTGATGGAGATCTTCGCCGGCGTACGACCTGATCGTCGACGGCACCGACAACTTCGCCACCCGCTACCTGGTCAACGATGCGTGCGTGCTGCTGGGCAAGCCGTACGTGTGGGGTTCGATCTACCGCTTCGACGGGCAGGCGTCGGTGTTCTGGGCCGAGCACGGGCCGTGCTACCGGTGCCTGTACCCCGAGCCCCCGCCGCCGGGGATGGTGCCCGTCGTGCGCGGAGGGCGGGGTCCTAGGGGTGCTGTGCGCGTCGATCGGGTCGATCCAGGTCACCGAGGCGATCAAGCTGCTCACCGGCATCGGCGAGCCGTTGCTGGGCCGGTTGATGATCTACGACGCCCTGGACATGAACTACCGCACGGTCAAGGTCCGCAAGGACCCCAACTGCGCGGTGTGCGGGACGAACCCGACGGTCACCGAGCTGATCGACTACGAGGCGTTCTGCGGGGCGGTGTCCGAGGAGGCCTCCGAGGCGGTGCGCGGTTCGACCATCTCGGTCACGGAGTTGGCCGACATGCTCGAGGAGCGCGAGTCCGGCGACCGGGACTTCCTGCTCATCGACGTCCGCGAGCCCGCCGAGTGGGAGATCGTGGCGATCCCCGGGGCGCAGCTGATCCCCAAGGGGGAGTTCCTCTCTGGGGCCGCGCTGGCCGACCTGCCCCAGCACAAGCCCATCGTGGTGCACTGCAAGAGCGGCGATCCGCTCGGCGGAGGTTCTGGCCGTGCTCAAGGACGCCGGGTTCGGCGACGCGGTGCACGTCGGCGGCGGGATCGTCGCCTGGGTCAACCAGATCGAGCCGGACAAGCCCAGCTACTGACGGCTGCTTCTCTCTTTCGGGACGGTCGTCTGACTCGGCGGTTGTCCCCCGCATTGTCCGCGTTCCGGGCATTGCTCCATCGGCTGACGCAGGGTACCTTGAAGTTGGAAGTTTACGCCTTCAACCGAGGGGTCCTTGGGGTGCGATCATTGAGACGGTCAGTGTCGGATCGAAAGGTCCGAGCAGGTGGGTTGCGCACCCTCCTCGAACGCGACCGTGGGGCTGTTGCGGTGGAAGCTGCGCTCATCTTCCCCATCCTGATCCTGCTTGCCTTCGGTGCGATTGAGTGGGGTGCATACTTGCGCACTTTCAACGAGGTCGTGTCAGTGGCAAGAGCGGGCGCCAGAACTGGTGCTTCTCTAGCCCCTGCCTATGGGGGGTCACCCCGTGTGGCCATCATTCCGGCGCCAATCACGCAAACGGTGATGCAGTCGGTACAGTCCGCCGCTTCTGCCCTCCCGAACGACGCCATCGAGTACATCTTGATCTACCAAGCCAATGCCGATGGCTTTCCTGGGCTCCCAGCGAACAGGACCATGACTTGCTCGGTCATGGACACAACCTGCGACCGGTACACGTGGGACACGCTGAGTAACACCTTCAAACCCACGGTGGGCAGTACTTGGACGGGGTCCGCCATCAACTCATGCTTGGGAGCGACCGAGAACGGGCAGTCCATCGGTGTCTACGTGCAGGCGAAGTATCGTTCCATCACTCCACTCTTCGGCTCTGAACGGTCAATCGGCACCCGAACTGTCATGAAGTTTGAGCCGCGTCCTCCAGGGAGTTGCAAGCCATGATCTCGACCACTGTGGGGCGGGAAAGCGACCGCGGAGCGGCACTGGTCGAGGCCGCCCTGATTCTGCCGA
The DNA here is from genome assembly GCA_963736425.1 of uncultured Actinomycetes bacterium. Taxonomy (GTDB): domain Bacteria; phylum Actinomycetota; class Actinomycetes; order S36-B12; family CAIYMF01; genus Prado023. The sequence goes on from CAVTOX010000008.1 coordinate 23,968, forward strand.
TCTTCATCCTGCTGTTGTTCGGGATCATCGACTGGTCCATGTTCATGAAGGACAAGTTGGCCGTAACGGACTCAGCTCGGGTTGGTGTCCGCACCGCGTCCGCGCTCGCCCGCGTGCCAGACTTCAGCACCGAGACGGTCAAGGCGATCGCCCGTGCTGGGTCAGCCATGCCCATGAAGAACCTGGCGGCGGGCAAGGGCTTCGTGCTCATCTATAGGGCGAACAGTTCCGGACTTCCGGGATCCTGGACTTCCATGCCGCTTGATGCACTGGTGCAGTGCCAGGCGCTAGCAGACTGCGACAGTTACGTGTGGAACGGCACATCCTTCTCTTTGACGGGGGTGGCGCAGACCCCTTGGCCGGCGACGTCAATCAACGCATGCCCTACGGCCGCCGATGGGGGTCCGCCGGATTCTGTCGGGGTGTATGTCCAAGGAACACACGATCGCGTCTCAAGATTCTTCGGTGCCGCTTCAGTCGTGTCTGATAGGGCAGTCCTCAAGTTCGAACCAAGACGGAGGGGACAATGCAAGTGAGTCCTAAAGAACGAGAGGGTCTTGAAGAGTTGGTGACGGCAGCTGGCGTGAATAGGGGAGGAGATCAAGAGCGGGGCGCGATCGCTGTCCTTACCGCACTGGCGATGGTAGCCATGCTTATCGCTGTGGCCTTCGCGGTTGACGTTGGGCGTTGGTACGTGGAGGGCCAGCGCTTGCAGCGAGCGGCTGACGCGGCCGCCTTGGCAGGGGTGCCGTACATGCCGGGCGACTTCGCCGAGGCCAAGGTCCAAGCGCGCAAGATCGTTGTCGCCAATGGGTACGTTTCAAGCGACACTCCGAGCGGAAATGTCGTGGCGATCGAAGGAACCAGCAAGCCCTCTGAGTTGCGCGTCAAGATGACTTCGAAGATCCCTAACATCTTTGCATCGGTGATCGGTCTCGGCTGGCAGTCTCTCACTCGCAGCGCCACCGCCGACTACACCGGTCCTGCGCCGATGGGTAGTCCGTGCAATACGTTCGGCAATGCGCCGGCCGGTTCCAGCGCCACATCAGGCGTGGGACCCACGGGCACCACCCAGCCTGATCCGAAATTCGCCAACTGCTCGGACTCGCCAAACTTCTGGGGCAGTGTGTACGGGCCACTTGTGTACAAGACACAAGGGGATCGGTACGGCACCCGGCGCTGCATGAATTTCTACAACAATGGACAGGGCGTCGATGTCAGGACCGCTGAGAGTGGCTGCGTAGATGACGGAACCCCCTCCGGCACCCCTAAGTCGAATGCGGAATTCAAGAGTGAGGGATATGTGATCGTCCTCAAATTCCTTGAGGACGTTGGCCCTGTCAAACTGCAATTGTATGATCCTGCGTATGTTGATTCAGGCGGCAAGTGCGAGGATTTGCCGAGCTCAATGGCGGGTGTCTCTAACGACTATACGACTGGGGGTGATGCGTCAGATCGATACAGGGACTCAGACAACGCTTTCTGCTCTGGGGATGGGGACAACCGTTCATGGTCGGATTCGGCCGTCGCAAATGACGAATTAAACGATTCTCAAGGCGAAGAGATTCCGACTGTAACCTCGTTCGGTTTGCTCTCAGATCCGGGTTCAACGTACGACCCCTTCTCCACGAGCGCTAACTCTAACCCAGTCGCAACTTGTTCCCGCCAGTTCCCTGGATACTCGAAGAAAGATGGAAAGGACGGCATTTGGGTGGCTGGTCCTGGTGGAAGCACCGGTTCTGGTGCCAGTGCGACGGCCCAACTCAAGAATACCTCGAACTTGACCGAGGTATTCCACCAATGGGTTACCTTGTGCACCTTCGATCCATCCAAGGGGGACTACTACCTCAGGATTCGAACAAATGTCGCACTTGGAAATGACTTTCGCCAGATTGGGGACGATCTCACGGTTCAGGGAAATGGTGGGAACAGATTTGGGATCAGAGTCTTGGACAGCGGCACCGGCAAAGGCACGAAGTTGATGTCTGTGTCAGCGTACGAGCGAATGCCGATCTATATGAATGTGCCGAACACGCTGCCTGCAGAGTTCAATCTACTCAGGGTTCCTCAGGGCGCGGCAGGGCAGAACATGAAGGTGTCCTTCTTCGATGTTGGTGACGCTGCCGGTGGTAGTGGTGCCACTCTCACCGTCTTACCCCCCACGGACGGGAACATACCCCTCCCGCCCGGGATCGCTGGGTGCAAGGGAGTTAAGGGAGACAGTGGGTCCGAGGAGTCTTTGACGGGTTGTTCAAAGAGCGGCATCCAGAACAATGCTGGTTGGAATGGCCAGTCCTACTCAATGACTGTGCCCATCCCGGAGACATACACTTGCAGCGATGTCATTTCGGGGGTGACGAACCAGGGCGGTTGTTGGTTCAGACTGCGGGTCTCGTTCAATGGCGGTTCAATCACGGACCAAACAACATGGACGGCCTCGCTGGATGGTGATCCGGTGCGTCTGGTCCAGTAGGTGCGATGGGCACATTGGAGCGGGACGATCGGCCATAGCGGGCGCGGTCTCCGTGCTAAGGCTCTAGGAACTTCGATGGCGGGCCGGCTCCTGTTGGCAGGCCCGGTGGAGACTGATCGGGTCGTCGTCCCGGTCGGGTAACCGCATCGATCTGGGCCTGCGTCACGCCTCGATCGCCAACGTCGCAGAGCTGACCCCCACCTGCTTCCCCGATCCGTCTACAAGCCGATGGCCGAGAGCCCCGAATCGTTGTGCGCCTCAACCTCCAATCGGACCGTGCGCTCTTGTCTGGACCGCGAGGGGCCCATCTGCGTCGGCGCCGCTGCCTACAACAACCCCTTCGCCGTCAGGTTGCGGAACGCGAACCACCCCGGGACTGTCGGCAGCCAGAACGTGACCAGCCGGAACAGCAGCGTCGCGGACACGGCCACCGCCGGGTTCATCCCCGCGGCCGTCAACCCCGCCGCCAGCGCAGCTTCCACCACACCCAAACCGCCGGGCGTCGGCGCGGCCTGACCCAGCGTCGAACCGGCGAGGTACACGAAGGAGATCGCGGCCACGGTCAGCGAGTCGGAGAACGCCCGCACCGAGGCCACCAGGCACAGGCAGTACGCCACGTTGAGCAGCAGGATCCCGCCGAACCCCTCGGCGAGCTTCGCCGGGCGCTGGGCCACGGTGGCCAACCGGGGGATGACCTGCTCGATCATCGGGCGGATCCGGTCGGTCAACCACCGGCGGACGTACGCGATCGAGGCCAGCCCGCCGATGATCATCGCAGCGATGCCGACCCCGATGATCACACCGCGCGGGGGGTTGAACTGCAGGTCGGCCTGCGTCCCGGCGGCGATCGCGGTCAGCAGCATCAGGGCGACGTGCACGATGAAGGCGGCCACCTGCGAGACCCCGACCGTGGCCGCAGCCGCTGCCGGGGGCAGTCCCGAGCGATTGAGGAAACGTGCGTTCACCGCCACGGCGCCTAGGGTCGGCGGCGACACAAGCGTCGCGAAGCTCGCCGCGAACTGGGCCTGCAGCGTGCGCAAGAAGCTCAACCGGTCGGGCACGAAACCGCCCAGGCTCATCGTGGCCCCCACGTACGTGACCATCGACAGCGCCAGCGCGACCCCCGCCCACCGCCAGTCCGCGTCCGCCACGACCTCGGCGAGGTTCACCTGCGCCAACTGCGAGAGCAGCAGGTAGGCCGCGACCGTGCCCAGCATGAGCGTGACCACGGTGCGTGGCTTCAACCGCTCCAGGTCGATCGGCTCGACGTCCACCGCCGGATTGATCGCCAACAGCTCGGTACGCAGGTCGTTGAGCAGGGTCTTGTCCGCCCGCAGCGCCGCCCGGGTCTCGCTGCTCATGGCCACCCGCTGGAGCACCGGCAGCGCCGGCAGCACCGCCTCATCACCGATCACCCGTCGCGCTGCGGCGACCGCTGTCGGGACGTCGGTCTGCAGCGACTGGGTGACCAGCAGCTCGGCGATGTCCAGGCGCAGCACGACGTCGCCGGCCGCGACCGTCCCGGACTCCAATCCGGTGAGGTAGGTCCCGGCGCCGTCGTACAGGACGTTGTCCGCGTGCAGGTTCTGGTGGGCCAGGAACCGCGCCTGCATGGCGGCCACCGCCCGCCAGGCGATGTCGAGCTCCTCGTCGGTGGGTCTGTCACTCTGCATGCCCGAGCCGGGGATGACCGCGCGCCCGTCGAGGCTCTCGTAGGCCAGCAGGGCGGAGTCCGCGCTCACCATCGCGGCCAGCTCCAGCCGTGGACTCGGCACCCCCGCGGCCTGTGCGGCGTAGGCCATCATCGCCGCACGGTCGAGCTGGCTGCGCATGGACAACCCGCTGGCCGAGTCGTTGGCCTCCCGCAGCCGGATCGTGCGCCACAGCGCGAGGGCCAGCCCGGAACCCTCGAGGTCGCGGTCGAGGACAACGACGTCCAGATGCGCCCCGTCGGCCTTCACCGCCATGTAGTGCCTGCCGGTGAACGTGCCCCCGCGCGCCCGCAGCATCACCAGCGGGATCCCCGCGGTGATCAGCGTCGTGGCCACGTCGGCCCCCGACGGCCGGGTCGTGGGCGTGCCCAGGATGTAGCGCGTCAGCAGGCCGATCGCCAGGCCGACCAGGAAGCTCAGGGCCTGCGCGGTGCTGGTGCTTCCCGCGCTGACCGATCCGACGATGGCCGTCGACGCCACGATGAGGCCGGTGACGACGTTCCAGCGGGGCCGGCTCATCAGGCGGGCAACGGTCACGAAGGCGACGGTCCCGCCGAGAAGGGGGTTGGTCGGGTAGGCCAGGTCGTCGCTGGTCGGGGATCCGGTCAGGGCGGCGTAGAGCGTCTCGTATCCGGAGTTGCGCACGGCCGTGGAGAGCAGGGTCAGCGCGATGGCCGCAATTGTCATGGCCGCGATGGACTCGAGCAGCTGTCGCCCGCGCCTTCGGATAAGCAGCGAGACGGCTGCGACCAGCGGCAGCATCACCACGCCCAGGCCGGCCAGGGCGCTGAGCAGGCCCCAGATCACGTCCGGCAGGGAGCGCTGGGCGTCGGCAAGGTCGTCGTCGATCGCGATCACGGTCTGCTGGGCGGTGACGGCCAGGAGCACGACCAGGGCGGCGATCACGATGGCCAGGACGGCGCCCAGCAGGTCGCGCGGACGGCGCAGGCGCGAGCGGAAGAACCCCTCCTCCACCACGAGGGTGGTGTAGTTGGGGGAGGTGGGGGCGGGGGCTGCGGCTCCAGTGGGGGGCGCCAGGGATGCGTCGGTCAGGGCGCCCAACCCGCTCGGCACCGGCTCCTGCAGCAGATCGGGCGCCACTGGGTTCGTGGGGCGCTCGGTCACTCCCCGATGTTGTCACGTTCCCGCCGGTCGGGTGGGGATTGGCCCGCGCGGTGGGCACGGGGCTCGGTGTCGGTCGCTGGTCGAGCCCCCAGCGCGGAACTGCTCCCGGTTGGCCGATCTGCCCCCCCGGATGGGAGTAGATCGTCGGATGCGGAGCAGATCGCGTCCCGGCGGGCCCGGCGCCGCGAGGTGCGTTGCGCTTCCAGTGCGTTCAGTCTCAACAGATGGCGAGGCGCACGCTAAGGCAACCCCCTGTCTGTGGTGGGGACGCCGAAGGGACGCTCCTCGGGGCTACGGTGATTTCAGGGGAGGTGCCCAGATGCGGCTCGCAGGCGTTGTGGCGTTGGCACTGGTGATGTCGACGGTGGGGCCCGCAGCAGCCGCGGTGGCGGGGGCGGCTGAGTCCGGGGTCGCCCTCACCTCGGTGAGCGGAGCCACCCCCGATGGCGTCACGTTCACCGGCGCCCGCCTGTGGGACCGGGGCGTGAACTGGTGCGACCTGCAACCGACGGCCGATGCGAACGTGGCGACCCAGGCCGCGGCGCGCCTGGGCCCGCTCCTCGACGCACTCGTGGCCAGCGGAACCCAGCGGGTGATCATCCCCCTGGGCCACAGCGCGCCCTGGGTGTTCGGTGACTCCCCGCAGTCCCGGGCCCCCGCAACGAGGTGGTCCAAGGGGTCACGGGCCATCTGGTTCTGCGGCGGGCATGCGTCTGCGGTCAGCGTGCCCCAACCGGCGACGCTGCGGCTGGCATCCGATGGCAGCAAGCCCGTGCAGTACCAGTACTTCGAGAACTACGTCGACGCACTCATGGGGTACGTCCAGACCAACTACGCGGACCGGTTCGCGGTGACCTTCCAGGTGATGAACGAGCCGAACCTGCTCAACGGCATCGACGTCAGGGCCAAGGTCGCGGGGGCGGCGACCACGACGGCGGCTGCGGTCGCGAGTGTCGTCGCGATGGAGTCGATCACCGCCAATCTGATCCGAACGAGGTATCCGGCCTTCGACCTGGTCTCGACGGCCATCTACCAGAAGGACAATGACTTCGCCCGGCGATACCTCAGGGCCCAATCCACTCGCCCCAACGTCAGTGCCATCGCGTACAACGTCTACTCGCGCAAGAAGACCGCCACGGCGATGGTCATGGACTGGGACGCCCGCGTGGCCAAGGCGCGCTCATGGGTCCGGCGCCACAGCAGCCTGCGCGGTCTCCCGCTGATCATCACCGAGACCAACCACAACCTGATCAATCACAACCCAGCGGACCGCTCCAACCTGAAGCCGTCCATCACCAGTGCCGGCGCCCAGGCACAGCTGGCTGCTGCCACCGTGATGAACGCCTCCTTCCGCGGTGTCCGGGATCTCTACTGGCTGTCCGCTCCCCCCGGCCAGGCCGCCGTGAACCTGGCGCCCGGAACGCCGGCGCAGGCGGCCATCCTCGCGTTGAGCACAGCGACGCAGGGAATGCGCCTGTCCGGATGCCGCTGGTACGGATCCCTGCGCGGATGCAACTACCAGGACCCCACCGGCGTGCGACAAGCGATCCGCATCATGTGGCGGCAGTACGGGTCCGTGCGGTACCGGCTCCCGCGCGGCGCGCAGGTCGCCACCGTGTGGGGCGCCACCTCGAGCGCGGCGGTCGGGTCCAGGGTCAAGGTCGGGACCACGCCACTGATCCTGACGTGGTTGTGACTGTCGCGTTCGCGGGCCGCATCTCCCGCCCGGCGTCTGCGTGTCAGGGTGACAGGTTCAAGGCGGCCATGAGGCCCCTACCGACCGCTTCCATGGCCCTCGGGCTGAGAGCGCCGAGGTCGCGCGTCACCTCGTCCTGCCAGATCTCGACGATGTCGTCGCAGACGACATTGCCGTGGAATGCCTCGGGGGGACCCAGACGAACGATGCTCGGAAGGTCCGGCTTGGGCGTGGTCGTCAACCGAACAGCAAGGACCTGTGGGAGCTGGTTGTTGCGGCGGTTGTTCGACACCACGAGGAAGTACTTGTCCTCGTCGAGATTCGACAGGCGGGCCGCGTAGACGCGCCCACGAAGCAGCGGCCACAGGGTTGTCACCGCTGGATCATTCCTCGTGGGCCCACGAGGGCGTGCGGCGCCGCGCCTCGGCTCGGTACTGGGCTGCCGCACCGGCCTGCTCGGCAGCGAGCTGGGCGTAGCTGGCCTCCTCAACGGCGCTCCGGATGGCCGCGAGCCCCACCTCGAAGACCGCGTGCAACATTGACGCCTCGCTAACGGTGGAAGGTGTCTCAAGGCCGCTGAGCCGTTCCAGGGCCTCGCGGTGCCCCGGCGATGAGGAGAGCAGCGCGAGGTCCCGCTCGTCTCGGTCGGTGAGGGGCAGCGATGGGCGCCGCACAATCCGGGCACGCATGCGTGTTGTCATGACCCATATTGTGCGGCACATAGTGAAGTGCGTCAATCCCGAGGCGAAGTGGCTGCCGCTGTCGGACCCATGTGGTTGCCTTTGCTCGGAGGGGAGGGCCATGAACAGCAGGGAACGCAGGTCGGATGCGCGGTCGTTGGCGGCTGGGTCGCGTTCGGCCGGTTCGAGCGTGGCCGTGCGGCTCGATCGACGCGCCCCGGAGCCGCTGGCCCCGCTGCACCTCGACCCCCAGCAGCGGGCCGTCGTCGAGCACCGCGACGGGCACCTGCTGGTCCTCGCCGGCCCCGGCACCGGCAAGACCGCCACCCTCGCCGAGCTGGTGGTCGCCCGCATCGGCGACCCGGTGGACCCGATCCCGGCCGACCGGATCCTTGCCCTGACGTTCGGGCGTCGAGCGGCGCGCGAGCTCTCCGACCGGATCAGCGGGCGGCTCGGTGGCGGCGCGGTCCCGGTCGTGAGCACGTTCCACTCGTTCGCGTACGGCGTCCTGCGTCAGCACGCCGACCCCACCGCGTTCGCCAGCCCCCCACGGCTCCTGGTCGCCGCCGAGCAGGACGCGCGGTTGCGCGAGCTGCTCACCTACTCGATCGAGGAGGGTCGGCTGCAGTGGCCCGAGTCGCTCTCGCGGGCGGTCGGCACCCGCGGGATCGCCGAGCAGGTGCGTGCGTTGCTGGCCCGGGCGCGCGGCCAGGGCCTCGACGGCAAGGACCTCACCCGGATCGGCAAACGCGAGGGCGTGCCCGTGTGGGCCGCGCTCGGCGGCTTCTTCGAGGAGTACCTCGCGACCCTGGAGTTCGAGGGCAGCCTCGACTACGCCGAGCTGATCTTGCGCGCAGCCGTGCTGGCCAACGACCCCCGGGCCGGACGCGCGCTCCGTGAGGCGTTCCGGCTCGTCGTCGTGGACGAGTACCAGGACACCGACCCGGCCCAGGTCGCGCTGCTGCGCGGGCTCGCCGGCGGCGGCGCCCAGGTGGTGGCCGTCGGAGACCCCGACCAGGCGATCTACGGCTTCCGCGGCGCGGACGTGCGCGGCATCCTCCGGTTCCCCGACGTGTTCTCGGGGCCGACCGGCCAGCCCGCCGCGATCGAGGTGCTGCGCACGACCCGACGGTTCCCGCGAGCCATCGCGGAGGCGGCCTCCGGTGTGCTGGGGCCGGTGTCCCTGGCGCCGCTGCCGGCTGAGGTCCAGCGACTGCATCGGATGCCCGAGGCCCTGGATGGCCCCGCCCAGGTGCAGGTCCGCACCTTCCCGACCGCTGCCGCCGAGGCGTCCGGAATCGCGGAGACCCTGCTGCGAGCGCATGCGGGGGACGCGGATCGCCCCGGGCTGGACTGGTCGCAGATGGCCGTGCTGGTGCGCAATCCCGCCGTCAGCGGTCCGGTCCTGGCGCGCGCGATGCGGGCTGCCGGGATCCCCGTGTGGCTGCCGCCGGACGAGACCCCGCTCGGCGACGAGCCGGCGGTCGGCGTCCTGCTGGCGGTCCTCGGCCTCGCGCTCGACCCGTCCTCCGTGCCCGAGGAGACCGGGCGGGCGCTCCTGGCCGGACCGCTCGGGCGGGCGGACGCCGTCGCGATCCGGGCGCTGGCCCGGGCGGTGCTCATGGAGCGGCGCGGGGCGGGACTCGAGGGGGAGACTCCCGGGTCGGACGGGTCGGAGCGCCGCGAGTCCTCCGACGCGCTGCTGACCGCCGCGCTGGCTCGTGGGGAGCTGCCGGCGGCGTCGGCGGACATCCCGCGCTCTGCGGTGGCTGCCTTCGCCCGCGTGGCAAAGTCGGTCGCTGCCGGGCGGATGGCGATGCAGTCGGGCCAGATGGTCAGCGAGGTGCTGTGGGCGGTCTGGAGCTCCACGGACTGGCCGGAGCGGCTGCGGTCGGCCGCGCTGCGCCCGGGCGGCGGGTACACCGCGGCCGCCTCCGCCCATCGCGACCTCGATGCGGTGGTGGCCCTGTTCGAGTTGGCCAACCGGCTGCCCGCCCAGCGTCGCGGCGAGATCGGCATGGCCGCGTTCCTGGACGACATCAACGCGCTGCGGCTGCCCCAGGAGGTGCGCGGCGCCCAGGAGTCCGACCGCGACCATGTGCGGCTGCTCAGCGCCCACCGCGCCAAGGGCCTGGAGTGGGAGCTGGTGGTGGTGGCCGCGGTCCAGGAGGGGCAGTGGCCCGACGTCCGGCTGCGCTCGGACCTCCTGCGCGTCGCGGAGCTCGGACCCAGGGGTCGCATCGAGGGCCTGACGCATGCCGACCTGCTCGCCGAGGAGCGCCGGCTCATGTACGTCGCGTGCACGAGGGCGCGGTCGTGGCTGGTCGTGTCCGCCGTGGCGGAGCGTGTCGAGGGCGGCTTGCAGGCGTCGAGGTTCCTGGCTGAGCTCGGCCAGGAGGTGGAGGCCATGCCGGTGCGTTCGGCGTCGCCGATGTCCGCCGAGGGCCTGATCGCCGCGCTGCGTGAGGCGGCCGAGGCTCCGGCGATGGTCGGCGCGGACGGGTCGGGTGATCCTCAGGTCGAGGAGTTGCGGGGAGCGGCGATCCAACGCCTGGCCGCGTTGGCTCTTCGAGCGCGGGAGTCGGGGCCGCTGGGACCGATGGCGGCTGCCGACCCGACCCGGTGGTGGGGCGCGCAGCCCCTGACGGGCAGGGACGGGGCGGTTGCTTCGGAGCGTGTCGCTCCGTACGACGGTGCGGCACGCCCGGAGGGCTCAGCAACCGCCGACGGAACCACCCCTCCCGTCGACCCTCCGCGACCGCTGCGGCTGTCGCCGTCGGCTGTGGCCGCCCTGCGCGACTGCCCGCTGCGCTGGTTCCTCGACCGGCGCGTCGGGGCGGGGAACCCGTCCGGTGGGGCGGCCATCGTCGGACTCGTCGTCCACGCCGTGGCGGAGGCGATCGCCCGCGGGGACGTCGCTCCGGACGAGCGCGAGATCGGGCCGTTCGTCGACGAGATCTGGGCCTCGGTGCCCTTCCCCGCGCACTACCAGCGAGTCCACGAGCGCCGCCGCGTCGACGAGATGATCACCGCCCTGATCGCCTGGGACGCATCGACGGGCCGCTCCGTCGCCGCCACCGAGCTGACATTCCACCTCCCCGTTCCGGGTGTGTCCAGGCAAGTCAGCGTCTCGGGCTCGATCGACCGTGTGGACCGCTCTGAGGACGGCCGACTCCACGTCGTGGACTTCAAGACCGGGCGAACCGCGGCCTCCGCGGCAGCCACCGCGGAGCATCCCCAACTGGGGATCTACCAGCTGGCGATCCGGCTGGGTGCCCTCGACGGCCGTGGGGACGCGCCCGGCCCGGGAGCTACCGAAGGGGGCCGCGGCGACGAGCAACCTGACGAAGTGGTCCTCGGCGCGGGGGAGGGCCAGGGGCCGACTGACCCCGGTCCTCACGGCACCTACGAAGCGTCCTCGGCGGCCGACGCACTCGTCGATGACGAGCTGGCGGTGCCCGTCGCGCTCGGACAGGCGGAACTGGTCCACCTCGCGGACCGGTTCGCCTCGGGCATGCCGAAGGTGCGCATCCAGGCCCCGATCGAGGACGGCTGGACCTGGGTCAACGACCTGATTGTCGACGCAGCCCGGCTTGCCGACGGCCCGGAGTACCCGGCGCGGCCCAACGGTCACTGCAAGTCCTGCGCCTTCCGCTTCATGTGCCCGGCGCAGTCCGCTGCAGCCGCTGGGCAGCCGGCGGTGGCCGCCACCCCCGCGAGCGCCGGGTCCCCGGACGAACGGGCGGACGTGCCGGCCGCCTCGACCCGAGCGCGGACAGGCCCCGACCTGCCGACCCAGCCCGTCGAGGAGGCCCGCCCGAGCACGCCCGAGGTGCCGGTTCAGCAGTCGCTCTGGGGGGACGACCTCTGATGACGCCGCCCACGCCACCCTTCTCGCTCCCCTCGCCGCCGACGCCACCCTCGCCGCCCCGGCCGCCGGGTCCCACGGCTCCCCAGCCGATGCCCCGCGACGAGCTCGACGCCCTCCTCGGACTGACCCTGACCGACGAGCAGTGGGAGTGTGTCAGCGCACCGCTGGAGCCGTTCGTGATCGTCGCCGGCGCCGGAACCGGCAAGACCGCCGTGATGGCCGCGCGAGTCCTGTGGCTGGTCGCCTCCGGGTTCGTCGCCGAGCATGAGGTCCTCGGCCTGACGTTCACCAACAAGGCGGCGGCGGAGCTCGCCCAGCGCGTCACCGCCCAGCTGAACCACTGGCGCGCGCAGCACCCCGCCGACCGTGGCGAGGCGGTGGGCGAGCCGACGATCGCCACCTACCACTCGTTCGCCCGTCGGCTCATCGACGAGCAGGGCCTGCGCGTCGGCATCGAGCCCGGCGCCCGGCTGCTGTCCGGCCCCGCGGTCGCCCAGCTCGCCTACCGCGGCGTCTGCCACGCCACCGGCCTGGTCGTCACCAGGCACGGACCCAGTCGCGTGGCCGCCGACGTGGTCCGGCTCGACGCCAACCTCGCCGAGCAGACGATCAGCACCGACGAGCTGCGGGCCCACGACCGCACCGTCATCACGGCCATCGACGAGCTGCCCAAGGCGACGAAGGCTGTCAAGGACATCCGCGACACCGCCGAGCGACGCCTCGAGCTCGCTGACCTGGTCGACGAGCTGCGTCGAGCCAAGCAGGCCTCCGGTGGGCTGGACTTCGCCGATCACATGCGGCTGTGCGCCGAGCTGGTCCGCAGTTCTGACGAGCTCGTCCAGGCGATGCGCGCCGCGTACCGCGTGGTCCTCCTCGACGAGTACCAGGACACGTCAATCGCCCAGCGCGTGATCCTCTCGACCCTGTTCGCCGGTGGGGGGGTCACGGCAGTCGGCGACCCGATGCAGGCGATCTACGGCTGGCGCAGCGCGTCGGTCGCGAACATCGACGCGTTCGCCCAGCACTTCGGCCGGGACGCCGTGGCCCCGGTGCGCGTCCTCTCGGTGAACCGGCGCTCGGGGACGCCCATCCTCGATGCCGCCAACCGCATCGCCGCCGGCCTGCGCGCGCAGCACCCCCAGGTGGCCGAACTCCGCCCGCCGCAGCCGCTGGGTGCCGTGGTGCGAGCGGCCCTGCTGCCCACGGTCGCCGACGAGCGCGAGTGGATCGCCGACCAGGTGCACGCCCTGGTCGAGGCAGGCACGCCGCCTGAGCACATCGCGATCCTGGGCCGCGCCAACGACCAGCTCGGGCCGCTGCAGCAGCTGCTCGTCGAGCGCGGGGTCCCGGCCAGCATCTCGGGGACGGCCGCCCTGACTGCCAGCCCGTACGCGACAGCCGTGCTCTCGACCCTGCGCGTGCTGGCCGACTCGGCGGACAACACCTCGCTGGCCGCCCTTCTCGCCGGGCCTCGGTGGCGGATCGGACCCCGCGACCTGGAGCTGCTCGGCGCCCGGGCGGTGCAGCTGGCGGGTGGGCGGCCGACCCGCTCGGACACGGTCGCGGGGCAGGCACGGTTGCGAGAGCGGCTGCGCGAGGCCAGCGAGTTCAAGGACCCAGTCGAGCGGCCGAGCCTGCTTGAGGCCGCAGCCAGTCCTGGCCCCGGGGTGTCGGCCGGCGCGGCTGACCGACTCACCGAGTTCCTGGGTGAGTTGCGCCTGCTGCAGTCCCAGGTGGGAGCGCCGCTGGCCGACCTCGTGGGTGCGGTGGTCACGGTCACGGGCGCCCGGGTCGAGGCTGACCTCGCCTCCGGCGGCCACGGCATCGGCGACGTGGGCCTGGCCGGCCTGCTCCACCTCGTCGAGGGGTTCAGCGACGCGGACGGCCGCACCGGGCTCGGGGCGTTCCTGGCCTACCTCGACGCGGCTGAGCAACTGGGATCGGGCGAGGACGTGGACCTGCCGACCATGCCTGGCTCGGTCCAGCTGATGACGATGCACAAGGCCAAGGGCCTGGAGTTCCCGGTCGTCGTGCTGCCGCACGTGTGCCGCGACTCGTTCCCCGGCGGCAAGGGCTCCGAGCGGTGGACCGGGTACGCCCATGTGGTCCCGAGCGAGCTGCGCGACGACCGGCACGTCCTGCCCGTGCTCGACGGGTACACGTCCAAGGAGCTGGTGGCGTTCGTGGAGTCCTGCCGTCGCCACGACCGGACCGGCGACGACCGCCTGGCCTACGTCGGGGTCACGCGGGCCAAGGAGGTCCTGATCGCGACCGGGCACTGGTGGGGCCCCACCCAGAAGACCGCGCGCGGACCCTCGGAGTACCTCGAGGCGCTGCGCGATCAGGCCACCGGCGAGGTCGAGGACCCGTGGGCCGACGAGCCCGCGGGCCGAGGAGCGCGCGGACGGGCCCAGGGCCGACGAGCTGCGCGGCCGGAGGGTCGGCTGCGGTTAGGCGTGGGGGCTGGGTCTGACGCGGCGAGCTCCGAGGTCGGAGGCGATGCAGGCCGGGCGCCACGCGACCTCACGAACCCGATGCTGGAGCAGGCGATCGAGGTACCGTGGCCGGCACCCGATGGTCCGGATGATGCCGGCGTCGTGGGTGCCGCACGGGCGGTAACGGCGCTGATCGAGTCCGGCCAGGTCGGCGAACCCTGGTCCGCGTCGGGTGGAGCGGGCACGCAGACGGACGGGGGCGGCTGACGGAGTGTGGCGTGGGAACACGCACGTGCGCCGGGACCCGCACTGCGCGAGCCCACGGCCAGTCGCGGGCGACCGCCGATCCGGGACTGGTCGAACGGGAGACCGGACCCGACCCACCGCGCCCCGACCGCCACGGATCCGGTTGCCCGCCAGATCGCCCAATGGGACGCCGCGATCCTCGCGCTGCTGGCCCGCACCGACCGCTCGGCCGACGATCGTGTCGTCGCGTCCCTGCCGGGTGTGCTCTCGGCCTCGGCCACGATGGAGCTCGCCGAGGACCCGGTGATCTTCGCCGAGAGGCTGCTGCGTCCGATGCCCCGACGTCGCAACCAGCACGCCGAACTGGGGACGGCATTCCACGCTTGGGTCGAGGCGCGGTTGGGCGTGCAACCCCTGATCGCTGATGACGAGCTGCCTGGCGCCGCGGATGAGTCCATCGGCTCGACCGAGGAGCTCGCGGCCATGAAGGAGGCGTTCGAACGGCTGGAGTACGCGCAGCGAACGCCTGCGGGTCTCGAGGTGCCGTTCTCGCTGGCGATCGCCGGACGGATCATCCGGGGCCGAATCGACGCGGTGTTCCCCGCGGGTCCGGACGCGCCGCCCGGGCAGCTCTGGGAGGTCGTCGACTGGAAGACGTCCAAGCAGGACGTCGCCGACCCACTGCAGCTGGCCATCTACCGGCTGGCGTGGGCCGACCTCGCAGGCGTGCCAGTCGAGTCGGTGGGGGCGGCGTTTGCGTTCATCCGCTCGGGGACGATCCTGCGACCCGATGGGCTGCCCGACGCGCAGGCCATCGAGGCGCTCCTAGCAGGTGATCCTGAGGAGGTGGTCATGGGGGAGTAACGCGTACGGTGCGACCTACGGCTCGGGGAAGTCCGCGATCAATGCGCAGTGGTCGCTGACGGGCAACGGGACGGCCCGCGCGGAGGCACGCGCCTGCTCAAGCGCATCGGCGGTCCAGCCGTCGGCCATGATGTGGTCGAACTGGACCCGTGGCCGCATCACCGGGTACGTGGGAATCCGGGCGACCTGGTCCCAGCCCGTGACCAGGCCGGGGATCCCACCGGGGGTGTTGAAGTCGCCCATCAGGATCATCGGACGGGGCATCCCGGCGACGAACGCACGCAACCCCTTGAGCTGCTTGGTGTTCACGCCGGGCACGAACGACAGGTGCGCAGTCGCGACGGTCACGTCGGCGTAGGGCAGCTCCACGATGCCCGCGACAGCCGAACGGGGCTCGTCCGGGACCCGGATGGCCTTGGGTCGACCGCTCTCGGTCGGGGCCAGCAACGGCATCGACACCGGCGCCGGAGGGAAGCGCATCACGCGCCACCCACGCACGGGGTACCGGCTGATCAGGGCGATGCCGTACCGGGGACCACTCTCGGTCGGGGTCTCCGGCTCACACTCGTCGGTGGGCAGATCGTCTGCGTCGGTCGCGGGGACCCAGGCCGCGCCCTCCGAGGCAATCCCCGGGGTGCCGCGGACGCTGGGCACGAAGCGCCAGTACTTCGCGCCGATCGTCTCGGCGACGAGCCGCGCCTGGTCGACACCGGCGGTGCGGTCCTGCGCCCGGTCGACCTCCTGCAGCGCGATCACGTCGATCGGTCCGGACTCCATCAGCTCCTCGATGGAGCGGACCAGGTCGGCAGGCTCGCTCACCGCCGGGGACCACACAAGCCGCTCAGTCGGGGCGACGCCCTCGTGGGCTGCGTCGGACGCGGTCTGCGCGGAGGCGGCGCTGGCCACTGATGCAGCTCTACCGGCCTTGGAGTTGGCAGCTGCCAGGTCACGCAGGGGGACCCCGTGAAGGAGGTTGTAGGTCGCCACACGCACGAGTCACAGCCTGTCACATCACGGGCAGGTCCCTCGGCTCGACGCCCACTACGGTGAGCCCATGTCCGCAGGCCCTCCGCTCGACCAGGTGCACCTCGCCCTGGGCCACGACCCACTCGATCGTCGGGCGGACCTGCGCACGGCCGGTTGGTCGGCGGTCCCGGGGGAGCGCATGCTTCTCCTGCTTGATCCGACGGGTGACGTCGCGGTCACCCGGGGCGCGGACCGATCAGCCCGCCTGGTGCAGGTTGCCGTGAGCGGCTCCGGACCGAGCCGCACGGGACCCGCTCCCGCCGGACTGGACGCGGTCCCTGCGGGACCCGCCCCCGACCCCGTCCCCGTCCCCGACCCCGACCCCGACCCCGACCCCGACCCCGACCCCGCCCCCGTCCCCGTCCCCGTTCCCGACGCCGCCGCCGACCCTGACCCCGCCCCCGTTCCCGCCCCCGACCTCGACATCCTTCTCGGCGTCGATCCCACTGGACTGGTCTGGTGTGGCCGCGTTGTCGACCGCGATGACCCGGACGTGCCCCCCGGCGCGCAGTGGGCGAGCCTGCGCGAGATCGGTCTGCGCCTGCCCGAGGACGAGCGCGGCATCCTCGCCGAGTTCCTCGCCCTGGCCAACTGGCACCGCACCCACACCCGGTGCCCGCGATGCGGCACGCCGACCGAGGTCGCAGGGCTGGGGTGGTGGCGGACCTGCCCGCAGGACGGCTCCGAGCACTACCCGCGCACCGACCCGGCTGTCATCGCCCTGCTCATCGACGACGAGGGCAACGCCCTGCTGGGTCGCCAGATCCGTTGGCCGGAGGGTGCGTTCTCGACCCTGGCCGGTTTCGTGGAGCCGGGGGAGTCGGCCGAGTCCGCGGTGATCCGTGAGATCGCCGAGGAGGTCGGCCTGCGCCCAACCGGCTCCACCTACATCGGCAGCCAGCCCTGGCCGTTCCCCGCGTCGCTGATGCTCGGCTACCACGCGACGATCGCCGGCGTCCGTCCCGAGCCGCACCCTGACGGCGTGGAGATCGCCGAGGCCCGCTGGATCAGCCGCGATGAGTTGCCCGCCCTGTGCCAGTCACGCGAGGTGCGCCTACCGGGGCGGCTCTCGATCGCCCATCACCTTGTGCGCCTGTGGTTCGGCCAGCCCCTGCCCGACGAATGGTGCCGCTGGTAGACCGCGGCCGCTCAACGCCAGTCCTCGACCTCGCCGCCGTCGTTGGTGTGGTGGAACTCCCAGGCGCCCAGCATCAGTCGGCCACGCACCCAGGCCCGGCACCATCCCGCCGGAGGCCATCACCAGTGCCGACGCCCACGACGACATCCGTCCGATGCGCATCACGCACCCCCTTCCGAGGGCTGGGAGGAACTCCTCCCACCTCCTGTGTACCACCGCGTGCGCGCCCCCGCCAGAGGCTTCCGGCGCCGGGCAGGGATGTCGGACCCGGCTGACACAATGCGCACCATGCCCGCCCACGTCCTCGACGGACTCGACCCCGAGCAGCGTCTCGTCGCCGAGGCCCTGACCGGCCCGGTCGTCGTGCTGGCGGGCGCCGGCACGGGCAAGACCCGGGCGATCACCCACCGGATCGCCCACGCCGTGCAGACCGGCACGCACGCCGCGGGCAACGGCCTTGCCGTGACGTTCACCAACCGCGCCGCCGGGGAGATGCGTCAGCGGCTGGCCGGGTTGGGCGTGCAGGCCGTCTCGGTGCGCACGTTCCACGCCGCTGCGCTGAGCCAGCTGCGCTACTTCTGGCCCACGGCCGTGGGTGGCCAGTTCCCGGATCTCGTCTCCAGCAAGGCGGGGCTGGTCGGCCAGGCGTGCCGCGAGATCGGCCTGCCCTCGGGCCGGGCGCTGGTCCGTGATCTGGCCACCGAGATCGAATGGGCCGGCTCCACCATGGTGTCTGCCGGCGACTACGCCACGGCTGCGGCGGCGGCCGGCCGCATGCCAGTCGGATCCGGGGACGGCGTCATCGACCTGCCCGGCATC
Source organism: uncultured Actinomycetes bacterium (assembly GCA_963736425.1). Classification (GTDB taxonomy): domain Bacteria; phylum Actinomycetota; class Actinomycetes; order S36-B12; family CAIYMF01; genus Prado023. Next base: position 42,053 of record CAVTOX010000008.1, read on the forward strand.
GCGCGGGTCATGTCGGCCTACCAGGACGCGAAATCGGCGGCCGGCGCCATCGACTTCGAGGACGTCCTCCTGGCGATGGTCGCCCTGATCGGCGACCGCCCCGACATCGCCGATGTGATCCGCTCGCAGTACCGCTGGTTCACCGTCGACGAGTACCAGGACATCACCCCCGCCCAGGACCGGCTGCTGTCCGGCTGGCTGGGTGAGCGCGACGACGTCTGCGTGGTCGGCGACGCCAGCCAGACCATCTACTCCTTCGCCGGGGCCAGCCCCGACGCGTTGGGGCAGTTCTCGCGCCGGTGGCCCAACGCCACCGAGGTGCGCCTGGACCGCTGCTACCGGTGCACTCCGGAGATCGTCGCGGTGGCCAACGCGGTCATCCGCGGCGCACCGGCTGGTACCGGGGCACCGGGCGCTGCCGTCTGGCTGCGCTCCCAGCGCGCCGCCGGTGTCGCGCCCGAGATCGTGGCGTGCGCCGACGACTCCGAGGAGGCTGCGACGGTCGCCGCCCGCATCACCGACCTCGTGGCCAGCGGGTTGGCCCACCGCGACATCGCGATCCTCATGCGAACGAACGCTGCGTCTGAACCGATCGAGGTCGCGTTCGCCGAGGCCAACATCCCGTACATCATGCGCGGGGCCGAGCGGTTCTTCGACCGTCCCGAGGTCCGCGAGGCGATCGTGCGGATGCGCGGTCACGCTGTCGCGGGGGGTGGCCCCCGGAAGAAGGGTCCGGCGAAGGCCGCGCAGTCAGACGGCGCCGGAGGTGCAGCCAGCGGGGCGGCCCCGGCTCGGTCCGAGGCCGCCCCGTCGCCCTTCCAGGGCGAGCTCGAGGAGTCGGGGTCCGCACCCGCCACCCGGCCCGCCGTGACTGGGGACGCGACCAACGGCCTGGTCGAGCAGACCCACGCCGTCCTGGCCGGGATGGGCTGGCTCTCGACCGGCCCGGCCAGCGGGGGAGCGACCCGGGAGCGGTGGGAGTCCCTGGCCGCGGTCCTTGCCCTGGCCGAGGAGGTCGCCGCCTCGGGGCGCACCACGATGTCGGAGCTGGTCGGGGAGTTCGAGCGTCGCGCGCAGCTGTCCCACGCGCCCACCGCCGACGGCGTGACAGTCACGACCCTGCACTCCGCGAAGGGTCTCGAATGGCCGGTCGTGTTCATCGTGGGTGCGGCGGAGGGCAACCTGCCGATCGTGTACGCCGACACCGAGGAGCGGATCGAGGAGGAGCGACGGCTGTTCTACGTCGGCGTGACGCGTGCCCAGGATCGCCTGGTGGTCACCTGGTCGCTGACCCGTCCCGGGTCCGGGCGGCACCGCCAGGCAAGCCGCTTCCTGGCCTCCATGCGCACCAGGGGTGCATCGGGTGGGGGGGCGACCTCCGCCGGGCTGGTCCGGCAAGGGCGCTCAGCCGCCTCGAACCAGCCGTCCGGCCGCCAGCCGCCTGAGCGGTGCAGGGTGTGTGGCGCGGGGCTGGTCACCGGCAGGGAGCGCACCCTCGGCCGTTGCCTGAAGTGCCCCGGCACCCCGGACGAGCGCCTCGCCACGAGTCTGCGGCAGTGGCGGGAGACCGTGGCGCGCGAGCGCGGACTGCCGGCCTCGATCGTCCTGACCGACGAGACGTTGATGGCCATCGAGGAGCGCCGGCCGGCCACCGAGGCGGACCTCCGCGACATCCCCGGCTTCCGCCCCGACAAGATCGCGAGTTACGGCCACCAGGTCCTGGCCATCGTTGCCGCGGCAGGCGATCCCCCGGCCGGCGAGCCCGTCATCGACGGCGCCGGCGGCGGCGACGAGATCGTGGACGTGCGGGCGAGGGGAGACGCGGGCGCCGACCCCCGGGACGTCCGGGCGCCGCGCGGAGATGCCGGCGCCGACCCCCGGGACGTCAGAGCACCGCGCGGAGATGCCGCGGAACCCTGATCTCGCCCACTCCCCGCCGTCCGGGTCCGAAGTGGGACCTGTGCGCTCCAGGGACCCCTCGACGGTCTACTCAGCCGCCAGCGCCGCCTCCGGGGCGGCGAATCCGGGAACCCAGCGCTCCAGCTCGGCGCGCATCGGCACCTCGGCGTTCAGCTGGCACATCACGCCGATCGCCCCGAGCCACACGCGATGGATCAGCAGGTAGTCCGGCGGAAGGTTCATCTTCAGGCCGATCGCGAAGTCCGGGTTGCGGGGGTCGTTGAGCCGGGCGAACTGCCCGCGCAGCCACTCCCGGCTGAACAGGAACGTCTCGGTCCGGGCCGGATCCACGAACGGGTCGAGGAAGTCCAGCAGCCCCTGCGCCTCGAGCTTCGTGGTGGTCTTGACGAACCCCTCCTCGCGCAGGCCCGCCAGCACGGCCTCCGAGTCGCCCTTCATCGCGATCCGCAGGAGGTTGCCGACCATCGGCGGGAAGCCGTCGGGCAGATGCGCAACAGCGCCGAAGTCCAGGACGCCGAACTTGCCCTCGGGGGTGATCCGGAAGTTCCCCGGATGGGGGTCGGCGTGCAGCAGCCCGGACCGCCCCGGCGACGAGAGCAGGAAGCGCAGGTAGTGCAGTCCGGCCTCGTCGCGCTCCTCCTGCGTTCCATCGGCGATGATCCGCGACAGCGGAGTCCCTTCGAGCCATTCGGAGATGATCACGGTGTGCCCGGCGCCCAGGACATCGGCGACGACGACGTCGGGGTCGTTGCGGAAGGCCTTCGCGAAGGCGCGCTGGGAGGCGGCCTCCTTCTCGTAGTCCAGCTCCTCCTTGACCCGCTCGGCGAGCTCGGCCAGCAGCGGTTTGAGGTCCACGCCGGGGACCCAGGCGGTCATCAATCGGGCCAGCCGCGAGGCGTTGGCCAGGTCGGACATGAGCGCCTTGTCCGCACCCGGGTACTGGATCTTCACGGCGACCGGCCGGCCGTCCTTCCAGACTGCGCGGTGCACCTGGCCGATGCTCGCTGCGGCCGCGGGCTTGTCGTCGAAGGACTGGAACTTGCGGCGCCACTGCTTGCCGAAGTTCTCGACCAGCACTGTGTGCACCTTCTCGGCCGGCAGCGCGGGCGCCTGCTCCTGCAACCTCGTCAGGGTCGCGCGGTAGGGCGCGGCCACGTCCTCGGGCAGGGCCGCCTCGAAGATGCTCATCGCCTGGCCGACCTTCATCGCCCCGCCCTTGAGCTCCCCGAGGACGCGGAACATCTGCTCGGCGGTGCGCGCCTGGAGCTCGGCTGCGACGGCCTCCGCCGGGGCGCCGCCGATGCGCTTGCCGACCCCGAGGGCCGCCCGGCTCGCGTGCCCGATCGGCAGCGCCGCCATCTTGGCGCTGCGGGTCAGGGCACGCACGGGTAGGTCGGGCATGGGTCCATTGTGGGCCTCCGTTCGGGAACCCGCGACCGCCGTGCTGGGCGGTACCTGACCCCGCTCGGCACCTGACCCTGTCCGCTGGCAGGCCTCCCGGGCAGCCGTCGACCCGACCGCGCCACCTGCCGGACGCAGCGACGAGGGGCGCCCCAGTGATCGGGGGCGCCCCTCATCCCGGGTCGAGCCCGGTCGAACGTACGGTGCTGGAGTCAGGTCCAGCGCGTGCAGATCAGCAGGTCACTTGGCCTTGCCGAGGATGCGGGCAACCTTGGTGCCGCACACCGGGCAGATGCCCTTGGCCATACGGCGGTTGTTGACCTCTTCGACGTGACCGGTGAACTCGCGCTTCTCCTTGCACTTCACGCAGTAGGCCTCGCCTGTGTACGACTCTTCCGACATGACGTCCTCCGTCAGTGGGGGCCGGGCCCTCGTGGCTTCGGCCGTGCGTGCAGCACCATACGGCAGGCACCCGCCGAACCTGTAAGAGGCTCCCCGTTAGCCTGACTGGATGTCTACCGATATTTCCCCCGCGACTGACCCTGCGACGCCCCCCACAAGTCCCTCTGGGGGAGCCGACGCCAGCGCCGCCCCCGCCCCCGCCTACGCCAGCCCGGCCGGGGCGCACGTCCGCCTCGACGTCGACGCCTTCGATCCGGAGGCGGACAAGCTGGCTGTGCGCCGCGAGGGAGATCTGGTCGTGATCGAGCTCGCCGACCACGACCGGCGCAACATGATGAGCCTGGAGATGACCACCGCGTGGAGTCGGCTGATGTCCGGGATCGCAGCCGACTCCGAGGTGCGGGCGGTGCTGCTGACGGGTCAGGGCTCGGCGTTCAGCTCCGGGGGCGACACCTCGTGGATCGGGGCCGACTCCCACGAGCCGGTCCCGGTTCTGCGTGAGCGGATGCTGGCCTACTACGCGACCTGGTTGATGATCCGGGACCTGCCCGTGCCGACCATCGCCGCGATCAATGGTCCGGCGATCGGAGCCGGTGCCGCGCTCGCGCTGGCCTGCGACATTCGCTGGGCGGGGGATTCGGCGAGCATGTCCGTGCCGTTCCTGCGCATGGGCCTGCACCCCGGGATGCTCTCGACCTTTCTGCTCACCGAGGTGGCTGGCGTCGCGGCCGCGCGCGACCTGCTCTTCACCGGCCGCCGCGTGGGCGCCGCGGAGATGCTCTCGCTCGGGTTGGTCAGTCGGGTGCTCGCCGACGAGGAGCTGGCCGCCGAGGCCCTGGCCGGCGCCCAGGGGGTCGCCGGCGGGGCGCCGGTTGCGGTGCAGCTGACGAAGGTCGCGCTCCGCGACGGTGGTCCGCGCGACTGGGCGTCGGCGACCCAGTGGGAGGGCCTGGCCCAGGCGGTCACGCTCGCCTCGGACGACCTGGCCGAGGGCTTGGCAGCCCTGCGCGAGAAGCGCGCACCGCGCTTCACCGGTCGCTGAGCGCAGACGGCTCGGGGAGTCTCCGGAACGCACGTTGCCGTTCCTTCAGTCGGCCCGCAGCGTGGACGATGCTCACGTGCGGCGCGAGCTCGTCGGCGTGTCGTGGCGCGTGTCGAGAACCCGTACGGCGTGTCGCGGAGTTTTCTTTTCCTCCACATGATCCACAGGGCATCGCCGCAGGTCAGAGGCTTTTAGATTAGTTGTGCACAGAAGTTGTCCACAGTTGTCCCACGACACATCCACACCGACACGCGCAGTGATCCCCAGGTCATCCACAGCCCATCCACAGGCGAGTTACTGGGGGGTATTGACGTGTGAACATCAGGTGAATACGTTCACCTCTCGAAGGACCCCCGGAGATAACGGGTGCACGCCAGGGTCGACCCCCGTGCGCCAACGCGCCTCCGGGGGTTCCGTTTGTCAGGGGTGCCGGTGGCGAGTCGGCGGCCGTTCGAATGCGGGGTCGCGACCGCCCCCCCGACCTGACTCGTCAGGGTCCGTGCGCCCGGCGAACCGCCGAGCTGGTAGTCGATTCGGGTCGCTGATCGACCGAATCGACTACCAGCGCCGCGGAGGCGTGGGGGAGCGCCGTGACAGCGCGCGGTCAGGCCAGGCCCAGATCGCGGACCCGCTGGATGAGGCCGCGCACGACGTCGTCGGCGCCGTCCGGCAGGGCGTCGAGGGCGAACCAGGCGAGGTCCAGCGACTCGTCGCTGCGCAGATGCACCGCACCGGGCGGGGCCACGGCCACGTACTCGAAGTCCAGGTGGCTGCTGGGCTCGGGAACGCCGTAGCGGGTGCGGCAGCGCACGGCGTGCCAGTCCAGCCCGATCGGGGTGGGGTGCAGGTCGAGGCCGTCGATCCCGGACTCCTCGGTGGCCTCGCGCAGAGCGGCGGCGGCCATGGTCCCGTCGCCGGCCTCGACATGCCCGCCGAGCTGGAACCAGCGCCCGGCCAGCGGGTGCAGGGTCAGCAGTACCCGCTCGCGCGCGGCGTCGAGCACGACCGTGCTGGCGGTGAGGTGTCCGGCGCGCAGGTCCCGGCTGGAAGCGTCCGGGTGGGCCTCGAGGAACGCGAGGTAGCGGGCCCGCAGGTCGTCCTGGGTCGGTGAGGGCGCCCGCCAGTCGCTGAGGACCCGGCGCGCGTCGGCAACCAGCGGGTCCTCGATGGCCGCAGCCTGTGGCCGGTCCAGCGGGCGCGATCCTGGGGCCCCGCACCTCGTGCGCAGGATCAGGTGCGGGCGCACCTGTCACTCGCGGGTGCCGGGCTCATCCGAGGAGTCGTCGCCCTTGGGCTGGGGTTCCTCGACCTCGACAGCCTCCGCCTCGGCCTCGGCCCCGGGTGCGGCCTCCGCGTCCACCGCCCCACCGTCCACCGCGCCCTCGAGCGCCTCCGGGACCACGCCGGAGGCCAGCGCCTCGAGCTCGGCGTCGGAGATCGACGAGCCGGACACGAACGACGTCGGGTCGTCGAGGTCGGCCGGGCCGGGCAGCAGGTCGGGGTGCTCCCAGACGGCGTCGCGCCCGGCCACGCCGCGCACGCGCTCGAGCTCGGTCCACAGGGCAGCGGCCTCGCGCAGGCGCCGCGGACGCATCTCGAGGCCGACGAGGGTCTGGAACGTCTTCTCGGCCGGACCGCCCACCGCACGGCGACGACGGACCGCCTCCTGCAGCCTGTCCGCGGTCGGCAGCCGATCGGCGATGGCGGCGGCCACGACGTGGTCCACCCAGCCCTCGACGAGCGCCAGCAGGGTCTCCAGGCGGGCCAGCGCGGCCTTCTGCTCGGGGGTGTCCTCGGGGGCCAGGACGCCGGAGGCCAGCGCCTCCTGGAGGTTGGCCGGGTTGCTCATGTCGATGTCGCGCAGCGTCTCCTCCATCGCGCCGGTGTCCAGGCCGATCCCGCGGGCGTAGGCCGCGACGGCGTCGCGCACGGTCGGGCCGAGCCACGCGACGTGCGTGAACAGCCGCTGGTGGGCGACCTCGCGCAGCGCGAGGTACAGCGCGATCTCGCCGGGCTCGATCTCCAGGCCGGTGCCGAACGCGGCGATGTTCTCGGGCAGCAGGGTCGGGATGCCGTCGGAGGTCAGCGGCAGGCCGACGTCCCCGGCGCCCAGGACCTCGCCCGCGAGCGCGGCCAGGCCCTGCCCGGCCTGCATCGCGAACATGTTGGCGCCCATCTGCTTGACCATGCCCATCATCGGACCGAGCATCGCGGTCAGGTCGACGGGCATGTCCGGCGGGAGCATCGCCTTGAGCTCCTCGGGGAGCCCGCCGGCGAGGTCCTCGGTGCTGGGCATCATGGTGGTCATCGAGGTCTGCACCTGCTCGGCGATGGGCGTGATGATCTCCTGCCAGGCCGGCATCGTGGCCTCGAGCCACTGGGAGCGGCTCCACGCGCGGGCGCCGGCGCCGGTGGACGGGAACTCGGTGGCCGGGTCGAGCCAGAGGTCGGCCAGTCGCACGGCCTCCTCGACGGCGCGTCTCTGCGCGTCGGCGACGACCGGGTCGCCGGCGGTGGCGATCGCCTTGCGGGCGACGTCGGTGGCTGCCGACCAGTTCACCGCGCCCGGGTCGGGGTTGTTCGACATCCCCTGCAGCATCGCGCCGAGCTGTGACAGCGCGGACCCGAGGTCGCCCATGTTGAAGGGGTCCTGTGGCTGGCCCTTGTCGTCCGGGTCCGAGGGCGTGAAGCCGAAGGGGACGTTGCTCATGGGCGGTGCCTTCCTGTCGCGGGTCGAGGGGACGACCCGAGTTCAAGCGTAGGCCGGTGGCTGCGCACGTGCGCAGCGCCCGTCGACCGACTGGCGGCTCCTTCCCCGCGTTCGGGTCCGGTAAACGCGCATCCGGATCGTCCGCGCGTGCTCGTGGTGGACGGTAGGCTCGCCGGCGCAGGAGTCGGGACCGGTGAGGGAGGAGGCGACGTGATCTGGTGGATCATCCCGATCGTGGCCACCCTCGCGGCCTGGGCCTACACCCGTGTGGCCGGCTCGTGGGGCGGCCGGGCCAGCCCGCGCCCCGAGCCCGGATCGCCGGAGGACGCCCGCGACCTCGCGCGGTTCGCCGAGGCGCTTCGGCGTCCGTTCCCCGGCGGCCAGGGATGACCGATCCGATCGACGACGCCCCCGCGATCCCGGGGGGCCCCGACGTTCCGCGACCACCGACGCGGTGCGGCTCCCGGCGACGCCGGTGACTCCGCCGCCCACACCTCCGCCACCGAGCCGGCCACCCGCTGGTGGGACCGGGTCACGCTCTGGTTCGGCGGGCACCCGCCGATCACCCCGCGGCAGCGGACCCGTTCGCGGGCGATCCGCCGGGGAGTGGTCGCCGGCACGGTGCTGGTCGTGGTCGGCTCGATCATCCAGCTGCCCCTGCTGGTCCTGAGCCCCGGGCCCACGTACAACACGATCGGCGAGGTCAACGGAGAGCCGCTGATCACGATCACCGGCACCACCACGTACCCGACGGACGGGGCGCTGGACATGCTCACGGTGTCCGAGCGCGGTGGCTCGTCGGGCGGGGTCTACCTCGGTGAGGCGCTGGTCGGGTGGGCCTCGCCGGCGGAGTCGGTGGTCCCGCGGGAGTCGATCTACGGCCCCGAGGTGACCGGCGAGGAGATCACCGAGCGCAACGACCAGTTGTTCGCCCTCTCGCAGTCGGACTCGATCGCCGCGGCGATGAACGAGCTGGGGATCCCGACCGAGGAGGCCATCGTCGTCACGGTCGTCGCCGGTGGGTCGCCGGCCGACGGGATCGTCGAGGCGGGCGACCAGATCGTCTCGGTCAACGGCCAGGCGGTCACCACGCCCGCGCAGGTCGGCAAGGAGGTCCGCAAGGGGGAGGTCGGCGACACCGTCACCCTCGAGGTCCTGCGCGTCGAGGAGCCGGGTGCCGAGCCGACGAAGAAGACCCTCGAGGTGGTGACGGTGGCCAACCCGAAGCCCGAGGATCCCGCGGCCGCGCCCCAGCCGTACATGGGGATCATCGTCGGGGTGGCCTACGAGGCGCCGTTCGACATCGAGTTCGCCGACAGCAACGTGGGCGGGCCCAGCGCCGGGATGATGTTCTCGCTGGGCATGATCGACATGCTCACCGAGGGCCAGCTCAACGGCGGCAAGCACGTGGCGGGCACCGGGACGATCGACCCGGACGGGCAACGTCGGACCGATCGGCGGGATCCAGCAGAAGCTGGTCGGCGCCCGGGATGCCGGGGCGGAGCTCATGCTCGCCCCGCAGGACAACTGCGCCGACGTGGTCGGCAACATCCCCGGCGGCCTGACGGTCGTGCCGGTGAGCACCCTGAGCCAGGCACGCGACACCGTGGAGAAGTGGGTCGCTGACCCCGGCGCGGAGTTCCCGCAGTGCGGCGACGGGCTCGCAGCCGCAGGGCGCTGACCACGGAAGCCGCAGCCGTTCGGAAGGGTCGCTGCGGCGCTGACCACCGGACGCCCCGGCGACACCGGAGGGCGCTGGCTACCGGAACGTCGCGAGCAGCGCCTCGGCCAGGCCGGGAACGAGGTCGTGGCCGGTCAGCACCGAGTCGTCGGAGTCGTCGGGAGAGCCGTCCGCGCCCGCGGCGCCGCGCAGGCGCAGCACGCTCATCTGCTGGCCGTCCTTGGTGACGGCCACGACGATGCGCATGTCCTGCGCCGCCGGATGCTCGCGCGCGACGGTGGCGGCGTCGGGCCGGTCGGCGATGGCGGCCTCGGCCTCGGGCGGCAGCACGATGCGCTCCACCACCAGCGCCGCGCCGGCGATCTCCTCGGGCCACTCGATCCGGGCCAGGAAGACGTCGAGCTCCTCGTCGTCCGGGGGAGCGGGCTGCTCGAACGTGGTCAGCGCCGGGCCACCCTCGAGGACCCCCAGCTGCGCGGCCAGCCCGGGCTGCGTGGCGCGGACGTGATCCGTGGGCACGAGGGCGAACAGCAGCGTGGGCTGGTCCCACCCCTGGCTGGCGACGTGCCTCTCGATGTCCAGCGCGGCGGCGAGCAGGTCCTGGGCGTCCATGCGCCCAGTCTCCCAGCCCGGGCCGGAGAACCGGCACCAGTCCCGGAAGGCGGACGACCGCGTGCGAGCGGCCACCTCCGGCCGGCAGCGCGTCGAATCGTCGACGCTGGGCCAGCAACGGCGGCCGAGTGCTCCACGGCCCGGGGACAGCGGCGCGCTCGAGAGGGCGAGACGGGCGCACCCGGCGGGGGCGGCGTCGAGCCCAGGGCCACCACGCCTCGCTGGGTGACTGTCAGGGTCGTGTGAGGATGCGCCGGCCGCCGGGTAAGGCGCTACGAGGTCGTCGGTGGGATGTCCGGAATGCAGGTAGTTTTGGGACCGTGAGCTTCGATCAGACCCCCTCGCCCAGCCGTCCGCGGCAGACCGCAACGTCCAAGCGGTCCGGGGCGCTGGCCCCGACGCTGATCATCCTCGGGGTGCTGGCGGTCGTGTTCATGATCTTCACGACGTTCTACACCGACTTCCTCTGGTACTCCTCGGTCGACAAGTCCTCGGTGTTCACCACGCTGCTGGCCACCCAGCTGGGGCTGTTCGTCGTGTTCGGCCTGATCATGGCCACCGCGATCGGCGTCACGATGCTCATCGCCTACCGGTCACGGCCCGAGATCGGCGTGATGTCCGCCGAGCAGATCTCCCTGGAGCGCTACCGGGCCAGCCTGGAGCCGTTCCACAAGGCTGATCCTGATCGGGATCCCGACGATGTTCGGCGTGATGGCCGGCATGTCGGCCTCCGCGCAGTGGCAGTCCTGGATGACGTTCCGCTACGCCACCCCGTTCGGCACGAACGACCCGCAGTTCAACACCGACATCAGCTTCTTCGCCCTGCAGTACCCGTTCCTGCGCTTCGTGCTCGGGTTCATGGTGGCCGTGCTGATCCTGTGCATCCTCATGGCGGCGGTCACGCACTACGTCTACGGCGGGCTGCGGCTGCAGGGCGCGCCGCCGCGGACCTCGCGCGCGGCGCACGTGCAGCTGTCGATCCTCGGTGGGCTGTTCATGCTGCTCAAGGCCGTCGGCTACTGGCTGGACCGCTACGGCCTGGCGATCAAGGCCGAGCCGCTCGTCGACGGGTTCACCGGCCTGAAGTACCGCGACGTCAACGCGGTGCTGCCGGCCAAGGACATCCTGGTCGTGATCGCACTGGTGTGCGCCGTGCTGTTCTTCGCCAACGCCTTCCGCCAGGGCTGGACGCTGCCGCTGGTCGGGACCGGCCTGCTGGCCATCTCCGCGCTGGTCATCGGCGGCATCTACCCGGCGATCGTCCAGCAGTTCCAGGTCAAGCCCTCGGAGCTGGTGCGCGAGCAGGAGTACATCAAGCGCAACATCGAGGCCACACGTGCCGCCTACGGCCTGGACAAGGCGAAGTTCGAGGACTACTCCGGTGAGGGTGAGGCCGAGTGCCGCGACCCTCAAGGAGGACGCGGGCACGCTGACCAACATCCGCCTGCTGGACCCGGCGGTCGTGTCGCCCACGTTCCGCCAGCTGCAGCAGATCCGCGGGTTCTACTCCTTCCCCGACACCCTCGACGTCGACCGCTACGCGATGGCCGACGGGACCCGTGGGGCCGTCATCGCCGTGCGCGAGGTCGACCTCGCTGGCGTGGGGGAGCGCAACTGGGCCAACGACCACGCGGTCTACACCCACGGGTACGGCGTCGTCGCGGCCTACGACAACACCTCGCTGTCCGACGGACGCCCCGACTTCTTCGCCTCCGACATCCCGACCATCGGCGAGCTGAAGATCGACCAGCCGCGGATCTACTTCGGCGCGGACTCCCCGGACTACTCCATCGTGGGGGCGCCGGAGGGTGCTGAGCCGCGCGAGCTCGACTACCCCGACGACAAGTCGGCCAGCGGCCAGAAGAACAACACGTACACCGGCTCCGGCGGGGTCCCGGTGGGCAACGTGTTCAACAAGCTGCTGTTCGCGGCCCGGATGCAGGACCCGAACATCGTCCTGAGCTCCCTGGTGAACTCCGATTCCAAGATCCTCTTCGACCGGGAGCCGCTGACCCGCGTGGCCAAGGTGGCGCCCTGGCTGACCACGGACGGCGACCCGTACCCCGTGGTGGTCGGCGGGCGCGTGAAGTGGATCATCGACGGGTACACCACGACCAACGCCTACCCGTACTCCTCGCGCACCACCCTCAAGGACGCCACCGCCGACGCGATCACGGCCACCTCGAGCTCCGTGGCCACGTTGCCCAGCGAGCGCATCAACTACCTGCGCAACTCGGTCAAGGCAGTCGTCGACGCCTACGACGGCACCGTGACCCTGTACGCGTGGGACCCGACCGACCCGCTGCTGCAGACCTGGACCAAGGCCTTCGGCGGGACAGTCACCCCGATCGCTGAGGCGTCGCCCGAGCTGGTGCGCGCACTTCCGCTACCCGGAGGACATGTTCAAGGTGCAGCGCACGATCCTCTCGCGCTACCACGTTGAGGATCCGGCCAGCTTCTACAACGGCCAGGACTTCTGGACGATCCCGAACGACCCGACCAACCGCGCCGTGAACGCACTGCAGCCGCCGTACTACCTGACGCTGCGGATGCCCGGAACCACGGAGCCGAAGTTCTCGTTGACCACGACGTTCGCACCGCTGAAGCGCCAGACGCTCGCGGCGTTCATGGCCGTGGACTCCGCACCTGGGCCGACGTACGGGACCATCCGGGTGCTGCAGCTGCCCCGGAACACCACTGTGCCCGGTCCGACGCAGGTGCAGAACAACTTCGAGTCCGAACCGGCGATCGCCGAGCAGCTCACGTTGCTGCGTCGAGGCGGGGCGGACGTGGAGTACGGCAACCTGCTCTCGCTGCCGGTCAGCGGCGGGTTGCTCTACGTCGAGCCGGTGTACGTGCGCGCCTCGCAGGGGCAGGGCTACCCGCTGCTGCGCAAGGTGCTGGTGAACTTCGGTGACACCACGGTGCTGAGGAACTCCCTCGGGGAGGCCCTGGCAGCCGTGTTCTCAGGGACGGGGACAGGCAGCGGAACGGGAACCGACACCGGCGGCGACACCGACACCGGCGGCGGCGACGCGGGGAAGCCCACCGCTGATGCCCAGGCCGACCTGGTGAAGGCGATCGCCGACGCCCAGGCTGCCTACCAGAAGGGCGAGGACGCCCTGGCCGCCGGCGACTTCGCCGCCTACGGCAAGGCGCAGGATGAGCTCAAGGCCGCCCTGGACCGAGCCGCGGCCGCACAGCGCCGGATCACCGGGGACTCCGTCGAGCAGCCCCCCGCCGACGGGGCGACGTCGGGGGAGCCTCCCGCCACGGACGCGCCGAGCACCGCGCCCTCGGACAGCGCCACCGCCACTCCAGCCAGCACCTGACCCAGCGCGAACCGGGGAGCCGCGGCCGGTAGGTTTCCATCCGGCGACAGGGCCGGATCGGGAGGGTTCGACGTGGATGCAGCACCGGACGGGCACACCCCGGGGCGGGCCGCCGGGCACCAGCCCGGAGCTGACCACGAGCACATGCACGCCGACGTCGAGGCCCATGACCTGAGGTCCAAGGGCCTGCGCAAGGGCTCGGTCTCGATCGTCGCGGCCGTCGCCATCGGCCTCGCGGCCACGGCCCCGGCCTACTCCCTGACCGGCGCCCTGGGATACGGCGCCCTCGAGTCGGGCTACCAGCTGCCGATCGTGTTCGTGATCTCGGTCGATCCCGATGTTCTTCGTGGCCCTGGCCTACAAGCACATGACCACCGTGGCGGCCGACTCCGGCACGGTGTTCACCTGGGGCTCGATGGCGATGGGCCCGCGTACCGGCTGGATCGGTGGCTGGGGCCTGTTCCTGTCCAGCACCCTGGCGGGGGTGGGCGCTGCCGAGGTGATGGTGAACTCGGTCGTCACCGTCACCGGGATGGAGGATCCGCCCCACCTCCTGCGCCTGGCGATCGCGGCGGGGTTCATCCTGCTGACCACCTGGCTGGTGTCGCGCGGGGCCGAGGAGTCCTCGCGCACGACCCTGGGGTTGACGATCCTGCAGTACGGCGGGCTGATCCTGTTCGCCGCCCTCATGGGGGCCGCGGTCCTGGGCGGGGACTCGGCACCCAGCGCCGAGCCGTTCTCGTGGCAGTGGCTGAACCCGCTGGCCATCGACGGGTTCCAGCCCCTGCTCGGCGGCTTCCTGGTGGCGCTGTTCATCTTCTGGGGGTTCGACGCCTCGCTGGCGATGTCGGAGGAGTCCGAGGGCAACTCGGCGCAGGCAGGCCGCACCGGCGTCATCGCGATGGGCATCATCCTCGTGACGTACGTGCTGTTCACGATCGCGGCACTGGCGTTCTCGGGCCTCGACGAGTCCGACCCGCTGAGCATGACGTTCGAGGACAACATCGACGACGTCTTCTTCGTGATGGCCTCCGAGACCATCGGATCGAAGGGGGCGGTCGTGGCAGCCCTGATCGTGGGCATCTCGGCGTTCTCCGCGACGATGTCGACGGTCATGCCCACCGCTCGCGGCCTGCTGGCCATGGCCACGTACAAGGCGCTCCCCGGGAAGTTCGCCAACGTCAACGAGGCGACCCGTTCGCCCAAGTACGCGACGTGGTTCATGGGTCTGCTGACCCTGGCGATCTACGTCGGGCTCAGCCTGACCAGCGACGCGATCGTCGCGGACTCGGTGTACAGCGTGGGCATCTCGATCTGCGCCTACTACATCGTGGTGTCCCTGGCCAGCGTGTTCTACTTCCACCGGACCGCATTCGGCTCGGTGCGGACCGCGTTCGGCCAGGTCATCCTCCCCGCGCATCGCGGCCGTGGTGCTGATCGCGGTCATGGTCCTCGAGGCCAAGAACATGACGGACCCCGACTACGGCTCGGGCAACTCGTTCCGGGGCATCGGCACGGTGTTCATCGTCGGCGTGATCGGGATGCTCATCGCGGTCCCGGTCATGGCGCTGTGGAACCTCAGGGCGCCGGCCTTCTTCCGGGGACAGACGCTGCCCAAGCAGCGCGCGCACTGGACGGATGACGCAGCGGTCGTAGCCGCCCTGCCATCGCGCGCCGCATCTGGGATAGTCCCGTCATGAGTCGATCGCGCAAGCGCCGGAGGTGGCCGTGGGTCATCCTGTTCTCGGCGATCGCGCTGGTCGGCGTGTTCTACGTGGGTGGGGCCTGGTACTTCTCGGGACAGGTGTACGCCGACGCGTTGAAGGCTGAGCCCTACGACCCCGCGGACCTGCAGCGCGGAACCGTGGCGGCCTACGACGGGACCGGCGAGCAGGCCACCGTGACGATCGTCCCGGACGAGGCAGATCGCGAGGAGACCAAGTTCGACGAGGCGGTCGTCGGCCTGGCCCTCGATGAGTCCCTTCTGGTGGTCGGACCGGCCACGCGCGGCGCGGACGGCGCGCAGACCCGGCCGGTGCTCGACGTGATCGGCACCGCGCCCAACGTGGGCGACCGGTACGGGCTGACCCGCGACGTCTGGCTGGACCCGGAGCAGGCCGGACTGGACGCGCAGGAGGTGGTGATCTCCACCCCGGACGGGCGCCAGTTCCCGGCGTGGGAGATCCCAGTCGAGGGCTCCACGAAGTGGGCGATCCTCACCCACGGCAAGGGCGCGGCGCGCTCGGAGATGCTGCGCATGGCGCGCCCGCTGCACAAGGCCGGGTACAACGTGCTGATCATCACCTACACCGGCGACGTCGGGGCCCCGCCCTACGACGACGGCATGGTCCACTTCGGTCGCACCGAGTGGCAGGAGCTCCAGGCTGCGGTCGAGTACGTGGAGGCCGCAGGGGCGGAGACCATCGTCCTCGGGGGCGCCAGCCACGGTGGTGCCGTGACGCTCGGGTTCCTCGCGAGGGGCGAGTTGGCCAGGCGGATCGACGGCGTGATCCTCGACGCCCCGGCCTCGAGCTTCGAGGACGTCATCGACGAGGCTGCGGAGTTCCGCAGCCTCCCCGTCGTGAACCAACCGATCCCGGAGTCACTGGAGGACGCAGCGAAGCTCGCGGTGGCCTTCCGGTACGGCGTGGACTACTCGGCGGTCGACTACACCGACATGGCGGGGTTGGTCGCGGTGCCGCTGCTGACCTTCCAGGGCGTTGATGACCAGACTGTCCCGAAGGCGGTCAACGATCGGTTCATGCGTACGGCCGGCACCGGCGGCACGTACGAGGTGGTCGACGGCGCCGATCACCTGCTGGCGTGGAACGTGGACCCGAAGGCCTACGAGAAGGCGATCAAGACGTTCACCAAGGAGCTGGACTCCGGCCAGTGATGCGCCGCGGGGAGTGGGGTCCCCGGGTGACGCCGTGGGTCAGCCGCGGGCGCGTTCGGCTATGACCACGCCGGCGAGGATGACCGCGCCGCCGAGCATCTGCGCGGGCGTCAGGACCTCGCCGAGCACCACCCACGCGATCAGTGAGGCGATGAACGGCTCGATCATCCCGATGATGCTCGCGCCGGCGGCGCCGATGTGGCGGATCGCGGCGAGCACCAGCCAGAACGGCACGATCGTGCCGAGAACGACCATCCAGATGGCCAACGCCCAGAGCGGGACGGCGGTCGTGCCCGCGCCCAGGGGGGTCGCCGAGCCCTCGAGGGACGCCCACGGGTAGCGCCACCAGGGCAGCAGGACGGCCCACAGCAGGGCGGCGAAGCCGAAGCCCCACAGGGTCAGCGAGACCGGGTCGCGCTCCTGGCCGCAGGTCTCGCCCAGCAGGTAGTAGAGCGCCAGCGCCACGGCTGCCCCGAACGCGGCTGCGACGCCCAACGAGTTCAGCGTCAGGCCCAGCCATATCTGGGCGACCATCGCCAGCCCCACCATCGCCAGTGCCAGGCCGAGCCAGACGGTGTTGCGCACCGGCCGGTGCCAGGCGTAGCGCACCCACAGCACGACCATGATGGGGGCGGTGAACTCGATGAGCAGGGCGATCCCGATCGGCATCCGCGTGATCGCGACGAAGTAGAGCCACTGGGTCATGGCCACGCCGAGGACTCCGTAGGCCGCGACGGGTCCGAGCTCGTGGCGGTGCAGGGGGAGCGAGCGCCGGTTCGTCAGGGCGACGAACACCAGCAGGATCAGGAACGCGAACGTGACGCGCAGCTGGGAGACGCGGGCGGCGTTGTCCACCGCGGTCAGCAGCACCTTGCTCACCGTGCCGTTGATGCCGAACAGCAGGGCCCCGGTGAGGTACAGCGCGTAGCCCAGGGCGGGGCGCTTGTGGAAGCCCGCGGGCGGGGCGCCGGGGGCAGCGCTCGCGGTGGCCTCCTCTGCTTCGGAGACCGGCGGCGCAGGGATACCCGACAGGGCATCCGGCGGGCCGGTGGTGAGGTGCGCGGCGATGCCTGCCGGTAAGTGCGGCGGGTCAGGGGTTTGGTGCGCGGGGATGCCGTCGGGGCCGTCCGGTGGGCCACTCGTGGAGTGCTCTTGGGTCACACGGACACCGAGCGGATGAGGTCGGCGAGCAGGCCGGCCGTCGCGTCGGGGGCGTCGCGGCGGACGTCGTGGCCGGCCTCGAGTCGGGTGATCGACCAGCCGGGCAGCGCCCGGAGGCTCGCCTCGGCCTCCGGCGCGACCAGGCCGCCGAGCTCGGGCAGCCCCGCGGCGACCACCACCGGGGAGGGTGCGATCCGCAGGAGCCGCTCGGTGTCGGCGTGGACCCACACGACCGGCTCGGTGAAGGCCGCCCGGTCGACGGACTGCTTGGCGCGTGCCCAGAGCTCGTACTCGTCGTCGTCCCACGTCGGGTGGTCGGTGCGGGCCGCGGCCACGACGTCGGCGAGCGGGATCGATTGCAGTTCGGCGAACCAGTCGCCGAACTCGCTGACGTCGACGGGGGACGGGGGCTCGAGCGTGCCGCCCACTGGGTGTGTCCCCCTGCGGGCCGCTTCCGGCGTCAGGCAGCCCCTGCATGAGGGGCGGATCCTCGAGGAACGTGGCAACGACCAGGTCGGGCCGGTTGGCCGCCACGCCCAGGGCGACCATCGAGCCCATGGAGTGCCCGCCCACCACGATTGGCCCACCGGACTGCGCCACCAGCGCCTCGGCCTCGCCGATCGCCTCGGCCAGCAGGTCGGGCCAGGCGATGGTCTGCCCCGGCTGGGCCCGTCGGCCACCGTGGGCAGGGGCGTCGGGGGTGGCCACGACGAGGTCGGCCAGGCCCGCGCGCGCCCGAAGCCGCCGCACGAACGGGCCCCAGCAGGCGCCGGAGTCGCCGACGCCGTGCATGAGCAGGAGTGCGGGCAGGGCGGTCATGGGCAGCTCCTCGGTCCGTGGTGCGGGGACGAGCCTATCCGCGCCTCCCCGTTGCCGGTCCGGTCCCTGACTGCAGTTGGTGGGACCCGCATCGATCGCGCGATGGGCGGGTCTGCGATCGCCGAAGGCGTCGCGCCAACTCCGGTCCCGGGCTCCGGATGCCAGGAACGTGGAGGGTTGTTGCTCTTCTTGGGCCAGGAACCTTCCGAGTTCTCCGGGGTCCTACGCTGTGCCGATGAACCCGGTGCGCGCCACGAGGTACGTGACCCCCCTGCGCGAGGGCGGGTCGCTGCCCGGCCTGATGGAGGCTGACGACCTGGGCATGTACGTGGTCAAGTTCTGCGGTGCGGGCCAGGGCCCGCGGGCGCTGGTCGCGGAGGTGATCTGTGCGGAGATCGCGGGTGCGATCGGCCTGAGGGTCCCGCGCTGGGTGCCGGTCCTCGTGCCCGAGGAGCTGGCGCCAGCTGAGCCCGACGAGGAGGTTCAGCACCTGCTGAAGCTCTCCGTCGGCATGAACCTGGGCATCGACTTCCTGCCCGGCGCGCTCGACGTGGGCCCGATGCCGACCGTGGACCCGCAGCTCGCGGGGCGGATCGTGTGGCTCGATGCGCTGATCACCAACGCGGACCGCTCATGGCGCAACCCCAACATGCTGCTCTGGCACCGCGCGCTGCAGCTGATCGATCACGGCGCTGCGCTCACGTTCCACCACTCCTGGGCGCCCGGCCGGGCCGACCAGGTGCAGCGCTTCGCCACCCGCGAGTATGACCTCGCCGATCATGCGCTGCTCGAGTGCACCCCCGATGTCTTGGCCGCCGATCACGACCTCGGCGACCTCGACTGGGCGGGTGTGATCGCTGGTGCCGTGGCTGACCGTCCCCGAGGAATGGCTCGGTGGGGACAGCGCGGCGTGGGGTGGTCAGGAGGCCGTGAGGGCGGCCTACCGGGAGTTCCTGCTGGCTCGCATCGGCGCCCGACCCACCTGGGTCCCGGCACTTGTCCGGGCCGCCGAAAGTGGGCCCGTCCGCGATGCCCTGGGCCATCGGGTGTCGGCCCGGCAGAGCCCGGGGCCGCCGGACTGGATCCCCGAGCTGAAGATCGGGCGGTCGGGGTCATGACCGGGATGCCGTTCGAGTACGCCGTCCTACGGATCGTGCCCCGGGTCGACCGCGGTGAGTACGTGAACGGCGCGGTGCTGCTCTACTGCCAACAGACGGAGTTCCTGGGCATGCGGATCCGCAGCGATCTCAGTTGCGTCACCGCGTTGTGGTCGAAGGCCGACGTCGTGGCGATCGTCGATGCACTGGCCGCAGCGAAGGCGGTGGCCGAGGGGAGCCGCACGGTCGGGGAGGTGGGCCTGGCCGACCCGGGGCGTCGGTTCCGGTGGCTGACCGCACCGCGCAGCGTGGTGATCCAGCCCGGGCCGGTGCACACCGGCGTGACCGACGACCCGGACGCGGAGCTGGACTGGATCGCCGAGGGGATGCTCGACTGACTCGGCCCCGCGACGCCGGCTGGGTCGCCGCCGGGCTGGCAACTGCGGGTGGCAGCGTCAGCTCATCCGGCGGACGACTCCGAGCGGCGCGTACTTCATGGCCGTCCCCAACGGCCACCACGGCCAGCTCGGTACGCGGGCGTCGGCCTTCTCGGCCTCGATGGCGGCAACGATCGCGCGAACGCCCGTCTCGGTGTCGACCATGAGCGGGGCGTTCTCGACGAACTCGTTCATCTCCGAGCGGATGTACCCCGGGTAGATGGTCGACACCACGACGTCGAGGTCGGGCGTGGCCTGCATCTCGCTGCGCAGGCCCTCGGCCAGGTGCGCGACGCCGGCCTTCGTAGCCGCGTACACGTTCAGGGCCTTCGGCATCCCGCGCATCGCCGACATCGACGAGATGAACACCAGGTGCCCCCGTTTCTGGTCGCGGAAGATCTCCATGGCCGCCTCGGCCTGGGCCAGGGCGGCGACGAAGTTGGTCATGGCCGTCTGCTTGTTGGCGTAGTACTTGCCCGTCCCGAGCTTCGCGCCCTTGCCCAGGCCAGCGTTGATGATGACGCGGTCGAGCGTGCCGAAGTCCTCCGCGAAGGCGTGGAACACCTCGAACACGGCGTCGTCGTCGGTGACGTCGAGCGCCCGGACCTCCACCCGGCGCTCGGGGCTGGCCGCCAGGATCTCGGCGCGCAACTCCTCCAGCCGGTCCATACGCCGGGCCGCCAGGGCCAGGTCGTTGCCGTTGGCGGCGAACTGGCGAGCCATCTCGGCTCCCAGGCCGGAACTGGCGCCGGTGATCAGGATGGTGGGCATGGTCGTCCTCTCGTGGGGCAGGTGGGCGGTGCGTCAGGCGACGGTCAGATCGTCCTGACCGTGGGTGATCTCACGGGGATGGCGTTCCTTGGGCGCGAGGCCGTCGCCGCTGGAGACTCGCCGGAGGCGCCGGCCGACCCAGGGCACGAGGTGGACTCGAACCCATTCGACGTCGCCGGCGAGGTTGTCGCGCCGTGACCGGGGCGGCGCCGGCGGCAGCGGCTCGGCCCACCAGCCGACCTGACCGCCGAGGACCCCCGGGTCGGTGATGCCCAGCTCGGCGAGGACGGCGGCGGCAACGCGGGCGTGGCCCAACTCGTTGAGGTGCAGCCGGTCCGGGGCCCAGAACCGCCGATCGGTCAGGGCATGGATCGCCTCGAGGTCGACCAGCGTCGCGCCGTGCCTGGCGGCCACCTCGCGGACGTTGCGGTTGAAGGCGTGGAACGCCTGCTCGAGCCGGTCGGCGAAGCGCCCGGAGCCGCCGGCCCGCGCCAGGGAGGTGAACAGGACCACCCGGGCGCCGGTGGCGGTGAGCTGCTCGACGGCGGCGTCGTAGCGGGCGTACAGGTCGGGGAGGTCCGTCCCCGGGCGCAGGACGTCGTTGGCGCCAGCGTGGAACGTGATGATGTCCGGGCCGAGGGTCAGCGCCGGGCCGAACTGCTCGGCGACGACCTGGTCGAGGAGCTTGCCGCGGATGGCGAGGTTGGCGTACGTGACGGGGTAGTGGGCGACCCCGGAGCGGTCGGCGGCCAGCCCCGTGGCCACTCGGTCGGACCATCCCATGTGCCGCCCGTCAGGACGCAGGTCATCGGACATGCCCTCCGTGAAGGAGTCCCCGAGGCAGATCAGTCGAGTCACGACGAAACGGTATCCCGACACGTCGCGCGCCGACCGAATGGTGGGTGCGCCCCGGCCGGTGGGCGGCTCGACCGGCAACAGCCCGGCCCCCTCGCCTACGATCACGCTCCGTGCACCGATGCCCCGGAGGTCGTCATGACGATGAAGAAGCCACTCAAGGGCAAGGTCGCGCTGGTGATGGGCGTGGCCAGCGAGGAGTCGATCGCGTGGGCGATCGCACAGGAGCTGACCCAGGCAGGGCGCACGGGTGATCCTCGGCTACCAGTTCCGGTTCCACAGCCGGATCATGCAGCTGGCGCCCGACGCTGCCGCACCTGATCGCCTACGAGCGGTGCGACATCCGCAACCCCGAGGAGGTCGCAGGCGTTCTTCGCCAAGGTCACGGTCCCGATCGACATCGTCGTCCACGCGATCGCGTTCGCCCCCAAGACGGCCTTCGAGGGTCGCCTGGTGGAGACGACCGAGGACGACTTCACCACGGCGCTTGTCACCTCCGCGCACTCGTTGGCCACGTTGATGAACGCCGCTCGCGGGCACATGCCCAACGGGGGATCGGTCATCGCGCTCAGCTACATCGGCGGGGTTCGGGTGTCGGCGAAGTACAAGGTGATGGGGGTCGCCAAGGCGGCGCTGGAGGCCTACGTCCGTGAGCTTGCCGCGGACCTCGGGCCGACGGGATCCGGGTCAACGCGATCTCGGCCGGGCCGATCCGCACGATCGCGGCGTCGGGGCTGCCCGACCTGGACCTGATGCTGGAGTACAACCGGAAGGTCTCGCCGATGCATCGCGACGTCACGCAGGAGGACGTCGGCGCGTGTGCGGCGTTCCTGGCCTCGGACGGGGCGCAGATGATCACCGGGCAGACGATCTACGTGGACGGCGGGTACTCGATCATCGGCGTCCCGGATGTGACCGGCGGGCCTGGGCAGCTGAGGGGTCGTGGCGCTCGGTGGCGCCTGTGCGCGAGCCTTCGGGGGCCACCAAGCGCGATTTGGTGGCGCAGCGGGGCCTCACGTACACTGGTTCAACCGACGCGGGGTGGAGCAGCTCGGTAGCTCGCTGGGCTCATAACCCAGAGGTCGCAGGTTCAAATCCTGCCCCCGCTACCAAAGGAAAGGACCCGGTCCCTTGTGGACCGGGTCCTTTCCTTTGCCCGCACGTGGAGCCAGGAGCCATCGGAGGCGCAGCGGCCGACGGCTCCTGCCCCCGCTACCAGTGTCGCCTCTGGTGTTCTGCTCAACGACCGCTCAACGGCTGGTCGTCCGACACGGGACGCGCGGGCGAGACACGCCATTGCGTCGCGGCGCACACTCTGCTTCATGGCACTGCCGACAGGGATGTCTCTGCGCCAGGAGACCGCTGCCGACATTCCGGCGTTGGTCGCGCTGGGCGATGAGACGTGGTCCGCGCTGTACGGGCGGACCGGCTACATCACCGCCGAACTGCTGGAGATGGGGCTCACGCGACCTGAGCGGGATCCCGACCGGGACGACCCCGTGATCGTCGACGGCGACCGGCTCATTGCGGGCGCCATGCTGCAGGCCTGGCCACCGATGAGCGAGGTCGTCTGCCCGATCATTGTCGACCTGGCGCTGTCCCCGGGTGACCGATCCGCAGTGATCGACGCCCTGATCGTGGCCCTCGGGGACGCCGCGCGCGCCCGCCTCACGGATGCTGATGCGAGTCTCGAGAGAGTGTTCGGCGTGAGCGTCCCGACCCGCGACACGGGGTTGCGCGACCATGTGCGTGGACTGGGCTGGACGCTGTTGCGTACCTACTTCGAGATGGCGATCGACCTGACGGCTGGGTCCTTGCCGGTGGTCGAGTGGCCAGCGGGCATGACGATGCGCACGTTCGGCGAAGCTGGAGTCGTGGAGCCAACGATCACCGTGATGGGCGACGCCTTCGCCGACCATCACGGTGACGGGCCGCCGCCGGATTCGTGGCGTCACATGCTGACTGCGGAGGTCGTCCTGCCGGATGCGAGCTACCTGCTGGACGACGCGGACGGCCCGGTCGGTGGTCTGGTCAGCTCTGACTTCGGAGACGGCGAGGGCTACATCGGGCCTATCGGCGTGCGCCGTCGGGGCCGGGGGAAGGGCGTGGCAACGGCCCTGCTGCGCCAGTCCTTCCATGATCTGGCTGCGGCAGGGTTCTCCACCGCCAAGTTGGACGTCGACGGTGAGAACACGACAGGGGCGCTTGGGCTCTACGAGCGCGCCGGGATGTCGGTGCGCGTCTCCACCGAGGCCTGGGTGACACCACTGCACCTGGCCTAGCTCGTCGCTGTTCAATGCCTCTCTGGTCGTGACTTCAGCAGCCTCCCCGACGCTCTCCGACTCCATCCAGACGGAGAATCCTGGCCCGCTCCAGGCCTGCGGTCGCCACCCTCGCGGGTCGTGGATGTGGTGAGCCTTACCTATTGGCCGCAGGCCCGCTGCGGAGTACCGTCAATTGGTCCGGGCCGCAGGACCCGAGGTCCCGGATCACGCAAAGGAGCCCGCAATGTACGGAACCGTCGCGTTGTGCCACGTCCGCCCGGACAACATCGCGAAGCTGCAGGCCATGGCCGCCGCCGAGGACTACCTCAACATCGACGGCTACCTCGGCACCGATCTGTTGGTCGTGGACAACCATCCCGACACCGTGCTGATGGTCGTGCGGTTCCGGGACCAGGCCGCCTACCGCGCCAACGGCGACTCCCCAGACCAGGACGCCCGATACCAGGACTTCCGCGCGTTGATGGAGGACGACCCGGTCTGGTACGACGGCGACTGGGTCGCCGTGCCCTGAGCTATCAGCGGAGCAGGTGAGCGCCACCCCCGCCGGCTGATTCGGTGCCCGAGCCCTGGGCCCAGGGGGCGCAGGGGCGAGACTGTCCCATGACCACTCACCAGAGCGTGTCCTTCACCGGCGGCGACCGGATCCTGGCGGGGACGCTCGTTGCGCCCGACGTACCCAGTGGCGCGGCCGTCCTGTTCGTCCACGGGTTGGGCAGCAGTCGGGCGACGAACGTCGAACGGGCGGAGGCCGTGTCGCGACACCACTGCGCGACCTGCTTGGCGATCGACCTCGGTGGCCACGGGGACAGCACCGGCCGGCTGACGCAGGTGACGCCCCGCCAGAACCTCGCCGACGTGGTCTCCGCATTCGACGAGCTCGCGTCTGTCCCTGGCGTCGATCCAGCCCGGATTGGGGTGTGCGCGGCCAGCTATGGGGCGTACCTGTCGGTGCTGCTGACCGCCTTCCGGCCGGTCAACCGGATGCTGCTCCGCGCGCCAGCCCTGTACACCGATGACTGCTTCGACCGTGGGCTCAGCGAGCGCAGGCCCGGTGACCCGACGACTGCGCAGACGCCCCTGGCGCACCTTGCCCTGTTCCCGGGGCCGGTCACCATCGTCGAGTCCGAGAACGACGAGGTGATCTCCCGTGACACCATTGCGGCTTATCTCAAGGCCCTCCCCACAGCCGCTCACGTGATCCAGCCGGACGCTGGGCATGCCCTGACCGATCCTGCCTGGCGGGCCGCTTTCCAGCAGATCGTCGTGGAGTTCTTCCGCACCATGTGATGCCGCCCAGTGGCTGGCGCGAGCCACCGCGAGCAGGGCCGGGGAGCGACCGACGAGCATCAGTCCGCATCCATCTCCTGGGCCTTGCGGATCCGGCTGGTCACGAAGTACACCCAGTCCACCAGCGGCGACAGATCGGGCTCCCATCCAGCGATCCGCAGCTCCTCGAGCAACTGTGCGTCAGCCGTTGGGGCGTTGTTGATGTGCTCACCCGCGGCGGCCCACAGGGGATCTGCCATGGTGGGGACCGCCGCGTACAGCAGCGAGATGGCGTCCTTGAAGGCGGCCCGATCGAAGTCGGTCAACGTCGTCTCGACGCCGCCCTCGCGCGTCCTTCGATGGACCCGCTCGAGATCCTGCACGGCTGAGCCGGTTGCCGTGGTCACGCTGTCGTTGAACGCGACCAGCGCCGGCGACTTCCGCTCACGCATCACGAACGCCCCGACCAGCGCCCCGGCCGCGACCATGAGCCCGATCCTGATCGGGCGGGTCCCGAAAGCCGTGACCACGTTGGCCAGGAACAGCATCACCGTGGTGATCCCCGCGACCTTGAACGTCGCCGAGGCGATCGGGCGGTCGTCCCACAGCCCGGCTCGCCTTGCCTCGGCCTCGATCTGACCTGCCAGGAGCTTGGCCGTCCGCCTCAGAGCGCTGTCGCCGGCCACGTTCATGATGTGCCGGGCGGGGCTCGGCGGTGCGGCGTCCGTCGTGAACAGGTCGTCCAGGACCTCGCGAGAAGGGCCGTCGAGGGGGCGTCGCGAGATCCCCACCGTCCTGGTCAGTGTCAGCCTCTCCACGGGGCCGACGATGCCCACACGCTCCAGCCACGACAGGACCTTCGTCGCTGCCTCGGGCACGTCCGTGCCCACTGGCACCTCCCTGGCCAGCTGGGCGACGTCGGATCGAGTGCGCGATGCGGTCAGGGTGCCGTCCAGGGCGTTCTGCAACACGAATGACGCAAGCGGGGCCCCACTGTTCGGGATCGTGATGCCGGACCGCGCCTGCCGGGTCACCTGGCACACGAACGCGTGCCGATGGCCCCGCACGTCCGATGCCATCATGGGTGCCTGCGCGATCCGCGTCCGGGACAGGGCCGTTCCGACGAGGGCCACTGTGGCCACAGCAACCACGAAGGCCACGACCATCTCCATGCGTCCCCCCGAGTCCAGGTGTAGTGCTCATCGAACCACCTACCCCGCCACTACCATCGGAGGACGAGCAGCAGCGCCGCGCTTCACCAGCTGACCGAGCATGACGGATGTCGTCCCGCCGTAGAATCCCCAGCATCGAGCTGCGAGGAGTCACACCCATGGCGAACGATGAGTCCCAGGACGGGTTCACCGCGGAGGAACGCGCTGCCATGAAGGAGCGTGCGGCCGAGCTCAAGGGGTCGGCGCGCCGCGGCTCGGGTGCCAAGAAGGCCGAGGCTGACGAGATGGACTGCCTGGCCAAGATCGCCGAGATGCCCGATGCCGATCGGGTCATCGCCGAGGCGCTGCACGCCATCGTCAGGGCCACCGCCCCCGACCTCGCGCCCAAGACCTGGTACGGCATGCCGGCGTACGCCAGGGACGGCAAGGTCGTGGTCTTCCTCAAGCCCGCCGCGAAGTTCAAGGTGCGCTACGCCGAGGTCGGCTTCAACGAGTGGGCGCACCTCGACGACGGCGACATGTGGCCGACCGTGTTCGCCGTCACCGCGATGAACGCTGCCATCGAGAAGAAGCTCACGGCACTGGTCAAGAAGGCCAACGGCTGAGGAAGTCGCCCTCGGGCGCAGTGGGTGACCGCGTGGTCGCGGCGCCGGCCTCACATGGGGGATCATGTGCGGGTGTTGCCCGCCCTGAGTGTCACCGCTGGCCTCCTGATGCTCGGCGTGGTGACTTCGGGGGCGACCGGACCGGGCGGGCGGGGGTGATCAGCCGATGGACTGGCTGGTGAGCAACGGCTTCGGCTGGCTGCCCTGGCGATGGGCGCTGGTGATCGCGGCCGGCGATGATCGTGGTGGCGCTGGCCACCCGCCTGCAGCCACGCTGGCGATCGGTCTCCAGCGGCGCCGGCGAGATCGCGCTGCTGATGGTGGCGTACGCCGCGTGGCAGCTCGCAGCGTCGCTGACGTTCGGTGGACTCGACGGGGCAGTTGATTCCGGGCTGCGGGTCGCCCGGTTGGAGGAGATCCTGGGATGGCCCAGCGGTGCGGCGATGCAGGCCCCGGTGCTGGGCCACGAGTGGCTGATGCGCGCGGCCGACACGTACTACGCCAGCGCGCACATCACCGTGTTCATCATCACGCTGGCCTGGGTCTTCCTCCGGCATCGCGCGGACTGGCCGTTCACCCGGACCACGGTGTTCCTCACCACGGCGGCGTGCCTGCTCATCCAGTACAAGCCGGTCGCGCCCCCGCGGCTGATCCCCGAGCTCGGCGTGGTCGACACCGCCGCGCGCACGGGCCTGTCGGTGTACGCCGCGATCCCGGGGGCCAACCAGTACTCCGCCATGCCCTCGGTCCACATCGCCTGGTCGGCGGCCGTCGCGCTGCTGATCATCGTCATCGCCGCGGACGCCGTGGCGGTGGCTGGCACTGGTCCATCCGCTTGCGACCACCTGGGTCGTGGTGGTGACCGGCAACCACTACCTCATGGATGGCGCGGTTGCGGTGGTCCTCCTGGCCGGGGGCTGTGCCGTGGCGCTGTCGATCCCCTCCCAGAGACCGCAGCGGTTCGTCCGCTACCTCGAGCGACGCTCGGCGGCTCAGGGGCAACGCGAGCTCGACACGGTCGCCGGCTGACGCGCGGCTGCGCGCCGTCAGAGCCAGTCCGGGTCCAGATCCACCGTCGTCCGGTCGCCGCACGCGAGCAGGTCCAGCATCGGGCCGACCTTGGGCAGCTCACGGGCGAAGAAGTAGCGCGCCGCCGCCCGCTTGCCCTCGTAGAAGGCGCCCTCCTTGCCGTCCGCGGCCAGGCACTGCTCCAACCACAGCCACGCGACGACCAGGTGACCGGTGGCCTCGAGGTAGGCCGTGGCGTCGGCGAGGATCAGGCGGGGATCGCCCAGCCCGCCGAGGAACCCGGTCACCGCGACCAGCCGGTCGGCAACGGCCGTCAGCTGCGCGGCGTGCGCACGCGGCCTCGCCGCCCACGACCTCCGCCCGGGCGGCCGTGGCCTGGCCATCCGTCCCAGCAGGAGGCCCAGCCCTGCACCGCCATCGAGAAGCACCTTTCGGCCGAGCAGGTCCATCCCCTGGATCCCGTGGGTGCCCTCGTGGATCGGGTTCAGCCGGTTGTCCCGGTAGTGCAGCTCGACGTCGAAGTCGCGGGTGTACCCGGCGCCGCCCAGCACCTGGATCGCCAGGTCGTTGGCGGCCAGGCACCACTGCGACGGCCAGCTCTTGGCGATCGGGGTCAGGACGCCGAGGAGCTTCTCCGCCTCGGCCACACCTGCGGGGTCGTCCAGGGAAGCCACATCATCGACGAGCCGGGAGCAGTAGAGGATCAGCGCCAGGGCGCCCTCGGCGTAGGACTTCTGGGCGAGCAGCATCCGGCGGATGTCCGCGTGCTCGACCAGCGGGACCTGGGGTGTGCTCGGGTCGGCACCGTGCGGCCGGCCCTGGAGCCGCTCGCGGGCGTAGGCCAGGGACTTCAGGTAGCCCGTGTACCCCAGCGCCGTGGCGCCCAGCCCCACGCCGATCCGGGCCTCGTTCATCATCGTGAACATCACCGGCAGCCCCCGGTTCTCGGCCCCGACGAGGTAGCCGACCGCGCCCGGCTGCCCGCCGGGCGTGTGGGCGCCGTCACCGAAGACCGGTGCGGTGTTGACCGTGCCGCGGTAGCCCATCTTGTGGTTGATCCCGGCCAGGACCACGTCGTTGCGCTCGCCCAGTGCGCCGTCCGGGGCGACGAGGAACTTGGGGACCAGGAACAGCGAGATGCCGCGGGTCCCGGCGGGAGCCCCGGGGATCCGGGCGAGGACCAGGTGCACGATGTTCTCGCTGAGCTCATGGTCGCCGCCGGAGATCCACATCTTGCGGCCGAACAGCCGGTAGGTCCCGTCGGCCTGCGGCTCGGCCCGGGTCGTGATGTCGGCCAGGCTGGAGCCTGCCTGGGACTCCGACAGCGCCATGGTCCCGAAGAACCGTCCCTCGATCATCGGCCGCACGTAACGCTGCACCTGCTCGGGCGAGCCGTGCACCGCCAGCAGGTTCGCTGCGGCCATCGTGAGCAGTGCGTACCCGGTGGTCCCGACGTTGGCCGCGTGGAACCACGACATCGCGGCACCGAACACGGACCCGGGCAGCTGCGCGCCTCCGATCGACGCGTCCATCGGTGCGGCGAGGAACCCCGCGTCCGCGAACGACCGGAGCGCGGTGCCCACCTCGGGGATGATCTCGACGACGCGGCCGTCGAAGCGCGGCTCGTTGAGGTCCGACGCGCGGTTGTGGGGTGCGAAGTGACTCGTGGCCAGCGCCTCAGCCAGGTCGAGCACACCGCTGACGGTGTCCCGGTCGTGATCGGAGAAGCGCGGGCGGGCCAACAGCGCCTCGGTGTCCAGCCACTCGAAGAGCAGGAAGTCCAGGTCCCGCCGGGACATGATCTGGCTCACTGCCGCACCCTCTTCCCTCGCGTGCACGGAACGCTACCAACCTCGGGTGCTGCCGGGCCGATCCGCCCACACCCGGACCGCCGACACGGGCAAGTCCCCGACCCACGCCGCCAGCCCGGGGCAGGATGGGCCCGTGGACACCGTGGGAAGCATCGTCGCGAGCCGCTCGTGGCGCGATGGACAGGTGGTGGACGACGACGTCCGCCTCGAGGAGATCCCCGCCGCGGTCCGCCAGCCCGAGGGCGTCGTGTGGATCGACCTGCTGCGACCCACGCAGGACGAGCTCGGAGCCATCGCCGCCGAGCTGGGCATCCCGGCGACCGCGGTGGAGGATGCGCTCGCGCCCTTCGAACGCCCGAAGCTGGTCCGGTACGACACCCACCTGTTCTTCACGGCGTACGCCACCTGGATGGCGCCGCCGGACACGACCGCGCCGGGCGAGGGGCGACTTCGGGCCTCCCGCATCTCGGGGATCGTGATGCCGACGGCCCTGGTGACCGTGCGCGTCGACGATGGGTTCGACATGGGCCCGGTGCTCGACCTGTGGGAGGCCAACTCCGAACTGCTCAAGCACGGGTCGGGCACGCTGGTCCATGGGCTGCTGGATGTCATCGTCGACAGCCACTTCGACACCATCCAGCAGCTCGACGACACGGTCGAGGAGCTAGAGGACGCGCTCTTCGAGGAGCGCCGCACGGGAAAGGCCTTCGCCCGCAGCGTCTTCCAGCTGCGCAAGGACCTCGTTCAGCTGCGCCGGCTGGTGCTGCCGATGCGGGAGGTGGTCAGTGGACTGCTGCGCCACAGCAGGACGGGCAACGCCGAGCTCGACATCTGGTACGACGACCTGTACGACCACGTGCTGCGAGCCTCGGAGTGGACCGAGTCCCTGCGCGACATGGTCTCCTCCCTGTTCGAGACGAACCTGTCGCTGCAGGACTCGCGGCTGAACGAGATCATGAAGAAGCTCGCCGCGTGGGCTGCCATCATCGCGGTGCCGACGGCCATCACGGGCTGGTTCGGCCAGAACATCCCCTATCCCGGGTTCGGGCACACCTCCGGCCTGTGGCTGAGTGCCGTGCTCATCGCGGGCATGTCCGGCACGCTGTTCTGGGTGTTCAAGCGGCAGGAGTGGTTGTGAGCCGGCTGTCCGCCGCCTGTGACCGGCCGGTGGTCGATCAGGCCGTCACGGCTCGCAGAGCAGCAAGGATCGCGTCGACCACGCCCTCGAGCGGGATTCGGCTGGTGTTCACGACCAGGTCATAGTGCTCCGGGACGCCTGGGTCCCAGCCGTACAGCGCGATGGCCATGTCGGCGCGCACATGATCCTCGCGGTGAACGCGCCGGGCGGCGTGCTCCCGAGTGATCCCCGATTCCGCGGCGGCCCGCTCGATCCGGTCCTCGACGGAGCCGGTCAGCAGGACGTGCACGGTGTTGGGCCGATCCGCCAGCAGCAGTGCGCCGTGGCGACCGATCATCACCCCACCCAGATGCGCACAACCCTGTACCTGCCGACGGTTCTCCTCGATGAGCTCCTGCCGGTGTCGCGCGACCACGTCATCGTCGGGGCCGGCGCTGGCACCGAACGTGGCTGCCATCACGGCCACCATCTTCCTGAGGAAGGCGGCGTCCTGCTCGCGGACGTCCTCGGGCGCGCCCTCGATCGCCTCAGAGCTGAAAGCCGGTCCGAAGTACGGCAGGCCGAGTTGATGGGCAATCCCACGGCCCACCTGTTTGGCGCCCGCCCCGTAGGTCCCGTGGATCGTCACAACGGGCTTGGGCGTGGGCGGCGATGGGCTCGCGGTCATCTGCGCGTCCTCCTCTCGGTGGTCGGATCCTGGGTCAGTAGTGGTGGCGCAGCAGGAGTGAGACCTCGGGGTCTGCCGAGGCCCACTTCAGAACCTCGTCGGGGAAGATCACCTGATCCCAGTCCAGCGGCGCGCCCGTACGCGTGTGCCACTCGTGCAGCGCCACATACGTGTCGCGCCTCTTGTCGTCGGAGTAGTCCACCTCTCGATCATGCACCCCCTGACCCCGTCCCCGGTGGATGGATGGGCCCCCTGCCTCGCCTACCGTGGAGCCATGACTGAGTTCACCCCGCAGGTGGCCACCGACTTCGTCCACCAGGCCGTTCCCGCGATCGGCC
This sequence comes from uncultured Actinomycetes bacterium, assembly GCA_963736425.1. Taxonomy (GTDB): domain Bacteria; phylum Actinomycetota; class Actinomycetes; order S36-B12; family CAIYMF01; genus Prado023. The sequence continues at coordinate 73,500 of CAVTOX010000008.1, forward strand.
GGCTCGGCGTCGTCGTGGAGGCGATCTCCCCGGGGGCGGTGGACCTACGGCTTCCGATCGAGGGCAACGCGAACCACATGGGGACCATGTACGCCGGGGCGCTGTTCGCGCTGGCCGAGCTGCCCGGTGGCCTGATCCCGCTGGCCGTGCTCACCCCGGGCCGGTACACGCCGATCGTGACGGCCATGGAGATCCAGTTCCTCGCTGCTGCGCGCACCGACGTGACGCTGTCGGCGCGGATGGACCCACAGGAGCTGCGGGCCCTGCGCGACGAGGTGGATGCCGAGGGCCAGGCGGAGTTCAGCCTCGAGCTGGTCGGCCAGGACGCCAATGGCCGGACGGTGATCACGAGCACCGGCCACTACCAGTTGCGGCCCAATCGGGGCTGAGGTCGGCGTAGGGGAACCGGAGCCTGAGCCGGCATTGGCACGGATGCGCACACGTGCGGGGAGCCATCACTCGTCGGTGGCCCGCCCTGCGCGCTCGCGTGCACATGCGATGATCGGGCCCAGGTCGAGTCCGTACTGTGGCCCGTCGCTCGTGTCGTAGTCCTCGAGGTTGGCCGCACCGCGTTCGAGCAGTGCGGCCGCGCCGGTGGGGTTGCCCCGTGCCTCGTGCGTGAGTCCCACACACACCTGCGCCAGGCCCTGCCAGAGCCCGCGCTCCTCGTCGGGTCCGGCCTTCCAGCGGGCCTCGAGGACCTCGTGGGCCGAGAACGGTCGGCCCGCATCGAGCAGCTCGCGGGCTCGGTCCAGGGTCTCCGCGGGTGGCAGCGGCTCCTCGGGGACGGGCTCGACCCCGGTCGACCCGTAGGGCAGCGGCCGGCCGAGTGCATCACGCGGGCGGTCCTGGCGGGGGCGGCCGGCGGGATCCCGGTCCCGGTCGCTCACCGCAGGGTCTCCAGCGCCTCGAGCACCCGGTCGGGATGGGTCTCGGGGTTCACGAACGCCAGGCGAAGCACCGTCTCCCCGCGCCACGTGGTCGGCATGCAGAAGATGGTCCCGTCCAGGGCTGCGCGTCGTGACCAGGCCTCGTAGTCCTCGGGGTCCCATCCGGGGCGCTGGAACAGCAGCACGGACAGCTCTGGTGGCGCGATGAGCCGGAGATGGTCGCTGGCCTCGATGCCCTCGGCCACCTCCCGGGCGATCGCCAGGGTCCGCTCGACGGCCTGGATGTAGCGGTCCGTGCCGTGCACCGCCAGCGAGAACCAGAACGGCAGCCCGCGGGCGCGCCGGCTCAGGTGGGTGGCCAGGTCCGCGGGGTTCCACTCCTCGCGGTCGATGTGGTCCAGGTAGGTCGCCTTCTGCGAGTGCGCGGCGCGTGCGGTCTCCGGCTCCCGGTACAGCAGGGCGCAGCAGTCGTAGGGGGCGAAGAGCCACTTGTGCGGGTCGACGATGAAGCTGTTGGCGCGCTCGACCCCGTCGAATCGGTATCGGGCGCTGGGGGCGGCCAGGGCGGCCCCGCCGTATGCGCCGTCCACGTGCAGCCACACGTCGAACTCGTCGCAGGCGTCGGCGACCTCGGCCAGGTCGTCGATGATCCCGGCGTTCGTGGTGCCAGCGGAGGCGACGACCGCGAACACGTTCGGGTTCGCCGCCAGGACCTCGCGCAGGGCCATACCCGACATGTGCCCCTCGGGGGTCTGCGGCACCTCAACGACGGCCACGTCCAGGGCGCGGGCGGCCCCGCGGATCGAGGAGTGCGCATCCGACGTGCACGCCAGAGCCCATCCAGCGTCCGGACGGTAGCCCCGACGCGCCAGCATCGTCTCGCGGGCGGTCACCAGGGCCGACAGGTTGCCCATCGTGCCGCCGGAGACGAAGGTGCCGCCGGCCGTCGCGGGCCATCCAAGCAGCCCGACCAGCCAGGCCAGCGCCTCGTTCTCGGCATGGATCGCACCGGCCCCGGCCTCCCACATCCCGGCGAAGATGTTCGCGGCACTGGTGGCCAGGTCGAAGGCGACCGCGGCGCGCGTCGGGGCGGCGGGGATGTAGGACAGGTTCAGCGGATCGTCCTGGGCGCGGGTCGCGGGGACGAGCACGCGATCGAAGATGTCGAGGGCCGACTCCCAGCCGATCCCGTCGGGCGTCACGGCACGACCGGCCGCGGCCGCCAGCGCAGTGGCGGGCAGTGCCCTGGCCTTCGGGTCGCTGGCATGCGTGACCCGGTCGGCCACCCAGCGCAGGACACCGTCGACGGCAGGGCGCTCGTCGCCCCAGAACGGAGCATCGGTGTCGGTTGTCATGGCCTCATTCTCGCCGGTCCTCGGCCCGAGTCGCTCCCGACTGGGAGCGTCCCGGTCGCAGGACCCCGAGCAGGTCACCGTTGAGGGTGGCGATGATCCTGTCGAGGGCGGTGAAGTCCAGGGCGGGGGACATCGTGGCGAACGACCGCAGGGGCAGCCCTTCCAGCACCGCTTCGAGCATGTCGTCCATGTTGCCGGTCTCGGTGTCGGCGAACTTGCGCTGGATCCCCCAGCGCATCGCGGCCACCAGCCGCCGCCCGATCCGGCTGGTCTCCAAGTCGACCGCCGTCGACGTGCGTGTGAACGGGCGCTGGCTGGCGGGCACCGGGATGGACCGGCCCAGCAGTGCCGCGAACTCCGCGTCGGTGGCCAGTGCCCCGATCGGCGCCGGAGCGGGCGTGATGACGTCGCCGGAGTCGATGTGGACCGTGACGCTGCCGCGCATGTCTGTCGATGAGGCACCGACGAGGATCTGGTACTCGCCGGCCTCGACGAGCCAGTCGTTGGCGGCGACGTCCCACACCGTGAAGGACCGCCGACCCAGGGACACCTCCACGCGAGCGGTCTCGCCGGGTTCGAGGCGCACCTTCGCGAAACCGGCGAGCTCCTTGGCCGGGCGGGGGAGCGTGGACTCCACGTCGCGGAGGTAGACCTGAACGACCTCGCTGCCCGTACGGGCGCCGGTGTTGGTGATGTCCACGGCCACGACGAGCTCGGTGCCGCTGCCGGTGACCTCCGGGGCGCCGTAGGCGAACGTCGTGTACGCCATGCCATGGCCGAACGGGAACCGCGCGGGGACGTCGTGCGTGTCGTGGAAGCGGTAGCCCACGTTGAACGTCTCGCGGTACTCCACCTGGCGCGGGTGGCCCGGGAAGTTCCGGTCGGAGGGGAGCTGCGTGACGTCGAACGGGATGCTCTCGGCCAGCCGCCCACCGGGCTCGGCCGACCCGAGCAGCACATCGGCCAGTGCCGAGCCCCCGGCTTGCCCTCCCAGGTACGCCTCGACCAGCGCGGCCGGGCGGTCGGCCCACGGGACGTCCACCGTGCCGCCGTTGACCAGCACCGCCGCGGTTCGCGCGTTCGCCGCCAGCACGACCTCTGCCAGCTGATCCATCCCCGCCGGCATCCGCCACGTCGCGCGATCCTTCGCCTCGGTCTCCAGACGCGCCGGAAGCCCGACCACGAGCACGACCCGGTCCGCCCATCGGGCTACTGCGGCGGCCTCGGCCATGAGCGCCGGGGTGGTGTCGCCGGTGGCCGGGTCGTACCCCGCGGCGTAGCGGATCTCGGCCTGCCCGTCCGTCTGCTCCGTGAGCGAGTCGAGTAGGGCGTCGATCCGGGTCGGGTTGACCTTCGAGCTGCCCCCTCCCTGGTAGCGCGCGTCCACGGCGAAGGCCCCGATGACGGCGATCGTGCCCTCGACCGGCAGGGGCAGAAGTCCGTCGTTGGTCAGCAGGACCGTTCCTGCGGCGGCGGCGCGACGGGCAAGGGCGTGGTTGGCCTCGAAGTCCAGCGCCGGCCGTTCGCCAGCGTCGCGCACCGCCTGCCAGCGCAGCGCCAGCTCGACCACCCTGGCCGCTGAGCGGTTCACGTCCACCTCGGCCAGTCGACCCTCAGCGACGGCGGCAGCAATGTCGGCGTCGAACGCGCCCGACCCGCCGGGCATCTCCAGGTCCATCCCGACCCGCAGCCCCGCGACGTGGTCATTGGTGCCGCCCCAGTCGGACATCACGAGGCCGTCGAAGCCCCACTCGCCGCGCAGCACCTCGCCCAGCAGGTGCTCGCTGTCGGAGGCGAACTGCCCGTTCACCTGGTTGTAGGCGGTCATGAGGGTGGCCGGGTCCGAGGTCGCGACCACGATCTCGAAGCCCCGCAGGTACAGCTCGCGCAGCGTGCGCTCGTCGATGATCGTGTCGATCACCATCCGGGCGGTCTCCTGGTTGTTCGCGGCGTAGTGCTTGGGGCAGGCGGCCACCCCCTCGGACTGGATGCCGCGCACGAGGGCGGCGGCCAACATGCCCGACAGCAACGGGTCCTCGGAGAAGTACTCGAAGTTGCGCCCGCAGCGTGGATGCCGCTTGAGGTTCAGGCCGGGGCCGAGCAGGACGGCCACATCCTCGGCGCGGGCCTCGCGCCCCAGTGCCGCGCCGACCTCCTCGAGCAGTGCGGGGTCCCAGGTGCAGGCCAGCGATGGCGGCGACCGGGAAGCACGTGGCCGGCACGGAGTCGTTGAGCCCGACGTGGTCGGAGTCGCCGGCCTGCTTGCGCAACCCGTGCGGGCCGTCGGTGAGCATCATGGACGCGACGAGTCCCTCGACGGCCTCGGTGTTCCAGAAGTCGCGCCCGCTCAGCAGGCGGATCCGGTCAGCCAGCGGCAGAGTCGGCGACGATGGCCTCAGCCCGTTCCCACGGGGACTGAGGGTGCTGGGTCTGTCGACATGGAACCCCTCCTGCTGCGCGGTGCGATCCCCCGACCCTAGCCACTCAGGCCCGCTGGCCCGGTGCCATCCCGCCCTCCGCGGCAGGCAGCGGTGCCGCTACCGAGCTCAGGATCAGGCTCAGGACCAAGGGGATCGCGATGGTCAGCAGCGCCATCTGGTAGCCGACGTGGTCGGCCAGCAGACCCAGGACCGGTGGCCCGGCGAGGAAGGCCAGGTACCCGATCGAGGACACCACCGAGACGCGGGCGGCCGAACGCGCCGGGTCGTCCGACGCAGCGCTCATCCCGACGGGGAAGCCCAACGCCGCGCCGAATCCCCACAGCACGATGGCGACGACCGCGATCGGCAGCGATGGGGCGAAGGCGAAGACGGCCAGGCCGACGAGGGCGAAGCCCGCGCACAACCGCAGGACCGGGACCCGGCCGAAGCGGTCCAGGAGGGGGGTGCCCGCGAAGCGCATGGCGGTCATCGAGGCGACGAAGAGCCCGAAGGCGGTCGCGCCCACGGCGTCCGAGGTGGTGAAGCCGTCCACCACGGACAGGGCCAGCCAGTCGTTGGCGCTGCCCTCGGTCAGCGCCGCAGCCAGCACCATCAGGCCGATCATCAGCGTGCGCGGCTCGGTCCAGGCCGCCAATGCGCGTCGACGGACGCCGGGCGCATCGGGCTCGGACGAGTCCGTCGCGGTCATCGCACCGTCAGGCAGGTAGAGCGCAGTGAGTCCGAGCACCACCGCGAGGGCCACCGTGACCAGGACGATGATGTGCCACGCCACGGACACGCCGCCCACGGCGGCCAGGGCACCGGTTGCCGCCCCCACCACAGCGCCCAGTGAGAACCCGGCATGGAACCGCGGCATGATCGCCCGACCCAGATCGTGCTCCACGACCGTGCCCTGCAGGTTCATCGAGACGTCCCACGCGGCGATGCCCATGGTGGCCAGGAAGAGGGCCGCAGCCACCACCGGGGTCAACCCGGCGCCGACGGCCACGGCGGCGATGGTGTATCCGGTGACGCTGAGCAGGGTCGCCATCCGCGTCGTGCGTCGGGTGCCGATCCGGTGGACCACGGATCCGGTGAGCGGCAGCGCCACGATGGATCCGGCCGAGCCCACGAGGAGCACGAGGCCGATCTGCCCCGGGGTCAGCCCGAGGGCGTCACGGACCGCGGGGAGTCGGCTCATCCACGAGGCGAAGACGAACCCGTTCATGACGAACACGCCGAACACGGCCAGCGAGGCCGTGCGCGCCGGTCGTGTCGCGGTCGCGTGACTCACCGGCGTTGGAGCGAGGCCAGCAGCCCCTTCGAGTCGACATTGGCCAGGATGGCGTCGGCGATGGCCGCCAGCTCATGCACCTGCTTACGGGTCAGGACGTCGATGACCGTGCTGCGCACTGTCGCCACGTGTCCCGGGGCAGTGGCGACGACCTTGTCCCACCCGGACTCGGTGAGTCGGGCGTTCGTGGCCCGGCCGTCCCCTGGGCAGGGGAACCTCTCCACCAGCCCGCGTGCCTCCAGGCGGCTGATCACATGGGAGAGCCGGGGGAGCGTCGCGTTCGTCTGTGCGGCGAGCGCGGACATCCGCAGGGTGCGATCCGGGGCCTCGGACAGCATTGCCAGGACGAAGTACTCGAAGTGGGTGAGGTCGGCGTCGCGGCGCAGTTGGGAGTCAAGGACTCCCGGCAGCAGCTCGAGCACCGCGGCCAGACGGATCCAGGCCGCCATCTCATCGTCGTCCAGCCACTGGGTGCTCATGGGAGCATCCTATCGATTGGTTGACACTACAACAGACCTGCCGGCGAAGGCGCTGCTGGCAGTGAGTCAAGGCCGCGTCAAGGAAGCGCACGCCGACCCCGTCCGCGGGGGCACGGTTGAAGCATGCTCACCACAGCGAAGCGCGTCGTAGTCGGTCGTCCCCTGGATTCCGATGCCGCCGGTCATGCCACTCTGCCCAAGCGGCTCGCGCTGCCCATCTTCTGCTCCGACCCGTTGTCGTCGGTGGCGTACGCGACCCAGGAGATCCTGCTGGTCCTGGCCATCGGCGGGGCCGCGGCCCTCACCCTCACCCCCTGGGTGGGGCTCGGCGGTCGTGTTCCTGCTGGTGGTCGTCGTCGCGTCGTACTCCAAGACGGTGTACGCCTACCCGGGCGGGGGTGGGGCGTACGCGGTGAGCAAGGAGAACCTCGGCCAGACCCCGGCACTGATCGCGGCGGCCGCGCTGATCGTGGACTACATCCTGACGGTGTCGGTGTCGGTGACCTCGGGGGTCTCGAACCTGGTGTCGGCCTTCCCGGACCTCGCGCCGCACACGCTGTCGATCTGCGTCGGGATCGTTGTGCTGCTGACGGCGGTGAACCTGCGGGGGCTGCGGGAGTCGGGGCGGGCGTTCGCCGCCCCCACGTACGCGTTCATCGCGGTGGTCCTGACGATGCTCGGGCTCGGGCCTGTACAAGATCCTGTTCGGCGACGGGGTGACAGCGGAGAGTGCGGGCTACCCGGTGCACGGGGCGGACCTGACCAGCGCGGCGATGGTGTACCTGGTGCTGCGCGCGTTCGCCTCGGGCTGCACCGCGCTGACCGGCGTGGAGGCGATCAGCAACGGCGTGCCGTTCTTCCGCAAGCCCCGGTCGCGCAACGCGGCCGATCACCCTGGTGGTGATGGGCGGCCTGGCGATCACGATGTTCTACGGCGTGACCCTGCTGGCCACCTCGGCGGGCGTCAAGTACGCCGAGTACCCGGCCGAGCTCGGGCTGCCCGCGGACTACGTGCAGCAGACGGTCATCGCCCAGTTGGGGACGGCGGTGTTCGGCGCCGGGTCGTTCGGGTTCTACTTCCTGCAGATCGCCACCATGCTGGTGCTGGTCCTGGCGGCCAACACCGCGTACAACGCGTTCCCGCAGATGGCCTCGGTGCTGGGCCGCGACGGCTTCCTCCCGCGCCAGCTCGGCCGCCGCGGGGACCGGCTGGTCTTCAGCAACGGGATCATCCTGCTGGCGACCTTCGCTGCGCTGCTGATCGTGGCGTTCGACGCGTCGGTGACCCGGCTGGTGCAGCTGTACATCCTCGGGGTGTTCCTGTCGTTCAGCCTGTCGCAGTTCGGCATGGTCCGGCACTGGACCGCGAGCTGCGCACGGCCACGACCGGGCGGCGCGGCCTGCAGCGCCTCGCGGGTGATCAACTGTCGTCGGTGCCACCGTGACCTCGCTGGTGCTGGTGATCGTCATCGTCACCAAGTTCAGCCACGGTGCGTGGCTGGTGATGGTCGCGATCCCGGTGTTCGTGGGCCTCATGCTGGGCATCAAGCGCCACTACGAGATGGCCGACCTGCGGCTGTCACCGCCTGAGGGAGGCGTGCGACTGCCCAGCCGGGTGCACGCCGTGGTGCTGATCAGCCGGCTGAACGCCCCGGCCCTGCAGGCACTGGCGTACGCGCGGGCCACCCGCCCGAGCACCATCGTGGGCCTGCATGTCGAGCTCGATCCGGACTTCACCGGCCGGCTGGAGGCCGAGTGGCTGAACCGGCAGATCCCCGTCCCGCTGACGGTCGTGGCCTCGCCCGTACCGCGACGTCACCGGCCCCGTCCTGGACTACGTCCGCAACGTCCGGCGGGAGAGCCAGCGCGACATCGTCGCGGTGTTCGTCCCCGAGTACGTGGTGCGGCACTGGTGGGAGCACCTGCTGCACAACCAGTCCGCACTGCGGCTCAAGACCCGCCTGCTGTTCCTCCCGGGCGTTATCGTGATCAGCGTGCCCCTGATCCTCGACGCGGTGGACCAACCCGACCGCATGGTCGACATGCGCGCATGACCCAGGTGCGGCCGGCCAGCGCGACGGCGAGATGGCGCCGCCGACCGTTGGTCGTCGGCCTGGCCATCCTGGCGATCGTGGCCACGATCGCCGTGGCGACCGCGATGCGCCCGGTAGGGCTGGCTGAGGTCCTGCTCCTCGTGCTGGTCGAGGTCGTGATCGTCTCGCTGTTCGCGGGCCGGACGATGACCGCCGCCACCGCTGTCGGGGCGGTCCTGGCGGTCAACTGGTTCCTCGTCCCGCCCTATGGGACGTTGCAGATGCAGGCCCAGGAGAACTGGGTGTATCTGGCGGTGTTCCTCCTCCTGGCCGTGGGCGTCAGCACCCTTGTCGAGGTGGTCCTTGGATCCGAGCGGGCCGCGGCCGCCGCCACGGCCCGCGAGGCCGTGATGGCCGAGGTGCTGCGTCCGGACTCGGCGTCGGCCCCGGATTCCCTGCGGGCGTTCCGCTCGGCCCTGGACCTCGACGAGGCCGCGCTGCTCGCACCGACCACCGGCGAAGTCCTCCTGCGCAGCGCCCGGGACGGTGTGGACGCGGGGAGCTCGGACGCCGTGATCGACGTCGAGGTCGCCCCCGGGTTCCGGGTGGTCGGCCACGGTGAGCGAGATCATGGGCGTGAACCGGGAGTTCGCCGACACCCTGGCGACCGCCGTGGTCCGCGCGTGGGAGAGCCAGGAGCTGGTGGCCGAGCAGGAGCGGTCGGCGCGGCTGGCGGAGATCGATCGTGCCCGGGCCACGCTGCTGGCCAGTGTCGGCCATGACCTGCGCACCCCCCTGGCGGGGATCCGGGTCTCGGCCGATGCCCTGCTGATGACCGAGGGGACGCTCAGCGAGGCCGATCGGGCCGAGTTGCTCGAGGGCCTGCGCCAGTCGGCGATCAGGCTCGATGAGGTCCTCGGTGCGCTGCTGGACTCCTCGCGGATCGAAGCCGGCGTGCTGCAGGTGGACAAGCGCCCGGCCGACCTCGCGGAGGTGGCTGCGCGGGCGGCCGCGCCGTGGGCCTCGCCCCGGATCAGCCTGGTGCCTGCGGAGCGACCGGTCATCGCCGTCACCGACGCGGTGCTCCTCGAGCGCATCCTCGCCAACCTGGTCGCCAACGCCCTGACGCACACCCCACAGGACTCCCCGGTCGAGGTCGTCGTCAGCGCTGAGGCGGTCGAGGCGCGTCGGTGGCGGTGATCGATCATGGTCCGGGGCTGGTCGCCGACTCGGCTGACGTGGGGCGCAGCCGCCATGGCATGGGATTGCTCATCGTCGACCGGCTGGCCGAGCTCATCGGCGCGGAAACCACCTACGACGAGACGCCGGGTGGTGGGCTCACGGCCACGGTGCGGGTGCCCTGCGTGAGGATCCTGCTGGTCGAGGACGACCACAGCCGTGCGGCGCTCGCTGGCCATCGCCCTGCGGGCGCAGGGCTTCACGGTCTTCGACGTCCCGGACGCGCACGGCGCACGTCGGGCCGTCGGATCGATGCGGTATGACGTGATCCTGCTCGACCTGGGCCTTCCCGATGAGGACGGGATCCGGCTCCTGCCGCGACCTGCGGACCCATCACGACGGCCCGATCGTCGTGCTGTCCGCCCGGCGCGACCAGTCGGACAAGGTGGCCGCGCTCGACGCGGGGGCCGACGACTACATGACCAAGCCGTTCGGCCTTCCCGAGCTCCTCGCCCGGATCCGTGCCGTCGGCCGACGGTCCGGGGTGGGGGACCTGGTCCGGACGCCGCTCTTCACCGTCGACCTGGCGCGCCAGGAGGTGACCGACAGCCATGGGCAGGTGGTGGTGCTCACGGCCACTGGAGTGGTCGGTCCTGGAGGTTCTGGCCCGTGCTGACGGTGCGCCGGTCACCCCGGAGGACCTGCTGGCCCAGGTGTGGGGCGAGGAGGAGCCGCTCCACCGCAACTACGTGCGCGTCTACATCAACACATTGCGGCGCAAGCTGGAGCCGACCCCGTCCGAGCCTGTCTGCCTGCTCAGCCAGCCCGGGCGGGGGTACTGGCTGCGGATCTCCGAGTGAGTCGCGGACCCAGCCGAGGGGCCCGCTGAGCCCGGGGCTAGTGTCGCTGTCCAGATCCGCGCAATCGCCCACCCCAGCGAAGGAACCCGCATGAGTGACCTGGTCAGCTACCAACTCGAGGACGGCGTCGCCATCCTGACACTGGACAACGGCAAGGTGAATGCCGTCTCCCACGAGGTCATCGAGGCGTTCCACGCGGCGCTGGATCGGGCTGTGGCCGACCAGGCCATCGTGATCATCACCGGCACCCCGGGCATGTTCTCCGGCGGCTACGACCTGAAGGTGATGACGTCGGGCCCGCAGAACGCGATCGCCCTGGTCGCCGCAGGCTCGGGCCTGGCACGCCGGATGCTCGCGCACCCCTTCCCGATCATCGTCGCGTGCACCGGCCACGCGGTGGCCAAGGGTTCGTTCATCCTGCTCTCGGCCGACTACCGGGTGGGCATCGACGGGCCGTTCCGCATCGGTCTGAACGAGGTCCAGATCGGCATGACCATGCACCACGTCGGCATCGAGCTGGCGCGCAATCGGCTGCGCAAGTCCTACTTCAACCGCTCGGTGATCAACGCCGAGATGTTCGAGCCGCAGGAGGCGCTGAAGGCCGGCTTCCTCGACGCAGTCGTCGCTCCCGAGGAGCTCATGCCGGCGGCCCTGGCAATGGCCGAGCAGATGAAGAAGCTGAACATGACTGCACACGCGAACACCAAGGTGAAGGCGCGCAAGGCGCTCCTCGAGACCCTCGACTGGGCGATCGAGGAGGACAAGCTCCACGCCCTGTAGGCCACCCCAGCGAAACCCTCCGGAAAGGGTCAGATCCTCCGCGCCGGCACGGAGGATCTGACCCTTCACGGAGGGTTTGCGCTGGTTCGGCGGCTCGAACGCCAGGCCGCCCACGCGCCGGTGGACCACAGGGCCCACACGACCAGCACCGGCTGGAAGAACAGCCGGATCAGGCGCGCCTGGTCGGTGTCGAGGCCGAACGCGTCCGTGCCCGTGACGTACTGCGAGATGTTGCCCGGGAACACCGCGACGAAGAACGCTGCCGCGGTCCAGCCGATCGGGACGCGGTACCGGGGCAGGGCGATGAGCGCCAGGCCGAGGGCGATCTCCACGACCCCCGATGCCACGACGACGAAGTCCGGGTCGAGTGGCACCCACGCGGGCACCTGCGCCTGGAACTCCTCGCGCTGTCGGGTCAGATGACCGATCCCGGCGAACAGCAGGAACCCGCCCAGGACGACCCTGGCGATCGTCCGAGGCAGCGACGAGGGTCCTGGTTGGGATCGCGGCACGAAGGCTCCTCGGTTGGGTCTGGGTCGCGATCCCATCCGATGGGCCGCGCGTCGGCGTGGCCCCAGTCAAACAGCGATCTGCTACTCCAGCATCCCCGATCAGCCGGCCGCGGATGATCTCCTCGGCCTCGGCCATGATCCGGTCGATCAGCTCCTTGCAGGTCGGGATGTCGTGGATGAGGCCGGCGACCATGCCGCAGGACCAGGCGCCGGCGTCCATGTCGCCCTCGATCATGATCCGCGGGTAGACCCCGGCGACCTGCTCGATGATGTCCTCGAACTTCAGGTCCGAGCCCAGCTCCTTCTCCTTGACGAGCAGCTGCTCGACCGCGGCGTTGACCATGACCCGCTCGGTGTTGCGCAGCGGGCGCATGACCAGCCGGGTGTCGAGCTCGGAGGCGGCCACGATCGCGTCCTTGACCCGCTGGTGGACCGGGGCCTCCTGGGTGGCGATGAACCGCGTGCCCATGTTGATCCCGTCGGCGCCCATCGCCAGCGACGCGACCAGGCTGCGCCCGTCGGCCTGGCCACCGGAGGCCACGAACGGGATCTCCAGCTCGTCGGCGGCGCGGGGGAGCAGGATCATGTTGGGCACGTCGTCCTCGCCCGGGTGCCCGCCGCACTCGAAGCCGTCGACGGACACCGCGTCGCAGCCGATGGACTGGGCCTTGAGCGCGTGGCGCACGGACGTGCACTTGTGGATGACCTTCACCCCGGCGCCCTTGAGGTAGGGCAGGACGGCCTCAGGGTTGCGCCCGGCGGTCTCGACGACCGGCACGCCGCCCTCGATGATCGCGCGCACGTAGCCGGGGTAGTCCGGGGAGGCGACCGTCGGCAGGAACGTGAGGTTCACGCCGAACGGCTTGTCGGTCATCTCGCGGCAGCGGGCGATCTCGGCGGCCAGCGCCTCCGGCGTGCGCTGGGTGAGGCCGGTGATGATGCCCAGGCCGCCGGCGTTGGACACCGCCGCGGCCAGCTCGGCGAACCCGACGTAGTGCATGCCGCCCTGGATGATCGGGTGCTCGATGCCCAACAGCTCCGTGATGCGCGTCCTCATGAGTGCGACCCCTTCCGCGATGGGCCGGATCTCTGGGGCAGCGGGCGCTGCGGGTATCCGGGCCTGGGCCCAACGCTACCGAGGCGCCGATGGAGGCCCGACGGCAAGGTGCGGGCATCGGCCCGGCTGTGCTCGACCTCGCGCAGTCACGCCCGAACAGCCGCAGCCGCCGCACCGATGCCCTCCGGTCGGGCCTACATCATGTAGATGATCGTGTCCTTCGTGCTTCCCTCGATGAAGAGGCCCTCAGCCTTGGCCAGGACTGCGAGGTAGCCGGGATCGGTCAATGCTGCGGAGCACCCCGGCCTCGAACGCCGCCATGTCCTCGTAGTCCATGAACCAGTGGATCATTCCGTTGACGCCACCGACCTGCAGGCCCCATTGGAGGGGGATGCCCCACGCCTGTGTCACGTACTCGCACATCTCAGCGGCGAAGGCCCCAGCCTCCTGGCCCTTGACCCCGGCCACGAGCGAGGTCCTGTGGAAGCGGATTGCCATGATGTCCTCCTTCGGACTCCATTCGACGGGTGACCCCCGTCACATCCAGAGTCCCGCCGCAGGGCGCCGGGGAGTAGGGCCGAAGGGCCGGGTGTGTGCCCGGATCGAGGTGCGAGGACCGAACCCCGGGACGGAACCCGGGACGTGATGGGCCAGTCGCCCTAGTCGCCTGCCTCCACCCGCGCGAGCTGGGGCATTCACAGAGCACTTCGGCCCTGTTGTGGTGGGTGTTTGCGGCGTTGTCTGGAGGTGGGCACGCGGGCCAGCGTGCCGAGGACCGACTCCATGGGGATGGGAGTTGAGGACCATGGCCAGTCACTCATTGGATACCAAGGGGCAAAGCGCGTCCGCGCGAGGGACCGGGGCTGCGCTGGACACCGCGTCCCTGGACGCGGCGGTCGCCGACCTGCGGGCGGGACTGCCCTCGTGGATCGACCTGCCGCTCGAGGAACGCATTGCGCTGCTTCGAGCGGCCCGCCGGAGGGTGGGGGAGGAGGCCGAGGGGGTCGTGGCGGCCGGCTGCGCCGCACAGGGGGTCGCGCTCGACAGCCTGTGGGCCCGAGAGCTGTGGGGCGGGTTCTCCCCTCTGGCCACCCTCCTGGTCGCGCTCGAGGAGGTCCTGGGCCGCGTTGCGGAGGGGCGCGATCCCCTACCTGCCCGTGCGGTGCGCACCCGCCTCGATGGGCAGGTCGTCGTGGACGCGGTGCCCGCGACGAGGACGGATCGCCTCACCTTCGCCGGGTGGGGTCTGCGCGGGCAGGTGTGGATGCAGCCGGGGATCTCCGAGGAGGAGGTTCGTGCCGGCGCGGCACGGGCCTACCGCGGAGCAGGCTTCGACGCCCCCGGCGTCGCCCTGGTGCTCGGTGCCGGCAACTTCGCGTTCCTGCCGGCGTCGGACCTGCTGCACATGCTGTTCGGGGAGGGGTGCGTGGTGGCGTTGAAGATGAATCCGGTCAACGCGTACCTCCAGCCATTCTTCGAGCGGATCTTCGCGGACTTCGTCGACCGCCGCTGGTTGAGGTTCGTCGATACCGCGGTCGAGTCAGGCCACTATCTGGCGCACCACCCGGGGATCGACCGCCTGCACATGACGGGATCGGCGGCGACCTATGACTCGATCGTCTGGGGCACCGGGGAGGAGGGCATGCGGAACCGGGTGGCGGGGACGCGCCTGCTGGACAAGCCCTTCAGCGCGGAGTTGGGTGGAGTCAGCCCAGTGATCGTCGTCCCCGGGCCGTGGTCCGACTCCGACGTGCGCCTCCAGGCTGACCGGATCGCCATCACGAAGCTGCTCAACTGCGGGCACGTATGCAATGCCACGCAGGTCCTGGTCATGCCCGAGGGCTGGGCGCAGGGTGCCGCGCTCCTCGACGAGATCCGCAGGCTGCTGCGGACGCTCCCACCGAGGCCCGCCTACTACCCGGGGACCGATGCGAAGGTGACCCGTGCGATCGCCGGCCAGCCGGATGTCGAGGTCCTGATGAGTCCACATCGGCGGGTCCTGGTGGCGGGGTTGGATCCGGACACCGACGTGAGCCTGTTGCACGACGAAGTGTTCGCCGATGTCCTGGGGGTGGTGGAGCTGCCGGCGCCCACCGTCGCCGAGTACCTCGCAGCTGCGGTGACGTTCTGCAACGAGCGCCTCGCAGGAGACCTCGGGGCAACCATGTTCGTGCACCCGGCGACGGCCAAGGCCGAGGCGATGGCCCTCGACCGGGCGATCGCAGACCTGCGATACGGGGCCGTCGGAGTCAACGAGTGGGCTGTGTGGGCGGGATCCCTCGGTTACACGACGTGGGGCGGGTTCCCCGGGAACACCCCCGAGCACATCGGCAGTGGCGTCGGCGTGATCGGCAACGCGTTCCTCCTCGATCGTCCGCAGAAGACCGTGATCAGCGCAGCGTTCCATCCACGCATGAAGCCGCTCTTCACCGCGAGCCACCGGACCCTGGCGGGACTGATGCGAGGCCTCGTGCGCTACCAGACGTCGGAGGACCTGCGTGCCCTGCCGGGCGTGTTCGCGGCGGTGCTGCGCGCCTGAGCTCCGGGGCGCTGACAGGGAGGACCTCATGGGATCTGACGGATACGGGCTCTGCGCCCGGTTCTACGACCGGGCGATGGAGCCGGTGAACGCGCCGCTGCGCCGCGTGGCCCACCGCATGTGCCCGCCCGACGCTGCATGGACGGTGCTCGACGTCGGGTGCGGGACGGGCGCGGGACTGGCTGAGTACGCCGCCGCAGGGTGCGCCGTGATCGGGGTGGACGCGTCGCCGGCGATGATCGCCGCATCGAGGGAGCGACTCGGACCGCAGGCAGATCTCAGGCTCACCGACGGCGGACGACTCCCGGTCGAGGACGGGTGTGCCGACCTCATCCTGATCTCCCTGGTGCTGCACTCGATCTCGCGGGCCGAGGCTGTCGCCCTGCTCGAGGAGGCTGGGCGCGCGCTGGCGCCGGAGGGTCGGGTGCTCATCACCGACTTCGGGACAGCTGGGCTCCGCTTCCCACGCGGGTGGGCCACCCGTGGATTCACCGTCCTCGCGGAGATCGCGTCCGGCCCGACTCACGCGCGCAATGGGCTGGCCTACATCCGTGAGGGAGGCCTTGGCCCGCTCGTCGAGGCCGCCGGCCTGACGATCACGACCCAGCGACCATCAGCCGGAGGCAACATCACCCTGGCGGTGCTGGGAGCGTCGTGACGGCCCCGTCCTCCTACCCGGCGATGCCCAGCGCCTCGTTGAGGAACGTCGTGACCCGGTCACTCCACTGCTCAGGGTCAGTCCGTAGTCCCGCGATGTGGCCGGCGCCGGGGACGACCCACACCGTGACCGAGTCCGGGGACCCGGCCCGGATCCAGTCGGCGGCGTGCTGCTCGTCGGGAACGGCACCGCCGGCGATCAGCAGCATCGGCCGAGGTGCGGCCAGCTCGGCGGCGCGGCGCAGGGAGGTGGGCGGGTCGGCCGGTGTCAGCAGGTCCGCCACGCCGTAGGTGATCCGGTCGAGCTGTTCCTGGACGGTGCCCGCCGCTCCGTAGACCTCGGAGAGCCACTGCTTGTCCGCTGGCATCCGCTGGCTCGCGCCCTCGGCGACCACGGCGCGGATGCGCGGGTCGGCTGCCGCGGCACCGATCGCCTCCTCCCCGCCCATCGAGAGCCCCACCACGGCGATGCGCCGCGCGTCGACGTCCGGTTGGGCGGTGACGAAGTCGACCCCGGCGGCGATGTCCTGATCGCCGACCCAGCCGAAGTCCATCGCCGGACCCTCGCTGAGCCCATGACCGCGTGCGTCCATCATCAGGACGCCGAACCCCTGGCCGGCCAGGACGGCGGCCTGCTCGAGGGTGTCGGTCCGGGTCGAGCCCGCCCCATGGCGCAGGACGACGGCGGCGCCGTTGGTCGACGGGATGTACCACCCTGCGAGCCGAACGCCGTCGACTGTTGTCGCCGTGACCTCCTGGTAGTCCAGGCCCTTGTCCCCGGGAGTCGCTGGGCCGAGGCCGGTGCGTGGCACGGAGGTCGCGGCCAGGGCCTGCCCGACCGTGAGCAGCGTGAGGGCAGTCACGACGACGAGCGCGAGGATGCCCAGGACGGCAACCCACCACCGGCGTCCGCGCAGGATCATCCGGGCTCCGATCACCATGAGCGCCAGGCCCGCCGCCAGTGCGGCCAGCCCGACGACGGAGGCCAGGGTCAGGCCGGTCTTCGCCAGGTGCGGCAGGCCGATCCCCACTCCGACCGTGATCCCCACGAGTGCGGCGCAGCAGGTCAGGAGGCCGCGAACGGTCGAGCGGGGCTTCCCCGTGCCGACCTCGTTCCCTGCCATGCGGCCCTCCTGTCATCCCCAGGCCTCCGCAAGGGAGACTGCGACTGCTTGCGGAACCCGGACCATGGCCGCGTCCCTCTCACCCAACCCGAGTACAACCAAGCGTGCAGGGGGTCAGCCGGCCGCGAGGGGGTCAGTCTCCGGCTGCGTGCCGGTCACTCGTCGCGTTGACGGACCACAACGAATGCGTAATACATTACGCATATGACGGACGACGAGCTCCTGGCAACGCGGGCAGAGGTCTTCGGATCGCTGTTCGTCCTCATGCAGCACCTGTCGCGCAGGGCTGACCGGGAGCTCGCGGACCTGGGGCTGACCACGCGCCAGTGGCTGCTGCTGGCAGTCCTGACGAACGGCTTCCCCGGGTCCAGCCCCTCGCTCAGTGAGGCCGCCGAGAAGTACGGCAGCTCCCGGCAGAACGTCAAGCAGGTCGCCCTCGGGCTCGAGGCGCGGGGATTCGTGCGCCTGGTCCCGGACCCGGCAGATGCGCGGACGACGCGGATCGAGCTGACCGACCGGGTCCACGAGTTCGACGAGCCCGCGATGGTCGACGCGCACCCACGACATGCTCGCCGACGCATTCGCCGGACTGACGCCCACCGAGACGCGCGACCTGCTCGACCTCACGCGCCGCTGGCTCACCGTCCTCACCACCTCCACCCCAGGAGAGGAACGCACGCTCGTGACCGGCGCGTCAACGCGAGTCCCGGTCCCTGCGGGCTCGGCATGACCAGGTCGTGGCGGCTGAGTTCGCCGCCCAGCCCCTGGTGCCGGGTGCGACCCCACTCACCAGCAGCGACCTCCTCGGGCTGCCCGACCCTGTCCGGCGCTACATCGAGCGGTCCGGGGCGGTCGGCCGGCCGCGCCCACAGAACATGCGCGTGGTCATGGACGCGACCATGTACCGCAAGCCCGGGTCAGCCGATGCCGGCCCGATCGGTGCAGTACACCTTCTTCGGCCGGCCCACGCCGGCTGTTCCTGATGGAGGCCCGGATGTTCGGGCTGCCCGTGCGGGCCCTGCACGTGTACCGCCAGGGGAGCGCCACGTTCACCGTCCGGGTTGCGTCGGCGGTGAACATGGTCGACCTGAGTGGCGATGCGATCAGCGCTGCCGAGACCGTGACCGTCCTCAACGACATGTGCCTCATGGCACCCGGATCCCTGCATGATCCGCGCCTCGCGTGGGATGCGGTGGATGACCGTTCGGCCGCGGTCACGCTTCACCAACGGTCGGCACGTCGTGACCGCGACGCTGGTGTTCAACGACCGCGACGAGCTCGTGGACTTCTGGTCCGACGACCGCCCGGACAGCAGCACCGGCGCGTTCGTGCCGATGCGCTGGTCGACGCCGGTGACCGAGTACCGCGACCTCGACGGCCGGCACGCCCTGCACCGTGGTGGTGCGGTCTACATGCGCCCGGACGGTCCCTTCACCTATGGGGAGTTCACGATGCGCTCGATCCAGTACGACCTCCCGGGCCCCCCGGTGGCCTGACCGAGGGAG
>CAVTOX010000009.1:0-203304 GCA_963736425.1 uncultured Actinomycetes bacterium
CGTCGCGCGCGCACGTATCGACCTCGCGAACGCCCTGTTCTGAGCCACGCCGCGCGCCCGGTTCCTCCGCCGTGCGGTGTGCGCACACGAATCCGTCCTTCTCACCCCAGGTGGATCGGCCGTCGGCACTGGACGCACATCGAACCGCCCAATGGGCCCCGGCGAGCCGGTCGTACGGGCGATGCGATGTGCGTGCCTGTGTTCGCCCCACGCCACGGCCGGCGAAACGGCAGGTTTCGTGTGCGCTCGGTCGGTACGGGTGCGGCTACGCCTCCGCGTCCCCTGCCTCCTCGGGCAGACCTGCGGCCTCGGCGTCGTAGCGCAACCAGACAGTGGCCAGCGGGGGCAGCGTCACCATGGCTGAGGCCGGCCGTCCATGCCACGCCTGCTCCTGGGCCACCACTCCGCCGAAGTTGCCCATCCCGGAGCCGCCATAGGCCTCGGCGTCGGTGTTGAGAACCTCGCGCCAGAAGCCGGTGTTCGGCAGGCCGATGCGGTAGTCGCCGCGGACGACGGGGGAGAAGTTCGTGATCGAGGCGAGCATCGAGCCGTCACTGCCGACCCGCAGCCACGAGAACACGTTTCCCGAGGCGTCGTTCGCGTCGATCCACTGGAAGCCCTCGGGGGTGTTGTCCTGGTCCCAGAGGGCGCGGGTCTCCCGGTAGGCGGCGTTCATGTCGCGCACGCAGTGCTGGACGCCGTAGTGGTCCTGGTACTCGCACAGCCACCATTCGAGGCCACGCTCCTCGCTCCACTCGGAGGTCTGGGCGAACTCCGATCCCATGAACAGCAGCTGCTTGCCGGGGTGGGCCCACATGTAGCCCAGGTAGGCGCGCAGGTTGGCCGTCTTCTGCCAGCGGTCGCCGGGCATCTTCTGCACCAGCGAACCCTTGCCGTGCACCACCTCGTCGTGGGAGATGGGCAGGACGAAGTGCTCGCTCCACGCGTAGACCATCGCGAAGGTCATCTCGTTGTGGTGCCACATGCGGTGGACGGGCTCGCGGGAGATGTACCCCAGCGAGTCGTTCATCCAGCCCATGTTCCACTTCAGCCCGAACCCGAGGCCCCCGAGGTACGTGGGGCGCGTCACGCCCGGCCAGGAGGTGGACTCCTCGGCGATGGTGACCACTCCGGGCACCCGCTTGTAGACGGTCGCGTTCATCTCCTGCAGGAAGGCAACCGCGTCGAGGTTCTCCCGACCGCCGTACTGGTTGGGCAGCCACTCACCCTCGTTGCGCGAGTAGTCCAGGTACAGCATCGAGGCGACGGCATCCACGCGCAGGCCATCGATGTGGTACTCCTCGAGCCAGTAGACCGCGTTGGACACCAGGAAGTTGCGGACCTCCGTGCGGCCGAAGTCGAAGACGTAGGTTCCCCAGTCGGGCTGCTCGCCGCGCCTCGGGTCGGCGTGCTCGTACAGCGCGGTGCCGTCGAAGCGTGCCAGCGCCCAGGCGTCCTTGGGGAAGTGCGCCGGCACCCAGTCGAGGATCACGCCGATGCCGGCCTGGTGCAGGCTGTCCACGACGAACCGGAAGTCGTCGGGCTTGCCGAACCGCGAGGTCGGGGCGAAGTAGGAGGTCACCTGGTAGCCCCAGCTCGGGGCGTACGGGTGCTCGGCGACCGGCATCAGCTCCACGTGGGTGAAGCCCATCTCAGTCACGTAGGCCACCAGCTGCATCGGCGATCTGGCGGTAGTCCAGGCCGAGGCGCCACGAGCCCAGATGCACCTCGTAGACGCTCATCGGGGCGTTGATCACGTCGGTCTCGGCGCGCGTGGCCAGCCACTGGTCATCACCCCATGTGTAGTCCGAGGTGTAGACCACGGACCCGGTCGACGGCGGGACCTCGGTGTGGAAGGCCATCGGGTCGGCCTTGTCGCGCCAGACCCAGTCCTTGCCCAGGATGGAGTACTTGTAGGTGGTGCCGGCGCCGATGTTGGGGATGAACAGCTCCCAGATGCCCGTGCTGCCCATCGAGCGCATCGGGTGCCCGGTGCCGTCCCAGCCGTTGAAGTCCCCGACGACGCGCACGCCCTCGGCGCTGGGTGCCCAGACCGCGAAGGAGGTACCGGTGATGGTCCCGAACGGGCTGTCATAGGTCCGCTCGTGCGCCCCGAGCGTCGTCCACAGCTCCTCGTGGCGGCCCTCGCCGATCAGGTGCAGGTCGAGTTCGCCGAGGGTCGGAAGGAACCGGTAGGGGTCATCGGCGGGGATCAGGCCCTGGCCGTAGTCCACGTCGATCGTGTACGCAGGCACGGTGTCGCCGGGGAGGACGACGACCCAGACGCCACGGTGCTCGTGAACCATCGGGTGCCGGCCGAGCGGGGTCACGACGATGACCTCCTTGGCCATCGGGCGCAGGACCCGGATCGTCACGCCACCCTCGTAGGGGTGCGCGCCCAGGATGGAGTGGGGGCTGGCGCTGGCGCCATCGACCAGCCGGTCGATCTCCCCGGTGTCGACAGGCTTCTTCACCGGACCCGTGGCAGCCGGGGCAGCCGGGGCAGCCGGGGCAGCCGGGGCAGCCGGGGCAGCCGGGGCAGGTGTCACCGCGTCAGCCGCTGGTGCGGGTGCGGGCTTGCGCTTGGGCGTGCCGGGATCTGCGGGGGTGTTGGACGGGGTCATGGCATCCTCTCGAGAACAACGGCATGTGCACAGGTGAAGGTGGGGTCGTGCCGGATGTAGGTGTGTTCGCCCCACGCCCAGGTCTGGCCGGTGATGAGGTCGCGGGCCAGGACTTGCTCGTCGCTGCCGAAGCCCAGGGCAGCAAGGTCCAGGTGCAGGGTTCCCGCCTGCGGGCTGTTGGGGTCCAGGACGCACGTGACGACGATGACCTCGTCAGCCGTCCGCTTCGACCACGCGATCATCTGCGAGTTGTCGATGCTCTCGAACCGCAGGTTGCGCAGCTCCTGGAACGCCGGGTGCTCCCGACGGATCCGGTTGAGCAGCGTCAGGTAGGGCACAAGGCTGGTGTGTGAGGCCGCGGCCCAGTCACGGGGGCGGTACTGGAACTTCTCGGAGTCCAGGTACTCCTCCTTGCCGGGAGCCAGTGCCTTGTGCTCGTAGACCTCGAATCCCGCGTACACGCCGTAGGTGGGGGAGAGCAGGGCTGCCAGCGTCGCGCGGATCGCGAAGGCCGCCTTGTTGCCCGACTGCAGGAAGAACGGGTTGATGTCCGGGGTGTTCACGAAGCAGTTGGGCCGCATGTAGTCCGCAGCGACGGTGCTCAGCTCAGTGAAGTAGGTCTCGAGCTCCCACTTCGTGTCGCGCCAGGTGAAGTACGTGTAGCTCTGGTGGAACCCGACCGTGCCCAGCGTGCGCATCATCGCCGGGCGGGTGAAGGCCTCGGCCAGGAACAGGACGTCGGGATCGGTGGCGTAGATCCGCGCGAACAGCACCTCCCAGAAGTGCACCGCCTTCGTGTGCGGGTTGTCCACCCGGAAGATCCGCACCCCCTTGCCCATCCAGAGCCGCAGGATCCGCTCGCACTCATCGACCAGTCCGTCGAAGTCGGCGTCGAACGCGATCGGGTAGATGTCCTGATACTTCTTCGGCGGGTTCTCCGCGTACGCGATGGACCCATCGGCACGGGTCACGAACCACTCGGGATGTGCTGCGACCCATGGGTGGTCCGGTGAGGCCTGGAGGGCGAAGTCCAGGGCGACCTCCAGGCCGTTCTCGGCGGCCACCGACATGAAGTGCTCGAAGTCGGCCATCGTGCCCAGGTCCGGATGGACCGTGTCATGCCCGCCCGCCTCGGAGCCGATCGCCCACGGCGAGCCCGGATCGTCAGGACCGGGGGTCAGGGTGTTGTTCGGGCCCTTGCGGAAGGTGTGGCCGATCGGGTGGATCGGCGGCAGGTACACCACGTCGAAGCCCATGGCGGCCACTCCCGCCAGTCGTTTCGACGCAGTGCGGAAGGTGCCCGAGCGCACGGGGTTGAGCGTCGCGCCCTCCGAGCGGGGGAAGAACTCGTACCACGCACCGTAGAGCGCGCGCGTGCGCTCCACGCGCACCGGCCAGGGTCCCGACATGTGCGGGAGCTCCCGCAGGGGGAACTGGCCGAGCGCGGCCTGGACGGCCGGGGCCTCAGCCGCGTAGAGGCGCTGCTCTGCGGTCTCGGCGGTGTCGCGCATGGCGGCAGCAGCCTCTGTGAGCACCTTGCGCGCGTGCGTGGTCCCGGCCTGGGCGGCGGCGCGGTCGAGGACCCGAGCACCCTCCTCGAGCTCGAGCTCGGTATCGATCCCAGCGGGCAGCTTGATCTCGGCCTTGTGCTTCCAGCTCTCGTAGGGGTCGCCAGCGGTGATGATGTAGTAGTTCCAGTCGCCCTCACGATCGAGCTGGGCATCGACGGTCCAGCGGTCAGGCTGGGTGGGGCCGACCTCATGCATCCGCAGAAGCGGGCCGTCAGGCTCCCCGATGGCGAAGTCACTGGCATCGAATCCAGGTGGCAGGAACTGGACCTCGACGCTCATCGCGTCGTGACCCTCACGGAAGGCGGTGGCCGATACCGCGATGGTCTCCCCGACGACTGCCTTGACGGGGTAGCGGCCGCACTCGACGACGGGGCTGATGTCAATGCTGGGGAATCGACCGATCACCTGCGTGACGGTACTACCCGGGGGCACATCGGTGCCTGCTGATGGGCGCCCGGGTGGGCCCCGACAGCTCGCGGCCGCCAGCAGCAGCGTCGCAGCTGAGGCTCAGCGCGTGACGACGCGCAGCAGCTTCGCGCTGAACGGCGGCATCGGAAGGGCAGTTCCGTGGGTGCGGGTGTGCCCGAACTCGCCCGCGAAGCCACCGACGGTGTCGACGACCACCTGGTAGTCGGTCCCGAAGGGCTCGCCCGGCAGGAGGAACGTGGCGGAGTGCCCGCTGCCGTTGAGGACCAGCAGGAACGGGTCGTCGGACAGCTTCTCACCACGGGGCCCACGCGACTGCAGGTCACCGGAGAGGTACATGCCGATCATCCGGTTGTCGCTGAAGTGCCAGTCGACCTCGGTGAACTCGCGCCCGTCGCCGCGCAGCCAGGCGAGGTCCTTGGCGCGGCCGCCGTCCGGCGCTGTGCCCTCGAAGTAGTACGGCCGCGCGAACACCGGATGATTGCGGCGCAGGTGGATCACCCCGGCGGTGAACGCGAACAGGTCGCGCTGCCAGGCCTCAAGGTCCCAGTCGACCCACGAGATGTCATTGTCCTGGCAGTAGGCGTTGTTGTTCCCGCCCTGCGTGCGGCCCATCTCGTCGCCCGCGGTGAGCATCGGAACCCCTGTGCTCAGCAGCAGCATCGTGAGCAGGTTGCGGACCTGGCGCTGGCGCAGGGCGTTGATGTCGGGATCCTCGGTCTCGCCCTCGACACCGTGGTTCCACGAGCGGTTGTTGTCCGTGCCGTCGCGGTTGTGCTCCTTGTTGACCAGGTTGTGCTTGTGGGAGTAGGTCGTGAGATCGCGCAGCGTGAATCCGTCGTGGGCGGTCACGAAGTTGATGGAGGCGAACGGCGCGCGGCCCTCGCTGGCATAGAGGTCCGCCGACCCGGTCAGGCGCCACCCCAGCTCCGACAGGGAGCCGTAGCCGCGCCAGTAGTCGCGCGTGCAGTCGCGGAACTTGTCGTTCCACTCGGTCCAGAGCGGCGGGAACTCCCCGACCTGGTAGCCGCCGGCGCCGATGTCCCACGGCTCGGCGATCAGCTTCGTGGTCCGCAGCACGGGGTCCTGCTGGATGGTCGACATGAACGCGCCCAGCATGTCGACGTCGTGGAAGGAGCGGGCCAGTGCGCTGGCGAGGTCGAACCGGAACCCGTCGACGTGCATCTCGGTGACCCAGTAGCGCAGCGAGTCCATGATCAGCTGGAGCACATGGGGCTGCGATGCGTCGGGGGTGTTGCCGCAGCCGGTGTAGTCGGCGTAGTGCCGACCATGGCTCAGGCGGTAGTAGCCCTCGTTGTCGATGCCGCGGAAGTTCAGCGTCGGCCCCTGTTCGTTGCCCTCTGCCGTGTGGTTGTAGACGACATCGAGGATCACCTCGAGTCCGGCGGCGTGCAGCGCCCGCACCATCTCCTTGAACTCGGTGACCTGTTGCCCCCGGCTGCCCGATGCGCTGTAGGCGGCGTGCGGGGCGAAGAACCCGAGGGTGTTGTAGCCCCAGTAGTTGGTCAGACCGTGCGCGAGGACGTGGTCCTCGCTGATGAAGTGGTGGATCGGCAGCAGCTCCACGGCTGTGACCCCGAGCTGGGAGAGGTGCTCGATCACCGCCGGGTGGGCCAGGCCGGCGTAGGTGCCGCGCAGCTCCGCCGGAACCCCCGGGTGACGCATGGTGAGGCCCCTGAGGTGTGCCTCGTAGATCACGGTCTGGGTCCACGGGGTGTTCAGCCGGGTGTCGCCGCGCCAGTCGAACTCGTCATCGGCCACGACCACGCACCGGGGCACATACGGCGCGGAGTCACGGTCATCGCGGACCGTGTCGTCGTGGCCGACGTGGCCGCGGGTGGCCGGGTGGGCCACGTACTCACCCTCGATCGCACGGGCGTAGGGGTCCATCAGCAGTTTCGCGCTGTTCCAGCGGCTCCCACGCCAGGGATCCCAGGGCCCGTGCACACGGAAGCCGTAGAGGTCGCCGGCCTTCATCCCCGGCACGTAACCGTGGAATGTGTGGAACGTGGTCTCGCTGAGCGCCACCCGACGCTCGCGGCCGTCGTCATCGAACAGGCACAGGTCCACGGCATGCGCGCCCTCGGACCACACGGCCACGTTGGCGCCGTCGGCGTCCAAGGTGATGCCCAGCGGGTTCCAGGTCCCGGGCCACGCGTCGGGCAGCTGCTCCGCGGCCAGCGACACTGGGGTCACGGATGCCACCCCGTCCCCGATGGCTCCGGCGAGCCCTTCCACTGCTCCGTGCACGCGCCAAGGGTACCCGCGCATCGCGCATCCGGGCCCGTTGCCGTGCCGCCGGAGTCGGCTGGTTAGGCTCGAACGAGCCAGAGATGAGTTGCGACGAAGGAGTTCCCCATGTCCACTGATGTTGTCGTCCAGGGTGAGCTGACCCGCGTGGAGCTCGAGGCTGGGGTCGCGACGCTGCGACTGGACCGCCCTCCGGTGAACGCCCTGAACCTGGCGATGCAGCAGGAGATCCTGGCTGCGGCGCGCTGGCTCGAGCGCTCCACTGAGGTGCGTGCGGTCGTCCTCTACGGGGGTCCCAAGATGTTCGCGGCCGGGGCCGACATCAAGGAGATGGCAGCGATGACCTATCAGGACATGGCCAGCGCCTCGCACCTGCTCCAGGAGTCGTTCAATGCCGTGGCCGGGCTGCCGATGCCGGTCGTGGCCGCCGTGACCGGGTTCGCCCTCGGGGGCGGATGCGAGTTGGCGCTGTGCGCCGACCTTCGGGTCGTGGGGGAGCGGGCCAAGCTCGGCCAGCCGGAGGTCCTGCTCGGTGTGATCCCCGGGCTGGGCGGCTCCCAGCGGCTTCCGCGCCTGATCGGCCCATCCCGGGCGAAGGACATGATCCTGACCGGCAGATACGTCGGGTCCGAGGAAGCCAGGGCGTTCGGCCTCGCCGATCGGGTCGTGGCCGATGACACCGTCTACGACGAGGCCCTCGCGCTCGCCCAGCAGTTCGCGACCGGTGCCCCGCTGGCCCTGGCCGCGGCCAAGCGCGCGGTCAACCAGGGACTCGAGGTGGACATCGCCACCGGGTGTCAGATCGAGCGGTTGGAGTTCTCCGGGCTCTTCGCCACCGACGACCGCCGGATCGGCATGGAGTCCTTCCTGGCCGAGGGTGCGGGCAAGGCGACGTTCACGGGGCGATGAGGTCGGGGACACTGCGCATCCAGGCGTCGTGAGGTCGTTCGCGCCCCGTGCGCGGCCGTGATGGGATGGGCGCCTACTCATCCGGAGGCAATGGCGATGCAGGTGACGGTGTTCGGTGCCGCAGGGGGCACAGGCAGGAATGTCGTGGACGAGGCGCTGGCGGCCGGCCATGAGGTGACGGTGCTGGTGCGGGACCCGCTGAAGCTGGGCGAGGTAGACCCACGGGTCACCGTCGAGGTCGGCGACGCCCGGGATCCGGAGGTGGTCGCCCGTGCGGTCGCCGGAGCTCAGGGCGTCATCAGCGCGATCGGGGGCCACGGCATGGGGCGCTCGACCGCGATCACCGATGCGATGACCTCGATCGTCGCAGGGACGCCCGCCGGGACACGCCTGCTGGCCGTGAGCACCGTCGGCGCGGGGGACTCGGCGTCGCATTTCCCGCGGGCTGTCCGCATGACGGTGGGGGTGCTGCTCCGCAATGCGATCGCCGACCACAACGGCCAGGAGCGCGCGATCATGGCCAGCGACCTCGACTGGACGATCGCCCGGTGCGTGGGGCTGACCGACGGTCCGCTGACCGGCGAGATCCACGTACTGACCGAGGGGAAGGTCGGCGGCAGTCGAATCTCGCGCGCCGATGTTGCGAAGTGGCTGGTCGCGAACCTCGACGACGCCACCTACTCCCACCGGGCCGTCTCGCTCTGGTGAGTCCCGGACCCGGGTGCCGTGGCCGGATCCCGCGACCGCCGCTCCTATCCTGTGGGCGTGGCGGCAGGGGGTGTGCTCCAGGATCTGGCGACGCATGACCCTATGGGTCGGGCTGCGGAGGCCGTCCCCGAACCCGACCCACCCCCGGGTGCTGCGCGGATGATCGTCGAGTCATCGTTGCGCCGGATCGTCCTCGTGGCACTCGCTCCGTGGATTGTCGCCGTCTCGGCGGCCGGACTCTCACCTGACTCCCAGTGGCCCACGACAGTCGTTGTGGCGACAGCCGCGACCGGCCTGGCTGGGTATGCGGTATTCGCCTTCACCGGTCGGCGTGGCCCGCTTCTGAGCCTGCTGGTCCGTGGCCGCAGGTTCGGTCTCTGGTGGGGGATCGCGTGCCGCCAGCGAGTTGGCAGTCGTCGCCATGTTCCGGTGGTGGATGCCTCCCCGCCCGAGGACTCCTCGCTCGAGGACGTCCTGGCGGAGTCCGTCCGGGGCATCTGCGTGGTGTTCGCTGTCACCGGGACACTTGCGACCGTGGCGCTGCCGGCCGGACTTCCGCGTTGGGAAGCCTCCTGTCGTTGCTGGTCGTCGTTGGCCTGGCCCTGCTGGCACACCTGCGGATGAAGGGGCAGACAGTCGCCATCGCGGGGTGGGTCTACCCGGTGCTCGCGGTGATCGCCTCCTGGGCTCCGGCACTGACGCTTGCCGGCTGCGGCCGCTCCGGGTCCTGGAACGGGGGACCACTCGCGGGCATCGGGGTGGCATCCGCGGCGATCATGCTGGACCGGCGTCGATGGGTGTGCGCCGGGCGGCGATCATGTTGGCGGCGGCCCTGAATGCGTGTCCGTCGGGATCCGCGGCACAGATCCCCTGCGCGATGGCCTGATCCGCGAGTAGCCCCGGGAATGGGGCGACCCCGCCATCGACGGGGGATGCAATGACGGGGTCGCAGAAGAACCCTACGTCGCCACCTCATGAACCCGCCACAGCAGCCGGCGTGTCGGGGGCGCTGGTGGCGTCACACCCGAGGACTTGAGACGATGCACCGGCCCAGTGCCTCCCCGTCGCAGGCACCGGGCGCAGCCTCCTCCGCCGGGGGCAACTCCGCGGGACCACCGAACCAGTGGACCTGTGCGCAATCCTGGGCCGATCGGCCCGTGCCGTGTCCCCGGAACAGGGACACTCGGAGTGGGGAGCGGTCTGTGCTCCGCAGGGGGACGCCGCCGCCCACGGGGTACCAGGGGCCCGCGCGGGGTACGCTTCGCCCCAGCATCGAGGTGGATGGGGCGAGCCATGCGCGTGCAGGAGCCGGCGGTCCGGACTGACCTGGTCTGGACCCTGCCGAACGTGCTCAGTGGCATCCGCCTCCTCACGATCCCGCTGTTCGCCTGGTTGGCCCTGGTGCCGCAGCAGGACGGCCTGGCCGCCCTCGTCCTCGCCCTCGGCGGCGCGACGGACTTCTTCGACGGCATGCTCGCCCGGCGCTGGAACCAGGTCACGCGGCTGGGCCAGCTGCTGGACCCCATTGCCGATCGCCTCTCCACGGTCACGGTCCTGGTCGTGTTCCTCATCCGCGATGTGGTCCCGCTCTGGTTCGTGGTCCTCCTGGTGCTGCGCGACGCCGTCCTGACCGTGGAGATGGGGCGGTTGAAGGGCCGGGGAATCACCGGGCTCCCCGTGAACTTCATCGGCAAGGCAGCCACGTTCAACCTGATGCTCTCCTTCCCGTTCCTGCTCTGGGGGGCCGATCCGCAGACGGGCATCGAGGAGCTCGCGCGGGTCGCCGGCTGGGCGTTCGCCCTGTGGGGCACGGGGCTCTACCTGTACAGCGCCGTGCTGTACGTCCGTCAGACGCGTGAGGTGCTGTCCCAGCTGCCAGCCACGGCCGGGGCCTAGCTCATGCGTGCCGTGGTGATGGCCGGCGGTGAGGGCACCCGCCTGCGGCCCCTGACCACGAACGTGCCCAAGCCACTCCTGCCGGTCGTCGGCGAGCCGATCATGGGCCACCTCTTGCGCCTGCTGAACAAGCACGGGATCGAGCAGGCGGTCGTGACGGTCCAGTACCTGGCGGCGAGCATCCGGTCCTACTTCGGTGACGGCGACGAGTACGGGGTCCGGCTGTCCTACGCGACGGAATCAGTCCCGCTGGGCACCGCAGGCAGCGTCAAGAACGCCGAGCAGGGCCTGGCCGGCGAGCCGTTCCTGGTGGTCTCCGGGGATGCACTGACCGATATCGACCTCACAGCCCTCGTGGAGTTCCACCAGCGGACCGGCGCGATGGTGACCGTGGCCCTGGCCCGCAAGCCCAACGTCATCGAGTTCGGGAACGTGATCACCGCCGAGGACGGGCGCATCGAGCGGTTCATCGAGAAGCCGACGTGGGGACAGGTGTTCTCCGACACGGTCAACACGGGCATCTATGTGATGGCCCCGGAGGTACTGGACCTCGTGCCGGCCGACGAGAAGGTGGACTGGTCGGCGGACATCTTCCCGAAGCTGATGGCGGCCGGCGAGGCGATCTACGGCTACGTGACGGATCGGTACTGGGAGGACGTCGGAACGATCGACAGCTACTTGTCCGTCCAGGGCGACGTGCTGCGGGGGCAGCGTGGATGCTCAGGTGGGCGGCTTCGAGGTTGCCCCCCAGGTGTGGCTCGGCGAGGGGGCGGTGGTCGACCAGGGGGCGCGGCTGGAGTCGCCGTGCTTCATCGGGGCCCATGCCCGAGTGGAGACCGACTGCGTGGTGGGCCCCGGGACGGTCCTGGGCAGCAACGTCGTCCTGCGTCGTGGGGCGCGCGTGGTGGGATCCCTGCTCGACACCAGCGTCTATGTCGATATCGGCTCTGAGATCACCTCGGCCCTGCTCGGACGCTCGTGCGAGGTTCGGGCTCGGGTGCACATCGCGCCGGGTGCGGTGATCGCCGACAAGTGCGTGCTCGGCGAGGAGGTGCAGGTCAGCGCCGGGGTCCATGTGTACCCGGCCAAGCAGATCGAGGCCGGTGCGATCCTGACCGACAACGTCATCTGGGAGGCCCAGGCACACCATTCGCTCTTCGGGCCCCGCGGGGTGAGTGGGATCGTCAACCTCGACATCACCCCCGAGATGGTCGTGCGCCTCGGGGCGGCCTACGCCGCGCTGCTGCCCAAGGGATCGACGGTGACGGTCGGGCGCGACCACTCCCGCGCGGCCCGGGCGATGAACCGCGCGCTGGCCGGGTCCCTGACGGCGGCCGGCCTGAATGTGCGCGACCTGCGGATCACGCCCCTTCCCGTCGTGCGGACCGATACTGCGCGTGCCGCCCAGGGCGGGGTCTACCTGCGCACGACCCTTGGAGTCCCCGAGAGCCTGGACCTGCTGCTGCTGGACCCCACCGGCTCGGATCTCTCGGTCGCCGAGCAGCAGAAGCTCGAGCGCATCCTGGTCCGTCGGGACTTCCGAAGGGCCTTCCCGGGTGAGATCGGTGACATCCACACCCCACACCGCTCGGTCGACGAGTACGCCGCGCAGCTCGCCGCTTCGATCGACACCTCGGGAGTCGCCGAAGCCCGGCTCAAGGTGGTCATCGACACAGGCGCTGGGCCGTCCACCCTGGTGCTGCCTCGCGTGCTGTCCTCGTTGCCGGTGAGTGTGCTGACGGTCAACAACCGGCTCGATGAGGAGAACCCCACATCCACCGGCCCGTCCTACCACGCGGCCATGGCCCGACTGGCCGAGCTCGTCTCGTCCTCGCGCTCGGACCTCGGCGTGCGCTTCGACCCGACTGGTGAGCGGCTGTCCATGGTCGATGAGACCGGCAGGCCGTTCGACCACGGCCGCACGCTGCTGGTGATGCTGGACCTGGTGGCCGCGGAGCGACGCAGCGGGGTGATCGCGCTGCCGGCCCACACCACGCGCGTGGCCGAGGAGGTCACCAACTACCACTCGGTGGGCGTGGTCTGGACCGGGTCCTCGACGTCGGCCCTGTCGGCCCAGGCGCGCGCCACCCCGAACCTCATCTTCGCCGGCGACGGCAGGGGAGGGTTCATCGTCCCGGAGATGGGACCCAACGTGGATGGCCTCGCGGCGTTCGTCCGGCTGGTGGGCATGGTCGCGCGCACGAAGCTGACCCTGTCGGCGATCGACCGGCGGATCCCTCAGGTGCACATGGCCAGGTCCGCGGTGCCCACAGCCTGGGCTCGGCGGGGGACGGTCATGCGCACCCTGGTGGAGGCCGCGGGGGAGCGCGCCGTCGACACGGCCGAGGGCGTGCGCATCCAGGAGCCCGATGGGAGCTGGGTCCTGGCCGTTCCTGACCAGTCGGAGGCCGTCATCCGTCTCTGGGCGGAGGCAGCGTCCGACGAGCGTGCCGACAGCCTGCTCAGTGAGTGGTTCG
Organism: uncultured Actinomycetes bacterium; assembly: GCA_963736425.1. Taxonomy (GTDB): domain Bacteria; phylum Actinomycetota; class Actinomycetes; order S36-B12; family CAIYMF01; genus Prado023. The sequence continues at coordinate 12,883 of CAVTOX010000009.1, forward strand.
AACTCATCGAGTCCGGGGAGGGGTGATGTCGACGTCCACAACCGGAGCCCCGCTGCCGGCGGCCGACCGGCCGGTCCCCAGTGCCCGTGAGCGGCTGAACCTGATCGACCAGATCACCAGCGCCTCGGTGGCCAGCGACTACGCCGACGTGACCGACCAGCAGCCTTCGGGGTCGCGGCGCCAGCGTGTCCTGGTTGCGGCTGTGGCGCTGGGTCTCACCGGCTTCGTCCTGGCACTGGGCCTCTCCGCGCGGGTCCTGAACGACCCGGCCGTCAACGAGCAGAGGTCAGCCCTCATCGACCGGATCGTTGCGGCCGACGACCGCAACGAGTCCCTGATCGAGGAGGTTGCCGGCGCCCGCCTGGAGCTGACCGCAGCCCGGCAGGACAACCTGCGGGTCACGTTGGAGGGTGCCCTGCTGGCAACGCAGATCGAGGACCTCGAGCTCGTGACCGGGTACTCCCCGGTCCAGGGCCCGGGGGCGGTGGTCACCCTGACAGACGCCCCGGTCAAGGAGGGCGAGGAGGGCGACGACGTCGAGAGGGTGCTCGACGGTGATGTCCAGCGGGCCGTGAACGGCTTGTGGTCAGTGGGAGCCGAGGCGGTCGCCGTCAACGGCCAGCGCCTGACTGCGCAGTCTGCGATCCGGTCGGCCGCTGGGGCCATCCTGGTCAACTACCGGCCACTGAAGCCGCCGTACCGCGTGGAGGCCATCGGCCCGTCCAACCTCGCTGAGGCGTTCGGGGCGACCCCGGATGCGCAGGAGCTGGCCAGTGTGTCCGCGCAGTTCGGCATAGGCTTGGAGACGTCGTCGGTCGACAGCATCACCCTGCGGTCCGCCACCTCACCGCTCCCCTCGGACGCGGAGGTCGTCGGGCCCGAGGGGCTGGAATGATGCGTGCACGAATCGGGGAGGGGGAGGGCAGATGATCGCACTCATCGGGCTCATCATCGGGGTGGTCGCCGGGCTCATCATCGAGCCGACGGTTCCCATCTGGTTGGAGCCGTACCTGCCGATCGCAGTGATCGCGGCGCTCGATGCCGTGGTCGGGGCCATCCGGGCCCTGCTCGATGGCGTCTTCCGCGACCGCGTCTTCGTGATCTCGTTCCTGAGCAATGTGCTGGTCGCCGCGTTCATCGTGTGGATCGGGGACCTTCTCGGTGTCGGCAGCCAGATGTCCACCGGGGTGGTGGTCGTCCTGACGATGCGCATCTTCGCCAACGCCGCCGCAATCCGCCGGCACATCCTGAAGGCGTGAGCATGCAGCGCGACGAGGGGCAGGGCGCGGTCGTCCCGGCCACGCCGGCCGACGACAACCCGGATGAGACTCACGGGGACTACCACACGACGTCGCTCTGGCGCTGGAGCGGTCCCGCGAGCCTGATCGGTGGAGCCCTGTTCGCCGTCCTGGGCTGGATGTTCGTGGCTGGTGCCATCGCCCAGGGCAGCGACGAGGCGCTGGCCAATGCCAGGCCCGATGAGCTCGTGCAGATCCTTGACAGCCTCGATGCCGAGAACGACCGGCTCGAGCAGGAGAAGCGCCGACTGGCCTCGGAGGTCGCTTCCCTGACCTCGGGCAGCGACGCCGCAGCACTGGAGCAGGCCCGCAACCGCAAGGAGTCCCTCGAGGTGCTCGCCGGGACGACGAAGGTTCGTGGGCCCGGCGTGCGGATCGTGATCCGCGACCCCGACGGTGGGGTCGATGCTGCGGAGATCCTGGACACGGTGCAGGAGCTGCGTGACGCAGGTGCGGAGAGCATCGAGGTGGCTGAGAGGCGGGTCGTCGTCAGCACCTGGTTCGCGAACCCGCCGGACACCAGCACTCCGGCGATCCTTGTCTCCGGCGACCTGCGGCCCTCGCCCTACACGATCCTGGCGATCGGTGATCCCGAGACCCTGGCCACCGCGATGGAGATCCCCGGCGGCGTCGCGGACTCCGTGCGCACGGCCGGTGCGCTCTTCGAGATGGAGCAGCGTGAGGCCCTCGACATCGCCTCGACCGTTCCGCTGACCACCCCCGAGTACGCTGAGCCGGTGGACCAGGGCTGAGTCCCTGTGAGGACCCGACCAGTCCGCCCACGCAGCCCGATGCCGGCCGATGGAGGACCGATGTATCCCAATGACCTGCGCTACACCCCCGAGCACGAGTGGATCCGCCGGGAGAGCCCGACCGTCCTGCGCTTCGGGATCACCTCGTTCGCGACCGAAGCCCTCGGAGACGTCGTGTACGTCGCGCTTCCGGCCGTGGGAAGTGCCCTCAGCGCCGGGCAGCCGTGCGGCGAGGTGGAGTCCACGAAGTCCGTGAGCGACCTGTACGCCCCGCTGGACGGGACGGTCGCCGAGGTCAACGGCGTCCTTGAGGACTCCCCGGAGATGGTCAACGCCGAGCCGTACGGCGAGGGCTGGATGGTCGATGTCGAGTGCGCGACGGCCGAGGATGCCGACGCTGCGTGGTCCTCGCTGCTGACCGCGGCCCAGTACGCCGACGGTCTGTCGTAGCCAGGGGTTGACCCGACCCTCAGGGCGTCGGATAGGTTTGCCCCCGAGGTGAACCTAGACCTCAGGTAGAGGTTCCCTTGTGGGCGACTGCAGGGCGAGGATTCAGGGTCAGGACGGAGACGACGTGGGGCGTTCATGCCGGCAGTGCGGCCAGGAGATGTCGGATCTGGCGCGATTCTGCAGCAACTGCGGTGCGCCCCTGGTCGACCTCAGCGCTGAGGTCGAGGTCCAATCCACCGGGAACCTCGATGTCCCGGTGTCCTCGACCGGCCCGTTGGGCGCGGTCGGCACGGGCAGCGTCGGGTCCGTGGCCGTCGGAACGGCCATGTTGATCGTCCGGCGCGGACCCAGCGAGGGCACCTCCTTCGTGCTCGACTCCGACCTGGTCACGGTGGGGCGCTCCGATGATGCCGACGTCGTCCTCGACGACGTCACGGTCTCGCGCCGGCATGCCCAGTTCATCCGTGACGCCCAGGGCTGGCAGTGCCGCGACGTCGGCAGCCTGAACGGGACCTACGTCAACCGGGAGCGGATCGACGCGACCGCCCTGGCCGGCGGTGACGAGGTCCAGATCGGCAAGTACCGGTTCGTGTTCCTCGTAGGGGGTGGCCAGTCGTGAGCACGGCTGCAGCGTCGGACGGCCTGCTGAGCATCGGCGAGGTGCTGCACCTGCTGCGCTCGGACTTCCCGGACGTCAGCATCTCCAAGATCCGCTACCTGGAGGCGGAGGACCTCGTCGAGCCGCAGCGGACTGCCTCTGGCTACCGGAAGTTCACCCGGGCCGACGCCGAGCGACTGCGCTATGTGCTGCGGATGCAGCGCGACCACTACCTGCCGCTGAAGGTCATCCGCGAGCACCTCGACGCGATCGACCGGGGCCTGCAACCCGCACCACTGAGCGCGACGGACACTGCACCACGCGCACTCGTGGCCACAGACACCTATCCCTCGCCTGAGGACCTGGGTGCCGACAGCCAGGAGCTGCGCCTGTCACGCAAGGAGCTGCTCGAGGAGTCCGGGGTCACCAACGAGGTGCTGCGCGAGCTCGAGTCCTTCGGCCTGGTCGCCCAGGTGCCCGGCACCTCCTACTACGACGCGACCGCCCTGCAGGTGGCCCGGATCGCCGCGGAGATGGCCCAGTTCGGCTATGGCCCCCGGCACCTGCGCCCGTTCCGCCTGGCCGCCGATCGTGAGCTCTCCCTGGTCGAGCAGGTCGTCAAGCCGATGGCCCATGGACGTCACGAGGACAGTGCCGCGAAGGCGGAGGAGGCGGCCCGTGCGATCGCCACCCTGGCGATCCAGCTGCACGTCGCCCTGGTCAGGGCGGGGCTGCCCCGGACGCTCGGTCGCTGAGCGATGGTGGGTCCCGCCCGCCGGGTCTAGTCTGGGCGACGTGGATGGGTACCAGGCAGTGGAAGTCGTGGGTGTGCGCGTCGAGATGCCCTCCAATGCGCCGATCGTGCTGGTGCGCCCGATCACCGGGGGCGCGCTGCTGCCCATCTGGATCGGGCCCAACGAGGCTGCGGCGATCGCCATGGCCCAGCAGGGTGTGGCAGCTCCGCGGCCGCTGACCCACGACCTGTTCGTCGCGACATTGCTCCAGCTGGGGACCCCCCTGCTGTCAGTGCGGATCACCCGGTTGGAGGACGGGGTGTTCTTCGCCGAGCTCGTCCTCGAGGATCAGGTCGTCGACGCCCGGCCCTCGGATGCCATCGCCCTTGCGCTGCGCGCGGGGGTGCCGATCCTGCTCTCCGACGAGGTGTTGGCCGAGGCAGGCGTGGCGCCGGATCCCGACGAGGAGGTCGATGAGGTCGAGCAGTTCCGCGAGTTCCTCGACACCGTGACTCCCCAGGACTTCCAGTAGCCGTGAGGGTGGCAGTCTAACCCTCTACCTGAGGTGGAGACTTTGCCCCGGCGTGTCGGGGCGGAGTGCGTTGACGTGTGACGCATCCGGCCCTAGTTTCGGGGCAGGAATCCCGCCGGTGTAACTACGCCGACGCAAGACGCCACATCGACCGGAGGTCAGGCGCAGATGTCAGCTGAGGGCACTGGACACCAGCACGAGGTACAGGGCGCCCTGTTCGACGTCCCCGAGACGACGCTTCCCGAAGGGGTGGGCTACCGCGGCCCCATCGCCTGCTCCGCCGCCGAGATCACCTACCGGCAGTTGGACTACTGGGCCCGGACCGGCCTGGTGGAGCCCTCGATCCGTCCCGCCACGGGGTCGGGGACTCAGCGCCTCTACAGCTTCCGCGACATCCTGGTGCTCAAGGTCGTCAAGCGACTGCTCGACACCGGGGTCTCGCTGCAGAACATCCGCACGGCCGTGACGCACCTGCGCTCGCGCGGCGTGGAGGACCTTGCGACCCTCACCCTGATGAGTGATGGTGCCAGCGTCTATGAGTGCACCAGTGAGGACGAGGTCATCGATCTCGTGCGGGGCGGTCAGGGAGTCTTCGGCATCGCGGTCGGCAAGGTCTGGCGCGAGGTGGAGGGCACGCTGTCCGCCCTGCCCGCGGAGCGCGGCTCGGGCGTCGCGACCTCGAGCGACGACGAGCTCTCGGAGCGTCGGCGCAAGCGCCAGACGGGCTGATCCGGCCGAGGGCGGTCCTGACCGGAGACACCGCGCCCGGGTTCGACGGGTGTGCACACGTGCCGCGCGCCCGACTGTGACCCTCCCGGACGACTGCCCAGCTCACGGCTATCGTGAGCGCGTGCATCCCTTTCGTGACGTTGAGTTCGCCGACCGCCATATCGGTCCCGATGACCGGGATGTGGCCATGATGCTGCAGGCCGTCGGACACCAGGACCTCGAGTCGCTGTCTCGGGCAGCCGTGCCGGCCACGATCGCCTGGGCCGGCGGGCTGGACCTGCCGCCCACGCTCAGTGAGACGCAGGCAACTGCAGCGCTGCGCCGGATGGCGGACGCGAACACCCCGGCCGTCTCGATGATCGGCCTGGGCTACCACGACACGATCACCCCCGCGGTGATCCGGCGCAACGTGCTGGAGTCGCCCGGGTGGTACACCGCCTACACGCCCTACCAACCCGAGATCTCCCAGGGGCGGCTCGAGGCGGTGTTGAACTTCCAGACGATGGTCGCCGACCTGACCGGCCTGCCACTGGCAAACGCCTCCATGCTCGACGAACCGACGGCGGCGGCGGAGGCGATGGCCCTGCTGCACCGGGTCGATCGAACGGGCTCGATGACCTTCGTGGTGGACGCCGACACCCACCCGCAGACCCTGGCCGTCCTGCAGACACGGGCTGCCCCGCTGGGAATCGCCCTCGACGTCCGCGATGTCAGCACCGGGCTTCCCTCAGATGGACTCTTCGGGGTCCTGGTCTCGGTGCCGACCTCGACGGGCCTCGTGCGCGACCCGGCACAGCTGACGGCCCTGGCCGATCAGGTGCACGCGATGGGCGCCGGCCTGGTGGTCGCCGCCGACCTGCTCAGCCTGTGCCTTCTCACCCCGCCCGGGGAGTGCGGTGCGGACATCGTCGTGGGCTCTGCGCAGCGCTTCGGCGTCCCGATGGGCTTCGGTGGTCCGCACGCTGGGGTCATGGCGGTGCGCTCCGGGCTCGAGCGCCAGATTCCGGGGCGGCTGGTGGGTGTGTCGGTCGACTCCTCGGGCAAGCCCGCGTACCGGTTGGCCCTGCAGACCCGGGAGCAGCACATCCGGCGCGAGCGGGCGACCAGCAACATCTGCACCGCCCAGGTGCTCCTGGCCGTGATCGCGGGCCTCTACGGGGCCTACCACGGGCCCGACGGGCTGCGCAGGATCGCCGAGCGGGTGCACGGCCATGCGCGCGCACTGGCGGCTGGTCTGGGCAAGGACGGCGTGCCACTGCTGCACGCGAACTTCTTCGACACGGTGGTCGCGGTGGTGCCGGGCCTGGCCCGGCAGGTCGTTGCAGAGGCCGCGGACCGTGGCATCAACCTGCGACCCGTCGACGACGACCACGTCGGTATCGCCAGCGACGAGGTCACCGAAGCGGCGCATGTGGCGGCTGTCCGGGAGGCATTCTCCGCAGCCCGGGGCACTGGGTCCGCCGCGCCAGGACCAGGTCCAGCCACGTCGCCGGCCGAGGCGGAGCCCCTCCCGGAAGCGTGGCGGCGGACCTCGGCCTACCTCGAGCACCCGGTGTTCCACCAGCACCGCAGCGAGACCGAGATGCTGCGCTACCTGCGCCGCCTGGCTGGGTACGACGTCGCGCTGGACCGGTCGATGATCCCGCTGGGATCCTGCACGATGAAGCTCAATGCCACGACCGAGATGGAGCCGATCAGTTGGCCGGGCTTCGCCTCGATCCACCCGTTTGCCCCTCGTGAGCAGTCCCTGGGATACGCAGAGCTGATTGCCGACCTCGAAGCCCTGTTGGTGGAGCTGACCGGGTACGACGCTGTCAGTCTCCAGCCCAATGCCGGGTCCCAGGGGGAGTTCGCCGGTTTGCTGGCGATCCGGGGATGGCATGCTTCCCGCGGCGAGACTGATCGCGACGTCTGCCTCATCCCGTCCTCGGCGCATGGCACGAACGCGGCATCAGCTGTGATGGCCGGGATGCGCGTGGTGGTCGTGGCCTGTGACGAGTCAGGCAACGTGAGCGTCGAGTCCCTGAGCGCCGCGCTGGAGGCGCATGCGGGTCGCGTGGCGGCGCTGATGATCACCTACCCCTCGACACATGGTGTGTACGAGTCCGAGGTGGCGACCCTGTGCGCGATGGTCCATGAGGCGGGCGGCCAGGTCTACGTCGACGGGGCGAACCTGAACGCTCTGGTCGGGCTGGCCAAGCCGGGTCGCTTCGGTGCGGATGTGTCGCACCTGAACCTGCACAAGACGTTCTGCATCCCGCACGGCGGAGGCGGCCCTGGAGTGGGGCCGATCGGTGTTCGCGAGCACCTGGCGCCCTTCATGCCCGGCCACCCGCTGCGCACCGATGCCGGGCCTGCCGGCCGGGGGCACGAGGACGGCGGCGTGGGACCTGTGAGTGGTGCCCCCTGGGGCAGCGCGGGCATCCTGCCCATCCCGTGGGCCTACATCCGGATGATGGGGGCCGAGGGGCTCACGCGGGCCACCCAGGTGGCGGTGCTGTCGGCCAACTACATCGCCAGGCGGCTGACGCAGTGCTTCCCCGTGCTCTACACGGGTCCCGGTGGATTGGTGGCCCATGAGTGCATCCTGGATCTCCGCGAGATCACCAGGCGCACGGGCGTCACAGTCGATGACGTCGCCAAGCGCCTGATCGACTACGGCTTCCACGCTCCGACCATGAGCTTCCCGGTGGCGGGCACCCTGATGGTTGAGCCCACGGAGAGCGAGAGCCTGGCCGAGCTCGACCGCTTCTGCGACGCGATGATCGCGATCCACGGGGAGATCGAGGAGGTCGCGTCCGGGGACGTGGCCGTCGCAGACAGCGTGCTGCGCCATGCTCCGCACACCGCTGAGAGCCTCGTGGGGGAGTGGGACCGGCGCTACACCCGGGAGCAGGCGGTCTACCCCGTCCCCGGGCTGCGCTCAGACAAGTACTGGGTCCCGGTGGGTCGGATCGACGGTGCCTACGGCGACCGCAACCTGGTGTGCTCCTGCCCGCGCCCCGAGGAGCTGGCCGCCCTGACCTGAGAATCCGTAGCCGTGAGCCCGCTGACGGCTGAGCAACCGATGCCCTGAATGACTAACCAGGTGGCCGAGGGCAACTGACTCACGCGACAGCCGTTCGCCCGCCTCAGGTGCGGCCCTCGGTCTCCTGGATCTCGAAGAGGACGGCCTGGGCGGAGGCCGCCGGGGCTGGAAGGTCCGGCGCGGAGTCGACACCTGAGGTTGCGGGTTCCATCCACAGTGCATGCAGGACCGGGAAGCCAGCAGCGCGCACCGACTGGACCACCGCTGCGTCGTCGTCGACGAAGGCGTCGATGCGGTACCGGCGGGACAGCCGGCGCAGTGCGGCCACCTTGGTGGTTCGCGCTGGCCTGCGGTCGGAGTCGTCGCGCATGAAGAGCTCGCCGGCGGGGAGACCCTGGTCGGCGAGCCAGGTGAGAGTCGCGGTGCGGCACCGCTCCGGCCTTCCGGTCAGGTAGACGACAACGTGGCCGGCTCGATCCGCGGTCGCCACCGCCTCGAGCCCTTCGCTGAGCGGAGGGTCGTCGGGCGCGGCGCCGAAGAACGCGTCCCAGTCCTTCGGACGGGAGGCGACGTGATGCAGACGATGGCGCACGTCGGCCAGCACCCCGTCGATGTCGAACACGGCGGCGCTGGGTAGCGCAGAGCCCGGCGCCGCGGCGAGGTCCGGGGCAGCCGGGGTGTCGTCAGCCATGTGGCGACGCTACCGCCCCAGTCCCCCAGATTCTCCGCAACGTCACGGGATCTGCCTCCCCCGCGGAGTTCCCTGAGGTACGGGAGATCCCGCGGGGACCGATCGCGCGGGGGACCGGTGACGATCGGGCCTCGCGTGGTCGATAGCCTCGATCGCATGGACTTCCACACCCTCGTCGCACAGATGCCCACGGTGGTCCCGATGGTCGGGACCCTCCAGCTCGAGTTCCTCGAGTTGGCTCCTCAGCGGGTCCTCCTGCGCCTGCCGGACAAGCCCGAGTACCGCAACCATGTGGGCGGCCCGCACGCCGGCGCGATGTTCACCCTCGCCGAGACGGCGACCGGTGCGATCGTGCTCGGGAACTTCGGCATGCTGGTCGATCGCGCGACGCCTCTGCCCGTGGACGCATCCATCCGGTTCAAGAAGATCGCCATGGGGCCGATGTACGCCGAGGCGCTGATGCACGACACCCCGGAGTCGATCGTGGCCCGCCTCGACGCCGGAGAGCGCCCCGAGTTCCGGATCGACGTGACCCTGTCCACCGAGGACTGGACGGTCACCGGCGAGGCGAGCTTCCTCTGGACCCTGAAGCCCGTCCGGCGCTGAACGCTGAGCGCAGGAGGGGCCGCCCCGGTCTGGGTGCGGCCCCTCCTGGTGACGCGCTCAGTGCTTCGGGCTCGCGTCGATGACCTTCTTGGCGATCTGCGCCGGCATCGGCTCATGTCCGATGTAGGTGCGGTTGAAGGTGCCCGTGCCGTGCGACATCGAGCGCAACTCGATGGCATAGCGCGTCAGCTCGAGCTCGGGGACCTCTGCCTTGATCAGCGTGCGGCCGTTTCCTGCAGGCTCAGTGCCTGACACTCGTCCGCGACGCCCCGACAGGTCACCCATCACCGCGCCCACGTACTCGTCGGAGACCAGGACGCTGATGGCCGAGACCGGCTCGAGCATCGCGATCTGGGCGGCCGCTGCGGCCTCCTTGAGGGCCAGGGCACCGGCCATCTGGAACGCCATGTCCGAGGAGTCCACCGAGTGCGACTTGCCCTCCACGAGGGTCACCCGGATGTCGACGACCGGGTAGCCGGTGACCACGCCGCGCTCCATCTGCGCGCGCACGCCCTTCTCCACCGAGGGGATGAACTGGCGCGGCACCGAGCCTCCGACGACCTTGTCGACGAACTCGAAGCCCGACCCCGCGGGAAGCGGGGTGACCTCGATGTCGCAGACCGCGTACTGCCCGTGCCCGCCGGACTGCTTCACGTGGCGGCCCTTGGCCTTGGCCGAGGAGGCGAAGGTCTCGCGCAGCGAGACGCGCAGCTCCTCGGACTCCACCGCGACGCCGTACCGGTTGCGCAGGCGGTCGAGCAGCACGTCGACGTGCGCCTCGCCCATGCACCACAGGACGAGTTGGCCAGTCTCCGCATTGCGGTCCAGGCGCAGGGTCGCGTCCTCGGCGACCAGGCGGTTCAGGGCAGCGCCGAGCTTGTCCTCGTCGGCCTTCGACTTGGCGACGATCGCCACCGGGAGCAGGGCATCGGGCATCAGCCACGGCTCCATGAGCAGCGGGGTGTCCTTGTCCGACAGCGTGTCACCGGTCTCGGCCCGTGTGAGCTTGGCCACGGCAACGATGTCACCCGCGATTCCGGTATCGATGGTCCGCTGGACCTTGCCCAGGGGACTGGACAGCGCCCCGATCCGCTCGTCGAGGTCGTGGTCCTCATGCCCACGCTGGCCACCGAAGTGCCCGGAGACATGGACGAAGGAGTCCGGCGTGAGTCGACCGGAGAAGAGGCGCACCAGTGAGAGTCGACCGACGTACGGATCGGTCGTCGTCTTGACGACCTCCGCGCACAAGGGACCGGCAGGATCGCACGTGAGCGGGCCACGGGGCTGGCCGTCCGGGGTCGTGACCACGGGCAGCGGATGCTCCAGGGGTGACGGGAAGCCCCGGCGCACGAGCTCAAGGACCTCGGTCGTGCCGAGTCCACCGAGTTCCACCGCGGTGGCGATCACGGGGAAGAACGAGCCCCGGGCGACGGCCATCTCCAGGTCGGCGATCAGCGTGTCGTGGTCGATGTGCTCGCCGGCGAGGTAGCGGTCCATGAGGGTCTCGTCCTCGCTCTCGGCGATGATCCCCTCGATCAGCCCAGCGCGGGTGTTCTCGATCAGCTCGAGGTGCGTGGCCTCCGGCTCGCGGTCCACCCGCGTGCCGGAGGAGTAGTCGTGGATCCGCTCGGTGATCAGGTCGATGAATCCGGCAGGTGTTCCGTCGTCGGCCATCATCGGCAGCATCAGGGGCATGACACCCTCGCCGAACACGCGCTGGCAGATCGCCACGAGCTCGTCGAAGTCGGCACGCGGGTGGTCGAGGCGGGTCACCACCACGGCGCGCGGCATCCCGACAGCTGCGCATTCCTCCCAGAGCATCTGGGTGCCGCCGTCGACGCCGTCGACCGCTGAGACGACGAACAGGGCGGCATCGGCTGCGCGCAGCCCGGCGCGCAGGTCGCCCACGAAGTCGGCGTAGCCCGGGGTGTCGAGGAAGTTGATCTTCACCCCGTCGATGACCACCGGCGCCAGCGCGAGGCCCACGGAGCGTTGCTGGCGCACCTCAGCGTCGTCGAAGTCCGACACCGTCGTGCCTTCGGTGGTACGGCCCGCACGCGGGATGGTCCCGGTGGCGGCGAGCATCGCCTCGAGGAGGGTGGTCTTGCCCGCGCCGGACGGTCCGACAAGGACGACGTTGCGGATGTCGGCGGGGCTGGCCGGCGCAGAGACCGACCCACCCCCTGGGGTGTTCGCCTGTGCCATGAGGTGCCTTTCGTCGCGGGTCTGAAGTCTCCCAAGGCGCAAGCCTTGCAACAAGGACCTTCGTCCTGCGCACTCGGGGTCGGGTTTCTCGCTACGATCGGTCTCCTCATGTTGAACAATGCCGACGCCCGCGGCGTCATCGCCCCCGTCGTCGAGCCCATCGCGCGCGGCCTGCTGCGGATGAAGGTCACCCCGGACATGGTCACCATGACGGGCACGATCCTGACGGTGCTCACCGCCCTGATCCTCATCCCGCAGGGCAGGTTCATCCCGGCGGTCATTCTGCTCTTCCTGTTCACCTCGGCCGATGTTCTCGACGGCACGATGGCCCGGCTCAGTGGCACCCAGGGTCCGTGGGGCGCCTGGTTCGACGCCACCCTCGACCGGGTCGCCGACGGCGCGGTCTTCGGGGGGTGCTGATCTGGGCCGCCTGGCAGCGCGACGTGCCGACCGCCTTCCTCGCGACCGCGACCACGATCCTTGCGTGGGTCTGCCTGGTCGGCGGGACGGTCGTCAGCTACGCGAAGGCGCGCGCCGAGGCAGTGGGCGCCACCGCGAACGGTGGCATCGCCGAGCGCGCCGAGCGGATGATCATCCTGGGCCTCGGCGCGATCCTGTACCAGTTCGTCAACTGGGGGATGACCGCCGCGGTGGCGATCCTCGCGGTGCTGACGACCATCACGGTGTTCCAGCGTGGACTGGATGTGCGCCGCCAGCTCAAGCCGCTCAACGGCCAGCAGTCCGACGCGCCCCGCGCCGAGGAGTGACCCCGCGGTGAAGGAGCAGGCGACGTACCTGGCCTATGCCGGTGGCTGGCGAGCGGTCCGGCTGATGCCCGAACGCATGGCCTACGCGATGTTCGACCAGATCGCCGACCAGCAGTGGCGTGGGCACGGACCCTCGGTCCGTCGGCTCGAGGCCAACCTGAGCCGCGTCGTGGGACCGGTCGCCGCCGACGAGCTGCGCGAGCTCTCACGGGTGGGCATGCGCTCGTACATGCGCTACTGGTGCGACGCCTTCCGCCTCCCCGGCTGGGACCGTGCCCGCATCGACACGTTCGAGATGCGCCACCCCGAGCGGCTGTCCGATCCGGTGGACTCCGGTCGGGGCGTCGTCGCAGCCCTGCCGCACATGGGCAACTGGGACCACGCTGGCGCCTGGTGCTCCCAGCACATCTCCCCGGTCAACACCGTCGCCGAGAAGCTGGAGCCCGAGCAGCTGTACACCGCGTTCGTCGACTTCCGGACGTCTCTGGGGATGCACATCCACGGCCTCGGGGACCCGGGGGTGTACCAGCAGCTGCGCAACACGCTGGAGTCCGGCGGGCTCGTAGCCCTGCTCGCCGACCGGGACCTGTCCGCCAAGGGGGTCGACGTCACGTTCTTCGGCGAGACCGCACGGTTCCCCGCCGGCCCGGCCGCGCTGGCCGTGGACACCGGCGCGTCCCTGGTGCCGGTGAAGCTCTTCTGGGAGGGCCACAACGTCGCCGAGATCCTGCCCGAGATCGAGGCCCCCGCCACCGGCGACCGCGACGAGCGGATCCGGGTGATGACCCAGGCGGTCGCCGATGCGCTGGCCACCGGGATCGCCGAGCACCCCAGCGACTGGCACATGCTCCAGCGCCTCTGGCTGGCGGACCTCGACCCGGCCCGCCTGGCTGCCCGGGACGCCTCGCGGGCGTGATTCCTGATGCGCGTCGGACTCGTGTGCCCGTACGCCTGGGACACCCCCGGCAGGGGTTGCGGCGCACATCCACGACCTGCGCCTTGCACTCATGCGGCTGGGGCACGAGGCCGTCATCCTGGCCCCGGCCGAGGACGAGGACGCGCTGCCCGACTACGTCACCAGCGGCGGCAAGCCGATCTCGATCAGCTCGAACGGGTCGGTGGCCAAGATCAACTTCGGGCCGGTGGCGACCGCGCGGGCGCGCCGCTGGATCAAGGATTCCGACCTGGACATCCTGCATGTGCATGAGCCCGCCGGGCCGACCCTGTCGATCCTGTCGATCTGGGTCGCCGACGGTCCCATCGTGGCCACGTGGCATGCCAACCTCGCGTCGTCGCGGCGTGACCTGAACGCGATGGCTCCCATCGTGCGCAGCGCGATGGAGAAGGTGCGCGCCCGGATCGCGGTGAGTGAGTACGCCCGTCGGTCGCTGGTCGAGTACACCGGTGGGGACGCCGTGCTGATCCCCAACGGCGTGGACTGCAGCGCGTACGACGGCGATGAGACGCTTCCAGGCAGCGGCCCGGGGCACAACACCCTGATGTTCCTCGGCCGCATCGACGAGCCGCGCAAGGGCCTGCCGACCCTGCTGGCAGCGCTGCCCCGCGTGGTCGCGGCCGTCCCGGACGTGTCACGCTGCTCGTCGCTGGCCCGGGAGAGGTGGAAGCGTTCGCTCCGAGACTCGATCCGGACCTTGTCGGGCGGGTCGAGTTCCTCGGGCTGGTCAGTGAGGCTGACAAGGCCCGAGCACTGCGCTCCGCTGACATCTATGTCGCGCCGAACACCGGTGGCGAGTCCTTCGGGATCATCCTGCTCGAGGCGATGGCGGCTGGGAGCTCCGGTGCGTGGCCAGCGACATCGAGGCCTTCCAACGGGTGCTCGATGAGGGTCGGGCCGGTGTGCACTTCCGCAACGAGGACGCCGGACGACCTGGCCGATCGGCTGATCGGCCTGCTCGGCGACCCGGAACGTCGCGACGCGCTGCGGGCCGCCGGCAGGCTGCGAGCCGCCCAGTTCGACTGGGCGAGCGTCGCCAAGCAGGTCCTCTAGGTGTACGAGAGCGTCACGCCCGGGGGCGAGAAGGTGACCAGGCCGACCTGTCCGGGTCAGTTCTGGGGCCGGCTGCCACTGCGTCGACCATCCCGGATCGCCGACGGCAAGGCGGATGACGGCATGAAGGTCGACCTCGCCTGGGGGATCCTCATCCTGTTCCTGCTCGCGTTCGTGGGCTGGCGCCTGAGTGCCCTCGCGGGGCGGATCGACCGCCTGCACCATCGCATCGAGCTCGCTCGCGCGTCGCTGGATGCCCAGCTGATCCGACGCGCGCGCGCGGCGGAGGCGCTGGCCGACCTCAGAGCCTGGTCGACCCGGCCAGCGCGATCGTGCTGGCGCAGGCCGCGAGTCAATGCGCGCAATGCCGATCTGCCGACTCAGTGGAGCGCAGCGTCGTCGAGTCCGAGATGTCACGGGACCTGCGCGAGGTCTTCGCCGACCCCGAGTCGGTGGTGGACCTCCGAGAGACACCCGAGGGTGACGAGCTGCTCGACGACCTGTCGGCGGCGTGCAACCAGGTGGCCCTCTCACGCCGTTTCCTCAACGACGGGGTCCAGGCGGCGCTCCTGCTGCGTCAGGGCCGGCTGGTCCGGTTGTTCCGCCTGGCAGGCAATGCCCCACGCCCGCAGATGTTCGAGATGGACGACGTGGCCCCGTCCACGTTCGAGGCGTTCGCCTGAAGCCCGGCAGTGAACACCCGGTGCCGCTCCTGAGTCGTTGACCGGGTCCCGACCAGGTCGCAACTACTGTGAGCGCATGCGCCGGATCGCTGCAGTGCTGGGACTCTCGCTCGTGTTCTCCGGGTGCGGTGCTGACGGGCCTGATCCGGACGTGGTCCAGAGCACGACAGCGGCTCCGTCAGCGTCCGCGACGGCGCTGCCCGAGCCCGAGCCGGTCGAGCCGACGACCTCGCCCTTCAGCGGCCGCGAGGGCGGGGTGGGCACACCAGTCATGGTCGTCAAGCTCGACAACACGCCGAACGCCCAGCCGCACCGGGGACTGACGAAGGCCGACATCGTGTACGTGGAGCCGGTGGAGTGGGGCCTGACCCGCCTGGCGGCGGTCTTCTCCACGCAGATGCCGGGGACCGTGGGGCCGGTGCGCAGCGCCCGGGTCAGCGACATCGAGCTGTTCACGCCCCTGGGCAACATCGCCTTCGTCTACTCCGGTGCCCAGCGGCGCCTGCAGCCCAAGCTGGCTGCGGCGGACTGGACCCAGGTCTCCCAGGACGTCAACAGCCCCGGCTTCCAGCGGGAACGGGGCACCGGCAGGTACGCCCCGTACAACCTGATGGCCGACCCGCAGGAGATCCTGGCGACATCTGGGGCGACGGCCGTCTCCCAGGACATCGGGTTCGTGTTCGACGAGCAGCCCCCGGACGGCGGCAAGGAGGCCACCCGGGTCACTGCTCGGTGGCCCTCGATGTCGGTGCAGTTCCGCTGGAACGCCAAGAAGGACCTCTACGACGTCTGGATGAACGGACAGCCCGCCCTCGACACCGACAAGCCGGGCGTCCAGCGGGCGTCGTCGGTCATCGTCCAGTACGTCAAGCAGGTCGACTCCGGCTACGGCGACAAGTTCGGCGGCCGCACGCCACTGACGATCGTGTCCGGATCGGGCAAGGGCGTCCTGCTGCGTGACGGCGTGGCCCAGAAGATCACGTGGGAGAAGCCCTACTCCGATGCCCCCACCGCCTATTACGACCTTGACGGCAACCCCGTGGTCCTCGATCCGGGGCAGGTCTGGATCCTGCTCAAGGACCGGACCAGCAAGGTCACGATCGAGTAGCGGGCTGCCACCGCTCACGAGCGACGTTTCGCGCCGCCGCGCCCCGGGACGTAACCTTGACCCATCGTCCCGACCGGCGCAGGAGAACTCGTGAGCAGCACCGAAGACACCGCAGGAACAGCCCTCGGCACCGACCGCGTCAAGCGCGGCATGGCTGAGATGCTCAAGGGCGGGGTGATCATGGACGTGGTCAACGCCGAGCAGGCCCGGATCGCTGAGGACGCCGGCGCCGTTGCCGTCATGGCCCTCGAGCGCGTGCCCGCCGACATCCGCGCACAGGGCGGGGTGTCGCGCATGAGCGACCCGGACATGATCGAGGGGATCATCGACGCCGTGTCGATCCCCGTCATGGCCAAGGCCCGGATCGGGCACTTCGTCGAGGCCCAGGTGCTGGAGTCCCTCGGCGTGGACTACATCGACGAGTCCGAGGTGCTGACCCCGGCGGACTACACCCACCACATCGACAAGTGGGCGTTCACGGTCCCCTTCGTCTGCGGTGCGACGAACCTGGGCGAGGCCCTGCGCCGGCTCACCGAGGGCGCGGCCATGATCCGCTCGAAGGGCGAGGCCGGCACCGGTGACGTGTCGAACGCCACCACGCACATGCGCGCGATCCGCGGCGAGATCCGCCGGCTGTCCTCGATGAGCCACGACGAGCTCTACGTGGCGGCCAAGGAGCTCCAGGCCCCCTACGCTTTGGTGCGTGAGGTCGCTGAGCGCGGTTCCCTGCCGGTCGTGCTCTTCACCGCCGGTGGCATCGCAACGCCGGCCGATGCGGCCATGATGATGCAGCTCGGCGCCGACGGAGTGTTCGTCGGCTCGGGCATCTTCAAGTCGGGCAACCCCGCTGAGCGGGCCAACGCCATCGTCCAGGCCACCCTGCACTTCAACGACCCGGGCATCATCGCCAAGGTCTCCCGCGGGTTGGGGAGGCGATGGTCGGGATCAACGTCGAGGAGATCCCGGCACCGCACCGCCTCGCCGAGCGCGGGTGGTGACCGGCCCCACAATCGGGGTCCTTGCGCTGCAGGGCGATGTGCGTGAGCACCTGCACGCCCTGGAGTCGGTCGGTGCGCACGCTGTCCCGGTCAAGGACGCCGAGGCCCTCAAGGGCGTTGACGGCCTGGTCCTGCCCGGCGGCGAGTCCACGACCATCTCGATGCTGGCGATCCGCTGGGGCCTGATGGACCCGCTTCGTGCCGCGGTGCGCGCGGGGATGCCCATGTACGGGTCGTGCGCGGGCATGATCCTGCTCGCCGACACGATCCTCGACGGCCGCGCCGACCAGCGCCCCATCGGGGGGATCGACATGGTCGTGCGCCGCAACGCGTTCGGTCGGCAGGTGGACTCCTTCGAGGGTGACGTGGACTTCCCCGCACTGGGAGCCGAGCCGATCCGTGCGGTCTTCATCCGCGCGCCCTGGGTCGAGTCGGTCGGGCCTGCTGTGGAGGTTCTGGCCTCGGTCCCAGCCGCTGCGGGCGATAGGATTGTGGCCGTTCGAGCGGGGTCGCTCCTGGCCACCTCGTTCCACCCCGAACTCACCGGAGACCATCGGGTGCACGCGCTGTTCGCCACCATGGTGCGCCGCGCCGCCTGAGTCGACTCGAAGGAGCACCATGTCCGGCCACTCCAAGTGGGCGACCACGAAGCACAAGAAGGCCGCGATCGACGCCAAGCGCGGCAAGCTGTTCGCCAAGCTGATCAAGAACATCGAGGTGGCGGCGCGCACCGGGGGCGGTGACATCGACGGCAACCCCACCCTCTACGACGCGATCCAGAAGGCGAAGAAGAACTCCGTTCCGGCCGACAACATCGACCGTGCGCACAAGCGTGGCTCGGGCGCGGACGCCGGTGGTGCGGACTGGCAGACGATCATGTACGAGGGGTACGGGCCCAACGGGGTCGCGGTGCTGGTTGAGTGCCTCACCGACAACCGCAACCGTGCCGCCACCGAGGTGCGCGTGGCCATGACCCGGAACGGCGGCAACATGGCCGACCCGGGCAGCGTCTCCTACCTGTTCGCCCGCAAGGGCGTCATCATCGTGCCGAAGTCCGACGGGCTGACCGAGGATGACGTGCTGATGGCCGTCCTGGACGCCGGGGCCGAGGAGGTCAACGACCTCGGCGAGGCGTTCGAGGTGATCACCGAGGCCTCGGACATGGTGCCGGCGCGCAAGGCGCTGCAGGCCCAGGGCCTGGACTACGAATCGGCGGAGGCGGAGTTCGTGGCCTCGGTGGAGGTCCAACTCGACGCCTCGGGTGCCGAGCGGATCATGCGGCTCGTGGATGCCCTCGAGGACAGTGACGACGTGCAGAACGTCTACACGAACGCCGACATCCCGGCCGAGGTCCTGGCCGAGCTGGAGTAGGCGCTCGGCTCCACATCCGGCGGATCGCACCGGTACGGTTCGCATACCCCCGGACCACAGGAGCGACGACGTGGCAGAGCAGGATCGCACGATCTCGGAGGACTCGGGCGCGACGGTGCCGCCCGCCGTACCCGTGGCCCCCGCGAAGAAGTCTGCCCCGGCGCCGGTCGCCAAGGCGCCCGCAAAGAGGGCTCCGGCGAAGAAGACCCCGGCCGCGAAGAAGACCCCGGCCGCGAAGAAGACCCCGGCCGCGAGGAAGGCTGCGGCGAAGAAGGCGCCCGCTGCCAAGGAGCCAGCCGCCAAGAAGACTCCCTCGGCGAAGGCGCCCGCCGCCACGAAGGCGCCGGCCAAGAAGGCTGCACCTGCGAAGAAGGCGCCTGCAGCGAAGGTGGCCCCGGCCAAGGCAACTCCGGCCACGAATCCCCCGGCGAAGAAGCCTGTTTCGGTTCCCGCCACAGCAGCGCCCACCAGCGGCCGCAAGCGCGCCGCGGCCAAGCGAACGGCCAGGGCAGCGGCAGGCAGTGTCGGCGCCGCAGTCGGCTCGGCAACGGCCGCAGGGCGCGCTGTCAGCGACCCCTCGGTGGTCTCCCCGCGCAGGCTGTCCGGATTCGACTTCGCCACCTGGCGCCTGGCGTCCAACGACCCGTCGATGCGCTCACCGATCATCGGCCTGATCGCGCTGGAGTCCAGCCCGGACTGGGAGATGCTGGTCGATCGGTTCGACCGGGCCAGCAGGGTCGCCCCGATCCTGCGCCAGAAGGTCATGGAGGGTCCCTCGGACATCCTGAGCCCGCGCCTGGTCATCGACCAGGACTTCGACCTCAGCTTCCACATGCGGCGATTCCGTGCGGCCGATCCCGGGAGCTGGGACCAGGTCCTGACGGAGGCCCGACGGCAGTCGATGGCCGACTTCGACCTCTCCCGGCCGCTCTGGCGCGTCACGCTGATCGAGGGGCTTCGTGGCGGGCGGGCTGCGCTCATCGTCAAGCTGCATCACGCCATCGCTGATGGCCAGGGCGCCATGATGCTGGGCGCCACAGTGATCGACCTGGTGCCCGGCGGGCAGGACCTGGGAGCGATGCCCCCGGCGCCGATGGGTGCGCCGCTGGATGGAGCAGGCTTCCTGGGCACGGCGGTCGTGGACGCGTCATCGTTCCTGATGAAGTCGTTGAAGGAAGTCACGGACTCCGCGCTGCCGATCGCGGGGCGCGCCCTGCGTGACCCGGCGGGCGCGGTCGAGGACGTGATGGGCGTGCTGAAGTCGATCACCAGGTTCTTGGCGATGCCGACCTCGCCGATGTCGCCGGTGATGCGCGGTCGGTCGATCAACTACCACTTCGTCACCCTGGACGTTCCGATCTCCGAGCTCAAGGCCGCGTCCAAGCCCCACGGTGTGAGCCTCAACGACGCGTTCATGGCCGGTGTCACCGGTGGCCTGCGGATCTACCACGAGCGCCGGGGCGAGCCAGTGAGCATGCTGCGATGCAACATGCCGATCAGCCTGCGCAATCCGGAGCGTCCTGCGCAGAACGCCGTCACCATCGCCCGCTTCGAGGTCCCCGTGGACATCCTCGACCCGCTCGAGCGGATGCGGGCCATCCGCGACATCGTCGGCTCGTGGCGGCAGGAACCCGCGCTGCACCTGGTCGATCCGCTGGCCGAGGTGGGGTACCGCCTCATGCCCTCGGACGTGTTCACCTCGACCGCGCAGAAGAGCGACTTCACGGCAAGCAACGTCCCCGGCGTACCGATCCCGGTGTGGATCGCCGGCGCGAAGGTGCGGGCGATGTATCCGCTCACGGCAACGGTCGGCGCGGCGACGAACATCACGCTGCTGTCCTACGCCGGCAATGCGGGGATCGGGATCTCGATGGACGATGCCGCCATCCCCGATCGCGAGCTGTTCGTCGAGTGCATCGGCGCTGGGTTCGCCGAGGTCGTGGGCCATCCGGTGCTCGCAAGCGACCCGGTGGCGGGGGAGTAGGCACGCCGCTGCCACGGACGTGCCCGGGGCGACCAGCGATCCAGGCGCGCATGCGTGTCGTACCGGCCACGGTACCCGCCGCCCGATAGGGTGCGAACACCTGTTCGTATCGGGAGGTCACGTGCGCGTACTCGGTGTCGATCCGGGCCTGACCCGGTGTGGGGTCGGCCTGGTGGAGGGCTCGCTCGGTCGCCCGCTGACCCTTCGGCACGTCGAGGTGGTCACCACCGCTGCCTCCGTTCCACTTCCGGAGCGGCTGCTCGTGATCAGCCGACGCATCCAGGTGCTCATCGAGGAGCTGGCCCCCGACGTCGTGGCCATCGAGCGGATGTTCAGCCAGCACAACCTGCACACCGTGATGGGCACCGCCCAGGCCTCGGCCGCCGCGGTCCTGGCTGCGGCCGAGGCCGGGCTGCCGGTGGCATGGCACACGCCCAGTGAGGTGAAGGCTGCTGTGACCGGAGCGGGGCGCGCCGACAAGGCCCAGGTGGCGGGCATGGTGGTGCGGATCCTGCGCCTGGAGACGGCTCCCACGCCCGTGGACGCCACCGATGCCCTGGCCCTGGCGATCTGCCACATCTGGCGGGGTTCGGCCAATGCCCGCATCGCCTCGGCTGTGGCCTCCTCAGCGCCCTCCCGCATCCCGACGCGGGTCCCACGGGTGCCCGCCGGTGGCGTCACCCCGGTGGCGACGGTCCCGCCCCGGTCGGCTGGTGTCCGCGTCCGGTCAGGGGGGCCCCGGTGATCGCGTTCGTGCATGGCACCGTCGCCTCGGTGGACTCCGACCACGCGGTCATCGACGTCGGCGGTGTGGGCCTGTCCGTCCTGTGCGGTCCGCGAACCCTGGCCGAGCTGCGTCCAGGTGCGCCGGCCAAAGTGGCCACAGCGCTGGTCGTCCGTGAGGACTCCCTGACCCTGTTCGGATTCAGTGACGAGGACGAGCGGCAGGCGTTCGAGGTGCTGCAGTCGGTCACCGGGATCGGGCCGCGCACGGCCCAGGCGATCCTGGCCGTGCTCACCGTCGACCAGCTCCGATCTGCAGTCGCCGCCGACGACCTCGTGACGCTGTCCAAGCCACCCGGGATCGGTCGCAAGGGAGCGGCGCGGATCGCCCTCGAGCTCAAGGACCGCCTCGGGGCGCCCACCACGTCGACCGCAGCCTCTCGGGGCGCTGACGACTGGTCGACCCCGGTCATCGACGGGCTCATCGCCCTCGGCTGGCCGCCGCGGGATGCCCGGGCCGCTGCCGAGGCCGTCCAGGGTGACGCGGAGGCTGTTCTGGCCGAGGGCGGCCACCCGTCCGTGCCGGCCCTTCTGCGCTCCGCCCTGCGCCACCTGGACCGCGCGTGAGTGACGACGAGCTCGTGCGTGGCGAGGCCGATGACGAGGACATTGCCGCTGAGGGGGCCCTGCGTCCCCGCAGTCTGGCGGACTTCATCGGCCAGGACCGCGTGCGCTCCCAGCTCGGACTGGTCCTCGAGGCCGCGCGGCACAGGAACGCCACAGCGGATCACGTCCTGCTGTCAGGGCCCCCGGGCCTGGGCAAGACCACCCTGGCGATGATCATCGCCGGGGAGATGTCGGCACCGATGCGGATCACCTCCGGGCCGGCCATCCAGCACGCCGGTGACCTCGCTGCCGTGCTGTCCAGCCTGGTTCCCGGTGAGGTGCTCTTCCTCGACGAGATCCATCGGATGGCCCGGCCGGCCGAGGAGATGCTCTACGTGGCGATGGAGGACTTCCGGGTCGACATCGTCGTCGGCAAGGGGCCCGGGGCCACTGCGATCCCGCTGGACCTCGCGCCGTTCACGCTCGTGGGCGCCACCACCCGGGCGGGCCTCCTGCCGGGGCCGCTGCGCGACAGGTTCGGGTTCACCGCCCACATGGACTTCTACGCGGACTCCGACCTGTACACGATCGTCAACCGCTCGGCCCGGCTGATCGGGGTCGAGATCGATGCCGCTGGGGCCGAGGAGATCGCCGGGCGCTCGCGGGGTACGCCACGGGTGGCCAACCGGCTGCTGCGCCGCGTGCGTGACTACGCCCTGGTGCACGGCGACCGGTCCATCGACCAGAGGACGGCCCATGCCGCGCTGGACCTCTACGAGGTCGACGCCCTCGGCCTGGACCGTCTTGACAGGGCGGTCCTCGAGGCGCTGATCAAGACCTTCCGGGGCGGCCCCGTGGGCCTGTCCACCTTGGCCGTCGCGGTCGCGGAGGAGCCCGAGACCGTGGAGACGGTCGCCGAGCCGTTCCTCGTCCGGGCCGGGTTGATGTACCGCACTCCGCGTGGCCGGGTGGCCACAGAGGCTGCGTGGCGACACCTGGGCATGGTTCCCCCCACCACCATCGGACAGATCGGCCTGCGGTTCGACAGCGACGCACCGGACGGGAATGACCGAGCTACCGCGCCGGGCGTCTAGAATCGGGGCCAATTGTGCGAAAGGTCCTTCATGACGCTTGTCGAACTCCTGCCGTTCGCTGCCATCGCGGCGGCCTTCTGGCTTCTGATCATCAGACCGTCCTCAGTCCGCCGGAAGGCGCAGGCTGCACTCGTCGCCTCGCTGGCGCCGGGGCAGCGGGTCATGACGACGGCCGGCGTGTTCGGCACCCTGGTCTCGGTCGACGCGGACCGGGTGTCGGTGGAGGTCGCCCCGGGTGTGGTCATCGAGATGCTCACCGCGGGCATCGGACAGGTGGTCCCGGCCGGCGTGGACACGCCCGAGCCCAGCGGTATGGCCGCACCTGAACTCAGCGAGAACTCGGGCGCCGCTGAAGGCGCCGACGAGGCCGTCGCAGCCCCGACCCTGGAGGCCGATCGTGGCTAGTACCGTGTCGCACTACCGCCCATGGCGGGTCCTGGTGCCCATGCTCCTGGGCGTGCTCCTGCTCATCGGGTGGGCGTTCTGGCCCGGGCTGTCGAACTCCCCCCAGCTCGGCCTCGACCTGCAGGGCGGAACACAGGTCACACTGCTGCCCACTGCCGCCCCCGGGTCTGAGGGGTCGATCACCCAGGAGCAGCTCGACCAGGCGGTGACGATCATCCGTCAGCGCGTGGACGGATTGGGTGTTGCCGAGTCGGAGGTCACCGTCCAGGGTTCCGGCGACAACGCGGCCATCATCGTGTCCGTCCCGGGCTCGGTGTCCCAGGAACGTCTCGTCGACCTGGTCGGGCGTACCGCGCAGCTGGCCTTCCGCCAGGTCGAGGCGATCACCAATCCCGAGGGTGTTGACCCGAACGCGACCCCGTCCGCGGAGCCGACCCCGTCCATCACGCCCACTGCGACGCAGGCCAGCCCGACGCCCACGGACGCCGCGGCCAGCGCATCGGCCAGTCCGACGGACGCCCCATCCCCGTCTGCCGCACCCTCCGATTCCGCCAGTGCCAGCCCGAGCGCGAGCCCCAGTGCCAGCCCGACGGTGAAGCAGCCGAAGACCCCGGTCCAGGCCAAGGAGAACACGACTGAGTTCCAGGAGCGCGCGCTGCGCCTGGACTGCACCTTCCCGGAGAACCGAGCCGGACAGCCCGATGTCCTGGAGCTGTGGCTGGCCACCTGCGACCGCGAGGGCACTGCCAAGTACCTCCTGCAACCCACCTTCATCAAGGGCACCCAGGTCACAAACGCCACCGCAGTGCTGGACCCGCAGACGAGCAAGTGGTCGGTCTCGCTGAACTTCGACACTGAGGGCGCCAAGAAGCTGGCTGAGATCTCGACGGACCTCTACGACAACCAGCCGCCCCAGAACCAGTTCGCGATCGTCCTCGACGGCGTGGTCTACAGCGCCCCCTCCTTCCTCGAGCCCATCACTGGCGGGCAGGCGTCGATCACCGGCGACTTCACGATCGACGAGGCCAACGACCTCGCCAACGTGCTGAAGTTCGGGTCGCTGCCGATCAGCCTCGATGTCGGCCAGATCACCTCGATCACGCCCACTGTGGGCGAGGACTACCTGCACGCGGGCCTCCTGGCCGGGGCGATCGGCCTTGTGCTCGTCGGCCTGTACCTGCTGGCCTACTACCGAGCACTTGGCCTCGTCGCGGTCGCGAGCCTGCTGATCGCCGGGGTCATCACCTACTGCCTGTTCGTGGTCTTCGGTCGGACCCTCGGCTTCACCCTGACGCTGGCCGGGATCACCGGGGCGATCGTGGCGATCGGCATCACCGCGGACTCGTTCATCGTGTACTTCGAACGGATCCGGGACGAGGTCCGTGACGGGAAGTCCCTGCGCGTGGCTGCGGAGACTGGCTGGATCCGTGCCCGGCGCACCCTGCTGGCAGCCGACTTCGTGTCCCTGCTGGGCGCGGTCGTGCTCTACATCCTGAGCATCGGCAGCGTGCGTGGCTTCGCGTTCGCGCTGGGCCTGACCACCGTCATCGACGTCCTGGTGGCCTTCACGTTCACCCGGCCGGTCGTGGCGCTGCTGGCAGCCACCCGATTCTTCCAGTCCGGGCATCCGCTCAGCGGGGTTGACCCCAAGCGACTGGGCATCCCCGATCCGCCTGCGCCGCGGACCGCGGCCACCGCAGGGAGGAAGTAGCCATGTCCCGGTTGGGAGCCCTCGGGCACAAGCTCTACTCCGGCGAGGTGTCCTACGACATCGTCGGGCGGGCGCGGCGCTGGTACGCGATCTCCGGTGCCATCGTCCTCATCGCACTGCTCTCGCTGTTCGTCCGTGGGCTGAACCTGGGGATCGAGTTCACCGGAGGGGCGGAGTACCAGGTGCCGTCCACGTCGTGCACCATCGAGGAGGCCCGGTCGGCCGTCGAGGCAGTCGGTGTCGAGCCGTCCACTGTCACCCAGCTGGGCAACGACCTGATCCGGATCACCACCGAGGCGGTCGACAACCCCACGAGCCTGAAGATCAGGGGTTCGCTGGCCCAGGCCTGCGCTGTGGATCCCGACCAGGTCTCCGTGCAGCTGGTCGGACCCACCTGGGGCAGCGAGATCACGAAGAAGGCGATCACAGCTCTGCTGGTCTTCATCGGGCTGTTGTCGGTGTTCCTCGCGCTGTACTTCGACTGGCGAATGGCGGTCGCGGCGGTCGTCGCGCTCATCCACGACATCGTGATCACGGTCGGCGTCTACTCAGTCCTGCAGTTCGAGGTCACGCCGAGCACCATGATCGGCATCCTGACGATCCTCGGCTACTCGCTCTACGACACCGTCGTCGTCTTCGACAAGGTCAAGGAGAACACCCGCGGGATCCTCGGCCAGAGCCGCCAGACCTACTCGCAGGCGGCCAACCTCGCCGTGAACCAGACCCTCGTGCGCAGCATCAACACCTCGATCGTGGCCCTCCTGCCGGTCGGGGCGATCCTCTTCGTCGGTGCTGGGCTGCTGGGGGCAGGCACGCTCAAGGATCTGTCCCTCGCGCTGTTCGTGGGCATGGCTGCCGGCACCTACTCCTCGATCTTCATCGCCACGCCGTTCCTGGCTCAGCTCATGGAGCGGCAGCCGCAGATGCAGGCCCTCGCCGGCCGGGTGAAGGCCCGTGGTGCGGGTCCGCGCGGGACGGCCAGTGGCGCAACGGCGAGTGCTTCGGGTGCGGCGAGTGCAGGTTCGACGTCCGTCGACACCCTGGAGGGTGCCGAACCGGAGGCGGGGGACCCCGCTTCGGAGAGTACCGAGGCCATGGATCGGGCTCGCGCCCGCAGGACAGCCAGCGGCCCGCGCAACCAGCCGAAGAAGCAGAGCCGGGCCAACCGTCACTGATCAGCGCCAGCACCAGCCTGAACCGGGTCGTACACTCGACGGTAACCAGTAGCAGGAGGAGCAGGTGGCCGATCCGGAGACCCTGCCCGTCGATTCGGCGGCCGAGGCAGCCCCAGGGCTGCGCTCACGGCTGTCGCGGATCGCGGGCCGGGGATCCGGTGCTCCCCCCGAGTTGGAACCCATCCTTCGGACCCTGAGGCAGTTCCACCCCAAGAGCGACAGCCGCGTGGTCGTTCAGGCCTACATCACCGCCGAGGAGCTGCACCGGGAGCAGAAGCGCCGCTCCGGTGAGCCGTACATCACCCACCCGTTGGCGGTGGCGCAGATCCTGGCCGACCTGGGCATGACCGGACCCACCCTGGCCGCCGCCCTCCTGCACGACACGGTGGAGGACACCGGCTACCCGCTGGCCGACCTGCGCGCGGAGTTCGGCGAGGAGATCGCCTCCCTGGTCGACGGGGTGACCAAGCTCGACAAGGTCACCTACGGCGCGTCGAGTGCTGCCGAGACGGTCCGCAAGATGGTCGTGGCCATGGCCCGCGACATCCGGGTCCTGGTCATCAAGTTGGCCGACCGGCTGCACAACATGCGCACCCTGCAGTGGCTGCCCCCGGAGAAGCAGGCCATCAAGGCGCGCGAGACCCTCGAGATCTACGCCCCGCTGGCCCACCGCCTGGGCATGAACACCGTCAAGTGGGAGCTCGAGGACCTCTCGTTCGCGACCCTGCACCCGAAGATGTACGAGGAGATCGTCCGACTGGTGGGCCAGCGTGCCCCGGCGCGTGAGCAGTACCTCGAGACGGTCATCAGCGACATCGACGAGCGGCTGCGGGCCGCGCGGATCCGGGCGACTGTGACGGGGCGGCCCAAGCACTACTACTCCGTCTACCAGAAGATGATCGTGCGCGGCCACGACTTCTCCGACATCTACGACCTCGTGGGCGTGCGGATCCTGGTCGACTCGGTCCGCGACTGCTATGCCGTCCTGG
This sequence comes from uncultured Actinomycetes bacterium, assembly GCA_963736425.1. Lineage (GTDB taxonomy): Bacteria > Actinomycetota > Actinomycetes > S36-B12 > CAIYMF01 > Prado023. The sequence continues at coordinate 40,128 of CAVTOX010000009.1, forward strand.
GCACCCTGCACGCGGCCTGGAACCCCCTGCCTGGGCGGTTCAAGGACTACATCGCGATGCCCAAGTTCAACATGTACCAGTCGTTGCACACGACGGTCATCGGTCCGGACGGCAAGCCGGTGGAGGTGCAGATCCGCACCCACGAGATGCACCGCTCGGCCGAGTACGGGATCGCCGCGCACTGGCGGTACAAGCAGACGGAGGTGGGCGGCAAGCTCGGGCCCGATGACCTCGGATGGCTGCGCCAGCTCGTCGAGTGGCAGCGTGAGACCGAGGACCCGGGGGAGTTCCTCGAGTCCCTGCGGTACGACCTGGGCTCCACCGAGGTGTTCGTCTTCACCCCGCGCGGTGACGTCATCGCACTGCCCTCGGGCTCGACGCCGGTCGACTTCGCGTACGCGGTGCACACCGAGCTCGGGCACCGGTGCGTCGGAGCCCGGGTCAACGGCCGGCTCGTCCCGTTGGACAGCCCGCTGACGAACGGGGACGCCGTCGAGGTGTTCACGTCCAAGGCCGAGGGCGCCGGGCCGAGCCTGGACTGGCTGACCTTCGTGCGCAGCCCGCGGGCCCGCAGCAAGATCAAAGCGTGGTTCTCCCGCGAGCGCCGCGAGGAGGCCATCGACAAGGGCAAGGACCAGCTGCTCAAGGCCATGCGCAAGGAGGGCGTGTCGGTCCACAGGCTGCTGTCGACCAGCGCTCTGGCGACGGTGGCTGCCGACCTGCGCCAGCACGACGTGAGTGCGCTGTACGCATCGATCGGCGAGGGCCGGATCAGCCCGCAGACAGTGATCCACCGTTTGGTCGCCACGGCCGGGGGCGAGGCCGCCGCTGCCGACGACGCGGCTGAGGGCGTCACGCCGCAGGGCATCACGAAGATGCGGCAGCGCTCGGACTCCGACCCTGGCGTGACCGTGATCGGCTCGCAGCTCGGCGATGTCTGGGTCAAGCTGGCCCGCTGCTGCACCCCGGTGCCCGGTGATGAGATCACCGGGTTCGTCACCCGCGGCAACGGGGTGTCGGTGCACCGCCAGGACTGCACCAATGTGTCCTCGATGGCAGGACAGGCCGAGCGCTTCGTGCCCGTGGCGTGGTCCCCGGGCGCGTCGTCGGTGTTCCTGGTGAACATCCAGGTCGAGGCCCTCGACCGGTCACGGCTGCTCTCCGACGTCACCCGGGCGCTGTCCGACCAGCACGTCAACATCCTGTCGGCCTCGGTCTCGACCACCAAGGAGCGCATCGCGGTGTCGCGATTCACCTTCGAGATGGGCGACCCCAAGCATCTCGGAGCCGTCCTGCGGTCCGTGCGTGGCGTAGAAGGCGTGTTCGACGCCTACCGCGTGTAGGCCCATTCGCCCCAGGCAGTGCGCGGGCCGCGCGAGGCTTGCAGCGAATCTCGGGCTTGGTCAGCCTGAGTACTCGGCCAGGGAGTTCTCTGCCGCCTCCAGTAGTGAGCGTGTGGTGGTGATGCGGCCCTGGAGGTCGGCGGTCTTGCGCTCGTCGCCAGCAGCCTCGGCCGCTGCTGCCTGCTTCTCCAGCTTCGTCAGCGAGGCGCGGAACGTCTCGACCGTGGACTCAGCCAGTGCGCGCTTGGCGGGGTCGGTCCGGCGCCACTGGTCCTCCTCGGCCCGCTTGATGGCGTCCTCCACCTTGCGCAACCGGCCCTCGACCTTGTCCCGATCATTGCGCGGGACGTGGCCGATGGCGTTCCAGCGCTCGCCGATGCCGCGCATGGCCGTCTTGGCCGCCGCGAGGTCCGCGATGGGAAGCAGGGCCTCGGCCTCCACGGCCAGGGCCTCCTTGGCATGCAGGTTCTCCAGCTGGTCGCCATCGCGCTCGGACTGCGCGGCGTTGCGGGCCTCGAAGAATGCGTCCTGGGCGGCGCGGAAGCGCGCCCAGAGCTTGTCCTCATCCGTGCGACCCGCGCGGGGTGCGACCTTCCACTCGTCCATGAGCCCGCGGTAGGCCCGTGCGGTCTCAGCCCAGTCGGTGCTGGTCGACAGCGCCTCTGCTCGGGCGATGATCCCGTCCTTGGCTGCGGTCGCCTCCTTGCGGGCCGCATCAAGGGTCGCGAAGTGCGCCCGGCGAGCCTTGTCGAACGCGGACCGGGCCGTGCTGAAGCGCTTCCACAGCTCCTGCTCGGCGTCGCGGGTCGAGCGATCCCCTCGGGGAAGGGCTGTCCACGCGTCCTGGAGCTCCTTGAACCGGTCCCCGGCGGACTTCCACTGGGTCGAGACGGCCAGGCCCTCGGATTCCTCGACGATCGCGGTGCGCGCCGCCATGGTCTTGGTGCGGGTCTCCTCGCGTGCAGCGGCAGCGGCCGCCTTGCGGGCCTCACCGGCGGCCTCGAGCTCCTCGGCCAGCCGGCTGAGCACCGTGAGGTCACCGACGACATGCGGGTTCTCCACGGCGTCGCGCAGCTTGCCGACGACGATGGTCACCGACTCGGGGGTGCCCTTGCCGTCCTTGAGGCGAGCCTGGAGCAGCTCGGCCTCGGCCTTGAGCCCGTCGTACTTGCGCTCGAAGAAGGCCAGGCCCTCCGAAGGGGCACCGGCTGCCCATTGGCCGACTGCGACCTCCTGCCCGTCGGGGCGACGCACATACACCGTGCCGTCGTCATCGACGCGTCCGTACGCGTGCTCGGTCATGCTCGTGCCCCTCCGTAGTCCAGTGCCGGTCATTGTCCCACGCCCAAGTCCGGTACCCGGTGCTATGCCTCCTGTGAGACCGCGGTCTCGATCCCGATCGGCGCCGCGGGGGTGCCGTCGGTGCCACCCCCGGCCACCCCGGCCTCGGCGATCTTCGCCACGACGTCGAGGCCGGAGCTGACCTCGCCCCAGATCGTGTAGTTCGGCGGGAGGGTGGTGTCCTCATACACGAGGAAGAACTGGCTGCCCGATGTGCCCGGGCCGGCGTTGGCCATGGCCACCGTGCCGGCCGGGTAGTTCACGCCCCCCTCAGCCGGGAGGTTCTCGTCGGGGATCGTGAAGCCGGGGCCACCGGTGCCGGTCGCGGTGGGGTCACCGCACTGGAGAACCTTGATCCCCTCGGTCACCACCCGATGGCAGAGCGTGGAGTCGAAGTAGCCCTCCCCAGCCAGCCAGAGCATGGAGTTGACGGTCTCGGGGGCCTTGTCGGCGTAGGTGTCGATGACGATCTCGCCGCAGTTGGTGGTCAGGATCATCTGGTAGTCGGTGCCGTCCTTGAGCTGCATCTCCGGGGCCTTGTCCCACGACTTGGGGTCGGTGGGTGGCGTCGGTGCCGGACCGCACCCCTCGACGGCCACGGGGGAGGTGGAGGATGACGGTGAAGGTGAGGCAGTGGTGTCGCCCGAGGCCGACGGCGCCGGGGATGCGGAGTCAGACGCCGAGGGCTCGGCGACGTCGTCGCCACCACCGCTGTCGGGCCAGAACACGAGGGCGGCCACAGCGAGCACGCCCACGAGCGCGGCGATGCCCCAGCCGATGCGCATCCGCCGCTTGTGCCGGTCCGCCCGCGCAGCGCGGCGGGCTGCCTGGCGGTGAAGCTTGGCGGCAGCCAGCTCCTTGCGGCGCTTGTTGCTGGCCCCGGTACCGGGCTTCTTCTCGTTGGACACGTCACGTGCTCCCACAGTCGAGGTGTTCGGCTCGCAGGAGTCTATGTGGCCCTCCGGCCCCTGCGCGGACGACCCGCGCGGTTAGGTCGGCGGGCCGGCTCGCGGATACCCTTTGATCCTGCCACGGACCGCTTGATCCCCTCGTGAGGAGTGCGCATGCTCATCGCCGGTTTCCCGGCTGGCCCGTTCGGGACCAACTGCTGGATCCTGGCCCCCGGTGCGCACAGCGAGGCGGTCATCATCGATCCGGGGATGGACTGCCGCACGGGGATCGAGCAGGTCGTGGCCGAGCACGGGCTGCGCCCCGTTGCCGTGGTCCTCACGCACGGGCACCTTGACCACATGTGGTCGGTGCTGCCGGTGTGCGACGGCTACGACATCCCGGCCTGGATCCACCCGAACGACCGATCGCTGCTCGCCGACCCGTGGGCAGGCGTGTCGGGGGAGACGCGGATGATGTTCGCGTCCGTGGTGGGCGCGAACGACTTCGCAGAGCCCTCTGACGTCCGTGAGCTCACCGACGGTGCCACGTTGGAGATCGCCGGCATGACCTTCACGGCCGACCACGCCCCGGGTCACACGGCGGGCTCCACGGCCTTGCGGATCATGGACACCGGTGCCGAGCCCCTGATGCTCTCCGGCGACCTGCTGTTCGCGGGTGCCATTGGGCGCACCGACCTGCCCGGGGGCGACCACGGCCGCGATGCTGGACTCGTTGGCGCGGGTGGTGCTGACCCAGCCCGACGACATGCTGGTGCTGCCCGGGCACGGGGAGACGACGACCATCGGCGTCGAGCGTCGCGTCAACCCGTACCTGCAGGGCCTCGTCGCGCCCGACCTGCGCGCGCCCGGTGCCGGCGCATGAGCCGCCCCGCGTCGCTGTCAGGATTCCCGGAGTACCTCCCGGCCGACAGGATCGTCGAGCAGCACGTGCTGGACACCGTGCGCCAGGTCTTCGAGCTGCACGGTTTCGCCTCGATCGAGACCCGTGCGGTCGAACCCCTGGAGCAGATGCTGCGCAAGGGCGAGATCGACAAGGAGGTCTACGTCCTTCGTCGACTGCACGCCCCCGCCGACGAGCCGGATGCTGGCCTGGGCCTGCACTTCGACCTGACTGTGCCGTTCGCGCGCTACGTGGTGCAGAACGCCGGGCACCTGGAGTTCCCGTTCCGCCGGTACCAGATCCAGAAGGCGTGGCGCGGCGAGCGCCCGCAGGAGGGTCGCTACCGGGAGTTCACCCAGGCCGACATCGACATCGTGGGGCGCGATGCGCTGGCGTTCCACCACGAGGTTGAGGTCGCCCTGGTGATGGCCGAGGTGTTCCAGGCCCTGCCGATGCCGCAGGCGGTCATCCTGGTCAACAACCGCAAGCTCGCGGAGGGCTTCTTCCTGGGCGTGGGCGCCGCCGACCCCGGAGCCGCGCTGCGGGCCGTGGACAAGCTCGACAAGATCGGGCCGGCCCGGGTGGCCGAGCTGCTGCAGTCCGAGGCCGGCCTGTCGGCCGAGGCCGCCCAGAAGTGCCTGGCGCTGGCGTCGATCCGGCGAGCCGACACGTCCTTCGTCGAGGCGGTCCGGGCACTGGGCGTCGAGCACGAGCTCCTTGATCAGGGACTCGAGGAGCTTGCCGCGGTGGTGGGGGCCGCCGCCGAGCGGATGCCCGGAGCCGTGGTGGCCGACCTCAAGATCGCCCGCGGGCTGGACTACTACACCGGCACGGTCTACGAGACCCAGCTGGTCGGGTTCGAGGACTTCGGGTCGATCTGCTCCGGTGGCCGCTATGACGCGCTGGCCAGCGATGGCCGCTCGACGTACCCCGGGGTCGGGATCTCTCTGGGCGTGTCGCGCGTGATGGGCGTCCTGCTGGGGCGCGGGCTGGTCCGAGCGAGCCGCTCGGTGCCCACGTGCGTGCTGGTGGCCGTCACCGACGAGGCCGGCCGTCCGGAGTCCGCGACCATCGCCAGCGCGTTGCGCGCCCGAGGGATCCCGGTCGAGGTGGCGCCGAAGGCGGACAAGTTCGGCAAGCAGATCCGCTATGCCGACCGCCGCGGCATCCCGTTCGTCTGGTTCCCCGACGCCGAGGGCGGCTCGGTCAAGGACATCCGCTCCGGCGCCCAGGAGCCGGCCGACCCCGCAGCCTGGACGCCACCGGCACAGGACCTGCACCCGCGCATCGAGCGCATCGCACGTGACGACGAGGAGAGCACCCGATGATCCGCACCCATGAGGCCGGAACGCTGCGGGCCCAGGACATCGGGCAGACCGTGACCCTGGCCGGATGGATCGGCCGGCGTCGCGACCACGGCGGCGTGGCATTCCTCGACCTGCGCGACGGCTCCGGAGTCATCCAGGTGGTCGTGCACGACCCGGAGGTCGCCCACCCCCTGCGCAACGAGTTCTGCGTCAAGGTCGTCGGCGAGGTCGTGGCGCGTCCCGAGGGCAACGAGAACCAGGACCTGGACACCGGTGCAGTCGAGGTGATGGTCGAGAGCCTGGAGGTGCTCTCCGAGTCCGCGCCCCTGCCGTTCCCGATCGACGAGCATGTCGAGGTCGGCGAGGAGGCCCGGCTGCGCTACCGCTACCTCGACCTTCGTCGGCCGGAGCCCGCGCGGATCATGCGCCTGCGCTCCAAGGTCAACCAGATCGCCCGCGAGGTGCTGTTCGCCCGTGACTTCCTCGAGATCGAGACCCCGACCCTCACCCGCTCGACGCCCGAGGGGGCGCGCGACTTCCTGGTCCCGGTCCGGCTCCAGCCGGGCAACTGGTACGCCCTCCCGCAGTCGCCCCAGCTGTTCAAGCAGTTGCTGATGGTGGCCGGCATGGAGCGCTACTTCCAGATCGCCCGCTGCTACCGCGACGAGGACTTCCGCAAGGATCGCCAGCCGGAGTTCACCCAGCTCGACATCGAGATGAGCTTCGTGGAGCAGTCCGACGTGCTCGCGGTGGGCGAGGACGTCGTCCGGGCCCTGTGGGCGGGGACCGTCGGCCACGAGATCGGCGAGATCCCGCACATGACCTTCGCCGAGGCGATGCGCCGGTTCGGCTCCGACAAGCCCGACCTGCGGTTCGACGTCGAGCTCGTGGAGCTCACCGAGTACTTCGCCGCCACGGACTTCCGGGTGTTCCAGGCGCCCTACGTCGGCGCGGTGGTCATGCCCGGTGGCGGGTCGCAGCCGCGGCGCACCTTCGACGCCTGGCAGGAGTGGGCCAAGCAGCGCGGCGCCCGTGGACTTGCCTACGTCACCCTCGCGGACGACGGAACCCTGGGCGGCCCGGTGGCCAAGAACCTCACCGAGGCCGAGCGCGAGGGCCTCGCCGCAGCGACGGGGGCTCGGCCGGGGGACTGCATCTTCTTCGCAGCGGGTGCCGCATCGGAGGCTCGGGCCCTGCTCGGGGCGGCACGCCTGGAGATCGCCGAGCGTGGCGACCTGATCGACCCCGATGCCTGGTCGTTCCTGTGGATCGTCGATGCGCCGGTGTTCGAGGCGGTCGTCTCCGACGACGGCACGCCGGGCTGGACGGCGGTGCACCACCCCTTCACCTCACCGAACGACGAGTGGATCGACCGGTTCGAGGACTCCCCGGGCGAGGCGCTGGCCTACGCCTACGACTTGGTCTGCAACGGCAACGAGATCGGTGGCGGATCCATCCGTATCCATCGTGCCGAGGTGCAGAGCAGGGTGTTCTCCGTGCTCGGCATCGAGGAGCAGGAGGCTCGGGACAAGTTCGGGTTCCTGCTCGACGCCTTCGCCTTCGGGCCGCCCCCGCACGGCGGCATCGCCTTCGGCTGGGACCGGATCGTGATGCTGCTCACCGGTGCCTCGTCCTTGCGTGAGGTCATCGCGTTCCCCAAGACCGGGGCGGGTCAGGACCCGCTGACCGGCGCTCCGACGCCCATCACCACGGTGCAGCGCAAGGAGGCTGGGATCGACGCGACGCCAGTCGGTGACGAGGCGGCACCCCAGCCCGAGCCGGGTGCGTGAGGTCTTCGTAGGCTTGAGGCGCTTCGTGGGACGAGACGGGGTCCACGAGCACCGGAAGGGATGTGATGGCATGCGGGCCCAGATGATCAGGGGATGGATCGTCGGTGTTCTGGCGGCGTTCGCACTTCTCGTCGCAGTGTCACCCGCGGGGGCGCACGCCGAGCTCGAGTCATCGGATCCCAGCGACGGGGCCACTCTGGTCTCGGCTCCTGCGGCGATCATCTTCACCTTCGGCGAGCAGATCCTCGCCGAGGGCAACGCCGTCACCCTGACCGATGTCGCGGCGGATACACGCCTCGAGGTGGGGCCGGTCAAGGTCGACGGGGACACCGTGTCGGTGACGTGGCCGGAGTCGAGCCCGGCTGGGGACTTCCGGGCGGCATACCGGGTGGTGTCCGCTGACGGCCATCCCATCGACGGGACGATCACCTTCACAGTCCAGCAGGCGGTAGGTGCCGCGGTGGACTCCCCGGTGGCCGTCTCGGCCAGCCCCTCGGCGGTTCCCGCAAGCCCGGCACCGGTGTCGGCCAGCCCTGCGCCCGCCCAGGACGAGGCGGACGCAGGCCTCCTGGCCTGGGTCCTCGGTATCGGCCTGGCGGTCCTGATCGGTGCGGTGGCCGGCACCTGGGTCATGCGACGGACGCGATGACAGCCAGGACCGCCCCGGATGCCCGCGAGACGCACGCGGCATCCACAGGGCGGTCCGCCGTCCTGCCCCGGGCACTGTGGTCCATGGCCGCTTTCCTGGCACTGGTCGTCGCGGCGATAGCAGCCGGGGTCTGGTGGCAGCCCGTCGGCGACGGACTCCCGGATGCAGGAAGGCTCGTGGTCGATGGGCTTCCAATGCTGCGGCTGGTCTCGCTCCTGGCAGGGGGGGCCATGGTCGGCTTCGGCATCTCCGCAGTGGCCCTCGACCCGGACGCCCGGTCCAGCCTGACCCGCTCTGGCCGGGCGGACCTCGCTGTGGCCTCGGTCTCTGCCTTCGTGATGGCTGCTGCGAGCGTGCTGTTCGCGCTGTTCACCCTCTCCGACGTGCTCGGGATCGGGCTGTCCGACCTGGCGAGCCCCGGCATCGTGTCGACCTACTTGTGGGACGTGGAGGTCAGCCGTGCCTTCGTGATCTCCGCGGGGTTGGCGTGTGCGGCGGGTCTCGGGTTCTCGATCGTGCGCTCCCTCGGGGCGGCTGCCGGCTGGCTCGCCGTGGGGCTTGTCGCCGTGGGGATCCCCTCGCTCACGGGGCACGCGGCCGGGCTCGGCGGGCATTCGTTGGCACTGATCAGCGGGTTCCTGCACACGGTTGCCGCAGCGGCGTGGGGCGGTGGCGTGCTGGCCCTGGCCACCCACGCAGTGCGTCGCTCCCCCCAGATGGGGGAGCGGGTCCGCCGGTTCGGGGTCGTCGCGATCGCGTCCGTGGCGACATTGGCCGTGACCGGGCTGGCCTCGGCGGCGACCCGCATGGACTCGCCCAGCGAGCTGCTCACCACTCAGTACGGCAACATGGTCCTGTTCAAGATCTTCGCCCTGGTCATCGCCGTCCTGCTGGGTGCTGCCGTGCGGCGTGAGGCGCGCCGCCCTGACGGGGCGATCCACTCGGGCCGGATGCTGGCCGAGGTGGTGGCCCTCGGAACCGCACTCGGGCTCGCAGTGGTCCTGGCGCGCTCGGCCTTCCCTCGCCAGGCGGTCAACCTCCCGACCCTGGGCGAGGACCTGATCGGCTACCTCTACCCGCCGGCACCCACGTTCGGACGTGTCGCACTGGGATGGCACCCGGACTGGGTCTGGCTCACCGCGGCCCTGCTGGCCATGGCGCTGTACGCCACGGGGTACCTGCTGCTGCGCCGCCGTGGGGATACGTGGCCGGTCATGCGACTTGTGTCCTGGCTGCTCGGATGGAGCGTGGTGATCTGGGCCACGTGCTCGGGGGTGGCGTGGTATGCCCCTGTGTCGTTCACCCTGCACATGGTCTCCCACATGGCGCTGGCGATGCTGGCCCCGGTGTTCCTCGTCCTCGGTGGGCCGATCACCCTCGCCCTGCGTGTGATCCCGGCCGCGACGGGTGGCGCGCGCGGTCCGCGGGAGTGGATCATCTGGGGGCTGCACTCGCCGGTGACCCGCTTCGTCACCCACCCGTTGTACGTGCTGTTCATCTACACGATCGGTCTCTACGGGCTCTACTACACCAGCCTCTACTCCACGCTCATGTCCTCGCACCTGGGCCACTTCGCGATGCAGGTGCACTTCCTGGCTGCCGGCTACCTGTTCTACTGGGTCGTCATCGGCGTGGACGCCGGGCCGCGGAAGCTCGGGTACCCCGCACGGCTCATCCTGCTGATGGCATCCCTGGTGATCCACTCGTTCTTCGCGGTCCCGATGATGATGACCGAGGTTCCGATGGTCCCCGAGTGGTACGCGGTCGTGACGCCGCCGTGGCTGACCGACACGCTTGCTGACACTCGCAACGCGGGGGCCATCGCGTGGGGCTTCGGGGAGATCCCGACGCTGGTGGTAGCCATCGTCCTGGGATTCCAGTGGGCGAGGTCGGATGAGCGCGAGGCCCGGCGGATGGACCGGCGCGCGGACCTCGACGGGGACGCCGAACTCACTGCCTACAACGATCGGCTTGCCCGCATGAACGCAGCCGATGTCGCCGAGGGTGAGAACCGCTAGGCCGGATCGGTGCCGGGCGCAGACTCGTCCGTGGGCGGCGGGTCGCCTGCGACCGATTCGTGGGCGGTGGACGGCTGCCCGCCTCCGACAGGTGCAGCGGCGGACTCGGCCACCATCGCACCAGCGCGGGGCTCCTCGTACCCACGGCCCGCGCCCTCGATGATCTCCACCAGCAGCAGGGCCACGGCCATGATCACGAACGTCCAGAGGATCATCGACGGGCTGCGCCGATCCACCAGGATCAGGTAGGCGGCTGTGAGCGCGATCACGATGGCGCGCAGCGTTGGCACGAACATCGGGTGATCCGAGGTGAACCGACCCACCGGGCCGTCGGCCAGCGGGCTGCCCCAGCGGTGCGCCGCGCCGGCGATGGCGTCGCGCACCTTGCGGCCCGACCGCGTGGCTCCGGCGAGCCACCCGGCGATCGCCAGGGCGATGCCCAGGCAGATCATCACCAGGGTGGCATTGACCAGGAATCGCAGCATCGTCGTGCTGACCGAGCGCAGGACGTCGGCGAAGTCGGCCGGCGCCTGAGCGACGACCTGCGCCTGCCCGAGGTTCAGCCCCGCATACATGAGGCCTCCGCCGACCGCGAGGCCGATCCCGGCCCACATGATGCCCCGCGATCGCGGGCGCCACAGCAGGATCCCGATCAGGAACATGAGCAGGACGACGAGCCACAACCAGTTCGCGACCGGGAGGAAGATGCCCAGCGCGGTGGCAGCGGTCTGCAGGTTCGGCGTGTCGGCGAGCACGACCTCACGACCAGGAACCTCGAGCTTGTCGGCGAACGGCACACCGCGCTCGACGAGCTGGGCCTGGACCTTCTCCACCGCGACCTTCGTGTCCAGGACGATCTGGCCGTCCTGAAGGGTCACGGCGGCGTCTGCCGTGTCACGGTTGAGGAGCTTGACGAACTGCTCCTGGAGCAGCGTCGCGATGGCCATCCATGCGTCGCCGAATCGGTCGCTCTGGGTGTACGAGGTGACCCCGGACTGGATGGCCCCGTTGATCCCCGAGGCGATCCCCTCGGCGATGGCCGAGTCGGGTCGTACGCCGGCCAGCGGGCCGTTCAACTTCGACAGCGCCTCGGCGACCCGCGTCTTCGCGTCGATCGCATCGATGAGGGCGGTTGAGACCTCGGTCGCGACCGTCTGCTGGACGGCCGGATCGTCGGCAAGGGGAGCAAGGGTCTCGGTGAACGTGTCCGTCTCGGTGATGGTGCGCTCGGCCCAGAGGGCGCCGACGGCGAAGGGGGCCAGCACGGTGGCGACGATGATGAGCAGGGCAGCGATGATTCGACGGGCCATGGGCTCACAGTAGCCCTGCAATCACCCGATTCCGGGTGTCACTCGACCGCTGGCCCATCGGTGGCCGACGGTGTAGCCCAGCGACGAGTAGACAGCCCGGGCCGATCGGTTCGCCGCGTGCATTCCCAGCGTGACGGCCGGGGCACCCTCGGCGAGCGCGTCGCGCGTCAGCCGGGCGCACAGATCCCGGGACAGCCCCCTGCCGCGCCAGTCGGGATGGGTCGCGACCGATCCGAGGTGCGGGATACCTGGACGCATCGACGTCACGGCGGCGATTGCCACGAGCTCGTCGGGGGCGGCGGGTACGGGTGCGGCGGCGGCGTCATGCCGGGAGTCGGTCGCCCCGCTGGTACCGAGCGACCGGGACGTGATTCCCCACCAGCCCCGGATTCGCTCGTCCCCGGGCCGGATCATGGCGTCCGGCGATGCGATCGCCAGCAGCTCTGGGATCTGCCGGTCGTCGGCACCGAGCGCGACGACAAGGGCTTCGCCAGCGCGCACCGGTGGCGCGGACCGGGTGAACCACCAGTCCCACTCCCAGTGCTCGACGGGACGTATCCGGGCAGGTAGCCGGCTGAAGGCCATCCGCTCCACGGTGATCCCCTCGGGCAGCCCACCGTCGTCGACCAGGGCGACGACACATCGCGCCACGGCCGCGGGATCCTGCCCCATGGCGATGATCCACGGCCGGTCCCAGGTGGCGTGCAGCGAGCGCCACGCGACCCCGCCGGGTTCGACGTGCACCGACGAAACGGCGTCCAGGCGGGCTCCGATCTCCAGGTACGCCCGGGCTCCCTCGTCGTCGCGCGGCATCGCCGATCGGATCCGGTCGGCCAGCGAGGGGTCGGGGAGGCGGGTGCTCACGGTGCCTATCATTGCGGCGTGCCCGGCCCCTCCCGTACGACCCCCTCAGGCCCGTCGCTGTTCGACGCCCCGGGCCTAGGTGACCGCTCGGCGGATGCCACCGCCCCCCTGGCTGTGCGGATGCGTCCGAGAGACCTCTCCGAGCTCGTCGGGCAGGGCGACCTCGTGGCACCCGGGTCGCCGCTGCGCCGGCTCATCGACGGGTCCGGCGCGGCCTCGGTGATCCTCTGGGGTCCACCGGGCACCGGCAAGACCACGATCGCGTCCCTCGTGAGCGGCGCCGCGGGCCGGCGTTTCGTCGAGCTCAGCGCCGTCACTGCCGGGGTCAAGGACGTGCGTGCCGCGATCGACACCGCCCGGATGTCCGGGGTGCCGACCGTCCTGTTCATCGACGAGGTCCACCGGTTCACCCGTACGCAGCAGGACGCGCTCCTCCCCGGTGTGGAGAACGGCTGGGTGACGCTCGTCGCGGCGACCACGGAGAACCCGAGCTTCTCCGTCGCCTCCCCGCTGCTGTCCCGGTCCCTGCTCCTCACCCTGAGCTCGCTGACCGACCAGGAGGTGGGCGAGCTGCTCGACCGGGCGGTGGGCGATCCTCGCGGCCTCGCGGGTCGGGTCGCGCTGTCCGGGGCGGCGCGCGCTGACCTGATCCGCTACTCCGGCGGGGATGCCCGTCGCGCGCTGACCTACCTCGAGGCGGCCGCCGAGGGGGTCGCCGGGGTGGCCGTCGAGGTGGAGTCAGAGGGCCAGGGGACGCCGCCGCAGATCAGCGCCGACCATGTAGGGGTCGCGGTCCAGCGGGCCCTGGTCCGCTACGACCGCACCGGTGACCAGCACTACGACGTGATCTCGGCGTTCATCAAGAGCGTGCGGGGCAGCGACGTGGACGCCGCCCTGCACTACCTGGCCCGGATGATCGAGGCGGGGGAGGACCCGCGGTTCATCTCCCGCCGGCTGGTGATCCTGGCCAGCGAGGACATCGGCCTTGCGGACCCCAGCGCCCTCGGCGTGGCCACGGCTGCCATGACCTCCTCGGCCCAGATCGGACTCCCGGAGGCGCGCTTGCCCCTGGCGCAGGCAACGATCCACCTCGCACTGGCCCCGAAGTCGAATGCCGTGGTCCGGGCGATCGACGCAGCCCAAGCCGACGTGCGGGCCGGGCGCGTGGGCCCAGTGCCCGCACACCTGCGCGACGGGCACTACCCGAACGCGGCGACACTGGGAGTGGTCGGCTACCGCTACCCCCACGACGACCCGTCGGGCGTGCTGGCCCAGCAGTACGCCCCGGACCCGGTCGTCGGTCGGCACTACTACGAACCCGCCGGCCACGGTGTCGAGGCGAGGCTCGGAGACGTCCTGGCCCGCCTGCGCACGGCACTCGCCGGCGAGCAGCCCGACGGACGCCCCGGCCCCGGTTGACCACCCGGGTGCCCGGCATCGCCCGACGTCCCGCCGGCGATCTCCGCCCACCCCGACGATCTGCCCCGGTTCTGATGGGAGCGGATTGTCGCAACGCCCGACGGGAGCGAATCCGGGGCGTTAGGGTTCGTTCCATGAGTAGGACGTTCTGGATGGTGGTGGGCGCCGTGGGCGGAGTGGTGGCCTACCGCAAGGGCACGCAGGCAGCCGCGCGGGCCAAGGAGCTGGGTCCGCTGGGCTCGGCCCAGGTGGCTGCGCAGACGACGAGCAAGTTGGCCGGGAAGACCGCCAACGGGCTCGGCCGGCTTGCTGACGTGAAGGCGCGGCGCGACGGGCGTCTGCTCACCGGGACCGCGCAGGAGGTCACCAGCGGACCGCTCCCCGACGACTGGGTCCCCGCGCCCGTGACGACATCCGCCAAGCCGAGGAACACCCCCTCATGAGCATGGACCAGATGGACTCCGCCGAGATCCGTCGGCGCTTCCTGGACTTCTTCGCCACTCGCGGGCACACGCCCGTCCCCAGCGCGAGCCTGCTCCTCGACGATCCGACGCTGCTGTTCGTCAACGCGGGCATGGTCCCGTTCAAGCCGTACTTCCTCGGCCAGGCGACCCCGCCCTACCCGCGGGCCACGAGCGTCCAGAAGTGCGTGCGGACCCTGGACATCGAGGAGGTCGGACGGACCACCCGGCACGCCTCCTTCTTCCAGATGGCCGGCAACTTCTCCTTCGGCGACTACTTCAAGGCCGGGGCGATCCCGCTGGCGTGGGAGCTCCTCACCGGGTCTGTGTCCAACGGGGGCTACGGCTTCCCCGAGGAGAAGCTCTGGGTCACGGTCCTCGGCGACGACGAGGAGGCCATCGACATCTGGCACACCATCGCCGGCGTGCCGATGGAGCGCATCCAGCGTCGCGGCCTGGCGGACAACTACTGGCACATGGGTGTTCCGGGCCCCGGCGGCCCCTGCTCGGAGATCTACTACGACCGCGGCCCCGAGCACGGTCGGGAGGGCGGGCCCGAGGCCGACGAGGATCGCTACCTCGAGGTCTGGAACCTCGTCTTCATGCAGTCCGAGCTGTCCGAGGTGCGCACGAAGGTCGACTTCGACATCCGCGCGGACCTGCCGAACAAGAACATCGACACCGGCATGGGCCTCGAGCGGATGGCAGCGCTGCTGCAGGACGTCGACAACATCTACGAGATCGACACCACCAAGCACATCCTCGAGCGGGCGATGGCGCTGTCCGGGGCCACGTATGGGGCCGTGCACAAGACCGACGTGGACCTTCGGGTCGTGGCCGACCATGCTCGCACCTGCGCGTTCCTGATCGGCGACGGCGTCCTGCCCGGCAACGAGGGCCGCGGGTATGTGCTGCGCCGGATCATGCGCCGCGTCGTGCAGAAGATGCGACTGCTGGGAGCACACGACCCGTCGATGGGCGAGCTGGTCGGCGCCGCCATCGAGGCCATGGGGCCGCAGTACCCGGAGCTGGTGGACGCCGCGGGCCGCATCACGTCGATCGCCGTCGGCGAGGAGGCCTCGTTCCTCGAGACCCTCGGCAGGGGCACGACCCTGCTCGACACGGCCGTCACCAGGGTGAAGACCTCCGGCGGCACGGTCCTGCCCGGCGACGAGGTGTTCGCCCTGCACGACACCTTCGGCTTCCCGTTCGAGATCACCCTGGAGATGGCCACCGACGCCGGTGTCGAGGTCGACGAGGCGGGCTTCCGGCGCCTGATGAACGAGCAGAAGGAGCGCGCGAAGGCCGACGCCCGGGTCCGCAAGGCCGGGTTGACGCCCGCGACGGTGTACCGCGAGGTCATGGACTCCTCGGGAGTCACCGACTTCACGGGGTACACCGAGGTCGTCAGCGAGGGCGTCCTGCGCGGCCTGCTGGTGGACGGCCAGTCGGTTGCTGCCGTCGGACCGGGGGAGCACGTCGAGGCCATCCTGGATCGCACCCCGTTCTACGCCGAGGGCGGCGGCCAGATCGGCGACCAGGGTGTGATCCGCCTTGCCGACGGCACTCTGCTTGAGGTCTACGACGTCCAGCAGCCGGTGCCCGGGCTGTTCGTCCACCGCGCCACCGTCGCAGACGGTCAGGCTGAGGTGGGCGTGGGCGCGATCGGTGAGGTCGACATCCCGCGCCGCCTGGCCATCTCGCGGGCGCACACCGCGACGCACATGATCCACAAGGCGTTCCGCGAGATCCTCGGTGAGACCGCCACCCAGATGGGCTCGGAGAACTCGCCCGGCCGGCTGCGCTTCGACTTCCCGAACCCGGCTCCAGTCCCGGCGTCGGTGATGAACGACGTCGAGGACCGGGTCAACACGCTGCTGCTCGACGACCTCGAGGTCACCGCCCAGTACATGAGCCAGGACGAGGCCCGCGCGATCGGCGCGATGGCGCTGTTCGGCGAGAAGTACGGCGACAGCGTGCGGGTGGTGTCGGTGGGGGACTGGGCCCGTGAGCTGTGCGGTGGCACCCACACGGCCCGCTCCGGGCAGCTCGGCGTCGTCAAGTTCGTCTCCGAGGCCTCGATCGGCTCCGGGGTGCGGCGCATCGAGGCCCTCGTCGGTGCCGACGCGTACCGGCACCTTGCCCGCGAGCACATCCTGGTGAACAACCTCTCGCAGATGGTCAAGGCGCGGCCCGAGGAGCTCACGGACCGGATCGGCGGGCTGTTGGACAAGCTGAAGGAGGCCGAGTCGACGATCTCCAAGATGCGCAAGATCGCGATCATGGCCAACATCGAGGGCACCATCGGCACGCGCTACGACATCGGCGGTGCCCGGGTGTGGACCTACTCCCTGCCGGAGGGATCCACCGGAGCGGACCTGCGCGAGGCGACCAACGCCGCCCTGCAGATGACGGCGACCGATATCCCCGTGGTCCTGGTGGGCGCAGCCGTGGATGCCGGGAAGGTCTCGTTGCTGGTCACGGTGAACCCGATCGGGCAGCGGGCCGGCCTGAGCGCCAAGGACATCCTCGCCGCCGCGCTTCCCGCCGTGGACGGTCGTGGCGGAGGCAAGGACGATGCCGCGCAGGGTGGGGGATCCAACCCTGCGGGAGTCGAGGCGGCACTCGCTGCTGCCCGCGAGTACCTGGCGGCACGGGCGTAGTGCGTCCGGGCGTCCGGATCGGGGTCGACGTCGGATCCGTGCGGATCGGCGTGGCCCGCACCGACCCGTCCGGGTTGCTTGCGGTCCCCGTGGAGACCGTGGCCCGTGGGGAGGGGGACCTCGCGCGGATCGCCGAGCTTGTCGTCGAGCACGAGGCAGTCGAGGTAGTCGTCGGGCTGCCCCTGTCGATGTCGGGCAAGCCCGGTGCGGCGGCCGGCGTGGCCCGGGAGTTCGCCACCGAGCTCGTGCCCGTCGTGGCGCCGGTCCCGGTGCGACTCGTTGACGAGCGGCTCTCGACGGTCTCAGCCACCCGGGACCTACGGGCGGCTGGTCGGTCGTCGCGCACGAGTCGTGCCGTGGTGGATCAAGCGGCTGCCGTGGTGATCGTCCAATACGCTGTCGACAGTGAGCGCGCGACCGGCGTCGCGCCCGGGACCCTCGTTCAGGAGTGAGATGAGCAACCTCGGCCTGCAGATGTCGTCGGACAGCCGGCCGCCAGACGGCCCCCGGCACCGCGGCCGCTCCTGGATCGCGATCCTGCTGAGCCTCGGCGTTCTCGCGATGATCGGGCTGGGGGTCAAGTTCGCGATCGAGAACATCCCGAGCTTCGGCGGTCCTGCTGACTATGTCGGGGAGGGGACCGACCCGGTCGAGGTGAAGGTCGAGGAGGGCCAGACGCTCACCGAGATCGGGCGCACACTCAAGGAGCTGGGCGTGGTGGCGTCCGTGGACGCCTGGCTGGAGGCGGCCGCCAAGGAGCCCGCGGCCAAGAAGATCGGCCCCGGTCTGTACGACATGCGCAAGGAGATGAGTGCGGCTGCCGCCGTGGACCGGATGATCGACCCGGATGCGCGGCTGACCGACAAGCTGCTCCTGCGGGAGGGGCTGCGGTTCACCCAGAGCATCGAGACGATCTCGGCGGCCACCGGCATCTCGAAGAAGAAGCTCGTGGCGGCCTCGAAGGGCGGCAAGATCGGGCTGCCCAAGTACGCCGACGACAACGCCGAGGGCTTCCTTTTCCCCGCGACCTACGAGCTGGAGAAGGGCGAGTCGGCGACCGAGATCCTGACCCGGTTGGTGGACCGCTGGGACGAATCGGCCACGAAGCTGAACCTCGACGCGGGGGCCAAGGAGAACGGCGTGACGCCCTACGAGGCGATGATCATCGCCAGCCTGGTGCAGGCCGAGGGGCATCCCGACGACTTCGACAAGGTTGCGCGCGTGATCTACAACCGACTCGATGAAGCCACGTGGGGTGGAACGTACGGGTACCTGCAGCTGGACGCCACCATCAACTACGCCCTCGACAAGTCGGAGATCAACCTGACGACCGAGGAGCTGCAGAACACGGAGTCCCCGTACAACACGTACAAGTACCAGGGCCTGCCGCCCACCCCGATCAACTCACCCGGTGAGGCCGCCATCGAGGCCACGCTGAATCCGGCCGAGGGCGACTGGCTCTGGTACGTGACCGTGAACCCGGACACGGGCGAGACGAAGTTCACGAACAACTACGACGAGTTCCTGGGGTTCAAGGCGGAGCTGACAGCCTGGCTCGCAGCCAACCCGGAGTGACCGCCGTGCCCTCACGATCCCCCGGACCCTCCGCGAAGGGTCAGACCCACCCTGTCGGCGCGGAGGTTCCAAGCCTTCGCCGAGGGTCTGCGGTGGGGGAGCGCCGCAGGGCGGCCGTGCTGGGGAGTCCGATCGCTCACAGCTTGTCGCCGTTGCTGCACCGTGCCGCCTACGACCAGCTCGGGCTTGATTGGACGTACGACGCGATCGAGGTGGACTCGGCGGGGCTGGCGGAGTTCCTGGCCGCGTGCGGTCCTGACTGGGTGGGGCTGTCGCTGACGATGCCGCTGAAGCGGGCAGTGCTTCCCCTGCTGGACAGTGCCAGCGACCTGGTCGGTGTCGTCGGCGGGGCCAACACCGTGGTGTTCACTCCCGAGGGACTTGTCGGTCACAACACGGACGTCAGCGGGATCATCGAGGCCCTGCGCGGGATCGGCGCCCAAGCAGGGCCGGCCGTCGTGCTGGGCGGTGGAGCGACCGCTGCGTCCGCCCTGGCGGCACTTGCCGGCATGGGGTGCCCGAGCGCGGTCGTGCGGGCCCGACGCCCTGAGGCCGCCGGCGATCTCGTCGGGGTCGCTGAGAGGCTCGGGCTCGGGCTCGAGCTGAGGGGCTGGCCCGCCCGGCTTCCGTCCCGGGATGAGGCGGCGATCGTGGTGTGCACGGTCCCGGCCGCGGCGGCTGCGGGGCTCGCGGGTGGTGTTCCCCCTCTGCCGGGGTGGTTGCTGGACGTCTCGTACGCACCGTGGCCGCCGGCTCTCGTGTCGGCGTGGTGTGCGGCCGGCGGTCAGGCCGTGGCCGGCGACGAGATGCTGCTCCATCAGGCCGTCGCGCAGGTGCGGCTCATGACCGAGCTGGATCCCGACGTTGCGGTCATGCGGAACGCCTTGAGGGCTGAACTCGAATGGAGCAGGGCAGCTCAAGCCACTGAGGGCCGTTGACGATTCACCAGCCGAGGAGTGGGGCTGGCCCACGCCTATGCATCCGGTGAGGGTCCCAGGGAGCAGGTGGCAGCAATGAGCGTTGAGTTCATGCACGCCGATGCCCCTCGTACCCGCCCGGGCACCCCAGGAGGGCCGACACCATGACGACCAACCTCTCCGGCAGCCTGTCCGAGTTCAGCCTCGGCGAGGTGTTGTCCCTGCTCGGGATGGGCGGACGCACCGCGCGCATGCAGGTGACGTCCTCGGATTCCGTGGGCACGGTTCACCTGGTGGACGGACGGATCTCGTCGGCCACTGCGGACAGCACCCGTGCGGGTCTCCTGCGCAGCGTGGTTGCCGCCCTGCCGGTTCCTGTCGACGACCTGGCGCAGTCCCTGCAGACCGAGGATCCGGTGCGTGCGCTCGTGGACTCCGGCGTCGTGGACCGGGATGCCGCGCAGCAGGTGGCCTCCGAGCACTGCACCGAGGCGGTCGGCGAGATGCTCGACTGGACGTCGGGGGAGTTCGCCGTGTGGGTCGGGCCGCAGGATCCGGGCGACATCGGTGTGCGCCTCGACGTCGACGAGCTCGTGGCTGCCGCCCGGGAGCGTGCCCAGGAGTGGCGCGACCTGCGGGCCGCCCTGCCGGAGTCCGACAGCGTCCTGGCCCTTGCACCGAGCGTGGACCACGCCCCGGTCGTCGACCTGGAGGACTGGGCCGTGCTGGCCCGTGTGGACGGGCGGCGGACGCTGGCGGAGGTGCTCGCGGCGATGGGCGCCTCGCCGTTGGCCGCAGGCAATCGCCTGGTCCAGCTGATGGGACGCGGGCTGGTGGCGGTCCAGGTCGGCGGAGGTGACGCCGAGCAGGAGCGGACCAACCAGATGCTCGACACCTTCGACGCCGGTGGCCCCGTTGACGACGTCATCGAGGTTGTAGTGGCGCCGGAGCCGGAGAACGTCGCGGACGTCCATGACCTGTTCGTCACCGAGCCGGAAGCCGTCGAGGAGTGGCAGGTCGCTGGAGCCGAGCCGTGGGTGGTCTCGGAGCCAGAGACGGTCGTGACCTTCGATGCCGATCCGGCCCCCGATCCGGCGCCCTTCCCCGCCGAGGAGTATGCGGTTGCCAGCGAATGGGCTGCACTGGTTGCCCCGGAGTTCCCGGCCGGCCCGGAGCCGGTGCTCTCCCAGAGCTTTCCGGAGACCGTCGAGCCGACCACCTACGAGCTCGATCCAGCCGGGTTCGCCGCCGAGCCGGTGATTCTCGACGCGGAGGCACTGACATACGTCGTCGAGCCTGAGGCGCCGGAGGGTGCACCGGTCACCTTCGACCTCGATCCCGTCTCCGCTCCGGTGGCGGAGTCATTCGCCTGGTCCCCGTGGGCACAGGAGATGGGTCTGGGCGAGGCCCCGGGGGTGGCTGCCGGCAACCCGGAGCCCCTGGACCGGGAGCGGCTTCGCCGACATGGTCGAGGATGCCGACGGGCATGGCCACACGGATGCGTTCCCTGTCCCGCTGGCGCCCGTCGCGGTCGTCGACGAGGTGCACGCCCCGTTGGGGTACGCGCCAGTCGATGAGGTGGCGCAGTTCGTGCCGCAGCCGCGGGATCCAGGCGATGGTGCTGGTGAGCCGACGCCGTACGCCCAGGCCGCGGGTGCCCATGCGGCGGACCCGGAGTACACCGCGGTGCCGGAGATGTCGGTTGCGGTCCCCGTTGAGGTCGCCGGGGGAGAGGCGGAGTCGGTTCCCGACCCCCTGGCCGGAGGCCTGCTCGCCCACCTGATGTCCAGCGTCCGAGGACTGTGATGGCTGGGCCGCCCGAAGGGGTGGCCCGGGGCCCGGCAGGATGATGCGGGGACCCGCGGGGGAGCGTGGGCCGTGAAGCAGTTGGGAGACGTCCTGCTCGAGCGTGGCCTGGCCACGCCCGAACAGGTCTATGAAGCCGGGCAGGAGCAGCGCCGGGTCGGTCGCAGCATGGGCCGGGTCCTGGTGGACCAGGGCGTGCTCAACGAGTCCGACCTCGTGGCGGCACTTGGCCGCCCAGATCGGGCTGGACTACGTCGACCTCGGCGATGCCCTGATCGACCCGTCCGCCACGGCGCTGGTTCCGGGCGCCGTCTGCCGGCGCCACATGCTGGTCCCGGTGCGCTTCGTCGATGGCAAGCTGGTCATCGCCATGGCGGACCCGGCCAACGTGATCGCGCTGGACGATGTGCGCACGATCGCCAAGGTCGACCTCAAGCCGGTCGTCTCGACGCGTGGCGACGTCATGGCAGCGATCGCGCGCGCCTACCGCGCCGGGGACGAGCTCGACAGCCTCAGCACGGCCATCGAGGTCCGGGCGCCCGAGGAGGAGAGTCTCTCCCGGATCAAGGAGGTGGTCGAGGACGCCCCCATCGTCAAGTTCGTGAACCTGCTGATCACCCAGGGGATCCAGGACGGGGCCTCGGACATCCACATCGAACCGGCCGAGGAGGACCTGCGCGTCCGGTTCCGCATCGACGGCGTGCTGCACGAGGTGATGCGCTCGCCGAAGTCCATCCAGTCCGGGGTCACCAGCCGCCTGAAGATCATGGCCGACATCAACATCGCCGAGCGACGGATCCCCCAGGACGGGCGACTGTCGGTGAATGCCTACGGCCGAAAAGTGGACCTGCGCGTGGCCACCCTCCCCACGGTGTGGGGCGAGAAGGTCGTCATGCGCATCCTGGACAACACCACGGCCATGCTGGACCTGAAGGACCTCGGGTTCACCGGCGGCAACTTCGACCGCTACCAGACCAGCTACATGAAGCCCTACGGGATGATCCTGGTGACCGGGCCGACCGGGTCCGGCAAGTCGACCACGCTGTACTCGACGCTGCACCAGATCAACAAGCCCGAGGTGAACATCATCACCGTCGAGGACCCGGTCGAGTACCGACTCCCGGGCATCAACCAGGTGCAGACCAACGCGAAGGCCGGGCTGACGTTCGCCGCCGCGCTGCGGTCCATCCTGCGCGCGGACCCCGATGTGGTCCTGATCGGCGAGATCCGCGACCACGAGACCGCCCAGATCGCGATCGAGGCCTCGCTGACCGGCCACCTCGTGCTCGCCACGCTGCACACGAACGACGCCCCGTCGGCGGTCACCCGGCTCATCGAGATGGGGATCGAGCCGTTCCTGGTGGGGTCGGCGCTGGACTGCGTGCTGGCCCAGCGGCTGGCGCGGCGGCTGTGCAGCAAGTGCAAGGAGCCCTACACGCCGACGCCCGAGACCCTGGTGGCCGCTCGATACCCATGGAAGCCGGACGAGCCGGTGCCCATGCTCCATCGGGCGGTGGGGTGCGCCAAGTGCGCCAAGACCGGGTACAAGGGCCGGGTCGCGCTGCACGAGGTGATGAGCGTGAGCGAGGCGGTGGAGCAGCTCACGGTGGAGAGGGCGTCCTCGGCAACCATCGAGGCGGTCGCCCACTCCGAGGGGATGGTCTCGCTGCGACTGGACGGCATGCACAAGGTCGCCATGGGGATCACGTCCCTGGACGAGATCCTGCGCGTAGTGGTGTGACAGTCCGCTCCCTGGCTCAAGTCACCCGGTCCCCGCACCGATGCAGCACGCAGAGGGCGTATGCCCTGCAGCGTCGACGCGCGGAGGGATCATGGACGAGCTCATCCCCGGGGTGGCCCCACAGACCGCTGGCCCCCAGAGTGGTCCGCTGGCCGGCGACCTGCGCTGGTCGGGGATCCCGGCCGGTGCCCGCCCGTCGGCGCCGGCGGCTCCGCCTGCTGCGCCACTCGCTCCCGGTGTCCCGCCCGTTTCGGCTGTCCCGCCAACCGCGCCCGTTCCCCCTGCCGGTAGCGCTCCGTCGGCCCCGGCGGCGCAGACGGCGAGTGCGATCCCCAGGTCTGGCGCCCCGCGTTGCAGCGCCGACGCCACCAGCCCCGGCCGCCTACGGCCCACCGCCGACCCACGCCCTGGCTCCTCCCGCCGCCCCTGCGGCCTACGAGGCACCCGCCGCGCCCACGGCCTACGGCGCTCCTGCCGGAACCATGGCCCCGCCAATGCCCCCCGCCCCCACCCATCAGCCCGTGCCGGGCCTGGCCCCGGACCTTCGCGGCGCAGATGTTGGACTGGCCCCGGAGTGCCCCGGGCGCCGTGCCGATCCCGGAGGTGCGGATCGCCGAGTCGGAGTCGGCTGCCTACGCGCGCATCTCGACCGAGGACGAGATCCGGCGTGACGACTTCTCACTGGCCGCGGCCCTGATGCTCATGCTCGAGATGCGCGGTTCCGACCTGCACCTGACAGCCGGGGCCCCGCCCACGGTCCGGGTGGACGGCAGCCTGCGCTCGATCCCCGACACCGAGCCCCTGACCCCCGAGACCATCCAGAGGGTCATGTACTCGATCGTCACCCAGCAGCAGCGGGAACGCTTCGAGGAGATCCTGGAGCTCGACTTCTCCTACGCCGTTGCCGGAGGTCGCCCGGTTCCGGGTGAACCTGTACAAGCAGCGGGACTCGTTGGGCGCCGCGTTCCGCGTGATCCCGTTCGAGATCAAGACGATCGAGCAGCTGGGGATGCCCCCGGCGATGGCCAACTTCGCCGCGTTGCCCCGCGGGTTCGTGCTGGTGACCGGGCCCACCGGGTCGGGCAAGTCGACGACGCTGGCGGCGCTGGTCGACCAGGCCAACCGCACACGCAACGAGCACATCATGACCGTCGAGGACCCGATCGAGTTCCTCCACCAGCACAAGAGCTGCCTGGTCAACCAGCGCGAGGTGGGGGAGGACACGTACTCCTTCGCCAACGCGCTGAAGCATGTGCTGCGCCAGGACCCCGACATCATCCTCGTCGGCGAGATGCGCGACCTCGAGACGATCCAGGTCGCGCTGACCGCCGCGGAGACCGGCCACCTGGTCTTCGCGACCCTGCACACACAGGACGCGGCGCAGACGATCGACCGCATCATCGACGTGTTCCCGCCCGGCCAGCAGCAGCAGATCCGCCAGCAGCTGGCGGGAACGTTGCAGGCGATCGTCTGCCAGACGCTGTGCAAGACGATGGACGGCCGCGGCCGGGTTGCGGCGACCGAGGTGCTGGTCGCCACTCCGGCGATCCGGAACCTGATCCGGGAGGGCAAGACCCACCAGATCTACTCCGCGCTCCAGGCCGGGGCCACCCACGGGATGCACACGCTCGACCAGAACCTGGCGGAGCTGGTGAAGGCAGGGCGCATCTCCTACGACATGGCCTTCGAGAAGTGCCATCACGTCGAGGACTTCACCCGCATGGCCGGACGGCGTTGAGGGAGCGGACATGGCCAAGACCCTGGATTACGAGTACGCGGTCCGCGACCGCTCGGGCAAGATGGTGCGCGGCAAGCTCAAGGCTGAGTCGCCCGGCGGTGGTGGCCGACCGGCTGAAGTCGATGGGCTACGCGCCTGTGTCGATCACGCAGGCCAACGCGGGGTTCAAGCGGGAGACTCTCCATCCCCGGCTTCGGCAACAAGGTGGGACTCAAGGACCTGGCGATCATGTCGCGGCAGTTCGCCACGATGGTGAACTCGGGCCTGTCACTGCTCCGCTCGCTGACGATCCTCGAGGAGCAGACCGAGTGCAAGCCGCTGGCGAAGGTGCTCGCCCAGGTCCGCAACGAGGTCGAGGGCGGTCGTGCGCTCAGCGATGCGCTCGCGGTGCATCCGACGGTCTTCCCGCCGCTGATGGTCAACATGTGCCGGGCCGGTGAGGTCGGTGGCTTCCTCGACCGGTCGCTGCTGCAGGTGGCCTCCAACTACGAGGCCGAGGTCAAGCTGCGCGGCAAGGTCAAGTCCGCGATGACCTACCCCGTGGTCGTGGCGTGTGATGGCAGTCCTCGGCGTCACCGGGATGCTGCTGTTCATCGTCCCGACGTTCAAGGAGATGTTCACCTCGCTGGGCGGGACTCTGCCGGCGCCGACCCGGTTCCTCGTGTTCCTGTCCGAGCTGCTGCAAGGCGACGATGCCCATTCGTCGTGGTTGACCCTCGTGGCCCTAGCGGTGCTGTGGAAGAAGTTCCACCGGCACGCACGGGTCCGTAACGTCGTCGACCCGCTGAAGCTGAAGGCGCCGGTGTTCGGACCGCTGTTCCAGAAGATCTCGGTCGCGCGATTCACCCGGAACCTCGGGACGATGATCAGCTCCGGCGTGCCGATCCTGCAGGCCCTGGACATCGTGGCCGACACGACGGGCAACGTCGTGGTCGGCCGGGCAGTGCGCGACGTCCAGGAGAGCGTGCGGCAGGGCGAGTCCCTCGCGCGACCCCTGCTCGACCACCCGGTGTTCCCCCCGATGGTGGTGCAGATGATGTCCGTCGGTGAGGACACCGGTGCACTCGACGAGATGCTGCACAAGATCAGCGAGTTCTACGACCAGGAGGTCGAGGCCACAACTGAGGCCCTGACTTCGCTGATCGAGCCCCTGATGATCGCCGTCATGGGCGTCGTCATCGGCGGCATGATCATCGCCCTCTACATGCCGATCTTCAAGGTGTTCGACCTGATCCAGTAGAAGGAACGACGTGCTGCACGACGAAGCCGAGGACGACGGATCGACTGGACTCTTCAGATCGGTCAGCCCGCGGGGCTGGGTAGGGCAGAACCGAAGGAGGGGGGCGCCTCGGATGGCTTCGAAGTCCGGAACGCAGGTCCAGCGACGGCTTCACCCTGATCGAGTTGCTCGTGGTCTTCGTCGTGATCGGCATTCTCGCCAGCATCGCCCTCGACGTGTTCCTCAACCAACGGCGCAAGGGGTGGGACGCGGCTGTCGAGAGCGACTTGCGCAATGCTGCGACTGCCCAGGAGACCGTACTAGTCGGCAGTTCCCTCGGGGAGTACGCCATCGATGTCGCGCAGTTGCGGTCCGTCGGGTTCCGTCCCTCTCCGGGTGAGAACTACTTCGGCGAGGTCTTCGTGATGACCCTCGCCACGGATGGGGGCAAGTCATACTGCTTGACCGCACGTTCCGAGTCGGGTCGGTACTTCGGGCTCAGCAGCTCGCTCGGGCTTGTCTCCAAGCAGGGGCCGCTGGACGCCAACACGTGCGCCTGACTGGTCTCACCTGACCGGCTCCGGACCGGTGATCGACGGTGTCATCACCCATTTGAGTGACTGCGGTCTTGGGAGTCAAGAACTAGGTGTGGGGTCCCGATGCACAGGTTGTCCGGACCCAATCCGGGCCCCACGTCACGACACAAGGAGCATCACATGTTGGAGAAGCTGCGCAAGGAGCGGGGTGAGGAGGGCTTCACCCTCATTGAGCTCCTGGTCGTCATCATCATCATCGGCATCCTCGCCGCCATCGCCATCCCGGTCTTCCTGAACCAGCGGCAGAAGGGTTGGGAGGCCGCCGTGCAGTCCGACCTGCGCAATGCAGCCACGGCCCAGGAGACCTTCCTCACCGAGAGCAACGCCTATACGACCAACATGGCTGCGCTCGGCTCGATGGGCTTCAAGTACTCGGACTCGAAGAACTACACCGGCAATGCCCAGAGCATCTTGGCCACCGTCACGGGCAATACGTCCTACTGCCTGACTGCCACTGCAGCCAGCGGTAAGCCCTTCTACTACTCGAGCCTTGGTGGGCTCAGCACCGTCGGATGCAGCTGATCTGACCTGAACAGTGGAGGCCCCCGACCGTTCGGTCGGGGGCCTCCACTGTGTCGATGGCACATCCCAACCCCTTTTCTGGGCCGCCTGAATGCGGCATGTCGGGATGTGGGAGTTTGCGGATCTGGTCCCATTCCAAGGCCAGAGGAAATGGGGTTGATCTGGGATTCAAGTGCCCCATGTCGGATTCCGATGCACAGGTTGTCCGGACCCAAGCCGGGCCTCACGTCACAACACAAGGAGCAACACATGTTGGAGAAGCTGCGCAAGGAGCGGGGTGAGGAGGGCTTCACCCTCATCGAGCTCCTGGTCGTCATCATCATCATCGGCATCCTCGCCGCCATCGCCATTCCGGTCTTCCTGAACCAGCGGCAGAAGGGTTGGGAGGCTGCGGTGCAGTCCGACCTGCGCAATGCGGCGACTGCCCAGGAGACCTTCCTGACCGAGAGCAACACGTACACGACCAACATGGCTGCGCTCGGCTCCATGGGCTTCAAGTACTCGGACTCGAAGAACTACACCGGCAATGCCGCAGTCATCACCGCCAGCGTCAATGGCAACACGTCGTACTGCATGACGGCCACCGCGGCCAGCGGCAAGGCCTTCTACTACTCGAGCCCCGGTGGGCTCAGCACCACTCCCTGCACGTGATCTGACTAGCCCTGTGGAGGCCCCGGACCGTGAGGTCCGGGGCCTCCACGCGTCGAAGGCGCCTCCCTTGCTTCATTGGCTCGATGCGACTGCCGATAGCACCTGCATGCAAAGTGCGACGAGCGAAACCCCGGCGCGGCCTGACATGGCAGAGGCTCCATCCTCAGGACTGGACGTTTCGGCCGATGCGCCGTCGGAGATGGACTGGAGTCATGGACCGCTGAAAGACACGCGATCCATGCGAGCCACGCCGCGCTCGGCGGCATGGCTGGCGTGTACCGGCGTTCTGCTCCTCGGAATCCTTGTGGGACACGCGACCATGATCGCCCTGCTGTGCCTCGGTCTGTGCGGAGCCGCCGCGGTCGCTCTCACGCGTGGAGGCACCACGGGGTCAACCGTTGTGGCGGCCCTGCCGGCAGGCTTCGTCGTGGTGTGCGCGTGGGCCCTGGTCTGGGGGCTCGCTGGGGGATTCCTCGACGTGGATGCATGGGGAACAAGGCGCGCTGCCTGGGCAGGCATCTTGGCTTTCAGCGCCTTGACCGGCATCGCTACGTGGAGGCGCGGGGGGACGGTGCAACTCGTGGGGCGTGATTGGCCAGCGGCGTGTGGCTTCACCCTCTTGTCTCTCTTCTTCACATGGGTCGTGGTAAGCCAGCCTTTCGAGGCCTGGTCCCGGATCAACAGCTCGGGGACCGACTTCCTCAGGCACCTGGGAGCCATCCGTGTCGTCCGTGACGAAGGGTCCCTCACGCCGGGTGAGGCGGGCTATCCCAAGGCCCTGCACGCCTTGGGTGCTTGGCTGACCTCGGGCACCGGAATCCCGACGGACGCGCGGGCGCTCTGGACGGCGGTTGCACCGCTGGGCTTTCTCATGCTCGCCCTCATGCTCCTCGGGATCATGGTGGCTGCGAATCGGATGACGGACGTTGTGGTTGAGACTCGATGGCCCGGCGTGGTCGCCGCCGGGCTGGCTGGGTTGGCATTCATCCAGACCGCCTGGTTCAGCACGTTCCTGGCGTTCGGGAACGTGATGAACATGGTCGTCGGCGTGTGCCTCGTCGCGTTGCTGAGTTTTGGTGTGCAGAAGGGCTCGCTTGGCGCACCAGCGGGCACCATCATCGCGTCTTCCGCTCTTGCCGTCACCGCGAACGCGTGGCAGCTGATGCTGCCGATGGTTGGCGTCGCGGCGATCCCGTGGTTCGTCGCGTTCGTCCATCGTGGCCGCCGCCGGGCTGCAGACTGGTTCATCTGGGGGCTGGGGGGCGCCCTGGTGCTCAATGGAGTTCTGGGGCTACGGGACCTCGACCCAACCGGTCAGGCCTCGACTCCCACTGTCTCCAACCTCTTCCGCCCGGACCGGTGGTGGTTCGTGGCCATCGCCATCTCGTTCTGGTTGGCCTGGATGGCATTCCGCAGGGGCCAGCGCGGCTGGGCGGCGATGGCCACGGGCATGCTCATCTCAGGGATTGGCGTGGTCGCCCTCCTCATGCACCTCACCGGTTCATCGTGGGATCTCATGCTCTACTACCCGGTCAAGGCGCTCTGGACGGCGATGGTCGTGGTGATTCCCCTGGCGTCGGCCGGACTGGTGACCATGGTGACCCTCCTGTGGCGCCGCGGCGGCACGCTGGAGCGTCACTGGATCGGGGTGGTCCTTCGGGGGGCGGTCGCCGTCGTGGTTGTCCTCCTCGCGGTGGGCTCGATGGGCCGAAGCGCTGCCTTCCCCCCGCATCTGGAGCCCATCGCCCGCGGAAGTGCCGGCCTGCCCAACTGGTCAGTCGCGGTCGTGGATGCCATGAAGGACGTGCAGATCCCCGAGGGCTCCCAAGACGGAGCAATCGTGTTCGGACTCGTGCCCTCCTCGGACGTCGCCAACGTCAAGGGAGGGCTTGTGGGGATGGTGGACTTCATGGCGATGGAGGGCTTGAGCCATGCCGGGATCGAGGGGGCGATGTCCGCAGTGGTCAAGGGTGGCCTTGCCCAGCGGGACATGACGCAGGTCTGCCGGTACCTCAAGGACTTCCCCAATTCCCTGAGGCTCACTGGGTCGAATCCGGTGGCTGGCCCGCAATGGATCATCGACTCCGGCTGCCCGAAGTCGATCGTGAAGCCCGAGAAGTGGATCAGTTTGCAGATCGCCCCGGAATGGATGAAGGACTCGCCATGGCAGGCGGACATGATCTACCGCTTCCCGACCTTCGACGAGGTGCAGGCTGCCTCAGCGTCCGGGTGAGAAGTGCTACACCCGGACCTTCGCGCGCGCCGATAACCACCGCATGGGACGCTTCCCGTTCGCCCGCCTGCGCCGTCGGCTCGCCGTCGATCGCGGCTTCTCGTTGATCGAGGCCGTGGTGGCGCTGTCCATCCTTGCGGTGGTGTCGACCTCCTTCGCTTATGGGCTCAGTCTGACCATGCGGGTGACCCGGGACGACCGGCTGCGCCAGCAGGCCACCCACCTGGCCGAGCGTGAGCTTGAGGTCGTGCGCAATACCTTCCAGCACGCGGACAAGTCCGGCCAGCTCGGCGCTATCGCGGCGACGACCGTCACCAATGGGTCACCGCTGCCGGGGGGCACGGCTGGCCAACCGCTGGTTGTTGACGGTCGGAGCTTCACGGTGGAGCGTACGAACAGCCTGCAACTTGCCGGCAACGGAGCAAGCCCCTGCGATGGAGGTGGGTCGGTCGACTACCTGACCATCATGGTGAATGTCCGGGTCAGCTGGAACGACTCGGGGACATCCCATGACGTCGAGAGCAACACCATGCTGACCCCGATCAAGGGCGTTGAGGGCGACGTCGGATACCTCGCGGTCAAGTTGACTGACAGCTCAGGCACCGGCACGGAGAACGTGCCGGTCGTGGCCAGCGGGCCCTCCGGCCCCTTCACCCGCAAGACGGCCGACGACGGGTGTGCCGTGTTCATGCTCTCCACAGCCGGGACCTACACGCTGGAGGTGGACTCGGCCGGGTACGCGAACGTGGAGGGATTCCGCAACGTCGAGAAGTCGGTGTCCCTCGAACTCGGCAAGTTGAAGGTGGTTCCGATCTCCTACGAGCGTTCGTCGGGCGTCCGGGTCACGTACACGACTGCCAGCGGGCATCAGCTGCCGTCCCCCTTGCCAGGCCTGACGTTGTTCAACTCGGGGCTTGCAGGGGGTGAGCTGCACCCTGCGACCGGCGCCAACCCGATCACGGTGAATGGGCTCTGGCCCTTCTCGGACGGCTACTCGGTGTGGGCGGGGACCTGTGACCAGAGCGACCCCGTCGGCAACCCGATGCACTACCCGCGGCCGACGTCCGTGCCGGTCACCCCGGGAGGAACCGTGGACACCACCGTGTTCCTGGCCCCGGTCGAGATCAGGACCGTGCATGCCTCCGTCCCGATTGACGGGGTCGCGCTCGCCGCCGAGCCATCCTCGACGAGTCGGATGCGACTCGAACGACTCGCGCCTCAACCTGGGGACCACGAGCGGTGGCGGCTACCTCCGGACCTCCCTGCCAGCTGGCTCGTGGCTCATCGAACCTCGCTACAACTGGCCCTTGCCCCAGTGCGTCGACATCAGCAGCCCCGGCACCTGCCCACAGGACACCGGGGTGCTGGTGGTCGTCGACGCAACGGGCGCGATCCCCGCCACCCCAGCGGTCGTGACGCTCCCGGACATGGAGGTGAACTGATGACGCGCCAGATGCTGAAGCGGCTCCGAGGTCAACGTGAGGGCGGCATGACGCTCATCGAGGTCATCGTGACCATGGGTCTGACCGTGACGGTGTTCGCCGTGGTCGCGACCGGCATGACCACGGCGACGAGGCTCATGGGCTCCAACTCGCTGCGTCTGCAGGAGGTGTCGGCCAACAAGGTGGCCATCGAGGCCATGACCAAGACCCTGCGAACCGCCGTGGAACCGCGCCTTCTGGGATCCACCTCGGATGCCGCGGCGTTCATTCAGGGCGATGGCAAGGCTGTGTCGTTCTACGCAGCGCTCTCCACGCTGATCGAGCCGACCGGTTCCACGATGACCCGCTACGGGCCTGTCCGCATCTCCTACACGCTCTCGGGCACCAACCTGGTGGAGACCTACCAGTTGCCTGACCAGCACCTGCCCAGCAACCACGACTACACCTACTGCACCGTGGGGACAGCGGGTTGTCAGATTCGTACCCGGACCCTGGCTAAGAACATCAAGAACACGACGATGTTCACCTACTACGGCGAGAGTCAGAGCTCGCTCGCGGTGCCCCTCACCGCCGACGGTCTCGAGGCGGTTGACAGCATCGACATTGTGGTCACGTCCCAGACGTCGGCGAAGGATGAGAGCTCGACCGTCGTCTCCCGGGTCAGTCTCGTCAACTCCGGCAACAACCCGACGGCCTCGCCGACCCCGACCCCGTGAAGTGGTGATCCCAATGGCTGGTTCGTTCCGGCGCCGTCTTGGTGACGAGCGCGGGGTCGCGATGATGATGGTCATCGGGTTGATGCTGGCGGGTAGCGTCATCGTCGCCTCGGCCCTGGCCTACGCGACAGCTCTGCAGCCGCAGGCGCGCAACGGCGAGGCGCGAGTCGAGGCACTGGCCGCCGCTCAAGCGGGCATCGACCACTACCTGGGCCACCTCAACCAGGACCGCAACTACTACGCGACCCCTGACTGCACCAACCCGGCATTGAAGGGGCCCAACTCCGATCCCGCGTGGCTCACCCAGCCGTGCGGATGGACCTCCTCGACTCCTGTGGGCTGGGTCAGCGCTCAGCCAGGCGATCCGAACGCCGCGTTGTTCCACTACGACGTCGACTCCCGCCAGATGGACCAGTTCACGATCTGGGTCTCCTCGACCGGGCAAGTCCGGCGATGTCCTGAGGACCCTGCAGGCCAAGATCACCATCGCGGGCTCCCAGCGATACCTGTACGTCACGGACTTCGAGGATGCGGACCCGGAGAACACCGTCGTCTATCCGTCCGGGGCGGGCCACGACCACTGCGGGTTGAGCGGAACCACCAAGGCCAAGTACTGGTGGCAGCCGCAGGTCAACGAGCGGACGAAGTCGGGCAACCCCGACTGCGTCGGAGATCCAGTTCATCGCAGGCGATGTGCTCGATGGTCCGGTCCACTTCAATGACACCCCGATGATCAACGGGAACACGACGTTCAAGCAGGGCTTCACGACCTACGCGACCGGATGCCCGAAGTCAGCGACCACGAACGCCGCCACTGCCAAGACCGCAGGGTGCTTCCGCGGCTCCGGCACCCCGTCGCTGAGCGTCCTTGGGCGCGAGATGGGCCAACGCGAACCTCTTGCCCGACACGACCGGCGACATGGTCAACAAGCCCGGTTGCCAGTTCACCGGCGACACCCGGATCCGGTTCAACTCCAACGGCACGATGGACGTGTGGAACACGATGTCGGCGGGCACGACGATCGGCTTCGTGGGGAACCCGGCCGTGATCGCCACTGCTCCGAACTGCGGGACGGCTGCGAACTACAAGACCGGCCACCGGGCAGAAGTACCCGGCGGCCAAGCAGACGGTCAACGTTCCCGACGGCCTGGTGATCTACGTGAAGAACTCGGCTTCGAGCGCCACCTGCGTCCCGGGCCAGATCGTGAACGGGACCACATCCGGCAGCGCGGCGAAGGACGTGATCCCCACCGCGTCGTCGAGCATCGCCGGTGCGGTGTCCGACATCGGCTTCGTGCTGCCCACCTACCGCAAGACGCGGTCTTCGACCGGCGTGGCCCGCGGCTCCCACTGTGCTGTCGGATGCGCACTCCAAGAAGTTCGACTGCGGGCTGGGCAACGTCTACGTCGAGGGCACGGTCAAGGGTCGTGTGACGATCGCGGCGGAGAACAACGTCGTGGTGACCGGCGACCTCGGTATCGCGAACACCGCACTCGGTGCCGACACGGGCAAGGACAACTCCGACATCGTCGGCCTGGTGGCGCAGAACTCGGTCGTCGTCTACCACCCGGTCGAGGTGACGTCGTGGACCGTGGCGGCTCGGCGGCAGCGGCAGCCCCAGCTGCAAGTCCACCCCGTCGGACACCCCGACGGGCGGTTCCAATGGTGCCACGTGCACCTATACCCCGAGCGGCTACACGAACCTGGACTACCTGTCGCCGCCCGTGACCTATGCGGGTGACAGCAAGAAGCACCGGTGGATCTACGCCAGCATCCAGACCCTCGCCCACTCCTTCTGGGTCGAGAGCTACAACCAGGGCGCCTCACCGGGGACGCTGAGCGTCCGCGGCTCGATCGCCCAGCGGTGGCGGGGCATCGTCGGCACGGGGAGCATCACGACCGGCTACTTCAAGGACTACTCGTACGACAAGCGCCTGCAGACCACGTCACCGCCCTACTTCCCGCCGTGGGCCAACGGCGACTGGTCCGCAGAAACGACCGGCGAGTTGCCGACGCCAGACCAACATCAAGTGACGCCTGTCATAGGGTGACCTGGTGGCATTCGTCCTGTTCGTCGGAGTTCTCGGCCTGCTGATCGGCTCCTTCCTCAACGTGGTGATCTGGCGCGTGCCGAGGGGGGAGTCGATCGTCTCGCCGCCCTCGCACTGCCCTGGCTGCGACGCGGAGATCGCGCCGCGTGACAACATCCCGGTACTGTCCTGGCTGCTGCTCAAGGGCAAGTGCCGGGATTGCGGAACCCACATCAGTGCCCGATACCCGGCCGTCGAGTTGCTCACGGGCGTGCTCTTCGCCGCGATGGCCGTCCGCTTCGGCCTGTCGTGGGAGCTTCCGGCATACCTCTACCTGACCGCGGTGGGGGTCGCCCTCGCGTTCATCGACCTGGACACCAAACGGCTGCCGAACGCCCTGACCCTGCCGTCGTATCCGATCATGGCCGGGCTGCTGCTCATACCAGCGATCCTCGAGCCGGCCTGGCCGGACTTGCTGCGCGCGCTGCTCGCGGGCGTGGCGCTGTTCGCCTTCTACCTGATCACCGCCCTGATCTACCCGGCGGGCATGGGGATGGGGGACGTTAAGCTGGCCGGCGTCCTCGGCATGGCCCTGGGCTGGCTGGGGTGGGGGGTCCTTATAGTCGGCGGGTTCCTCGGCTTCGTCTACGGCGCGATCATCGGCCTGGCTCTCATGCTCGGCCGGCGCGCAGGGCGGCGCACCGCCATCCCCTTCGGCCCCTTCATGGTGGCGGGCGCCTTCACCGGCATCCTGGTCGGCGCGCCGATCGTGTCCTGGTACGCAGGGCTTCTGACCGTCTGAGGTCAACCCTTCAAGTACGCCGCCCGGGCGGCCGATTCCTTCACCAGATTCTCGTGAAGGAGAGTGCCGTGAGACGTCGAACGACGATCGGGCTGGACATCGGGACATCCAGCGTGCGCGCTGCTGAGGTGTCCTTCCGTGGCTCCACCCCGCAGCTGCTGCACTTCGGCCAACTGGCGCTGCCCGATGGGGCCGTGGTCGACGGGGAGGTGGTCGACTCGGCGTCCGTGACTGCAGCACTTGTGGAGCTCTGGCGGGGAGGCGGCTTCTCGCACAAGAAGGTTGCGCTGGGGGTGGCCAACCCTCGGGTGGTCATCCGGCAGGCGGAGGTGCCCTACTACGGCTCGCATGCCGAGCTGCGCAAGGCACTCCCACTCGTCGTCGGCGACCAGGTTCCCATCGACGCCTCCACCGCGGTGATGGACTTTGCGCCTCTCGAGGAGATCCGCGCCAGCGACGGCACCCGCTCGCTGAGCGGTCTGCTCGTGGCCGCGGTCGAGGAGATGGTGTCCAAGACGATGGACGCCGTCCTCGCTGCCGGCCTCACCCCCGAGGTCGTCGACCTCAGCTCGTTCGCCGTCCTACGATCGGCCGCCTGGGGCCCTGGGCTGGGTCTCGAGCAGCACCCGGAGGCCGTGGTCGACATCGGATCTGACCTCACCAGCATCGTCGTCCACGAGGACGGCACTCCGAGGTTCGTCCGTATCCTGCTCCACGGTGGACGGTCGATCACCTCCGCTCTGATGGCCGATCTCGGCCTTGGGTTGGTCGAGGCCGAGCAGGTCAAGCGTGAGGTCGGACTCGTCGGGGACGGCCCCGCGGATGCTGCCGCCCGCCGGGTCATCGCCCGGGTCGCCGGTGACCTCGTCGACGAGATCCGCGGCTCGCTGGACTACTTCGTCGCCTCCTCGAGCCACGGGATGGTGACTCGGGTCGTGGTCAGCGGCGGTACCGCCCGCCTCGCTGGACTCGTGGACCTGATGAGTGAGCGTCTCCGCCTGCAGGTGGAGTACGGCTCCGCATTCGGGGGGCTCGATGTGAGCCGCTCGGGCCTGAGCCCAGCGCAACTGCACTTCGTCGACCCGATCGCCGTCGTCCCCGTGGGGCTCGCCCTGGGAGGTGCCGCATGAGCATGCTGTCCGGGCGGAGCGAGTCCGCCGATCCGATGGAGGCAGAGGTCCTGGCCCCAGCTCTCGACGAGGCCCCGATCCCCAGCAGGCTGGTCGCCCTCGCCCGCGTGAACCTCATGCCCAACTCCTACGCCCGGCGTGCTGCCGTGCGGCGGGCCAAGGTCTGGGCCATCGCGGCGCTACTCGGGGCATTGCTGGTCGCCGCTCTGATGTTCCTTGTGAGTTGGCAGAAGGCGACCTCCGCACAGGAGCGTCTCGATCAGGCGACCTTCCAGCGCACGCTGCTGCAGACGGAGGCCTCCGCTACTCCGGCGTTCCGCTGGTATTCGAAGCGGTGAACGGCGCACAGGGCCAACTTGTGGTCGCGATGGGCAACGAGGTCCGTTGGTCGTTCTTCCTCAACGATCTGGCGCTGACCATGCCCGCAGGGGTCAGTCTCGACTCACTCGACGCAACCGTGATCGGACCCGGCCAGGCCACAGAGACGACGGGCGATGGCCAGGTGGGCAGCAAGGTGGGCAACCTGTCTGTATCTGCCAAGGCCCTGACTTTCAACAGCGTCGCGAACTGGCTGGATTCGCTGGCCAAGATGGACACGGTCGCCGACCCCTACGTCTCGGGGCTGGCACCTCGGGTGACCTGGAGGGCAGGAAGATCGTGACCTTCAGCTCCACCGCTGACATCACGACTGAGACGCTCTCAGGTCGTTACACCCAGGAGGAGACGCCATGAGCGTGCGAATGTGGCGGATCGCCACGTTGGTAGGAGTCGTTGCGATCCTGGTCGTCACCTGGATGCTGCTGGTCGGACCCCAGCGGGCGAAGGCCGCGGAACTCGGGGCTCGAGAC
Organism: uncultured Actinomycetes bacterium; assembly: GCA_963736425.1. Classification (GTDB taxonomy): domain Bacteria; phylum Actinomycetota; class Actinomycetes; order S36-B12; family CAIYMF01; genus Prado023. Next base: position 77,052 of record CAVTOX010000009.1, read on the forward strand.
GCTGAACCAGAAGACCGCGTCAAGCCAACTGGAATCCAGGATCTCGCTGTTGAAGAAGCAGAGCGAGGAGCTGCCAGCCCAGGAGGCGAAGCTCGCGGCGATCCAGCAGCGGATCCCGGCCACCAGCTCGATCCCCACGCTCATCCGTACCCTGAGTGGGCTGGCATCCGGTGCGAACGTGACTGTCACCGCCCTGGATCCCGCGCCGGCCCGCACCCGTCGTGATCGCCGTGACGGAGCCGGTGGCGACGGCAGCCCCGCCGGATGACGGTACGGACGCTGGCGATGAGGCCCCGGCTGCCCGCACGCTGTTCCAGCCGACGGTGCAGTCCGTGGGCCTTTCCATCGCGGTCTGCGGCGACTTCGCCCAGGTCCGCAACTACCTCGGGGAGCTCGAGTCGATGCGCAGGGTGGTGGCAGTCTCCGGGCTGTCGATCTCCAAGGGCACGTGCGGGGAGTCCGGGGCTGAGGGGCTCCAGGCCCAGATCACTGCCAGCGCATTCACGATGCCGCCGGTCGACACCGAGTCCCCGGCGGGGGCCACATCGGCCACGGATGCCAATTCAGCCACGACGGGAGCAAGCTGATGAGTGAGCAGATCCTTGAGCGGCCGGCGGCGGCGCCGACTGTGCCGGAGGCGCCGAAGCGCTCGTCGCGGATGTTCCTGATCGGCGGGGGTGCGGTCATCGCCGGTCTGATCCTCGGCGGGGCATTCCTGATGCTTCGCCCCACGTCGGACCCCCTGGCTGATGCCCTCGTCCCTGCGGCTCCCGTGGCAGCCGGCTCAGGGCGCCCAGGACGGGCAGCCCGATGCGGACCCCGCAGCGGCCGAGGCAGACGCCGCGGACTCCGAGGCGGACGCAACTGCCGAGGAGGGCGCCACGAAGCCCGCAGGCACCAAGCGCGTCCGGTTGACCAGCCGCGATCCGTTCGCGCCCATCGTCGCCAAGGCAGCGCCTGCTCCGGAGAAGGCCGCGGCCGACGCCAAGGCCGCCGAGCCGGCAGCAGCGCCAAAGCCCGCAACTGGTGGGGTCATCTCAGCCCTGTCGATCTCGCCCCTGGGCAACTCCGTGAAGCTCAAGCTGGATGGCAAGAAGTACTCGGTCGACGAGGGTGAGGCCTTCGCCAAGTCCTACCGGCTCTACGACATCTTCAATGCCAACTGCGCGGGCTTCCTCTATGGCGACCAGAACGCGGTCGTGTGCGAGGGCGACTCAGTCACGATCGGCTGAGATCCCTCGGCGGCGCGCGGTGGCACGACCCCCCGCGCCGCTGACTGGGCTGGGCCTCGCGCAGCGGTGGCACAACACGGACATGTGTGTCCGCTCTGCGCCTGGCGTTGTCCGGATCCTGCCAGTCCCGCGGGGTAGCCGTGGCGTCGGCACCGAGTGGGGCGTCCCTCGGATCGGCGGCCTGTCGGCAATCCGCCGGCATGACAGAATCGGGTAATGCTTCGATGGTTGACCGCTGGCGAGTCGCACGGCCAGGCCCTCGTCGGTGTGCTCGAGGGCATGCCGGCCGATGTCGCGATCACGACCGCTGACATCACCCGTGAGTTGCAGCGCCGCCGCCTCGGCGTCGGGCGCGGTGCCCGGATGAAGTTCGAGGCCGACGAGGTACGCGTGATCGGTGGCGTCCGGCACGGGCGCACCATGGGCGGCCCGGTCGCGATCGAGGTGGGCAACAGCGAGTGGCCCAAGTGGGTCGAGGTGATGTCCTCGGACCCGGTCGATGCCGAGGTGCTGGATGCCCAGGCCCGCAACGCTCCCCTGACCCGACCACGCCCGGGCCACGCCGACCTCGCCGGGATGCAGAAGTACGGCTTCGACGAGTCCCGGCCGATCCTCGAACGCGCCTCCGCACGGGAGACCGCCGCGCGGGTGGCCCTCGGTGCGGTCGCGAAGGCCTTCCTCCACGATGTGCTCGACGCCAGCGTGATCAGCCATGTGGTTGAGCTCGGATCCGTGGCGGTGCCCTCCGGGACCCCGCTGCCCGCCCCGGCCGACCTCGAGGCCATCGACGCAGACCCGGCCCGCTGCGCCGACCCGGCCACCGCGGCGCTCATGGCCGAGGAGGTCGAGGCCGCTCGGCGCGACGGCGACACCCTCGGTGGCATCGTCGAGGTGCTGGTCGACAACCTCCCTCCCGGCCTCGGCTCGCACGTGCACTGGGACCGCCGGCTCGATTCACGGCTCGCCGGCGCCCTCATGGGGATCCAGGCGATCAAGGGCGTGGAGGTCGGCGACGGCTTCGAGCTCGCCCGTACGCGCGGCTCCCTGGCTCACGACGAGATCCTCCCCGACGGGCCCGGCAGGGTGCGCCGGGCGTCGGGTCGCGCGGGTGGCACAGAGGGCGGCATGAGCACCGGTGAGCTTCTGCGAGTTCGGGCCGCCATGAAGCCGATCGCGACGGTCCCTCGGGCCCTGCGCACCGTCGACGTCGCCACCGGCGAGGAGGCCCGCGCCAACAACCAGCGCTCCGATGTGTGCGCGGTGCCGGCGGCCGGTGTCGTGGCCGAGGCGATGGTGGCCCTCGTCGTGGCTGACGCGGTGCTGGAGAAGTTCGGCGGCGACAGCGTGACCGAGACCCGCCGCAACGTCGAGGGGTACCTGGCGGGGCTGGCCATCCGATGAGTGAAGGTGCCGGCGTGCCGATCGGTGTGAACGAATCCGTCGACGGGATGGTCGAAATCGTTCACACTGATGGCCGACTGAACCCTCAGAGCGCCGAGGACCGCCCCATCGTCGTGATCGTCGGGGTCCCGGGCGCGGGGAAGTCAACCGTGGGACAGGCCCTCGCCGAACGCCTGGGCGTCGGCTTCCGCGACACCGACGCCGACGTGGAATCGACCACCGGACGGACGATCGCCGACATCTTCGTGGAGTCCGGCGAGCCCGAGTTCCGGCGTCTCGAGGCCGAGGCGGTCCGCACCGCGCTCGCCGAGCACGCGGGGGTCCTCGCACTCGGTGGGGGAGCGGTGATCGACCCCGCCACGCGCGCGCTGCTGGTCGGCCACCAGGTGGTGTGGCTGCGCGTGGGCCTCGCGGCCGCGTCCCAGCGTGCCGGCCTCTCCGGCGCCCGACCGGTCCTGTTGGGCAACGTGCGCGCCCAGATGAAGGCCCTGATGGACGCCCGCGCCCCGCTCTACACCGAGGTCGCTCGTCTGATCGTCGACACCGACGACCTCTCGGCGGACGACGCGGTGGAGGCGGTTCTCGTTGGACTCGACCTGAACACCACCTCCACGGATCCGGAGGCCCAGTCATGACCGACGCGACCCGGATCACCGTCAGCACCGCGCGCCCCTACGACGTCGTGGTCGGGCGCGGCCTGCTCGGCGAGTTGCCGGCCATGCTCGGCCCCACCGTCGAGCGTGTCGCTGTCATCCACCCAGCAGCCCTGCGCACCACGGCCGAGGCCGTACGTGAGGACCTGCTCGCGGCGGGCTACACGGCGATCCTGCTCGAGACGCCCGACGCCGAGGAGGCCAAGTCCGCGCAGGTGGCGGCCTTCTGCTGGGGGGTGCTGGGGCAGGCCGGCTTCACGCGATCGGACGCGCATCGTCAGCGTGGGAGGCGGCGCCACGACGGATCTCGCCGGCTTCGTCGCCGCCACCTGGATGCGCGGCGTCCGCGTCGTCCATGTCCCCACGACCCTGCTGGCCATGGTCGACGCCGCGGTCGGTGGCAAGACTGGCATCAACACGGCCGAGGGCAAGAACCTCGTCGGGTCGATCCATGAGCCGTCGGGCGTTGTGTGCGACCTGAACTCCCTGGAGACGCTGCCCCGCAACGACCTCGTCGCCGGCATGGCCGAGGTCGTCAAGGCTGGTTTCATCCGCGACACCACCATCCTCGACCTCGTCCAGGTCGACCCCGTCGCCGCCACAGACCCCACGAGCCCGGTCCTGCGCGAGCTGATCGAACGGGCGATCCGAGTCAAGGCCGACGTCGTCGCCGGCGACCTCCACGAGACCTCCCGTGCGCTCGGCGGTCGCGAGATCCTCAACTACGGCCACACGCTCGGCCACGCGATCGAGCGTGCCGAGCGCTACCGCTGGCGCCACGGTGCGGCGGTGTCGGTCGGCATGATGTTCGCCGCCGAGCTCGCCTGCCTCTCGGGTCGGATCGGCGAGGCAGAGGTGGACCTGCACCGCGAGATCCTGGAGTCCCTCGGGCTGCCCGTGACCTACGGCGGCTCCTCGTGGCCGCAGCTGTCCGAGGCGATGCTGGTCGACAAGAAGGCCCGCGGCAGCAGCCTGCGCTTCGTCATCCTCGACGCCATCGGCTCGCCCATCTTCCTCGACGGCCCCGATCCAACCCTGCTCCTGGCGGCCTACGGCCAGATCGCCGAGTAGAACCCGAGCCCCGATCTGATCCAACTCCCGGGCCGAACACGCGCTCGAGTCCTGGAGCAAACCGCGAATCCCGCACGAGACTCGGATCAAATTGCGATCGTGGCTCTGTAGGGTTCGGCGCATGCGCAACGTCCTCGTCCTCAATGGTCCCAACCTCGGTCGGCTCGGCACCCGCGAGCCCGAGGTGTACGGCTCGACGACCTTCGCGGATCTCCAGCACCTCTGTCAGGTGCATGGCGCTCTGCACGGGCTGGCCGTCGACGTCCGCCAGACCGACTCCGAGTCCGAGCTGATCAGCTGGCTGCACGAGGCCGCCGACAACCGGATCCCCGTCGTGCTCAACCCGGCTGCGTTCACGCACTACTCCTACGCCCTGCGCGACGCCGTGGCGATGCGCACGGCGCCGCTGATCGAGGTGCACATCAGCAACCCCCACGCCCGTGAGGAGTTCCGCCACACCTCCGTGATCTCCGGGGTCGCGAGCGGCGTCATCGCCGGCTTCGGAGTCCAGTCCTACACATTGGCCCTCGACGCGATCGCCACCACAGCCGAGTAGGTCCGGCGTCGGCGGTTCGGGGGAGCCACCCCCACCCGGTACCCTTGAGGCCTTGGGCCTCGCCCGACCCCGACACCGCCTCTACCTGGGAGAACCATGGCCACGACCAACGACCTGAAGAACGGGATCGTGCTCAACATCGACGGCCAGCTGTGGACGGTCGTCGAGTTCCAGCACGTCAAGCCCGGAAAGGGCCCGGCGTTCGTACGGACCAAGCTCAAGAACGTGCTGTCGGGCAAGGTGGTCGACAAGACGTTCAACGCGGGCCTCAAGGTCGAGACCGCGAACCTCGACAAGCGCGACATGACCTACCTGTACAAGGACGGCACGGACTTCGTGTTCATGGACCTGCAGTCCTACGACCAGCTGCACATCAGCGGCGACGTCGTCGGCGATGCGGAGAAGTACCTGCTCGAGAACCAGAACGCCCTAGTCGCCACGCACGACGAGGTCCCGCTTGTACGTCGAGCTCCCGGCCTCGGTCGAGCTGGAGATCACCTACACCGAGCCGGGCCTGCAGGGCGACCGCTCCACCGGCGGCACCAAGCCCGCCACCCTGGAGACGGGTGCGGAGATCCAGGTGCCGCTGTTCGTCGAGCAGGGCACCAAGGTCAAGGTCGACACCCGCGACGGTTCGTACCTCGGCCGCGTGAACTGACCCGTGACCGCACGTGGCAAGGCGCGCAAGCGCGCACTGGACATCCTCTACGCCGCTGAGCTGCGTGGGGTCTCGCCCCTGATCGTGCTGGCGGAGCGCCCGCTGGCTGAGGGCTCGGCCCAGTCCCAGCCCACGCCCAACCCGTATGTGGCCACCCTGGTCGAGGGCGTTGTCGCCCATCAGGCGAGGATCGACGAGCTGCTCAGCACGTACTCCTCGGGCTGGGCGCTGGACCGGATGCCCGCCGTCGACCGCAACATCCTTCGGGTCGGGGTCTTCGAGCTGCTCTGGTGCGACGACGTTCCGGGTGCGGTTGTGATCGATGAGGCCGTCAACCTCGCGCACGACCTGTCGACCGATGAGTCCCCGGCGTTCGTCAACGGCGTCCTGGCCCGGATCCTCGACCTGCGCCCCCGCCTGGCCGTCTGAGGCCCCCGGCGCTGAGGCCACCGCCGTCGGGTCGCGAAGCCCTGGCCGTCTGCCCGGCCACCGCCGTCGGGTCGCGGCCCCACTGGCGCGGGCATCGCCTACTTCGGGGCGAAGAACTCCACCGGGATGCTGTCCGGGTCCCGTCCGGTGACCGCCCAGCCGTAGGGAACGTCCTCCACCGATCCCCGGATGGCCCCGATCTGGTCCAGGCGCCGTGCCCACCGACGCACCTCCGCCTCGTCGCGACATCCCAGGCCGACGTGGTCGAGCCCGATCCGTTCATGGGTGAAGCCGTCGCCGGCCCGGGTCGCCTCGTGGGTGGTCACGCCGATGACCAACCCGCTGGACCACTGCATCCGGAGCCGCTCCCACCCCGGGCCGGTGCGCCGGATGGCCACGGCGGGTCCGAGGAGTGCTTGGTACCACGCGGCGCTGCGGTCCACATCCGTGACTGTGAGGGTCAGGTGGTGCAAGGTCGGTGGGGCGAGCGGGCCAGACTCGGAGTGGTCGGCTGTCATAGGCGCATCCCACCACACGGGACCACCAGCGAGCGGTCGCGTGGCTTGGAACCCCGAGTGATCGCTCGGAGATCGCCCACGCACACGCGTGCCATCGCGGGGAGCTGCGCCACCGGCACGTGTGCCCCCGCGGAGGCGCGCCACCGGCACGTGTGCCCCGGGTGGGATTCGAACCCACACTGGACGGTTTTTGAGACCGCTTCCTCTGCCGTTGGGATACCGGGGCGCCGCGCACATGCTAGTCCAGCCACCGTGGGTGCTGATCCATGCAGCCTGGGGAGGCTGGAGGCTCCGCAACGTGAATGGATCACGGGGGAGGGGGAGGGGACTGGTGGCACAGGGGCGGACGGAACCTGCGTCCGCCGGTCGGCCCCGCGCACGGTTCGCGCCGGTCGGCCCGATTCACGCCCACGGATAGGGTTTGCCCTGTGTCCGCCCGCGTCGTCGTTGTCGAGGACGAGTCCCTGATCCGCCTGGACCTTGTCGAGATGCTCACCGAGGCCGGTTACGAGGTCGTCGGCCAGGCCGGGGATGGGGAGTCCGGCGTGCGGTTGGTGCGCGAGCTGCGCCCGGATGTCGTCCTCATGGACGTCAAGATGCCGGTGCTCGACGGGGTGTCGGCCGCCGAGGCGCTGGCCGCGGACAGCATCGCCCCGATCGTGCTGCTGACGGCGTTCAGCCAGTCCGACCTCGTCGAGCGTGCGCTGGCCGCCGGCGTGCAGGGCTACGTCGTCAAGCCGTTCACGCTGGCCGATCTGCGCCCGGCCATCGAGATCGCCCGGGCCCGGTTCGCCGAGGTGCACGTGCTGCGCAACGGGGTCGCCGACCTCGAGGAGCGGCTCCAGGCTCGCAAGGTCATCGAACGCGCCAAGTCCGCACTCCAGACGCAGTTCGGCTGGGACGAGCAGGCGGCCTTCGCCTGGCTGCAACGTGCGGCGATGGACGCCCGGATACCGATGGTTGAGGTGGCGCGCGGCGTGCTCGCCCAGGGACCGGACGTCAACGCCTGACCCGGGGGAGCGGGACGCACCCAGGGCGGCCCCCGCGTCCCCAAGCCCCCGCCCACACAAGGGCAGAACGCGACGAACATGTCGTTTCGTGGCGATGTTCGCGTACCGCGCGCGGATCAAGTACGCTCACGCCCCATCACGGGAGACTTCCTGTGTCAACAGGCTTTCGGCGTCCTGGACTGCAGTTGGTCCCCCGCCGGTACAAGGAGGAATAGTGTCGAAGAAGTTCATGCGGGCCGCCAGCGCGGCTGCCGCCATCACGTTGTTCGCAATCGGCGCCGCCGGGTGCAGCAGCGACAGTGCCGCCGAGGGGGGTGCCGCCGCATCTTCTGGCGGCGCCGTCAAGATCGGCTTCATGGGTGACCTGACCGGACCCAACAAGGCCCTGGGAATCAACATCCGCAACGGCGCGGTCCTGGCGATCGACCAGTACAACGCAACGAACCCGGCCAACAAGATCGAGCTGATCGACTACGACTCGCAGGGCGACCCGAAGCAGGCGACCGCCCTGGCGCCCAAGGCGATCGACGACGGCATCGTCGGACTGGTCGGCCCGGCCTTCTCCGGGGAGACCGCAGACACGGGTGCCACCTGGCAGGAAGCCGGCATCCCGTTCGTCTCGGCCTCCGCAACGCGGGTGGCGCTGGCGGACAACGGGTGGACGACGTTCCACCGCGTGCTCGCCGATGACGGGTTCCAGGGCCCGGGCGTTGCCAACTTCATCGTCAAGGGTCTCTCGGCGGGCAAGGTGGCTGTGATCGACGACGCCTCCGAGTACGGCAAGGGCCTCGCCGACGAGCTCGCCGCGGCAGTCACCTCCAGTGGCGCTGAGGTTGCAGTCCGGGAGTCAGTCGCCGCTGTCGGGACCGAGATCCCCAACTACTCCTCGGTGATCAGCGCGATCAAGGGCGCCGATGTCGACTCTGTCTTCTACGGCGGGTACTACGCCCAGTCCGGTGCGTTCGCCAAGCAGCTCCAGGACGGTGGCGTGACTGCGACGCTTCGTCTCGGGTGATGGCTCACTCGACCAGGCCTTCATCGACGGTGCCGGTGGCGCCGCCAATGGTTCGTTCCTGTCGTGCACCTGCGCCCTGGTCAACGAGTCCGCCACGGGCTCGGCAGCCACCTTCTTCACCGACTACTCGGCCGCGTTCGACGTGGCACCGGGCACCTACTCGCCGGAGGGCTTCGACGCCGCCACGATCTTCATCAACGGCATCAAGGACGGCAACACCACGTCGGCTGCCCTGCTGCCCTACGTGAGCGCCGTCGAACTTCGCCGGGGTCTCCAAGCAGATCCAGTTCGAGGAGAACGGCAACATCAAGGGCGGCACCGTCCTGATGTACAAGGTCGTCGACGGGAAGATCACCTCGATCGGCACGACTGACGACGCCACGGCCTGACCGAGGCGGATGGTTCCTCCTGATGGGGGGAGTGCGGATGAGCGCTCCCCCCATCAGGCATCACAGTGAGTGGGTACGCAAGTGAGCGACTTCTTCACGCTGTTCTGGGCCTCGACCATCGATGGCCTCACCCAGGGCGGGATCTATGCCCTGGTGGCCCTCGGGTACACCCTCGTGTACGGCGTCCTGCGCCTGATCAACTTCGCCCACTCCGAGATCTTCATGATCGGAACTTTCGCGACTGTTGCGGTCATCAACGGGTTCGCCCTTCAGAACCCCCTCACCGGCGTGGGGCTGATCCTGTTCCTCATCGTGGCGGGGCTCGTCGCGGCAGCGGTCAGCGGCGGGTCGGCCGTCCTGCTCGAGCGGATCGCCTACCGCCCGCTTCGGCGCAAGGGCTCCACGCAGCTCGCGGCGCTGATCAGCGCGATCGGCGCCTCCCTGTTCCTGCAGCAGTTGTTCTCACTCTTCTACCCGGACGTGGTCATCGTCGACCGCGTGATGGTCAAGACGAACCTCGCGACGATCGGCCAGGGCGTGATCCGCGCCGACAAGCTGCTGGTCTTCGTCGGGGCGTTGGCGATGATGGTCCTCCTGGACCGGCTGGTCAACGGCACCCGTTTCGGGCGGGCCATCCGCGCGACCGCCCAGAGCCCCGACAACGCCACGCTCATGGGGGTCGACATCGACCGGGTCATCATGATCACCTTCCTCCTCGGTGGGGCCATGGCGGGGATCGGCGGCCTGCTCTACGTGACATTCTTCGAGGCGACCACGTACTTCGTCGGCTTCGTCCTGGGCATCAAGGCATTCACGGCAGCTGTGCTCGGCGGCATCGGCAACCTCCGCGGCGCCCTTCTGGGAGGTCTGGCCCTGGGTCTCATCGAGGAGTACGGCGCCAGCATCTTCGGCGCCCAGTGGAAGGACGTCATCGCGTTCTCGGTGCTGGTCCTGGTGCTCATGTTCCGGCCCACGGGCATCCTCGGCGAGTCTCTCGGGAAGGCGCGGGCATGACCTCGAAGAATTCTCCCGGACGCCTGGCTGCGCGGCGCAGCCGGTCCGCGGGGGTGCTGAGCCAGCGTTGGCGGACCCTTCCCCCATGGGGGCGCTTCCTCTGCTACACGCTGATGGTCCTCCTCGCCCTCTCGCTGCCCAACATCCCGGGTCTCGGGGACATCATGACGCCAGGCAGCTCGTGGGAGCGGGTGCTGGTCTACCCGATCGGCATCTACATCCTGCTGGCCCTCGGGCTCAACGTGGTCGTCGGATACACCGGCCTGCTGGACCTCGGGTTCGTCGCCTTCTTCGCAATCGGGGCCTACACCATGGCCATCCTGGGCACCGAGTTCGGATTGGGCTTCTGGCTGACGCTGCCGATCGCGATCGCCCTGTCGATGCTCGCGGGGTTGGCCCTGGGCACTCCCACCCTTCGCCTGCGTGGGGACTACCTGGCGATCGTGACGCTGGGATTCGGCGAGATCATCCGGGTCACCGCGACCAACCTCGAGTCACTCGGCGGTCCCCGCGGCATCAACGGGATCCCGCGGCCGCCGTCGGTGCCCGGCGTGGAGGCCCTGACCTTCTCGGTCCTCAACGTCAAGGCGTACTACTACCTCATCGTTGCGTTCGTCGTCGTGGTCATCATCATCCTCAAGCGCCTGGAGAACAGCCGGGTCGGGCGGTCGTGGGCAGCCATCCGGGAGGATGAGGACGCGGCAGAGCTGATGGGCGTGCCCACTCTCACGTTCAAGTTGTGGGCCTTCACCGTCGGAGCGGGCATCGGTGGTGCCGCGGGCACCATCTACGCCTCGTTCCAGACGGCTATCCGCCCGGCGGACTTCCCATTCATTCTCTCCGCAACCATCCTGGCGGCCGTGGTCCTCGGTGGGGCCGGTCACATCCCGGGCGTGATGCTGGGCGCCTTCCTCGTGGCCTGGCTCCCGGAGGTCTCCCGCTCGTTCAGCCAGTATCGCGTCCTCGTGTTCGGGGCCGTCCTGGTCGTCATGATGATCCTGCGCCCCCAGGGCGTGTGGCCATCGCGGATCCGGGCCGCAGAGCTCAGCGAGGGCGAGGGCGGGATCGCCAAACTCGGTGGTGAGGTGGGCGCGGTGGTCGCCCAGCCGGAGGGGACCCGATGAGCGGCACGCGGCTGTTGACCCTGGATTCGGTGACGATGCGCTTCGGGGGACTCACCGCCGTCGACTCCCTGAACCTGCACGTCGACCAGGGCGAGATCCTTGGGCTGATCGGGCCCAACGGGGCCGGCAAGACGACGGTCTTCAACATGGTCACCGGTGTCTACACACCGACCGAGGGCGACATCCTGTTCGACGGGACACGCCTGAACGGTCTTCGGCCGCACAAGGTGACACGGGTCGGATTGGCCAGGACGTTCCAGAACATCCGGCTGTTCGACAACATGACGGTCTTGGACAACGTGATGGTGGGCACCCATGCCCGGCATCGCTCCAGCGTTGTCGGGGCGGTCCTGGGTCTGCCCAACTTCCGAGCCGAGGAGAAGCAGGGGCGGGCGCGGGCGCTCGAGCTGCTTGACTTCGTGGGCGTCGCTGACAAGTCGGGTATGGCGGCCCGGTACCTGTCCTACGGCGACCAGCGACGCTTGGAGATCGCCCGCGCCTTGGGAACCAGCCCGCAGCTGCTCCTGCTCGACGAGCCAGCTGCCGGCATGAACCCGTCTGAGAAGTCCGGACTCGTGGAGCTCATCCGGCAGATCCGTGACTCTGGAGTCACGGTGCTGCTCATCGAGCACGACATGGGCCTGGTCATGGGCATCAGCGACCGGCTCGCGGTCATCGACTTCGGGGTCAAGATCGCCGACGGTCTGCCTCAGGACGTCCGGAAGGACCCCGCTGTCATCAAGGCCTACCTTGGGGAGGTGTCAGATGCTCCTTGAGGTCCAGGATCTCGCGGTGTCCTACGGCAAGATTGAAGCGCTGCATGGCGTGACGCTCAACGTGGACGAGGGTGAGGTCGTCACTCTGGTCGGTGCCAATGGTGCCGGGAAGACCACCTTGCTCAAGACGCTGTCGGGGCTGCGCCGGGTCAGCGCCGGATCGGTCACCTTCGACGGTACGAAGATCGAGGACATGGCCGGCCACAAGCGGGTCCGCCTCGGGATCTCGCAGGCCCCCGAGGGCCGGGGGATCTTCCCCGGGATGACGGTCGGGGAGAACCTCGCGATGGGCGCCTATTCGCGGGGCAAGCCGGATCCCGACGACCTCGAGCGGGTGTTCACCCTGTTCCCGCGTCTGGCCGAGCGGCGCAACCAGGCCGGGGGAACCCTCTCCGGGGGCGAGCAGCAGATGTTGGCGATCGGCCGGGCCCTGATGGCGCGTCCCCGCCTGCTCCTGCTGGACGAGCCCTCCATGGGACTGGCCCCGCAGATCATCCAGCTGATCTTCCGCATCATCAAGGAGATCAACGAGCAGGGCACCACCATCCTTCTCGTGGAGCAGAACGCCGTGCAGGCGCTCACCGTCGCGCATCGGGCCTACGTGATGGAGACCGGGAATATCGTCAAGACCGGGACGGGTAAGGACCTGCTCGGTGATGCGTCGATCATTGAGGCCTACCTCGGCGGCTGACACCTCCAAAGGCTCGGAGGGTGGGTCAGCCTGCCGTAATGGTTGTTGTCGTGCCTGAGATCTCGTCCGCGGATCAGCGCAGCGCTGCGACGACGGCCGTCAGGATCGGGGCGACGAGAAGTGCCGGGAGCAGGTCCCCGACGGGGATGTGCCGGATCCGCAGCAGCCTCAGGGCGATCCCGACCAGCAGCAGTCCCCCGGTGGCGGTGAGCAGGGCGATCTGGGCGGCGTCCAGCACGGAGCCCAGGGCCCAGCCCAGCAGCGTCAGGGTCCCCTGGTAGACCCCCACGACCAGCGCACTCGCGGCCACGCCCCATCCGAGGCTGGCGGCGAACGCGATCGAGGCGAACCCGTCCATGATCGACTTGAGCGCCAGTTGGTTGATCCCCAGGCCCAGCCCGTCGGACAGCGAGCCGAGGATGGCCAGCGGTCCGACGCAGAACACCAGCGACGCGGTGACGAATCCCTCGATGAAGGTGGTGGGCGTGGCGTCCACGTCCTGGGGCTCCGGGTCGGCCAGCGCCCCGTCGACCTCGACGTCGACCCCGCCCACGGGGGCCTCGACGCGCGCGTGCCGGGACAGCCGGTTGCGGATCGCCTCGCCCAGGCCCTCCAGGCGGTCCTCGATCCGCGCCAGGGAGCCCAGGATCCCGCCGATCAGCACCGAACCGAGGACGATCAGGACACCAGCGGCGCCCACGGCCTCCGAGACCGCGGGGTCCAGGACGGCGGCGGCTGAGAGTGCGGCGACCATGAGCGTGATGAGGCCCAGCCCGTCGGTGACCACGTCGCGCGTGCGCTGGGGCAGGCGGTGCCCGAGGGCGACGCCGATCGCGGAGCCGACCAGGATCGCGATGACGTTGATGAGTGTGCCGAGCCCGATCATGGGCGGACCCGGCGATCGAGGCGGGCTCTCACCGGTCGCGAAGAATGCAGGTCAATCGGGCCGTGCAGACCGCCGCCCCAGCCTCGTCGGTGATCGCGATGGCGTAGGACGCGACTGTGCGCCCGCGCACCAGCGGTGTCGCGGTGGCGATCACGTAGCCCTCGCGCATCGCCTTGTGGTGGGTGCAGTTGAGCTCGAGGCCCAGGGCGATCCGGCTGGGGCCCGCGTGCAGCGCGGAGGCGATCGATCCGACCGACTCGGCCAGCACGGCCGATGCGCCGCCGTGCAGGAGCCCGTACGGCTGGGTGTTGCCCGCCACCGGCATGCGCGCGACCGTGCGGTCGGCACCGACCTCCAGCAGCTCGATCCCCATGTGGTCCGGGAGGGCGCCCAGCCCGAGGTGGCGCAGTGCCTCGACGACTGCCAGCTCCGACTCGCTGGTCGGCATGATCGGGGCCATGTAGGCCGCCGTCGCGGGGGAGGCGGCAGCCGAGGGGGGTGCGCTGGTCGGAGAATCGGGTGCGTCGCTGGACATGCCCCGAAGCCTAGCCCCGGGCTGTCAGCGGGCGACCGTAGGATCAGCCGGTGACCACGCCGAAGCCCTCCCGCCCACGCCTGATGCTGCTCGATGGGCACTCGCTGGCCTACCGGGCGTTCTACGCCCTGCCCGTGGAGAACTTCTCGACCACCACCGGCCAGCCCACGAACGCCGTGTACGGCTTCACCTCGATGCTGATCAACACACTGCGCGACGAGGCGCCGACGCACATCGCGGTGGCCTTCGACGTCTCGCGCCACACCTTCCGCACCGACCGATTCCCGGAGTACAAGGCCAACCGGGCCAGCTCGCCCGAGCCGTTCCGCGGTCAGGTCGAGCTGATCCAGGAGGTCCTGGGGGCGCTGCGGATCCCGGCGATCCAGGTGGACGGCTACGAGGCCGACGACATCATCGCGACCCTGGCCAAGCAGGCCGGTGCGCAGGGGTTCGAGACCCTGATCATCAGCGGCGACCGCGACACCTTCCAGCTCGTCGACGACGACACGACGGTGCTGTACCCGCGCAAGGGGGTCTCCGACCTGGCGCGGATGACCCCGGCTGCTGTCATGGAGAAGTACGGCCTCACCCCTGCCCAGTACGCGGACTTCGCAGCCCTGCGGGGCGACCCGAGCGACAACCTGCCCTCGGTGCCGAGCGTGGGGGAGAAGACGGCCACCAAGTGGATCAGCCAGTACGGCAACCTCGGTGAGCTGATCCGCAACGCCGACCAGGTCCCCGGCAAGGTGGGGGAGGCGCTGCGCGCGCACATCGGCCAGATCGAGACCAATCGTGAGCTGACCGCAGCTGGTCAGCGAGGTTCCCCTGCCGGTGGGGCTCGCGGACACCGAGCGCCAGCAGTTCGACCGCGCTGAGGTGCACGAGGTCTTCGACGCCCTGCAGTTCCGGGTCCTGCGCGAGCGGTTGTTCGAGACGTTCCCGGGGGATGCGGATGCGGCCAGTGGTCCGCAGTCCGTCGGCGCGGGTGCCACCGCCCAGCCGACCGTGCGGATCGCAGCCGCGGGAGCGGTCGCCGAGTGGCTGGCTGCAGCCGGCTCGCCTGTCGCTGTGTCGGTGCGGGGCACGTGGGGGGCGGGCACCGGCACGCTGTCCGCAGTCGGGCTCGCCGCCGACCAGGGCGACACGCTCGTGGTCGACGTGGACGGCCTGGCGGCCGCGGACGCCGTCGCCCTGGCAACGTGGTTCGCCGACGAGTCGGTCGGCAAGGTCCTGCACGACGCGAACGGCCCGATGCTGGCACTCGGCGCTCACGGCTGGCCGTTGAGCGGGCTTGCCGGCGACACCGCCCTGGCCGCCTACGTGGTGCTCCCCGGGCAGCGCAGCTTCGACCTCGCCGACCTCGTCCCGCGGTTCCTGCACCGTGACCTTCCGTCGCCGAGCGCCCAGCAGGACCAGCTCAGCCTGGATGGCATCGTCGAG
Source organism: uncultured Actinomycetes bacterium (assembly GCA_963736425.1). Lineage (GTDB taxonomy): Bacteria > Actinomycetota > Actinomycetes > S36-B12 > CAIYMF01 > Prado023. Next base: position 92,450 of record CAVTOX010000009.1, read on the forward strand.
ACCGAGGCCCTCGAGGAGGTCGGCATCTTCGCCCGTGCCACCTTCGACCTCCATGAGGTCCTGCTCAGCGAGGTGGCCCTGCGTGGGGGAGCGGCCCTGCTGGCCGAGGTGGAGCTCCCGTTGGTGAGCCTCCTGGTCGACCTCGAGCGCACCGGGATCGCCGTCGACCTCGACCTGCTCACCGAGTTGGAGGCGCAGTTCGCCGGGGAGGTTGCTGCCGCCCAGGACGACGCGCACGACATCGTCGGGCGCGAGTTCAACCTCGGCTCGCCCAAGCAGCTGCAGGAGGTCCTGTTCGACGAGCTGGGCCTGCCAAAGACCAAGCGGATCAAGACCGGCTACACCACCGACGCCGATGCCCTCAACGGTCTCTACGCGACCACCGCGCATCCGGTTCTCGAGGCGCTGCTGCGGTTCCGGGACGCCTCCCGGCTGCGCCAGACCGTCGCCGGGCTGATCCCGCTGGCCGATGCCGAGAGCCGCGTCCACACGACGTTCAACCAGATCGTCGCGGCCACCGGCAGGCTGTCGAGCACGGAGCCCAACCTGCAGAACATCCCCGTGCGCACGCCGGCGGGACGCCGGATCCGCGAGGCGTTCGTCGTCGGAGCCGGGTACGAGGCCCTGATGACTGCGGACTACTCGCAGATCGAGATGCGGATCATGGCCCACCTGTGCGGCGACGAGGGGCTGATCGAAGCCTTTGCCACGGGGGAGGACCTGCACACGACCGTTGCCGCGCGCGTGTTCGGCGTGGCCCCGCAGGATGTCGACGCCGAGATGCGCCGCAAGATCAAGGCCATGTCCTACGGCCTGGCCTACGGGCTCTCCGCGTTCGGGCTGTCCCAGCAGCTCGGCATCGACCCGGGTGAGGCTCGGCGGCTCATGGACGAGTACTTCGAGCGTTTCGGCGGCGTGCGTGACTACCTGGCCAGCGTGGTCGAGCAGGCCCGCCTGACCGGATACACCGAGACGCTCATGGGTCGCCGGCGCTACCTGCCCGACCTCACCAGCGACAACCGCCAGCGCCGCGAGATGGCCGAGCGGATGGCGCTGAACGCCCCGATCCAGGGGTCGGCGGCCGACATCATCAAGGTCGCCATGTTGCGCGCCGACGATGCACTCAGGGCGGCTGGGCTGCGATCGCGGCTGCTCCTGCAGGTGCACGACGAACTGGTGCTCGAGATCGCGCCCGGGGAGGCCGAGCAGGTCACGGAGCTGGTCCGGGTCGCGATGTCCGGGGCGGTGGAGCTCGCGGTGCCGCTCGACGTCTCCATCGGCATCGGGTCGTCCTGGCAGGCCGCGGCGCATTAGTCGGTTACTGTCGTTCGGAGGCGGTGTTCGCCGGGCTGGGTGCGTGAGGAGGTGACTGGCGCGTGGCGTTGTCCCTGACCGGGGCGTGGGGCCGCCGATTCACCCGGCTGGCCCTCGCGGTCGGGCTGCTCCTGCTGGTGGCCGCGCCGGTCATGCGGTTCTGGGTCACTCCCGTCCTGGCCCAGTCGCCGGAGGTACCCGGCGGCGACGGATTCCTCACCCACGTCAGCACCGGCACCATCACGACCCTGTTCGACCTCGAGACCGCGGAGAGCACGGCCATCGAGCCGATCCCGGTGAGCCGCACCGAGTCGACCCGCGGCGATGCAGTCGCGACCGAGCAGGCGGCATCAGCGGGAGCGAACGCCGCCGTCACCAACACGACGGATCGCACCGTGACCGACGACGGTCGCCTGATCGCCGAGTCCGAGTACCGGCTCGCGGCGGATCGGCACACCCAGGCGCTCATCGACTGCTGCGGGGTCCAGGTCGGTGGCGTGACGGTCCCGATGGCCGGATCCGGGAGCCCGCTGCGTCTGCCGTGGTTCACCCCGGAGCAGTCCTACCCCTACTTCGACCTCACGCTGCTGGCTCCGGCGGACATGTCCTTCATCGGGCCGGAGGAGGTGGGCGGCATGACAGCCCTGAAGTTCCAGCAGGCGGCCTCGCCCACGCCGATCGGGACGGTGCAGGCCCCGGGCCGGCTGGTCGGATCGCCGCTGCCCACCGTCCCGCTGATCCGCACGCACGTGGTGAACCGCACCATCTGGGTCGACCCGACCACGGGGATCATCGTGCGCAAGGTCGAGCGGATCCGCGAGGCGCTGCGAGACAGCACCGGCAAGGACGTCGTCACCCTCTTGGCCATGACGACCTCCAGCACCCCCGAGCAGGTCGACGCCCAGGTTGCCCTGGCGCGCGACGAGGGGCGTCCGGTGCTGTGGGCCTACTCGTACGGGCCGATGCTGGCCCTCGCGCTGGGGCTGCTGCTGCTCGCAGTCGGGCTCACCGGCGTGATCGTGCGGACCCGGGCCTCCCGGGTCGAGGAGGACTTCCCCGACGAGCTGGCGTCCTTCGACGACCTGCGCGAGGCTTTCGACTGAACCGAACCTTGGGTGCGGTTGTGCGCGTGGCCAGGATCGCTGGGACAATCGGCGAGTGACTGGGGACTGGAAGCGGCTGACGGTGGTGGCGGCGGCATGTGCGCTGCTGGTGGGGTGCTCGGGGGATGCGGAGCCCACGCAGGCGCAGACGGGGTCGGCGTCGGGCTCGCAGACTCCCCTCGCAGAGCCCTCGGCGGTCGCGTTCACCGACTGCGCGGATGCCTGCGAGGGCGAGATCGACGGGGCCAAGTACAAGATCCTGCTCCCCAAGGAGTGGAACGGCACCCTGCTGCTCTACTCCCACGGGTACCGCAGCCCAGTCTCGGTGCCTCCGGACTACTCGCCCGTGACATCCAAGGCCGAGCCGTCACCCGGGTACAGCGACGGTGGCGTCCCGCTGGCCCGCAACCTGTTGAGCAAGGGCTATGCCCTGGCCGGGTCGGGCTGGGCCAGCAACGGCTGGGCGGTCTCGGACGGGGTGAAGGCCAACACCGACCTGTACGAGTTCTTCGCCGACAAGGTGGGCAAGCCCGAGCGTGTCTACGCGTGGGGCGACAGCCTCGGCGGGCTGGTCACGATGGAGACCGCGGAGAAGAACCCCGACTGGGTCAGCGGTGCGGCCCCACTGTGCGGAGTCGTCGGCGGGATTGTGCCGAACTTCGACCTCGCCATGGACGTGCAGTACGGGATCCGCGAGCTGATCGATCCGGACTTCCAGGTGACCGGCTACGAGTCGGCCGATGACGCGAGCCAGCAGTTCGTCTCCACTGCACGCAAGGTGCTGGACGCTGCCGCTTCGAAGAAGGAGCAGGCCGACATCCTCGCGCTGGCCCTCCTTGCGGACGCGAAGCTGCAGACCCAGTCCCAGGACGGCAGCACCCTCGACAGCCAGGTCCAGGCCGCAGCCGAGGCGGCTCTGATCGGGCTGCGCTTCGGGACGGTCGGGCGCTGGGACATCGAGAAGCGCTACGGCGGCAACATCTCCGACAACACCGACACCGACTACGCCGCCCGCTTCTCCGATGAGGACCGCGCAATGCTCGACGAGGTCGGGGGAGCGGGGACGGCGAAGCGGATCATCGCCACGCTCGAGAAGGGCCAGCGGGTGTCATCCGACAAGGCCGCGGTCAAGAAGGCGCGCAAGGACGGCGGGGAGCCGTCGGGCACCATCGAGATGCCGACCCTCACGCTGCACACGGCCGCCGATCCGCTGGTCGCGGCGCAGAACCAGAGCCTCCTACGCGAGGCGTCCGGCTCGACCGACGACCTCGTCCAGCTGTTCACCGTGGCGCCTGACACCTACCCGGCCAAGCCGGGGGCGCCCTACGGGGCAGGCCACTGCAACTTCACTCCCGATTCGAGGGTCGGGATGATCGACCTGCTCGACCAGTGGGTCCGCGGCGGGCAGGCGCCGACCGACGCATCGGTGTCGGCGACATTCGGCGCGGACTCCGGCTTCGACCCCACGTTCGAGCCCGGCCCCTGGCCGAGCTGACGGCCCGGACGGTCGGTCGGCCCGGACGGGCGGCCCCCGGACGCCGCTCGGGCGACCCCCAACTCTGTGATCCATTCAGGCTGGGGACCTTCTAGCGTCCACAACTCGCATGGATCATCGGAGCGCTGTGCGAGGATGCCGACCGTGCGCGCATTCCGGACTTTCCTCCCTCTCCTCGTGCTGGGCCTCGTACTGTCCGGATGCACCAGCTCCGACAACACCCCTGACACGGGGGCCTCGGCGTCGGGCTCGGGTTCGAGCCTCCCCATGGGCGATCCCAAGGATCAGTCGACCGACGTGGCCTTCACGGCGTGCGGGGCTGGGGCGTTCGCCTGCAGCGGTCAGATCGACGGCACCCCCTACGACATCCGGCTGCCGGAGAAGTGGAACGGCTCGCTGCTGATCTACAGCCACGGCCTGCGCACGATCGATCCCGTCGCAGCCGACGGGCCGGCGTTCGAACCGCTCGCCGAGGCGGCACCGGGCCTGGCGTCCGGCGTCGATGTGGTCGCAGAGGCTCTGCTTGAGGATGGGTACGCGCTGGCCGGGGCCGGCTCGCCGACCGGCGGGTGGGCGATAGACGACGCGATCGACTCCATCAGCACCGTCCGCGAAGCCTTCGTCACCAATGTCGGGGTGCCGAACCGGATCTACACCTGGGGCCAGTCGCTCGGTGGCCTGGCGGCTCTGCGCTCCGGTGCGGCCAACGACTGGGTCTCAGGTTCGGCCTCGATGTGCGGCCTGCTCGCCGGGCTGAACCCCAACATGGACCTGGCCCTGGACGCCGCCGTCGGGGTCAAGGCCCTGCTCGAGCCCGACATGAAGCTCACCGATTACACGTCGGTGAAGCAGGCGCGCAAGGCCTACGACCGGGCCATGAAGGCGGTGACCGAGGCGGCCCTGGACCCGACCGGCGTGGGCCTGACGAAGCTCCAGGTGATCGCCGCTGCTGCTGAGATTCCCACCCAGACCCGCACGGCTGAGGGGACGACCCTCGACCAGCAGCGCGTCGCGATCGTCGATAACCTCGGCAGGGCCTTGGCCCGCACCACCCTCGAGCGATTCCGGGTCGAGGAGCAGCTGGGCGGCAACCCGAGCACAAATGTCGGCGTGAACTACGGGGCTCGGGTCACGACCGACGAGGCGGCGCTCATCGACGCGATGGCGGGGCAGGAGGGTGCCACGCTCGCGCTCCTGCAGCAGATGGCAGCCCTTCCCCCGGTTGTGGCTGATACGGCCGCGCGCACCGCAGCCGACGCCCAGTACCCGCCGCCCGCCAAGCTGACGAAGCCCAACGTCACCATGCACACGGCCGTCGACCCGGTGGCGATCCTCGCCAACGAGACCCTGTTCGGGCAGGCGGCGGCGAAGGCCAGCGGCCCGGACGTCCGCTGGCTGAGCATCAACGTGTCGAACCCGCCCGCGCCCTACCCGGCCGATGGAGTTGCCCCGTACGGCGCCGGGCACTGCAGCTTCACCGGCACGTCACTCGTGGGCGCCGTGAAGATCCTCGACGACTGGGTGCGCCTCGGCCGCTTCCCGACGTGGGCGGGCAACACCCTGGCCTTCGGGGTGCCGAGCGGCTTCGCGGGGCCCAACAATCTGCCCGAGTGGCCCCCGAGCCCGACCACAGAAACAAACTGATCCAAATTCACCCGAACGAGACGATCCCCCGAGGGGCATCCCGTGTTTCGTTTTGGTTGACTCACCCTGTGTGACGTGGTTCACCCCCTCTTGGGTGATGGCACCCGGGGGCTACGTGTGATGGAGGATCGATGAAGAGGACCGTGTTCGGCGGTTTGGCGCTGGCTCTCGTGGCCGGGCTCGCCGTGTACCTGGGCGATGCCCTGAACCTCGGGTTGCCCAACCCGCTACTGGGAGTCGCTGTCGGTGGGGTCCTCGCCCTCGCCCCAGGCGGGCACAAGTTGGGCCGCCTTGCCGGGTTCCTCGTCGGTGTTGTGCTGGCACTGGTGGGGTACGCCGTCAACGCCGGGTTCATGCCGTCGAACAGCACCGGGGTCGCGATCACCGCCGTGCTGACCCTTGGCCTGGCGACTGCCGCTGCGGGATTGTCCTTCGGACGGATGCCGCTGTGGTCGGTCCTGCTGGGTGTGGCCGGCTTCGTCGGCGCGTACGACTACATCTTCAACGAGGACGTGCCCGAGTTCCTGACCACGTCCGTGCAGACCCTGGGCCGGTTCCTGGTCGTCTTCGGCATCGGCTACCTGACCGCCGCCGTGATCGACCTGGTCTTCCCGGACGAGTCCGAGAAGGCTGAGCCGGCACCGCAGGAACTTGAGACCGTGGGGAGTGAGATCTGATGTCCGTCAAGAACGTGATGCGCCTCGTCGCAGCGACCGCAGGAGTGCTGCTCGTGGCGGGAGCCGCAGGCCCCGGTGCTGCCGCCGTCACCACAGAGGACTCCGGTGACGTGCAGGCGACCGTGCGCAAGACCGTGCGGCAGGCTGCGACGGCGACCGGTGAAGTCACCAACAGCACGATGTACACCCAGGTCACGGCGGTCGGCAACGGCACCAAGACCGTGGTGGTCCCCGTTGGGTCGACGAGCAACCGCAACCTCAATGCCTTCGGCCCGTTCCCCATGGAGGGTGAGTCCATGGTCGTCGGCCTCACGGTCGCCGACGGTGGAGGTACCGAGGAGCGCACCGTGACCGATGCGGACATCGCCCCGATGGTGGTCTCGGTCAAGGTCATGCTCGATGGAGTCGAGATCGCGCCCGAGGATGTCGTCGGAGCCAGCGGTGTGCTCGATGTGGAGTACACCGTGCGCAACACCACGGCGACGACCGGTCCGGTGACGTTCACCGACGTCGAGGGCAAGGAGATCACCGAGGACGTCGAGACCGCGGATCCATTCGTGGGCTCGCTCGACGTGATCCTGCCGCAGGGCTTCAACGAGGTCACGGCACCTGGCGCCACAGTGGCGGGCAACGGCCAGAATGAGACGCAGCTCGGCTACACCTTCGTCCTGTTCCCGCCGCTGGGCTCGACCGAGGTGAAGGTCGGCTACCAGTCGCGGATCGGCAACGGCCAGATGCCGGCAGCGGAGTTCTCGTTCCTGCCGATCGTCCCGTTCGACAACAGCACGATCGCGGGGACGACCGAGGCATACAAGGGCGGCGCCAAGACCGGTGCCGCGATCTTCGGCGCCGGCGACCAGATCGGTGAGAACCTGCTCAAGCTCCAGGACGGCGCGGGCAAGCTCGTCGCGGGTCTGGGCCAGCTGTCGGCCGGTGCGACCCAGCTGAGTGACGGCTTGGTCAACACGGCCGCCCCCGGTTCGGCAGCACTCGCTGACGGTGCCAACCAGGTGGCCGACGGCCTCAACCAGCTGAACGACAACGTGCCAGCGCTGGAGGAGGGCGTGTCGGACCTCAATGCGGGTGCGCAGCAACTCAACGGCGGCGCTAAGCAGGTGGCGGACGGCAACGCTGAGTTGGCCGCGGGAATCGTCGTCACTCAACAAGGGCATCAACCTGCTGTCACAAGGCGTGGCGGCACTCCCGACGGATATTCAGAAGAACGACGGGCTACAAGCAACTCCAAGCAGCCCTGTCGGGTGTGCAAGAAGCGATCGGACAAGACCAGTTCATCCCAGGCATCAACCAACTGGAGAAGGGCCTCGACAACGCGGACGCGGCTGATCCAGGCTTCAAGCAGGTACTCGGTGCCCTGTACCAGAAGTTGTACGACACCGACACAGCCGATCCTGGGGCGAGTCAGGCATTGACGAGCATCAAGGGAGCTCTGGGACCACCCCGCCGACTGCCACTCTTAAGGCGGGCGGCGTGTTGCGGATGGTCAAGACGGTTGAGACGCTTCTCGAATGCAACAAGCCAGCGCCAACTCCACCGTTCCCCGCTGGTACGGAGCAATGCCTTAAGGTCATCCCCGTCCCAACGGGTCCGAATCCGACGGACCCTCACCTCCAATGTCGCCATCGACGGGCTTCTGGCGGGTATCCAGCAAGTCATCGGGGACGATTCAGTGGATCCCACGGTCCTCTACGGGCTGACCGAGATCATCGCCCAAATCGGAGACGGGTCGCCCCCGGCCTCCGCAAGCGACGAGCCCACGGCGACCTATGCGCTCAATGCGCTGATTGCTGGGATCGGCAGCACGTCCCAATTCCCGCCGGCAGATCCGACCAAACCGCCGGAGACGCTGTTGTACGGGCTCCAGGCCCTCAAGGCGGGTCTCTCCAACCCCAACTGCAAGACGGCCGACCCTCAGAATGCATCCAACCCATGCGGCGTTTACCAGATCCAGGGCCTCGTCGCGGCCGGCATCAATCAACTCGTGGCCGGCATCTCCCAGGAGCTGCTGAAGAACATCGGCACGTCGCCTGCGGCGAAGGGGTGCGACCCGACGAAGACGCTGACCTGCGCCTCAGCAGCCCTGACTGCTGGGTCCGCGGCACTTGCCTCTGGTGCTTCGCAGGTGGCTGACGGGACCGAGACGCTGGCCGCTGGCACCAAGACGCTCAACTCCAAGGTGCCGGCACTCGCCAGTGGCGTGTCGCAGCTCGACGACGGTGCGGGTCAGGTTGCCGATGGTGCCGACCAGCTCGCTGCTGGTCTCGGTGCTGCGGCAGACGGATCCGGTCAGTTGGCCGATGGCCTGAGCCAGGCCGAGCCGGGTGGCGCGCAGATCGAGGACGGCGCTGGTCGGTTGAAGAAGGAGGGCGCTGACGAGCTGGCGAAGACCGGCAAGGAGGCACAGCTCGGCTACGCGAAGAATGTGGCGCTCCTTGAGGCGGCCCAACAGGCCGGCCTCGAAGGTGCGGGCATCCCGTTCGGACCGGCGGAGGGCACGGACGTCGTGACGACGGGGGCGTACAAGATGTACGTGGCCGGAGTCGCAGCCGACACAGAGAACAACGCGCTCAAGTACGGCCTGGGCGCGCTGTTGATCGCTGGCGCAGGCGGAGCGGCGTTCGCGGCCGCAAGGAAGGCCGCCGCGTAGTCGGCACGCTCAGCCAGCACCACCATCTGCCCGGCACCCGATGATCAGGGTGCCGGGCAGATGCGTTCCGCGCAGGGGGCTCCACCCGCCCCACGTGGCGTCGTTCCAGTCCGGCCACTCGGGCTCGACGATCGTCTCGATGGCGAAACCGGCCCCGACCAGGGCGGTCACGTAGTCGCCGATCGTCCGGTGGAACTCGGCGTACACCGCAGTTCCCGACCCGTCACGCTCCACGTACGGCGTGCGGTCGAAGTAGGAGCCCGACACGCGTAGCCCGGCGGGCCCTGGATCGTCGGGGAACGCCCACCGGATCGGGTGCGTCACGGAGAACACCCACCGCCCGCCCGGTCGCAGCACTCGCCGGACCTCGCGGAACAGCCGCGGCAGATCGCCCACGAACTGGATCGCCCCATACGAGGCGAACGCCACGTCGAATGACGCATCCCGGAAGGGCAGAGCGGTGGCCGTAGCCGCCACCACATCGAACCGCCCACGCCCAGCGGGACCCCCACTTTCCGGAGGCCGCCGACCCCCAGGTCTGTCCGTCAGCCCTCCGCTCCCGATCGTGTCGGGTTTGCTGGGCCCAACCCGGGATCGAGTCGGATCTGGACGAACGCGATCCGCTGAAACCCGACGAGATCCGGCGGGGCGCGCTGCGTGGCGCAGCTGCGCGATCGCAATGTCGATGCCGATCGCGGTAGCCCCGCGGGCCGCCAGCCACCACGAGCACTGTGCCGCGCCGCAGCCCACCTCCAGCACTCGCCGCCCGACCAGATCGCCCACCGGCCCCAGAAGCGCGGCCTCGGCCTCGGTCAGCCCCTCCGGCCCCCAGACGAAGCCACCCCCGCTGTCCGCACCGCCCACAGCGCCGCCTGCGTCTGTAACACCGGCGGCCCCCGACGTTGCGTCATCGATTCGGTTCGTTTCGTGGACCGAATCCATGACACTCGGGGGGCCGACGGCCGACGCCGCAGCCGGGCCGGCAAGGAACGCCCCGTGCTCGGCCTGGTACGTGTCCGCCTCCGCCTCCCAGTACGTACGCGACGCCCGGTCCACCTCGTCGGCCCCGATCCCGGACCGCCCGGCAGACCCCTCCTCAACCCACCCCGCTTCGGGCGATTCGTCGGATTCGTCCGGTCGTGGCGGGGTTGAGATCACGTGCGGTATCCTTTCAGGGCGTTACGGGCCTGCAGCGTCTCAGACGTAGTAGGCGCGCGCGTTCATGTCGTCCCCACCGGTCACAACCTCACCGGCCAAGGAATCACGGCGGTGAACACTGGCCCGTGCACGTGACACCGACATCTATCCACCGGAGCAGAACCACTCCATGACCATCACCCCCACCACCTCTGCACCGCAGGTCGCGATCAACGACATCGGTAGCATCGAGGATTTCCTGGCCGCGATCGACGCGACCATCAAGAACTTCGATGACGGCGACATCGTCGAGGGCACCATCGTCAAGGTCGACCGCGACGAGGTCCTTCTCGACATCGGCTACAAGACTGAGGGCGTCATCCCCTCCCGCGAGCTCTCCATCAAGCACGACGTGGACCCGTCCGAGATCGTGTCGGTCGGCGACGTCGTCGAGGCCCTCGTCCTCCAGAAGGAGGACAAGGAGGGTCGTCTGATCCTGTCCAAGAAGCGCGCCCAGTACGAGCGCGCCTGGGGCACGATCGAGAAGATCAAGGAGGAGGACGGCGTCGTCACCGGCAAGGTGATCGAGGTCGTCAAGGGCGGCCTGATCCTCGACATCGGCCTGCGCGGCTTCCTGCCCGCGTCGCTGGTCGAGATGCGCCGCGTCCGCGACCTCCAGCCGTACGTCGGCAAGGAGATCGAGGCCAAGATCATCGAGCTGGACAAGAACCGCAACAACGTGGTCCTGTCGCGGCGTGCCTGGCTCGAGCAGACGCAGTCCGAGGTCCGCTCCAACTTCCTCAACCAGCTCCAGCGCGGCCAGATCCGCAACGGCGTTGTGTCCTCGATCGTCAACTTCGGTGCGTTCGTCGACCTGGGCGGCGTGGACGGCCTGGTGCACGTCTCCGAGCTGTCCTGGAAGCACATCGACCACCCGAGCGAGGTCGTGGCCGTCGGCGACGAGGTCACCGTGGAGGTGCTCGACGTCGACATGGAGCGCGAGCGCGTCTCGCTGTCGCTCAAGGCGACCCAGGAGGATCCGTGGCAGCACTTCGCCCGGACCCACCAGATGGGCCAGGTCGTGCCGGGCAAGGTCACCAAGCTCGTCCCCTTCGGCGCGTTCGTGCGCGTCGAGGAGGGCATCGAGGGCCTGGTGCACATCTCCGAGCTGGCCGAGCGCCACGTGGAGATCCCCGAGCAGGTCGTGACCGTCAACGACGACATCTTCGTCAAGGTCATCGACATCGACCTCGAGCGTCGTCGGATCTCGCTGAGCCTCAAGCAGGCCAACGAGAACACGACCGGTGCCGGCTCCGAGGAGTTCGACCCCTACCTGTACGGCATGGCCCCGTCCTACGACGAGGCTGGCGCGTACATCGGTCCCGAGGGCTTCGACCCCGAGACCGGCGAGTGGAAGGTCGGCTTCGAGGACCAGCGTGCCGAGTGGGAGGCGCAGTACGCCGAGGCGCACGCCCGCTGGGAGCAGCACATGAAGCAGGTCGAGGAGGCCAAGACGGCCGACCAGAATGCGGCTCTCGAGACCGGCGAGGGCGTGGGCTCCTACAGCTCCGAGGCCCCCGCGGCCGAGGAGGGCGCCGGCACCCTGGCCACCGACGAGGCCCTGCAGGCCCTGCGCGAGAAGCTGACCGGCGGCGCGTGACGCGCTGACCGGTTCGGCCCCACTCGTGGGCTGAACGCTCGAACGGCCCCGGAACCCACACGGTTCCGGGGCCGTTCCGCGTCGGGTGGTCAGGCGGGGGCGGTGATGATCGGCTCGTCGGCGTCCTGAAGCGGTGGCGGGCTCGTGCGGGCCCAGACCAGACCGCCCAGGGCCACGGCCCAGGCGACCGATGCGGCCACGGTGGCCAGAGCGTGGATCGAGGTGCCCAGCCAGAGGCCGAGGGCGGCAAGCCCCGCGACCCCGCCCCACAGCAGCAGCGTCGCGCGGCGGTCGTGGTGGGCCATCCGGGCGTAGAGCAGAACCTGGACCACGCCGAAGCCTGCGCCTGCGAGAGCGAAGATCCACGCGTCCTGGGCCACGGCGAGGTACTGGGTCCCCGACATGATCCGCACGATCAGCCTCGGCAGCGCCGCCACCACGACCGTCGACAGCAGCCCGAGGCCGGCCACTGCCACGATCGCCTGCTTCTGGGCGTTGCGGGAGCCGGCGACCATCCGGGGGAAGGCTGCCACGAGGACGGCTTGAGGCAGGAAGAAGACTGCCCGCGCAATGAGGGCGCCCGCAGCGTAGAGGCCCGCGTCGTAGGCGGGCAGCTGCGCTCGCGCGAGCAGGACGTCCAGATTGGTCAACGCGTACAGCGCGATGAGCGCATGGGCGGCGTGGCCCACCTCGACGAGGAACTCCCGCGGCCCCTCCTCCGACGACCCCCACGGGGGCTGGCCGACGAGGAGGAACTGCCCGGCGACGGCACCCAGGGCGGCGCCGACGGCCAGACCTGCGAGGGTCGTTCCAGCGGTGCCGCCAACGGCCGCGCCAACGATCGCTCCGCCCACCCGTGCTGCGGTCGCGACCACGTACAGCGCCCCCAGGCGCTTGTGGCGCTCGGCGCCCTGCAGGAGGCCGAGCTGCGCGCCAGTCACCGTGAACGGGATGAAGGTGGCGCCGACGACGACCACCGCGATCACGTCCGACAGGTTCAGGGCGGCGCTGATGAAGGGCGCCAGCGCTACCGTCAGGGCGCAGGTGAGGGCACCGACCAGGAGCACGGAGCCTGCACCGATGTGCTCTGACGAGCGTCCGGAGGCAACGTGCCGGGCGATGACCACCTGCGTGGCGGCCATCGCCGTGCTGCCCAGCAGCAGGATCACGGCGAGCGCTCCGAAGGCTCCGAACTGCTCCGGGCCGAGCAGGCGCGACACGACCAGCATCTGGAGCATCGCGATGATCTGCGAGACCACGAGCCCGACGCCCACGATCGCGGTCCCCTGGACCGAGATCCCGGCTGCCGGTGTCCCTGCCGTCGCGGCGGCAGGCGCCTCGCCAGCGGGATCAGTGCTCACCGGACAATCATCGCCCACTGGGACTGAGGGCAGGACCAGCTGTGGGGCGTGTCAGAGCGGCACGGCCGCTCGTGGGTCGGCTCCTGGCCGGATGATCTGCAACCGCGGGAGGCGGCTGCGGGGTGGGGCTGGCATGCTTCCCCCATGATCAGGGTGGGGTTGACCGGAGGCATCGGTGCGGGCAAGTCGACCGTCTCGACGATGCTGACCGAGATGGGCGCAGTCGTCGTGGATGGCGACCGGATCGCGCGGGACCTCGTGGCGCCCGGTGAGCCCGCCCTGGCCGAGATCGTCGGGCGGTTCGGGTCCGGCGTCCTGCTTCCGGACGGCGAGCTCGACCGTGCCGGCCTGGCAGAGATCGTCTTCCCCGAACCCGGAGGCCCTTGCCGCTCTGGACGCGATCATGCACCCGCGGATCGCCCAACGGGCCGCCGAGATGCTCGAGGCCGCCGAGCGAGGGGGCACAGCGGTCGTCGTCTACGACATGCCCCTGCTCGTCGAGAACGGCTCGGCCGATGACTTCGACGTGGTGGTGGTCGTGCACGCCCCGATCGAGGTGCGGTTGGCCCGGTTGGCCGTCCGCGGGGTGCCGGTGGCGGACGCGCGTGAGCGGATGGCGCGTCAGGCCAGCGACGCCGAACGGGCCGAGGTGGCCACCATCCTGATCGACAACGGCGGGGACGAGGAGCAGCTCATCGCGCAGGTGGAGCGGGCGTGGTACCTGCTTCAGGCAGCCCTGGGGGAGTAGCCGGGGCAAGCAGGGCGCCTGGAGGGGACCAGCCGCGGTCGAGGGGCCACCACAGGACCAGGGCCGAGGCGAGCAGGACCACGGAGCCGAAGGCCCAGCCGGCGATCACGTCGCTGGGCCAGTGCACGCCCAGGACCAGCCGGCTCAGCCCGATGAATGGCCCGATGATCACCAGGATGCGCCCGACGACCTCCATCCAGCGCGTTCCCTGCGCCCGGCCGAGGTGGATCAGCACCAGGCCTGCGGCCAGGTACAGGTAGATGCTCTCCATGGCGTGGCCCGAGGGGAACGACTTGGTGAGGTCCGGCTCGAACTGCTCTGCGCCCGGCGGCCGAGCGCGGCCCATCGACATCTTGACGGTCTCACTGACTGTCACCCCTGCGATCCCGGACAGCGCCAGCAGCCCGGCGGCGGCGCGATGGTGGGTCAGAAGGAGGACGACCACCAGCGCGGTGGCGGCAAGGGCCGACCAGAACGGGGCGGTCACCAAGCCGACCACGTGCGCGACGTCGACGGGCCAGCCGAGCGGATCGGCCCAGCCGCGGGTGAAGTCCGTGAGCGCGGTGTCGAACCCGTCGAGGACGTCCGAGCCGGTTGACACGGCGACCGTGAGGAAGGCGGCCACGGTGATGGCTGCGACCAGGCCCACGACGGCCCGTCGGTGGGCGACCACCGCCCGGGGCTCGTGGCTCGCGGAGGTGGGGCCTGGGGCGAGCTCGGACATCCCCGCAGGGTATCTGAACCTCGCATGGGAGCGACCGGCCTCGACTGTTCGGGAACCGTGCCCCGGCGGATTCGCCCAGCATCGACCTGAGCGCAGCAGGGCGCGGGGAGCCGTTGTCAGACGCACCGAATACCGTGTCCTGCATGACCAGACCCGTCACGGACCTCCAGCGACGTGTGGCTCCGTTCCGCGTCATCAGCGAGTACCAGCCCGCCGGCGACCAACCGGCCGCGATCGCCGAGATCTCCAAGCGGATCGAGGCCGGCGCCAAGGACGTCGTGCTCATGGGAGCCACGGGTACGGGCAAGTCGGCGACCACCGCGTGGCTGGTGGAGAAGCTCCAGCGCCCCACGCTGGTCATGGCCCCGAACAAGACGCTGGCCGCCCAGCTGGCCAATGAGTTCCGCGAGCTTCTGCCCGACAACGCTGTGGAGTACTTCGTCTCCTACTACGACTACTACCAGCCCGAGGCGTACATCCCGCAGTCGGACACGTACATCGAGAAGGACTCCTCGATCAACGAGGAGGTCGAGCGGTTGCGGCACTCCGCGACCAACTCATTGCTCACTCGCCGCGACGTCATCGTGGTGGCCACCGTGTCGGCGATCTACGGCCTGGGCACGCCCCAGGAGTACGTCGACAGGATGGTGCGGCTGCGGGTGGGTGAGGAGATCGACCGCGATTCGCTGCTGCGGCAGTTCGTGGAGAACCAGTACGCCCGCAACGACCTCGCCTTCGAGCGGGGGACGTTCCGGGTGCGCGGCGACACCATCGAGGTGTTCCCGGTCTACGAGCAGCATCCGGTGCGCATCGACATGTTCGGCGACGAGATCGAGCGGCTGATGACGCTGCACCCGGTCACCGGCGAGATCCTGACCGACGACCAGGAGACCTATGTGTTCCCGGCCACGCACTACGTCGCCGGTCCTGAGCGGATGGAGCGGGCGCTGGGCGGCATCGAGACCGAGCTCGCGGAGCGGCTTGCCGAGCTCAACGAGCAGGGCAAGCTGCTCGAGGCCCAGCGGCTGCAGATGCGCACCTCCTACGACATCGAGATGATGCGCCAGGTCGGCTTCTGCTCCGGGATCGAGAACTACTCCCGGCACATCGACGGCCGCGAGCCGGGCTCGTCGCCCAACTGCCTCATCGACTACTTCCCCGACGACTTCCTGATGGTCATCGACGAGTCGCATGTGACAGTCCCGCAGATCGGCGGGATGTACGAGGGTGACATGTCGCGCAAGCGCACGCTGGTCGACCACGGATTCCGGTTGCCCAGCGCCGCGGACAACCGGCCCCTGAGGTGGGAGGAGTTCCTCGAGCGGATCGGCCAGACCGTCTACCTGTCTGCCACGCCGGGGCCCTACGAGTTGGCCAAGGTGGACGGCGACGTCGTCGAGCAGGTCATCCGCCCGACCGGCCTGATCGATCCGGAGATCATCCTCAAGCCGACCAAGGGCCAGATCGACGACCTGATGCACGAGATCCGGCTGCGCTCCGAGCGTGGGGAGCGGGTGCTTGTCACGACCCTGACCAAGCGGATGTCCGAGGACCTCACCGACTACCTTCTGGAGCGCGGCATCCGGGTGCGATACCTGCACTCCGAGGTCGACACCCTGCGTCGGATCGAGCTCCTGCGCGAGTTGCGGATGGGCATCTTCGACGTCCTGGTCGGGATCAACCTGCTGCGCGAGGGCCTCGACCTGCCCGAGGTCTCCCTGGTCAGCATCCTCGATGCGGACAAGGCCGGCTTCCTGCGCTCCGAGCGCAGCCTGATCCAGACCATCGGCCGTGCCGCGCGCAACGTGTCGGGGCAGGTGCACATGTACGGCGACACGATCACCGCACAGATGCAGACGGCAATCGACGAGACCAATCGCCGGCGGGCGCGGCAGATCGCCTACAACCTCGAGAAGGGCGTCGACCCCCAGCCGCTGCGCAAGAAGATCGCCGACATCACTGACCTGCTCGCGGCGGAGGACGCGGACACCGAGGAGGTCCTGGCCACCACGATGGGCTCGGGCCGATCGCAGTCCCGCGGCCGGGGAGGGGCCAAGCGGCAGGGGTCGGGGGCAGCCGCAGCTGACGCCGCTGTTGCCTCGGGCACTGCGGCCCGCGCGGACCTTCCTGCCACGGAGCTGGCCAACCTCATCCAGGAGCTGACCGAGCAGATGCACGCCGCCGCGGCCAACCTGCAGTTCGAGGTTGCGGCGCGGTACCGCGACGAGGTCTCGGAGCTCAAGCGTGAGCTGCGGGGGATGATCGCTGCGCAGTGAGGTGAGCCGCAACCGCCCGCGTGAGGAACGAGCCCCGATCTGCGCCCACCGGCACCGGAGATCTCGCCCGGCGGTTGGCCGCAGTCGTGCCAGAATGGGGAGCCTGCGCTCGGCATCGGTCCCGACGCGCATCGGCCGGCAGGAGGGTGTGGGTGGACGTCTCGGCGGGCCTCTGGGCAGCCACGATCCTCGGGCTCCTGGCGATCATCGTCATCGATCTCATCATCGTCGACCGGCGTCCGCACGCGTTCACGGCGAAGGAAGCCACCCGGTGGGTGATCTTCTACGTCATCCTCGCCCTGCTCTTCGCCGGGTTCGTCGCGCTCACCTTCGGGCGGCAGTACGGCGGGGAGTTCCTCGCCGGGTACATCACCGAGTACTCGCTGAGCGTGGACAACCTGTTCGTGTTCATGATCATCATCTCCTCGTTCGCGGTACCCGAGGAGCATCGTCATCGGGTGCTGTCCATCGGCATCGTGATCGCCCTGATCCTGCGCGGCATCCTGATCGTGCTGGGCGCAGCAGCGATCGAGCGCTTCGCGGCGACGTTCTTCGTCTTCGGGGCGTTCCTCCTCTGGACGGCGATCTCCGTGTGGCGCAGCGCCGGCGAGGAGGCTGACCCTGAGGGCAACGCCCTGATCCGATTCGTCGAGAAGCACGTCCCCACCACGCGGGAGTACCACGGCACCAAGCTCACCGTGCGGATCGACGGCCACCGGCTGGTCACCCCGATGCTGCTGGTCATGCTGGCCATCGGCACGACCGACCTGCTCTTCGCGCTCGACTCGATCCCTGCGGTGTTCGGCCTCACCCAGGAGCCGTACCTGGTGTTCACGGCCAACGCCTTCGCCCTGATGGGCCTGCGACAGCTGTACTTCATGCTCCACGGCCTGCTCGACCGACTCGTCTACCTGTCCAAGGGGCTGGCGATCATCCTCGGCTTCATCGCCGTCAAGCTGTTCCTGCACGCCCTGCACGAGACGACCGACCTCGACGTCCCCGAGATCTCCACCGCGATGTCACTGGTCGTGATCGTAGGTGTGCTGGTGGTGACGGCCATCGCCAGCGTGGTCGCTGTCCGCCGCGATCCCTCGCTGCTGGAGACCAGTCACGAGGTACGGCTCGAGCAGGAGGCCGACGAGGTGGCCGGCGAGGCCCTCGAGCACCTTCCGCCCGAAGCTGAGCGCTGAGTCGCGAGGCCTGACGGCAACGGGAGGCGCTTGCGGCCAACGGCGGGAGCCGATGTCGGAGGGCTGACCTAGGATCGGTGCGTGGATCTGGCCGAGCACCATCACGACCGCCTCACCGTGCGGGGTGCCCGGGAGCACAACCTCAAGGACGTGTCCCTGGCGATCCCGCGCGATGCCCTGGTCGTGTTCACCGGCCTCTCGGGCTCGGGCAAGTCGAGCCTCGCGTTCGACACGATCTTCGCCGAGGGCCAGCGCCGCTACGTGGAGTCGCTGAGCGCCTACGCACGGCAGTTCCTCGGCCAGATGGACAAGCCCGACGTGGACTTCATCGACGGGCTGTCCCCGGCGGTCTCGATCGACCAGAAGTCCACCTCGCGCAAACCCGCGCTCCACAGTCGGCACCATCACGGAGGTCTATGACTACCTCCGCCTGCTCTTCGCCCGGATCGGCAAGCCGCACTGCCCGTCGTGCGGGGAGCCCGTGGGGCGCCAGACCCCGCAGCAGATCGTCGACCGCGTGCTCGACCTGCCCGAGGGCACGAAGTTCCAGGTGCTCGCTCCCGTCGTCCGGGAGCGCAAGGGCGAGTACTCCGACCTCTTCCGCCAGCTCCAGACCCAGGGCTTCAGCCGCGCCCGGGTGGACGGCACCGTGCACCTGCTCACGGAGCCGCCCACCCTGAAGAAGCAGCAGAAGCACACCATCGAGGTCGTCGTCGACCGTCTGGCGGTCAAGGCCTCGGCTCGGCGGCGCCTCACGGACTCGGTGGAGACCGCCCTGGGCCTGGCCGGAGGCATCGTCAACCTCGAGTTCGTCGATGCGCCGGCCGACGACCCTGACCGGGAGCGGCTGTTCAGCGAGCACCTGGTCTGCCTCAACGACGGCCAGTCGTTCGAGGACCTCGAGCCGCGGTCCTTCTCCTTCAACTCCCCGTTCGGGGCGTGCCCGCAGTGCACCGGCCTCGGCACGCGCATGGAGGTCGACCCCGATCTCGTCGTGCCCGACCCCGACCTCTCCCTGGCCGAGGGCGCCGTCTCGCCGTGGGGCAGCGGGCACATCTCGGAGTACTACGCCCGGCTCGTCATCGCGCTGGCTGACGAGCTCGGCGCCGATGTCGACACGCCCTTCAAGGACCTGCCCGAGGCCATGCGCGAGGCAGTCCTGCACGGGTACAACCACCAGGTCCACGTCCGCTACCGCAACCGGTACGGCCGCGAGCGCTCCTACTCGACCGGGTTCGAGGGGGCCATCCCGTTCGTGCAGCGCCGGCACGCCGAGTCCGAGAGCGACTCCGCGCGGGAGCGCTATGAGGGCTTCATGCGCGAGGTCCCATGCCCCGAGTGCAACGGCGCGCGGCTCAAGCCGGTCTCGCTGGCCGTGACGGTGGGTGGGGTCAACATCGCCACGATCGCGCAGATGCCCATCGGCGAGGCTGCGGCCTTCCTCGCCGACCTCGACGTCTCCGACCGCGACGCGCAGATCGCCACCCGCGTCCTCAAGGAGGTCAATGAGCGCCTGGCCTTCCTGATGGACGTCGGACTGCACTACCTCTCACTCTCACGGCCGGCCGGGACCCTGGCCGGCGGTGAGGCGCAGCGGATCCGCCTGGCCACCCAGATCGGCTCGGGCCTGGTGGGGGTGCTCTACGTGCTCGACGAGCCGAGCATCGGCCTGCACCAGCGCGACAACCACCGGCTCATCGACACCCTCGTGCGCCTGCGTGATCTCGGCAACACCCTGATCGTCGTCGAGCACGACGAGGACACCATCCGCACCGCGGACTGGGTCGTGGACATCGGCCCGGGCGCCGGCGAGCACGGGGGCCAGATCGTCGTCTCGGGGACGGTCGAGGACCTGCTCGCCAATCCCGACTCGCTCACCGGCCAGTACCTGTCCGGGGCCCGACGCATCGAGATCCCGGCGAAGCGTCGCCCGGTGGATGCTGCGCGGACGATCGTGGTCGAGGGCGCCCGGGAGCACAACCTCCAGAACGTGACCGCCGAGTTCCCCCTGGGCTGCTTCGTGGCCATCACCGGGGTCAGCGGCTCGGGCAAGTCCACGCTGGTCAACGACGTGCTCTACACGGTCCTGGCACGCGACCTCAACGGTGCCCGCAGCGTGCCCGGCCGGCACCGACGGGTCACCGGCCTGGAGCACCTGGACAAGGTCGTGCACGTCGACCAGAGCCCGATCGGGCGCACCCCGCGCTCGAACCCGGCGACGTACACCGGTGTCTTCGACCACGTCCGCAAGCTGTTCGCCTCCACCCAGGAGGCGAAGGTCCGTGGCTACCTCCCGGGCAGGTTCTCCTTCAACGTCAAGGGTGGGCGCTGTGAGGCGTGCACCGGCGACGGCACCATCAAGATCGAGATGAACTTCCTGCCCGACGTCTACGTCCCGTGCGAGGTGTGCCACGGCGACCGGTACAACCGAGAGACCCTCGAGGTGCACTTCAAGGGCCGCACCATCTCCCAGGTCCTGGACATGCCGATCGAGGAGGCCCTCGAGTTCTTCGCCGCGGTCCCCCCGATCGCCCGGCACATGCAGACCCTGGTCGACGTCGGCCTGGGCTACGTGCGCCTCGGCCAGCCGGCTCCAACCCTGTCCGGCGGCGAGGCGCAACGCGTGAAGCTCGCCAGCGAGCTCCAGAGACGGTCCACCGGGCGGACCATCTACGTCCTTGACGAGCCCACGACCGGCCTGCATTTCGAGGATGTCCGCAAGCTCCTCGGCGTTCTGCACTCGCTGGTCGACAAGGGCAACTCGGTCCTGGTCATCGAGCACAACCTGGACGTGATCAAGACCGCCGACTGGGTCGTGGACCTCGGCCCCGAGGGCGGATCCGGCGGAGGCATGATCGTCGCGGCGGGCACGCCGGAACAGGTTGCGGCGACCGCCGAGAGCCACACCGGGCGATTCCTCGGCGAGCTGCTGGTCCGCGCCCGGGCCACTGCGTAGGCTGCACACAACTGACGAGGAGACCCGGGGATGGACGAGAACACGTGCACAGGTGATTGTGCCTGCCAGCCGATCGCTGATGATCGAGGTTCGATGAGCAGGCGCGGGGTTCTCGCCGGATCGGCGGCTGCCGTGGCCGTGCTGGCTCTCGGGGCCTGCGCGTCCCCCGAGCAGACCAGCGGCTCAGGGTCTGCGACCTCGAGCGGACCGGCGACACCCAGCGAGACGGAATCCGCGACGCCCACCGGGTCCGAGGAGTCGGCAACTCCGACGAAGGAGGGCACTCCCACCGGCGATCCGTTGGCGGGCACCGGCGACTTCCCAGTCGGCGGCGGCGTCGTGGTGAAGACGGCCAGCGGCCCGGTCGTCGTGACGCACCCCACCGATACGGACTTCCTCGCCTTCAACGGCCGGTGCCCGCATGCCGGCTGCCCAGTGACCGAGGTCCTGGAGAACACCATCATGTGCAACTGCCACGGGAGCACCTTCGACGGCAGCACCGGCGACCGGTTGGAGGGCCCGGCGCCCACTGGTCTGGAGCCCGTGCCGATCCAGGTCGCGGGTGGGGAGATCTACCTGGCCTGAGGTGACAGCCAACTTCCGCCCCGCCCCCGGGCAGATCCCCACCGACCCGGGCGTCTACCGGTTCCGCGACGGGGACGGCCGGGTCATCTACGTGGGCAAGGCCAAGAACCTGCGTGCGCGACTCACGTCGTACTTCCAGGATCCGGCCGCCATGCATCAGCGGACACAGACGATGGTTGCCACCGCGCGATCATTGGACTGGGTCGTGGTGGCCACTGAGGTGGAGGCACTCACCCTCGAGTACGCGTGGATCAAGGAGTTCGACCCACGGTTCAACGTTCGTTACCGCGACGACAAGTCCTATCCGTTCCTCGCAGTGACCGTCGGTGAGGAGTTTCCCCGCGCGATGGTCATGCGCGGTGAGAAGCGTCCCGGTGTGCGCTACTTCGGGCCATTCGCCCACGCCTGGGCGATCCGCGAGACTGTCGACCAGCTGCTCCGGGTGTTCCCGATGCGGACGTGCACGCGCGGGGTGTTCCGCCGTGCCCAAGCGTCCGGACGGCCCTGCCTGCTCGGATACATCGACAAGTGCGCCGCACCCTGCACCGGGGAGGTCACCGCCGAGGAGCACCGGGCAATCGTGGAGGACTTCTGCGCCTTCATGGCCGGTGGCTCGGCAGCCTTCGTCCGATCCCGGACCGAGCAGATGCACGCCGCCGCGGCCGATCAGGACTACGAGCGTGCTGCGCGCCTGCGCGACGACCTCTACGCCCTGCAGCGGGTGCTCGAGCGCAACGCGGTCGTGCTGCCCGACGGCACCGACGCAGACGTCGTCGGGCTCGCCAGCGACGAGCTCGAGGCCTGCGTGCGGGTCTTCCATGTCCGCGATGGGCGCATCCGGGGTGAGCGCGGCTTCATCGTCGAGCGTGTCGATGACGCCGACGAGGCGCAGCTCGTGGCGACCCTGCTCGCCCAGATGTACGCCGAGCCGGATGCGGACGTGCCGCGTCGCGTCCTGGTGCCGGCGCTGCCCGAGCCTGGGGAGGTGACAGTCCTGACCGACTGGCTGGGCCTGCAGCGCGGTGGCCCCGTCGGGGTCTCGGTGCCGCGCCGGGGCGACAAGCGCGCCCTGATGGAGACCGTGACCCGCAACGCCTCGCAGTCGCTGGCCGCGCACAAGCTGCGACGCTCCGGTGACCTCACGACTCGCAGCCAGGCGCTCAACGAGTTGGCAGACGCCCTTGACCTCCCGACGGCCCCCCTGAGGATCGAGTGCTTCGACGTCTCCAACCTCGGTGCTGACGATGTCGTGGCGTCGATGGTCGTCTTCGAGGACGGACTGCCCCGCCCCTCGGAGTACCGGAAGTTCGCGATCAAGGGCTTCGAGGGGCAGAACGACGTCGCGGCGATCGCGGAGGTGATCGGGCGCCGCTTCCGGCGGCTGGCCCGGGCCGAGGGCAGCCGCAGCGGAGGTGGCGGCAACTGACGGACCAGCGCATGACGGGGGACCAGAAGGCACACCACTGGCCCGGACCGGTTCCATGGCCCGCGTGGAGCAGGCAGCGCTCGGAGCGGAGGCACCCACCGGGCCCACCGGGTCGGTCGGCGAGCCACCCGGGCCCCCTGCCAGGTTCGCCTACCCCCCGTCCCTGGTCGTCATCGATGGTGGCGCACCGCAGGTCAACGCCGCGTTCCAGGCTCTGGTCGACCTCGGCCTCACGGACATCGCCGTCGTCGGACTGGCCAAGCGCCTCGAGGAGGTGTGGCTGCCCGACGAGGAGGATCCGGTCATCCTTCCGCGCACCAGCCAGGGCCTCTACCTGCTCCAACGGGTGCGCGACGAGGCGCACCGCACCGCGATCCGCTACCAGCGCCAGAAGCGCTCGGCCCGGATGACCACCAGCGCCCTGGATGACATCCCGGGGCTCGGTCCGGCGCGGCGCAAGGCCCTGCTGTCCCGGTTCGGGTCCGTGCGCGCGCTTCGTGCGGCCACCCCGGAGATGATCTCCGAGGTGCCCGGGATCGGTCCGGCGTTGGCTGAGCGCATCATCCGTGCGCTGTCCGGTGAGACGGTGAGCGCGGTCAACCTGACGACAGGGGAGATCCTGGACGACGGCGGTGGCGCGACGGGGAGATCCAGACGACTATGGTGCCGCGACGGGGAGATCCTGGGCGACCATAGTGGCGTGACTGGCGAGATCCTGGGCGACGACGTGCCCGTGGCAGAGGAGCCCAGATGACGACAAGCCCGCCCGGCGACGGGATCGCCGACTTCGAGGTGCTGCTGGTCTCCGGGATGTCTGGAGCCGGCCGGTCGAGTGCTGCCCGGGCCCTGGAGGACCTCGGCTGGTTCGTCATCGACAACCTGCCGCCCAAGATGCTGGCCCCCACGCTCGACCTGCTCGCAGCGCGGTCGGACCTCGACCGCGTCGCCGTCGTCGTGGACGTGCGTGGCGGCCGGCTGTTCGATCAGCTCGAGGCTGCGGTGGCCGAGGTGATCGCTCGCGGCGTGGACCTCAAGATCCTGTTCCTGGAGTCCAGCGATGAGGCGCTCGTGCGCCGGTTCGAGTCCAACCGTCGCCCGCACCCCCTGCAGGCCCAGGGCGGGCTGCTCGAGGGCATCCATCGCGAGCGGGCCCTGCTGGGCGACCTTCGGGCCGACGCCGACCTCGTGGTCGACACCTCGCACCGGACGATCCACGAGCTGCGGCGCGCCATCACGGCGTCCTTCGAGTCGGCCGAGCCCGTCCGGCTGCGCGCCACCGTGATGTCCTTCGGGTTCAAGTACGGCGTGCCGATGGACGCCGACTTCGTCGCCGACGTCCGGTTCCTGCCCAACCCCTTCTGGATCCCCGAGCTCCGGGAGCTGCGCGGGCTCGATGCGCAGGTCAACGACTACGTCGTGGCCCAGGAGGGCGCCTCGGAGTTCCTCGACGCCTACGCCCACATGATCGACCTCGCCACCGACGGCTACCTGCGCGAGGGCAAGCGGTTCGCCACGCTGGCCATCGGCTGCACAGGCGGCAAGCACCGGTCGGTGGCGATGGCCGAGAACCTGGCTGCACGACTTGTCCACGTTGGCCTCGAGGTCACCGTGGTCCATCGGGACCTCGGGCGCGAGTGATGCCTCCTGCCGTCGCCGAGCCCGGGGGAGCCGCACGTCGCCGCCGCCCGGTGGCCGCCGGGCCTGCCGTGGTGGCCCTCGGCGGCGGGCACGGCCTGGCCGTGACGCTGCGGGCCCTGCGCGGGGTAACCGACCAGCTCACCGCGATCGTCGGCATGGCTGATGACGGCGGGTCCAGCGGCCGACTGCGCCGCGAGATGGGCACACCACCTCCCGGCGACCTGCGGATGGCCCTGGCAGCCCTGTGCGGCGATGACGTGTGGGGCCGCACCTGGAGCTCGGTCGTCCAGCACCGGTTCTCCGCCGGTGGAGCTCGCCGGACACGCCATGGGCAACCTGCTGATCACCTCGTTGTGGGAGCAGACCGGGGACGTGGTCGCCGGTCTGGACTGGGTGGCTGCCCTGCTCGGGGCCCACGGGCGGGTGCTTCCCGTGTGCAGCGAGGGGGTGCAGATCGTGGCCGAGGTGCTCGACGCGCCCGGGAGCCCCGGGATCAGCGTCGTGCGGGGCCAGTCGATGGTGGCCGTGACCGAGGGGACCGTCCTGTCGATCTCCCTGGAGCCGCCGATCCGCCTGCACGGCCAGAGGCGATCGAGGCCATCGCCGAGGCTGAGGCGATCGTGATGGGCCCCGGCTCGTGGTACACCTCCGTCCTGGCAGGGCTCCTGGTGCCGGGCATCCATGACGGCGATCATCGCCTCGCCGGCGACGCGGATCCTGGCCCTGAACCTGGTGGCCCAGCCGGGCGAGACCCCGGGCTTCAGCCCTGAGGGTCACCTGCACGTCCTGGCCGAGGCCTTCCCGCGGGTGACGTTCGACGTCGTCCTGGCTGATCCGGCCCATGTGCCCGATGAGCAGGCCCTGCGCGTGGCCTGCAGTGACGTCGGTGCCGACCTGGTCCTGAGGGCTGTGGCCGACCCGCGGGCCGACGCCGGGCATCACGATCCGCTGCTCCTGGGGAGGGCGTTCGCGGAGGTCATCGGGCATGGCAGTATTCCGGCATGGCGATGACGGCGGGCGTGAAGGATGAACTGAGCCGATTGCCGATCACGAAGACGTGCTGCCGCAAGGCTGAAGTGTCGGCCCTCCTGCGGTTCTCCGGTGGACTTCACCTCGTCGCCGGCAAGGTCGTGGTCGAGGCCGAGCTCGACACCGGTGCGGCGGCACGCCGGGCGCGCAGCGCGATCAAGGACATGTTCGGCCACTCGGCCACGCATCACCGTGGTGGCACCCTCGGGCATCCGCCGCGGCAACCGGTATGTGCTGACGGTGGCCCAGGACGGCCAGCGTCTGGCGAAGCAGGCGGGCCTCCTGGACGCCTCGGGTCGCCCCGTACGCGGGTTGCCCGCCGTCGTGGTCAACGGGGCGCTCTGTGACGCGGAGGCGGCCTGGCGTGGGGCGTTCCTGGCCCACGGGTCCCTGACTGAGCCCGGCAGGTCCTCCTCACTGGAGGTGTCCTGCCCCGGGCCGGAGGCGGCGTTGGCCCTCGTGGGGGCCGCCAGACGGCTGGGCATCGCGAGCAAGGCCCGCGAGGTCCGCGGCATCGACCGGGTCGTGATCCGCGACGGTGACGCGATCAGCGCGATGCTGACGAAGATGGGCGCCCACGACTCGGTGATGGCCTGGGAGGAGCGCCGGATGCGCCGCGAGGTGCGGGCCACCGCGAACCGCCTGGCCAACTTCGACGATGCCAACCTCCGCCGGTCGGCGCGGGCCGCGGTCGCCGCGGGCGCGCGGGTCGAGCGGGCCCTGCTGATCCTCGGCGATACCGTCCCCGACCACCTGGCCGTCGCGGGCACGCTGCGCCTGGAGCACAAGCAGGCCAGCCTTGAGGAGCTCGGCGCGCTGGCCGACCCGCCGATGACCAAGGACGCGATCGCCGGCCGGATCCGTCGCCTGCTGGCGCTGGCCGACAAGCGCGCGGTCGAGCTCGGGATCCCCAACACGGAGGACGGCATCTCCACGGTGTGACGGGTTGCCCTCAGCGGGCGATGGCGCCGCCGCGTCAATAGGCTCAGCCCTGCAAGGTGGCCGTTCACCCACAAAGGGAGTTTCTTACGTGAAGAGCATCAGTGATCTCGATATCGCTGGCAAGACAGTCCTGCTGAGGTCGGACTTCAACGTTCCGCTGGCCAAGGACGGCTCCGGTGTCATCACCGACGACGGCCGTATCGTGGCAGCCCTTCCCACGCTCAAGGCACTGACGCAGGCGGGGGCGAAGGTCGTCATCGTGGCCCACCTCGGTCGGCCGAAGGGCGTTGGCTTCGAGGAGTCCGGCTCGCTTGCGCCGGTTGCCAAGCGCCTCAGCGAGCTGCTCGGCCAGGACGTCGTCCTGGCCTCCGACGTGACCGGTGAGTCCGCGAAGGCCATCGTCGCGGCCCTGCAGCCCGGTCAGGTCGCCCTGCTGGAGAACATCCGGTTCGATGCGCGCGAGACCAGCAAGGACCAGGCGCAGCGCCAGGAGCTGGCCGCCGAGCTGGCCGCCATGGCCGACGTGTACGTCTCCGACGGCTTCGGCGTGGTGCACCGCAAGCAGGCATCGGTCACCGATGTCGCCGAGCTGCTGCCCAATGCCGCTGGCCTGCTGGTGGAGAAGGAGGTCAAGTCCTTCTCCAAGGTCCTGGCCGACCCGGACCGCCCCTACGTGGTCATCCTCGGTGGGTCCAAGGTGTCGGACAAGCTGGGCGTGATCGACAACCTGATCGACAGCGTCGACCGTCTGCTGATCGGCGGCGGGATGGCCTACACGTTCCTTGCCGCCCAGGGCCACACGGTCGGCGACTCGCTGCTCGAGGCCGACCAGATCGAGGCCGTCAAGGGCTACATCGCCAAGGCTGCGGACAAGGGCATCGAGCTGCTGATCCCGGTCGACACCAGGGTGTCGGTGGCGTTCCCGAGCAAGGACGTCCCCGCGCCGGAGAACAAGGTCGTGCCGAGCTCGGGCATCGAGGACGGCTGGATGGGTCTGGACATCGGTCCGGAGACCATCGCACTGTTCGCCAGCAAGGTCGCGGATGCCCGCACGGTCGTCTGGAACGGCCCGATGGGCGTGTTCGAGTTCCCCGCGTTCGCCGAGGGCACCCTGCAGGTCGCCAAGGCGATCGCCGAGTCGGGTGCGTTCTCGGTCATTGGAGGCGGCGACTCCGCCGCTGCTGTCCGCCAGCTCGGCCTGGAGGACGGCTTCTCCCACATCTCCACCGGCGGTGGCGCGTCCCTCGAACTACTCGAGGGCAAGACGCTCCCCGGTCTCGCAGTTCTGGAGGGCTGACACATGGCACGCAAGCCGTTCATGGCAGGCAACTGGAAGTTGAACCTCGACCACCTCGAGGCAATCGCGCACGTCCAGAAGATCGCCTTCGCGCTCAATGACGAGGACTTCGCGGCAGTCGAGGCCGGTGTGATGGTGCCCTTCACCGACATCCGCTCGGTGCAGACCCTGGTCGATGCTGACAACCTCAAGGTCGTCTACGGCAGCCAGGACATCTCCGCCCACGACTCCGGTGCCTACACCGGCGAGATCTCCGGCGCGATGCTCAAGAAGCTCGGGTGCACCTACGCGGTGATCGGGCACAGCGAGCGTCGCCAGTACCACGGCGAGGATGACGCCCTGGTCAACGCCAAGGTGAAGGCCGCCTACAAGCACGGCCTCGTGCCCATCATGTGCATCGGTGAGGTCAAGGAGGAGCGCGAGGCGGGCATCCAGGAGCAGGTCACCCTCGGCCAGCTCGACGGCGGCCTCGCGGACATCCCGGCCGACCAGGCAGCGACGATCGTGATCGCCTATGAGCCCGTGTGGGCGATCGGGACCGGCCTCACCGCCACCCCCCAGGACGCCCAGGACATGTGTGGAGCGATCCGCCGCCGCCTGGCCGAGCTGTACAGCCAGGAGGTCGCCGACGCGATCCGCATCCAGTACGGCGGTTCGGTCAAGGCAGCCAACGCCGCGGAGATCATGGCCGGCCCGGATGTCGACGGCGCACTGATCGGCGGAGCCTCGTTGGACGCTGACGAGTTCGTCGCGATCTGCAAGTACCGGCTCACCTGAGCCCGGCGCACGCGTCGATGCCCGGTCGGGACGAGCTGCGGCTCGAGCTGGCCGGGCATCGCGGTGCGGCGAATTGCTCCATTGGTGTGGGCTTGGCCCGTCATGTCCCCGGGACCGCGTATCCTTACGCCAACGAATGAAGGGACCGCTCCGTGATCCTCGCCCTGCAGATCCTGCTCCTGGTGCTCAACGTGCTCGTCATCGTCCTCGTGCTGCTGCACAAGGGCAAGGGCGGTGGCCTGTCGGACCTCTTCGGCGGCGGCGTGAGCTCCTCGTTGGGTGGCAGCTCGGTCGCTGAACGCAACCTCGACCGCATCACCTATGCGCTGCTGATCATCTGGACGGCCACCATCGTGGCCCTCGGCCTGGCCATCTAGGCCGCAGTCCAGCACGTCCCTACCTGTTCGATCCTTCGGAAGGCACGCTTGTGGCTGGTGGTAACGCGATCAGGGGCAGCCGGGTCGGATCCGGGCCGATGGGGGAGGCCGAGCGTGGTGACGCTGCGCCGCGGCACCGGGTGAGCTTCTACTGCGCGCGCGGCCACGAGACCACCCCGAGCTTCTCGGACGAGGCTGCAATCCCTGAGATCTGGGACTGCCCCACCTGCGGCTACCCGGCGGGCCCCGACCCGGAGAATCCTCCGACGCCGGCCAAGGTCGAGCCGTACAAGACCCACCTGGCCTACGTCAAGGAGCGGCGCTCCGACGTCGACGGCGACGCGATCCTGGCCGAGGCCCTCGAGCGGATGCGCGAGCAGGCGTAGGGCCCAGGTCAGCGCACGCGGTCCAGGACCGTGCGGGCGACTGCAGCCACGTTGTCGGGCGTGAAGCCCAGCTGCGCGAACAGCTCCTCGGCGGACCCGGACGCCCCGAAGTGGCCGACGGACACGCAGGCGCCGTCGCTACCCACGTACTTCCACCAGCCCTGGTCACTTCCCGCCTCGACGCTGACCCGGGCCCGCACATGCGCGGGCAGCACCTGCTCGCGGTAGTCATCGGGCTGGGCCTCGAACCACTCGAGGCAGGGCATCGACACGACCCGCGTGGGCACCCCCTCGGACTGGAGCAGATCACGAGCACCGAGTGCGATGGAGACCTCCGAACCGGTCGCCAGGAGCAACAGGTGCGGTTCGCCCCCCTCGGCCTCGGCGATCACGTAACCACCGCGGACGGCAGCTGAGGCCGGCTGGCCCGCCGAGTGGTCGAGGGTGGGCAGGTTCTGCCGGGTGAGGATCAGCCCAACGGGACCAGGGTTCTCCAGGGCCGCTGCCCAGACCTCGGCGGTCTCGTTGGCGTCCGCGGGGCGGACCACCGAGAGCTCGGGGATCGCCCGCAGCGCCCACAGGTGCTCGATCGGCTGGTGCGTGGGGCCGTCCTCGCCGACGCCGACCGAGTCGTGCGTCCAGATGAACAGCGACTGCAGGCTCATCAGGCCGGCGAGGCGGACGGGAGCGCGCATGTAGTCGCTGAACACCAGGAAGGTGCCGCCGAACGCGCGGGTGAGCCCGTGCAGGGCGATCCCGTTGAGAACGGCCCCCATCGCGTGCTCACGGACGCCGAAGTGGATGATGCGGCCGTAGGGGTCGGCATCCGGAATCGATGAGCCGGCCGGCAGGAACGACCCGCCGCCCTTGATCGTGGTGCCGTTCGAGCCGCCGAGGTCGGCCGAGCCGCCCCAGAGCTCAGGCAGGACCCCGGCCAGGGCGTTTATCACGGTCTCGGAGGCGACGCGTGTGGCGATCGATGTTCCGGGCTCCCAGCTCGGCAGCGCGTCGCGCCATCCGTCCGGGAGCCGCCGGTCGACCAGCCGATCCAGCAGGTCGGCAGCCTCGGGGTTGGCCGTCCGCCACCTCAGGTAGTCGACCTCCCATTCGGCCCGCAGCTGCGCACCCCGCCGGCCGACCTCGCGGGCGTGGGCCAGGACCTCGTCATCGACGGCGAAGGCAACCTCCGGGTCCATGCCCAGGGCCTGCTTGGTGGCCGCCACCTCTGCGGCGCCCAGGGCGGAACCGTGGGACTTGCCGGTGTTCTGCAGCCTGGGGGCGGGCCAGGCGATGACCGTGTGCACCTGGATCAGCGAGGGGGCGCCGCGCTCGTCGCGGGCGGCGGCCATCGCATCGGCCAGTGCGTGGACGTCCACGCTGCCATCGGTACCGAGCTCGACGCTCTGCACGTGCCAGCCGTAGGCCCGGTAGCGGGCTGCCACGTCCTCGGTGAACGACACGGCCGTGTCGCCCTCGATCGAGATCCGGTTGTCGTCCCACAGGACCACGAGGTCGCCAAGTCGCTGGGTGCCCGCGAGGCTGGCCGCCTCCCCGGAGATGCCCTCCTCGAGGTCGCCGTCGGAGGCGATGACCCACGTGGTGGTGTCGAACGGGCTGCCGCCCACGGGGGTATCGGGGTCCAGCAGCCCGCGGGAGTACCGGCCGGCCATCGCCAGGCCAACCGCGGAGGACACACCCTGGCCGAGGGGCCCGGTGGTCATCTCGATGCCGCGGGCGAGGTGGCGCTCCGGGTGTCCCGGGGTCAGGGAGCCGAGGGTGCGGAACGACTTGAGGTCGTCCAGGGACAGTTCGTAGCCCGACAGGTACAGCTGGATGTAGAGGGTGAGGCTGCTGTGCCCGCACGACAGGATGAACCGGTCACGCCCGATCCAGGTCGGGTCGGCCGGGTCGTGGCGCAGGAATCGCTGGAACAGCAGGTACGCGGCCGGTGCCAGCGCCATCGCCGTCCCCGGGTGGCCGTTGCCCACCTTCTGGACCGCATCGGCGGCCAGAGCCCGTGCTGTTGCGACCGCCCGGTCGTCGAGTTCGGTCCAGCCAGCGATTCCCATTCGTCCTCCTGCGTAGCGATGTCCCGAGGCGAGGGTATCCGTCGGCCGGGTCGGGGCTGCACACCGACGCGGGTAGCATGATCACGTGACTGCAGTGGAGTCCGGCCGTACCGGTGCCCATCCGGAGTCGGCCAGTGGGTCGACGTCGCGATGGCGGGCGTATGTCGCCCTGACCAAGCCCCGAGTCATCGAGTTGCTGCTGGTGACGACCGTCCCGGTGATGTTCCTCGCCGCCGGTGGGTTCCCTCCGCTGTCGACGACGCTGCTCACGCTTCTTGGCGGCACGATGGCGGCCGCGGGTGCCAACGTGATCAACCAGGTCTACGACCGCGACATCGACGCGGTGATGGTGCGCACCCAGCAGCGACCACTCGTGACCGGAAGCATCAAGGCCTCCCACGCCCTGCGGTTCGGCATCCTTCTCAGCGTCGCCTCCGTGACCCTCCTGGCGCTGACCGTCAACTTCCTGTCGGCGGTCCTGGCCGCCGCGGCCATCGGCTTCTACGTGTTCATCTACACGATGCTGCTCAAGCGGCGCACTGCCCAGAACATCGTCTGGGGAGGTGCGGCGGGGTGCTTCCCGGTGCTGATCGGGTGGGCTGCGATCACTGGGTCACTCGCGCTGACGCCCTTCGTGCTCTTCGGCATCGTGTTCTTCTGGACGCCGCCGCACTACTGGCCGTTGGCCCTGCGCTTCAAGGCCGACTACCAGGCGGCGCGGGTTCCGATGCTTCCGGCGGTCGCCGACAGTGGCGCGGTCGCCTCGGCGATCGTCGGCTACTCCTGGGCCATGGTCGCCACCTCGCTGCTCCTGACCCCGGTGGCCGGCATGAGCTGGGTGTACACGGGCGCTGCCGTCCTGCTCGGCGGGGTGTTCCTCTATGAGGCCTACGCGCTTCGCAGTCGGGTCCGTGCCGGTGCCCCGGACTCGCGGGCGATGCGCTTGTTCCACGGGTCGATCTCGTACCTGTCCCTGCTGTTCCTGGTCGTGGCCATCGACCCGTTCCTCGCCTGAGTCGGGCAGGCGGGCTCGACCGGCTGGCCTCGGCCCGCACATCCGGAGGCGCAGGCTCAGCCTGCCCCCGTGAGGTTGAGTCGAACTCGCGCTCCACCCGAAGCGCTGCTGCCGATCTCGATCGACCCACCCGAGCGCTCAGCAAGCCGTCGGGCGATGTCCAGGCCCAACCCCGTTGATCCCGAGACCGAGAGTCCACGTTCGACGACCGCGCTGGAGGAGAAGCCCCGGCCCTCGTCGCTGACCTCCAGCCAGGCCTGCGGTCCGGAGCCCACCCCGACGGCGACCCGGAAGTCCACCCCTTCGTCGGTGTGGGAGAACACGTTGCCGATGAGGGCGTCGAGCGCGACACCGAGGTCGCGAGCCTCCGCGGCCACCAGCAGCGGCCCCGGTGGGATGTCGAGGGCCAGCGCGCGATCCTGGTCCTCAGCCAGGACGACCCAGAACGCAGCCCGCTCGCGGGACACCGCGCACAGGTCGGCGCTGGAGGGGATGTCCTCGCGCAGGGGTCGACGAGCCTCCCGGATGACCTCGTCGACCATCCGCTCGAGCCGATCGACGTCGGCGCGCAGCCTGTCGGTGGAGTCCGCATCGGGAAGGGAGTCGGCATCCAGCCGCAGGGCGGCCACGGGGGTGCGCAGCCGATGCGCGAGGTCGGCCACCTCCTCGCGCTCGAGGCCCAGCAGCTCGACGACGCGACCGGCCAGGCGGTTGAGGGCGGTGCCTGCGTTGTCGATCTCCCTGATGTCACTGGGCGGGACGCGGGCAGACAGGTCCCCGCCCGCGAGCTGCTCGGCAGTCGCGCCCAGCTCGCTGATGGGCCGCAGGAAGCTCCGGGCCAGCAGCAGGCCGAGAGCGACGGATACTGCAAGCACCGCGAGTCCGAGCGCCAGGAGCCTCAGCTGCGCCTCACGTGCGGCACCCGTCAGCTCGTCGTCGGTCACATACACGCGCAGCACGGCCTCGCCGTTGTCCGTGTAGACCGGGACGAGGAGGTCACGGCCACCGTCGGCCTCGGCGAAGAAGGCCCCCTTGTCCCGGGCGAGCTGGACAGGGGGGTCGAGCGGCCTGGGTGCCCCGACGATCGTGTCGTCAGCGAGATAGACGGTGGCAGGGTGCCCGGTCTCCTCGGCGAAGGCATTGACGAGCTCATCAAGGGAGTCGGGCTCCACCACGGGGATCCGGGAGACCAGCGGCTGGATCTGCAGCACCACCTCACGCTGGGCGCGGTCGATCGCGAAGGATCCGAGATAGAGCATGAGCGGGACCAGGAACGCCACCAGGACGATGGAGGTCGAGGCCAGCAGGGTCAGGAGGATGCGGCGGCGCACCGCGTCACGGCTCCACCAGCTTCACGCCCACGCCCCGCACTGTGTGCAGGTAGTGCGGCTCCTGTGCGGTCTCGCCCAGCTTGCGGCGCAGCCACGACAGGTGGACGTCCACGGTCTTCTCCCCGCCCCCGTACGACACGCGCCAGACCTCGGCCAGGAGCTCGCGCTTGGTGACGACCTCGCCGGGGCGGGCCATGAGGTAGGCAAGCAGGTCGAACTCACGCGGGCTGAGCTCGAGCTCCTCGCCGTCCAGCTCCGCTGTCCGGCCACGAGTGTCCAGGTGCAGGGCTCCGACGGCCAGTTCGGAGCTCGGTGCGTTCGTCGCCGTGCGTCGCAGGACGGCCCGGATCCGGGCGTCCAGGGTGTCGGCGGAGAACGGCTTGATCATGTAGTCGTCGGCGCCGCAGTCCAGGGCGCGGACGACCTGCTCGTCGTCGTCGCGGGCCGTCGCCACGATGACCGGGGTGGCACTCACGGCTCGCAGCATGCGCAGGAGCTCGACGCCGTCGAGGTCGGGCAGGCCCAGGTCGAGGATCACGACGTCCGGCTCGCCACTGATCGCTGCCTGCAGCCCCGTCATCGCGTTCGGCGCCGAGTCGACCGCATGGCCGCGGTCGGTCAGGGCATGGATGAGCGCCGAGCGGATACCCGGGTCGTCCTCCACCACCAGCACTCGTGACATGGCCCCACCGTAGACGCTCGCCCCCAGCCGCCGTCGCACGTGGACAGCACGACGCGGCGTCGTGAGGGCGGCGCCCCACCGGTTTGCACCCCCTTAGGCGGGATTTAGGTGGGTGGGGGGGCACACTGGTGCCATGAGGTACCGCTGGCTGTCGATCACCGCGTGGGCTGCCATGGCCGTCGGGGCCGCAGCCGTGGGCCTGGCGGCAGTGTCGGCTGTCCGGAACGTCGTTGCCGACGCACCTGTTCGGGTGCTCACAGCGTCGGACGTCGACCGGCTCCTGCAGGACCCGGAATCCGAGCTCGCGCCGATCGCGATCGTGGCAGCGGCCCCGTCGGACCCCGAGCGTCCCGAGTCGTTGGTCGTGCCTCCCGCCGGCACTGAGTCCTCGGAGTCCGTGGTGGGCGGTTACCCGTCAGGCACGAGGTCCACCGTCAGCGCCCAGGGCGCAACCGCCTCAAAGCCGTCGTCCGGTGATTCGGCTGGGGGCGCAGGAGCGGGCACCGGATCCACATCCGGACAGGTGAGTGGTGCGGGCTTGGGCGGCTCGGCCTCGCCCGTCCCGACGGACCCCACGCCATCCGTGACGCCCTCACCTGAGCCAGACGTCTCGAGCTCACCGGAGCCCACCCCGGAGGCCTCAGTGCCGGCGATACCCACTGCGGACCCGACGCCGACGCCGACCCCGTCGCCGTCCGACCCCACGCCGTCCCCGACGGATCCGACCCCGTCGCCGTCCGACCCCACGCCGTCCCCGACGGATCCGACCCCGTCGCCGTCCGACCCGACTCCGACGCCCACGCCGACTCCATCCGACGTCACGCCGAGCGCTGACCCATCCGAATCGGTCGTCCCCACCGTCAGCCCCTCGGGGTCACCCCTGGTCGGCGACGGGGAATCGGCGTCGGCGGTACCTGCGGACCCAGCATCTCCCACCCCTGAGCCGACCAGCCCTGTCGAGTAGGCGGTTGACTGGCCACCCGCACCAGGGGTGAGTTGGCCTGCTCAGCCCCGTGTGCGCAGGCTCAGGTTCGTCTTGAGGGTGGCGACCCAGACGAGGCACGCCAGCAGCATGTGGATCGTGACCAGCGCCCACGGCACGCCGGCGAACCACTGGGTGTACCCGACGATGCCCTGGACGATCGCCAGGGCCATCAGGACGTGGGACCACCAGCGGGCCTTGGCAGGTCCGTCGGTGAGCCTCAGGGCGAGCCAGATGGCCACGATCAGCCCGATGAACAGGAGCACGACGTCGGCGTGCAGCCACGCGATCGTGCGCACGTCGATGTCCAGGCGGTGCTCGACGTCCGTGTCACCGGAATGCGGCCCGGCTCCCGTCACGAGGGTCCCGAGCACGACCACGGCGGCGCAGGTGACGATCAGCACCATCGACAGCGCCCGGATCTCGGGACGGACCAGTCGAACCAGCGGCTCGTCGCCCGGTTCGCCGGCCCGATGGACGAGGACCACGCAGCCGGCGATGATCGCCACGGAGAGCAGGAGGTGGGAGCCGACAATCAGCGGGTGTAGGCCGGTCAGGACGGTGACCCCACCGAGCACGGCCTGGGCAAGCGTGCCCAGCAGCGGGATCGTGGCCAGGAGAAGGATCGGGCGCCGTGGCACGGAGCCCTCCGCCCGCCAGCGCGCACGCATCCGGAGCGCGCCGACGATGGCTGCGATAGCCAGGATCCCGAGCACGAAGGTCAGCATCCGGTTGCCGAACTCGATGTACTTGTGGAACGCCTCGGCCTGGCCCGCGACGGGGACCAGGGATCCGTCGACGCACTCGGGCCAGGTCGGGCACCCCAGCCCGGACTTCGTGACCCGGACAAGACCGCCAGTGACCACGATGCCGATCTGGGCGACGAGGTTGGCCATGAAGATGCCCCGGACCCCGGACGTGACGGGGGAGGGATCGGTGGCTGGGCGGGTGCGGACGGGGCTGTCGGAGGCGAGCACGGGACAAGCGTAGTTCGCGGGTCCGCCCGCGGCGTCGGGGGACTCCGGTGCGCCGCGGCGGCCATGCCCGGACCGTCGCCGGCTCGCGAGGCCCGGAGAGGAGCTGGAGCCCTACTCCCAGCGGAACGTCCGGACCGACAGCACGATGCCCGCCACAGCCCACACCGCGAGCACCAGCATGGGCCCCACAGCCAGCCCGGATCCGCTGATCGGTGCACCCAGCTGGGTCCGCAGCGCATCGCCCAGGGCGGCGCTGGGCAGGAGCTGGACCACAGCTCCCAGCGGCCCGGGCAGGCGGTCGGCGGGCAGCACGGTGCCTCCGGCGAACAGCAGGAGCAGGAAGATCCCGTTGGCCACCGCGAGCGTTGCCTCTGCGCGCAGCAGCCCGGCCAGGGCGAAGCCCCAGGAACCCAGGGCGACGGTGCCGAGGATCACGGTTGCGACCACCAGCAGCGGCTGGTCCACCTGCGGCGACCAGTCCAGAGCGAGGGCCACGGCGCTGATCAGCACGAGCTGCACGACGATCACGGCGAACGTGGCCGTCGTCTTGCCGATCAGCAGCCCGGAGCGGGCCAGGGGAGTGGCCCCCAGGAACTTCAGGACCCCCGAGCGCCGCTCGAAGCCGGTGGAGATCGCCGTGGCCGTGAAGGCCGTCGACAGGATCGCCAGGGCCATCACCCCGGGGGTCGCCTCATCGATCTCGGCCAGCCCGAGCCGGGTGACGCCGATCAGGACGGCGATCGGGATGATGAGGGTGAGCAGGAGTTGCTCCCCGTTGGTCATCAGCTGCCGCCACTCGAGACGCGACTGCGCCCACCACCGGGCCATCCGGGGGGCAGCGCCCGGGGCCGGCGTCAGGTCGAGGGTCACCTGTGGGTTCGGTGCACTCATGCCTTCGCCTGCCCGTCCGCGGTGGCGGTCGTCCCGGCGGTCGTCGCCCCGCCTGACCCTGCCCGGGAGGTGATCTCGAAGTAGGCCTCGGAGAGGGACCCGCCCCCGGTGCTGAGCTCCTCGGGCATGGCCCCCTGCCCGGCGCACCACGAGGTCACCGACGCCACGATCTGCGGCGTGACCGGGCCATCGACCCGGTAGTGGCCGGGGCTGGACTCGATCGCGGAGAACCCGTCCGGCAGGTGGCGCGAGAGGTCGGCCACATCCATCCCGGCCCGGGAGCGGAAGCGCAGCCCGTGAGAGGCCCCGGTCAGCTCGGCCACGGAGCCCGAGGCGGCCAGCCGACCCTGGTCGATGACGATCACATGGTCGGCCAGCGACTGGGCCTCGTCGAGCAGGTGCGTGCTCATGACGATGGCCACACCGCTGTCGCGCAGCTCAGTCAGGAACTGCCAGACGCCCATCCGGGACTCGGGGTCCAGCCCGGTGGTCGGCTCGTCGAGGAAGGCCACCTCAGGTCGCCCGACCAGAGCACAGGCCAGGGCGAGCTTCTGCTGCTCACCGCCGGACAGACGGCGATAGGGCGTGCGTGCGACGTGGGTCAGGCCGAGTCGTTCCAAGAGAACCTTCGTGGGAAGCGGGTTGGCATAGAGCCGTGACACATGCGTGAGCATGTCGGCGGCCCGCAGCGCTGGCCAGACCCCGCCGGACTGCAGCATCACCCCGACCCGGGGGGCGAGGCCTGCCCTGTCCGCTCCGGGGTCCAGGCCGAGGACCCGGACGGAGCCGCCGTGCGGGGACCGGAAGCCCTCAGCGGTCTCGATCGTGGTGGTCTTGCCTGCCCCGTTGGGCCCGAGGACGACCGTGATCGAGGCAATCGGGGCCATGAACGACAGGTCATCGACAACAGGACGACCCGCGTAGCGCATGATCAGTCCGTTGATCTCGACGGCGGCAGATGGCACGAGCGAAGTGTAGGTCGGGTGCATCGGGCCGCCCGCCGGGCGGGTGGGGACCCTGTGTTTGCACTTCTCGGGAAATACGCAACAATGGCGTTGTGGAAATACTGACAGGTGCGCCGGCGCGCGTGGCCCGGGCTCTGCTCGACATGGGCCAGGCGACCGTTGCGGACCTCGCTGAGCGGCTCGAGCTCAGCGGTGCCGCGGTGCGCAAGCACATGGACGACCTGGTCGACGCAGGTTTCGTCGAGGCATCTGACCGCCCGCCGTACGGACCGGACACCCGTCGCCGGGGCCGGGGCCGGCCTGCGCGCGTCTACCACCTGACCCCAGCCGGTCGGGACAGCTTCGGCAACGCCTACGACGATGTTGCCGTCGGCGCCCTGCGGTTCGTCGCCGAGACCGGCGGTGAGGACGCTGTGATGGAGTTCGCGCGGCGACGCGTGGCCGAGCTGGAGCGGCGCTACTCCGACCTCCTGGACCTGACCGAGCCGATGGAGGTGCGGGTCGACGTCCTTGCCGACGCGCTCGCCGCCGAGGGCTATGCCGCGGTCGCCGTGCCGACAGCCAATGGCATCCAGCTCTGTCAGCACAACTGCCCGGTGGCTCACGTGGCGGCCGAGTTCCCGCAGTTCTGCGAGGCCGAGACCGAGGCGTTCGGGCGCCTTCTCGGATCCCACGTCATGCGCCTGGCCACCCTGTCGCACGGCGACGGCGTGTGCACGACCCACATCCCCACAGCGATCGGGCCGAACGCGGCATCCCCCACAGGTGCCGACGCAGCGAAGTACTCCGAGGGAAGGACCACCTGATGACGGTCAACACTGAGCAGCTCGAGGGCATCGGCACCTATGAGTACGGCTGGTCGGACTCCGATGCCGCCGGGGCCACCGCCAAGCGCGGTCTGTCCGAGGCTGTCGTCCGCGACATCTCAGCCAAGAAGTCCGAGCCGCAGTGGATGCTCGACATGCGCCTCAAGGGCCTCAAGCTCTTCGAGCGCAAGCCGATGCCGACCTTCGGTGCCGACCTCTCGGGCATCGACTTCGACAACATCAAGTACTTCGTGCGCTCCACCGAGAAGCAGGCCACCAGCTGGGAGGAGCTGCCCGACGACATCAAGAACACCTACGACCGCCTGGGCATCCCGGAGGCGGAGAAGCAGCGCCTGGTCGCCGGCGTGGCCGCGCAGTACGAGTCCGAGGTGGTGTACCACAAGATCCGCGAGGACCTCGAGGAGCAGGGCGTCATCTTCCTGGACACCGACACCGGCCTGCGTGAGCACGAGGAGCTCTTCAAGGAGTACTTCGGCACGGTCATCCCCGTCGGCGACAACAAGTTCTCGGCGCTGAACACCTCGGTGTGGTCCGGTGGCTCCTTCATCTACGTGCCGCCGGGCGTCAACGTCGAGATCCCGCTGCAGGCCTACTTCCGGATCAACACCGAGAACATGGGCCAGTTCGAGCGGACGCTGATCATCGTCGACGAGGGCGCCTACGTGCACTACGTCGAGGGCTGCACCGCCCCGATCTACTCCAGCGACTCGCTGCACTCGGCGGTCGTGGAGATCATCGTGAAGAAGGACGCCCGCTGCCGTTACACGACCATCCAGAACTGGTCGAACAACGTGTACAACCTCGTCACCAAGCGCGCGGTGGCCTACGAGGGCGCCACGATGGAGTGGATCGACGGCAACATCGGCTCCAAGGTCACCATGAAGTACCCGGCCGTCTGGCTGATGGGCGAGCACGCGAAGGGTGAGACGCTGTCGATCGCGTTCGCCGGCGAGGGCCAGCACCAGGACGCCGGCTCCAAGATGGTGCACGCCGCGCCGTACACCTCCTCGGCGATCGTGTCGAAGTCCGTGGCCCGCGGTGGCGGACGGACCTCCTACCGGGGGCTCGTGCAGATCCAGGAGCAGGCCCACCACTCGAAGTCGACCGTGCGCTGCGACGCGCTGCTCGTCGACGACATCTCGCGCTCGGACACCTACCCCTACGTAGACGTCCGGGTCGATGACGTGGCGATGGGCCACGAGGCGACCGTGAGCAAGGTCTCCGAGGACCAGCTGTTCTACCTCATGAGTCGAGGGATGACCGAGGAGGAGGCCATGGCCATGATCGTGCGCGGGTTCATCGAGCCGATCGCGCGCGAGCTGCCCATGGAGTACGCCCTCGAGCTGAACCGCCTGATCGAGCTGCAGATGGAAGGGGCCGTCGGCTGATGTCCGCTGTTGAGGAGCGGGAGGTCAGCCTGACCCCCGCACTGGACCTGCTGCCCCGGGTGACGTCCCGGGACATCGATGCGTTCCCGATGCCCAACGGGCGTGAGGAGGTGTGGCGGTTCACGCCGTTGACCGCCTTCGCCCGGGTGCTCTCCGGGGACGCATCCGATGCCCACCTGACGTGGGACACGAGCCTGCCGGCCGGAGTGACCCTCACCGAGATCCCCGCCGGCGATCCTGCGCTCGAGGCACTGCCGATGCCGGTGGACCGCACCGCGGCGCTCGCAGTCGCGAACGCGGGTGGGGCGATGCGCCTGTCGATCCCGGCCGAGGCGGAGATTGCGGAGCCCGTCGTGGTCCGGCTCACTGGCACCGGCGGCCTCGTGTACGGCCAGCTGGTGGTCGAGCTCGGCGCCCACGCCCGGGCGACGGTGCTCCTGCAGCACGAGGGTTCCGCGGACTACTCGGAGCACGCCTCCGTCCTCGTCGGGGATGGCGCGGCCCTGGACCTCGTGCACATCCAGACCTGGGACGCCGATGCCGTGCACGCCGGGCAGGTGGCCATCCGTCTGGGCCGGGATGCCCGGGTGCGCTCGACGCAGGTCAGTCTCGGCGGTCGTGCCATCCGGATCGTTGAGTCAGTCGAGTACGCCGGACCGGGTGGGGACGCCGAGCTCATCGGCGTGTACTTCGCCGATGCGGGCCAGCACATCGAGCACCGGCTGTTCGTCGACCACAGCGTGCCCAACTGCCGCAGCAACGTGCTCTACAAGGGCGCGCTGCAGGGCCAGGGGGCACACACGGTGTGGGTCGGTGACGTGCTGATCCGCGCAGCCGCCACCGGGACCGACACCTACGAGCTCAACCGCAACCTCGTCCTCACCGAGGGTGCCCGTGCCGATTCCGTGCCCAACCTGGAGATCGAGACCGGCGAGATCGCCGGCGCCGGACACGCCTCGGCAACCGGTCGCTTCGACGACGAGCAGCTGTTCTACCTGATGAGCCGCGGGGTGCCCGAGGCCGTCGCGCGGCGACTGGTCGTGCGCGGGTTCTTCGCCGATGTCATCAACCGCATCGGCGTCCCCGCGGTCCAGGCCCAGCTGCTGGACGCCGTCGACGCCGAGCTCGGATCAGTCGACCCGCTGTACGACTTCCGGGACTCGCAGGATGCAGGTGGAGGCGCCCTGTGAGCCCCCAGCCCGTCTGCACCATTGCCGACGTCCCGGAAGGCACGGCGCACCGCGTGGTCGTCGACGGCGTGCCGATTGCCGTCGTCCACACCGAGGGCGAGTGGTTCGCTGTCTCCGACATCTGTTCGCATGCCGACGTGTCCCTGGCCGAGGGTGACATCGACGGCTGCACCCTGGAGTGCTGGCTGCACGGCTCCCGGTTCGACCTGCGCACCGGTCGGCCCAGCGGCCCGCCGGCCACCACCCCCGTCCCCGTCTACCCCGTTTCCGTCGAAGGCGACACCGTCTTCGTGACCGTCGCCTGACCGGCGAGAACTGGAGAACTGCCAATGTCCACCCTGGAGATCCGCGACCTGCACGTCACCGTCGAGGCCGATGGCGGAACCAAGGAGATCCTGACCGGGGTCAACCTCACCGTGAACTCTGGCGAGACCCACGCGCTCATGGGCCCCAACGGCTCGGGCAAGTCCACGCTGGCCTACGCGATCGCCGGTCACCCGAAGTACACGATCTCCTCGGGGACGGTCACCCTCGACGGGCAGGACGTCCTCGCGATGACGGTCGACGAGCGTGCGCGCGCCGGGATCTTCCTGGCGATGCAGCACCCCGTGGAGGTGCCCGGGGTCTCGGTGTCCAACTTCCTGCGCACGTCGGCCACCGCCATCCGCGGTGAGGCCCCGAAGCTGCGCCTGTGGCTCAAGGAGATGAAGGGCG
Source organism: uncultured Actinomycetes bacterium (assembly GCA_963736425.1). Lineage (GTDB taxonomy): Bacteria > Actinomycetota > Actinomycetes > S36-B12 > CAIYMF01 > Prado023. The sequence goes on from CAVTOX010000009.1 coordinate 134,888, forward strand.
CGATGGAGCGACTGCAGATCGACCCCACGTTCGCCGGCCGCAATGTCAATGAGGGCTTCTCCGGTGGCGAGCGCAAGCGTGCCGAGATCCTGCAGCTCGAGCTGCTGGCGCCCAAGATGGCGATCCTCGACGAGACCGACTCCGGCCTGGACGTCGACGCCCTGCGAGTCGTTTCCGAGGGGATCAACCGCGTGCGGGAGTCCGGCGACGCCGGGGTCCTGCTGATCACGCACTTCACCCGGATCCTGCGCTACGTGCGCCCCGACTACGTTCACGTCTTCGTCGACGGCCGGATCGTGGCCCAGGGCGGCGCGGAGCTGGCCGATGCGATCGAGGCCGACGGCTACGCGAGCTACACCTCGGCGGTGGCACCGGCGTGAGCACCCTGCTCGACCCGGCTCTGCGGGCCGACTTCCCGATCCTGGCGCGCACCGTGCGTGGCGGGCGGCCGCTGGTGTACCTCGACACCGCGGCCACGTCGCAGAAGCCGGTCGCGGTCCTCGATGCAGAGCGCGAGTTCTACGAGCAGCACAACGCCGCGGTGCACCGCGGGGCGCACTTCCTGGCTGAACAGGCCACAGACGCGTTCGAGTCCGCACGTTCGATCATCGCCGGGTTCATCGGTGGCCGGGCGCAGGAGTTGGTCTTCACCCGTAATGCCACCGAGTCCCTGAACCTGGTGGCGCACGCGTTCAGCTCTGCAACCGCGAAGAAGGCCCACGGCGCCCCGCTGCCGGACGGAGCCGGACGCTTCGTGCTCGCCCCCGGTGACGAGATCGTCGTGACCGAGATGGAGCACCATGCCAACCTCGTGCCCTGGCAGGAGCTCTGCGACAAGACCGGGGCAGTCCTGCGCTGGATCGGCCTCACCGACGACGGTCACCTGGACCTCGACGGCCTCGATGCAGTCATCACCGAGCGGACCCGGGTGGTGTCGTTCGTGCACCAGTCGAACATCCTGGGCACGATCAACGACGTTGCTCCGATCGTGGCCCGAGCCAGGGAGGTCGGCGCGCTGGTCGTGCTGGACGCCTGCCAGTCGGTGCCGCACATGCCCCTGGACGTCCGGGCTCTGGACGTCGACCTCATGGCCTTCTCCGGGCACAAGATGCTCGGGCCGACGGGAGTGGGCTGCCTCTGGGGCCGCACGGAGGTCCTCGAGGCCATGCCGCCGTTCAACGCCGGCGGATCGATGATCGCCATGGTCACCATGGAGCGCTCGACCTTCGCCGACCCGCCACAACGATTCGAGGCGGGCTCGCCGAACGTGGCGCAGGCCGTCGGGCTGGCCGCAGCCGTGCAGTACCTCGAGCGGATCGGGATGCCCGCCATCGCCGGCCACGAGCATGTGCTGACCGAGTACGCGCTGGGAGTGCTGGCTGAGGTCCCGGGCGTCCGGATCATCGGCCCCACCACCGCCGTGCGGCGCGGAGGCGCGGTCTCGTTCGCTGTTGAGGGCCTGCATCCCCACGACGTCGGCCAGGTGCTCGACGACGAGGGCATCGCCGTGCGCGTGGGTCATCACTGCGCCTGGCCCACCTGCCGGCGCTACGGGGTCCCGGCCACGACCCGCGCGAGCTTCGGGCTCTACAACCAGCTGTTCGAGGTCGATGCGCTGGTCGTGGGCATCCGCCGTGCTCAGCAGTTCTTCGGGGTGGCGTGATGGACTCGCTCTACCAGGAGATCATCCTCGACCATTACCGCAATCCGGTGGGCCGCGGCCTGCGGGAGCCTTTCGAGGCGCAGGTGCACCACGTCAACCCGACCTGCGGTGACGAGATCACCCTGCGGGTGCATCTGGACGGCTCGGGGGAGTCGGCCACGGTGGTCGACATCTCCTACGACAACCAGGGGTGCTCGATCTCGCAGGCCAGCGCCAGTGTCATGTACGAACTGCTGCTCGGGCACAGCGTGGCGCAGGCGATGGTCACGCAGGAGGCGTTCGTCGCGCTCATGCAGTCGGCAACCGACCACAGCGCGCCCGAGCCTGACGAGGACGTGCTCGAGGATGCGATCGCGTTCAAAGGTGTGGCGCAGTACCCGGCACGGATCAAGTGCGCGTTGTTGTCCTGGATGGCCTGGAAGGACGCAGTCACCCAGGCCCTGACCACTGGAGGTACCCGATGAGCGCGACCGACGAGGACGTCATGGAGGCCCTGCACGACGTGGTCGACCCCGAGCTCGGCATCAACGTGGTGGACCTGGGCCTGATCTACGGGGTGCACGTCGACGACAACAACGTCGCGACCCTCGACATGACCCTGACGTCCGCGGCGTGCCCGCTGACCGACGTGATCGAGGACCAGACACGGGCGGCACTCGACGGGATCGTCGACGACTTCCGGCTGAACTGGGTGTGGATGCCGCCCTGGGGTCCGGACAAGATCACCGATGACGGCCGCGACATGCTGCGCGCGCTGGGCTTCAACGTCTGACGTTCTGCGTGTCGGCGCGACGCGCACGGGGTGCGGGCGTAGTGTCGTCCCTCCCCAGTTCGCGAACTTCCCCGCGCGAGCCCTCGAGTGGAGGTGCGACCGTGGATGATCTGTTCCTCCCCGTGGTGGTTGACCCCGCCCAGCAGGCGCTGTTCGCGATCCCGGAGCCCGACCCCCGCAGCGGTCGGGGGTACCGCGGACCCGTGGCCGCAGGGGCGGCGCGCATCACGTATCGGCAGCTGGACTACTGGGCTCGCACAGGGCTGGTCGTGCCCTCGGTCCAGACCGCGCACGGCTCGGGGAGCAACCGCCTCTACTCCTTCCGCGACATCCTCGTGCTGCAGGTGGTGAAGCGGCTGCTCGAGACGGGGGTGTCGCTGTCGAGCATCCGAGCCGCCGTCGGCACGCTGCGCGGCCGGGGGACAGCGGACCTGTCGGCGATCACCCTGATGAGCGACGGAACCACGGTCTACGAGTGCACCAGCGATGACGAGGTCGTGGATCTCGTGCGCGGCGGGCAGGGGGTGTTCGGGATCGCCATCGGGTCGGTGTGGTCCGACGTGCAGGGCTTCCTGGCCGACGTCCCCGATGAGGCAGCCGAGGCGACTGGTGAGCAGCAGGTCGAGCCCACGGGCAGGTGGCTCCGGCCGGTGGGCTGAGCGCGGCCGTGGCGGGCTCCACGGCGGGTAAACTCCGGTGGTGATCGCCACGAATGAGCTGGAGGTACGGGCTGGTGCCCGCCTGCTCATGTCAGGTGTCTCGATCCGGATCGGCGACGGTGACCGCGTGGGCCTCGTCGGGCGCAATGGTGCCGGCAAGACCACCCTCATGCGCATCCTCGCCGGCGAGACGATCCCCGAGGGCGGGACGGTGACCCGCAGCGGGACCATCGGGTACCTGCCGCAGGACCCTCGTACCGGGAACATGGACCAGAGTGCGCGTGAGCGCATCCTGGATGCGCGCGGGCTGCGTGATGTGGTGCGTCGACTCAGGCGCGCGGAGACAGCGATGGGCGACGCCGATCCGGATGTTCGCGACGACGCGATGCGGCGCTATGACCGGGCACAGTCGGAGTTCCTGGCCCTGGACGGTTATGCGGCTGAGGCGCAGGCGGCGTCGGTCGCTGCCGGACTCGGGATCACCGAGCGCAACCTGGGCCAGGCGCTGCGGACCCTCTCCGGAGGGCAGCGTCGGCGCGTTGAGCTTGCCCGGATCCTGTTCAGCGAGGCCAGCACGTTGCTCCTCGACGAGCCGACCAACCACCTCGATGCCGACTCGATCGTGTGGCTTCGCGGATACCTCGCAACGCACAAGGGCGGTCTGGTGGTCATCAGCCACGACGTGGGGCTGCTGGACTCGGTCGTGAACAAGGTCTTCTACCTGGATGCCAACAGGTGCGTGATCGACGTGTACAACGTCGGGTGGAGCACCTATCTCAAGCAGCGTGAGACCGATGAGAAGCGCCGGCACCGGGAGCGGGCCAATGCCGAGAAGCAGGCAGCCGTCCTGCACACCCAGGCCGACAAGATGCGCGCCAAGGCGACCAAGGCCCGGGCGGCCCACTCGATGGAGAAGCGGGCTGACCGGTTGTTGTCCGGGCTCGAGGAGCAGCGGGCCAACGACCGCGTTGCCAAGCTGCGCTTCCCGGAGCCGGTGGCGTGTGGTCGCACGCCCCTGCGTGCCAGCGAGTTGAGCAAGTCCTACGGGTCCCTGGAAGTCTTCGTCGACGTGGAGCTGGCCATCGACCGGGGAGCCCGGGTGGTCATCCTCGGACTCAACGGCGCGGGCAAGACCACGTTGCTGCGCATCCTGGCCGGTGTCGAGGTTCCCGACACGGGCGAGGTGCTTGCGGGGCACGGCCTTCGCCTGGGCTACTACGCCCAGGAGCACGACACCCTCGACCCGCATGCAACGGTGCTCGACAACATGCTGCACGCCGCCGGCGACATGAGCTCCACCCAGTGCCGGAGCGTCCTCGGGCAGTTCCTGTTCACCGGCGACGACGTCGACAAGCCGGCGCACGTCCTCTCCGGGGGCGAGAAGACCCGCCTGGCGCTGGCCACGCTCGTGGTGTCGGGGGCCAACGTCCTGCTGCTCGACGAGCCGACCAACAACCTCGACCCAGCCAGCCGCGAGGAAGTCCTCGGAGCGTTGGGGACGTACAAGGGTGCGGTGATCCTCGTCACCCACGATGAGGGGGCGGTCCAGGCGCTGGCCCCGGAGAAGGTTCTCCTGCTGCCCGATGCCGTCGAGGACCTCTGGCGCGAGGACTACCTGGACCTGGTCGCACTCGCCTGATCGGGCGACACAGCGGAATCCTGCTCGCAACCGCTCGTTCAGGATGCGATCTTGTACGTGAGTCGCCATAGTGGGCCCGCAGTCGGTCAAGTCGGCCGGACGAAGGGGGAACCATGGTGGTCAAGGCGCGCGCTGCGCGTGTGACGGGCGCGGAGCGTGCCGAGCTGGCTCGCTCCCTGGAGACGAAGTACCGCGCGGGTGCCAGCATCCGCGAGCTCTCGGTCAGCACCGGCCGCTCCTACGGGTTCATCCATCGGATGCTGACCGACGCCGGCGTCCCGCTGCGCGGACGCGGGGGAGCCACCCGGGATCGGACCTCGAGGTTGGCTGCTGGTTGACTGCTCGTATGACTGATACGAGTGCCCTTGCCCTGGACCTGTCCGACGGAATCCTCACCGTGCGCCTCAACCGCCCTGAGAGCCGCAACGCGCAGAGCCCCGCCCTGTGGCGGGAGCTGGCCGCGATCGGCGAGACACTGGACCCGGCCGTGCGCGCGATCGTCCTGTGCGCGGAGGGTCCGTCGTTCTCGGCGGGGCTCGATCGACGGATGCTCAGTCCCGAGGGCATCCCTGGCGAGGGCTCGTTGCTGCAGTTCGCGACGATTGCGCCCGCCGAGCTGGATGCGAAGATCGAGGTGTACCAGCAGGCGTTCTCCTGGTGGCGGCGCAGCCCGGTGGTGACGATTGCAGCCGTGGGTGGACACGCCGTGGGCGCGGGCTTCCAGCTGGCGCTGGGGTGCGACGTGATCGTCGTGGCCGACGATGTGCAGTTCTCGATGAAGGAGCCGAGCCTGGGGCTGGTGCCTGACCTCGGGGGCACACTGCCGCTGGTGGAAGCCGTTGGCTACTCACGGGCGCTCGAGCTCGTGGTCAGCGGTCGCTGGGTACTGGCCGAGGAAGCCGTTCGCATCGGGCTCGCGCTCAAGTCAGTTCCGCGCGCAGACCTCGACGCGGCCGCTCGTGAGGTTGCGGTCGGCTGCGCGAGCGCCATGCCCGGAGCGGTGGCAGGCACGAAGCGGCTTCTGGGTGACGCCCTGTACCCGAACGGCTTCGCGCAGGCACACGATGCCCAGATGGCGGCCGAACGGGCCGCCCAGGGGGATCGCATCCGTGAGCTGGCCGCAATGTTCGCCGGTCGCTGACCTGTCACCACTCCTCCTCCGGGCCACCACGCTGGGGCCGGCTGCGTGCCGGGGCCGTGCGTCGACCAGGGTCGGGCGACGAGGGGAACATCCTGCCTGCCCGTGGTGTTGGGCACTCGGAGGGCTGAGAGATGTCGATGTCCATGGGGGGCGGAGGTCCCTGGCAGACCTACCGGTCATTCACTCGTGACCGGTCCGTCGCCGACCGGTCGATCACCCGGGGCACCGTGCGGCGGATCATGGGGTTCGCACGGCCGTACAAGCGCGAGATCATCTGGTTCCTGGTGACGCTGGTCTTCTCGTCGTTGTTGGTCGTCGCCCAGCCGCTGCTGTTCCGCAGGCTGATCGACCAGGGCGTCACCGCCGGGAACTCGACCGTCGTCACGGTCTGCGCGGTCCTCGTCCTGGTCCTGGCCCTGGTCGACGCGGGAGTCGGGCTCGTCGGGCGTTGGTACTCCTCGCGCATCGGCGAGGGGCTGATCTTCGACCTGCGCACACGGGTCTTCCGTCACGTGGAGGCCCAGCCGCTTGCCTTCTTCACGCGCACCCAGACCGGTGCGCTGATCTCGCGGCTCAACTCCGATGTCATCGGCGCGCAGCAGGCGTTCACCTCGACTCTCGGCGGGGTCGTCGGCAACGTCATCACGCTCACGGTGATCCTCATCGCCATGTTCGCCCTGTCATGGCCCATCACCGTGATCAGCCTGATCCTGCTTCCGCTGTTCCTGATCCCCGCCCGGTACATGGGGCGGCGCCTGCAGGCCCAGACCCGGGAGCAGATGCAGCTCAACGCCGATATGAGCTCGATGATGACTGAGCGCTTCAACGTCTCCGGGGCCCTGCTGGTCAAGCTGTTCGGCCGGCCGGAGGAGGAGGCCAGCACCTTCGCGGGCAAGGCCAGCCGCGTGCGCGACATCGGCGTGGAGATCGCGATGTCGAACCGGTACTTCTTCACGGCGCTGACCCTCGTGGCTTCCGTGGCCACGGCCATTGCCTACGGCGTGGGCGGCAACCTCGTCATCGACGGCACCATCACGATCGGGACCCTGCTGGCGATCACGGCCCTGCTGGCCCGGCTCTACGGCCCGCTGACGGCGCTGAGCAACGTCCGGGTCGATGTCATGACTGCCCTGGTGTCCTTCGAGCGGGTCTTCGAGGTGCTTGACCTCCAGCCGCTGGTCTCCGAGGCGCCGGATGCTGTGGAGGTCCCCGCGGGCCCGACGGCGGTGGAGTTCCGCGATGTGCACTTCACCTACCCCGGCGCCGATGAGGTCTCGCTGGCGTCCCTGGAGTCCGTGGCCCGGCAGGATTCTCGCGGGCGCGGGGAGCCGGTCCTGACCGGCGTCGACTTCCGGATCGAGCCGGGCCAGATGTTCGCCCTGGTCGGGCCGTCGGGTGCGGGCAAGTCGACGATCACCAGCCTCGTGACCCGGCTGTACGACGCCTCCTCCGGTGAGGTCCTGGTCGGTGGAGTCGATGTGCGTGATGCGACGCTGTCGAGCCTGTCGGATGCCATCGGCGTCGTGACGCAGGACTCGCACATGTTCCACGACTCGATCCGGGGCAACCTCACCTATGCGCGGCCCGGTGCGTCCGACGAGGAGCTGGTGGCCGCCTGCGGCGACGCACAGATCGGTGACCTGCTCGCCTCACTGCCCGACGGGCTCGACACGGTGGTGGGGGAGCGTGGGTACCGACTGTCGGGTGGCGAGAAGCAGCGTCTGGCGATCGCCAGGCTGCTCCTCAAGGCCCCGAACGTCGTCGTCCTCGATGAGGCCACCGCGCACCTGGACTCGGAGAGCGAGGCGGCCGTCCAGCGTGCGCTGGCCACGGCGCTGGCGGGCCGCACGTCGCTCGTGGTGGCCCACCGGCTGTCCACGATCCGGGCGGCGGACCAGATCCTGGTGATCGATGACGGCCGGGTGGTCCAGCGTGGGACGCACGACGAGCTGCTGGCCGCCGGTGGCCTGTACGCCGACCTCTCACGCACACAGTTCGGTGCCGACGTCGTGGCTGACGATGCCGACCTGGCCTACTCCTGAGCGTCCGGCCATGGCGACGTCGGCACCCGCGGAGGTGACCCCGTGCCAGGCCCGTTGAGGCTCCGGGGATCGGTGGTGATCCCCGAGTCGGAGCTGGCGTGGAGATTCTCCCGATCGTCGGGGCCTGGCGGCCAGGGCGTGAACACCACCGACTCCCGCGTCGAGCTGCTCTTCGACGTGGCCGCGTCCCCGGCACTGAGCCCCGCCCTGCGGGCCCGGGCGCTGGCCCGACTCGGGGCGCGCCTGTCCGACGGCGTGCTCTCGGTCACGTCCTCCGAGCACCGCTCACAGCTCCGCAACCGCGAGGAGGCGGAGCGCCGCTTGGTGGCGATCCTGTCCGAGGCGATCGCCCCACCCCCGAGGCCCCGGCGACCGACGAAGCCGACGAGGGGTTCGGTGAACCGGCGGATCGAGGTCAAGAAGCGCCGCTCCGAGGTCAAGCGCCTGCGCCGCCCGGACGAGCGCGAGTAGGTGGGGCCGAAGCTGGCGGTCGCCTCGTCACAGGGCGCGCAGGGACCCGCCGTCGATCGGGATGAGGCTGCCGGAGATGTATGACGACGCGGGGCTGAGCAGGAAGGCAGCAACGCGGCCGAACTCCGCGGGGTCGCCGTAGCGGCCCAAGGGGATGGCGGCCTCGTTGCGGCGGCGGGCGGCTTGCGCATTTCCCTGCCTGGCGTCCAGGGCGATCGTGCGATCCGTGGCGATCCGGCCGGGCATCACGCCGTTGACCCGGATCCCGCGGGGCCCGAGCTCGTCGGCGAAGTCCTTGACGAGCATGGCCAGGCCGGGACGTAGTCCGTTGCTGGCCGTGAGCCCGGGAATGGGGGACTTGGCCGACGTCGAGAGCACCGCGAGCAGCGAGGCGCCAGATCCGATGGGCGCGTCGGGGTCCACGGTGGCGGCCGAAGCGACAGCCCGCATCATTCGGACCGCCCCGAGGTGGACGGCCTCGAAGGAGGCGCGCCACTGCTCGTCCGTGACGCTCATCGGCGTCCCCGGGGCCGGACCACCGACGCTGATGAGCGCACCGTCCAGGCGACCGAACCGACCCACTGTGCCGGCCACGAGTCGCTCGGCTGAATCGGGGTCGGAGAGGTCGGCGGAGATCGCCACCGCATTGGCCCTGCCCAGGCGCTCGAGGGCGTCGGCCAGTTCCTTGTCGTCCCGCGCGGAGATCACCACGGTGGCGCCCTCGGCGACGAGCACCTCGGCAGCGGCCAGGCCCAGCCCCCGCGAGGCCCCGGTCAGCAGGTAGGTGCGTCCAGCGAGTCCTAGATCCATGGTCGGCATTGTGCTCCCAATCGGAGTTGGGATCGGGGAGCCGCTCCGGTGGGGCCGACGCTGGGTCAGGGGGCGATGGACCAGTGTGTGGTTGCTTCCGGCTCGCGGCCGCAGGAGAGCAGGGCCGGGTCGCTGCTCCGCACCACGTCGAACCTCACGGATTCCTGATCGCCGTGACCACCCCATCCGCGCACGGCGGCGCCCAGCCGGTCGGGATCGTCGTAGGCAGTCAGCTCGACCTGCAGAGGTGGCGAGGCCGCCGTACCCGGTGACCGTGCGCGCGTGGACCTCGGCAACCTGGGCAGGTGGTTCGAGGGTGCTGTGGCCCCGCAGGGTGTCGGTGCCCATCGGACCCTCTGTGGCACCGGAGAGCAGGCCGGCAGCGCCCGGCTCGTCCAGCCGGCCGTGCAGGACCCCGATCGGCAGGAGCAGCGCAGTGGGGGCGAACCGGTGACCGCCGAGGTGCGTGCAGGTCAGCACCCGGTCGGCGTGCGGACCGCGCCAGAGCGCGTCGGCCAACCGGCCGCCTGCGTGCCCGCAGCAGCGATCACGTCGGCCGTTGGCACACACGAGCAGCAGTGGGTCTGGGTCGGCTCGACCCCAGCCTCGCAGTGACCCGGCGGCGATGTCGGCCAGGTCCCAGCCGGCGACGACGTCGGGCCGGTCGATGCGTCCGACCCGCAGGGTGGGGGTGTGGGTGGCGTACCCGACCCACAGCGCACGCCAGTTTCCGCATCGGGCCGCGCCCGTCGTCCGCGCACCATCAGGACCCGCACGCCGTGACCGCTGCGGGTCAGGTCGGCGTCACCCCACCCCGGGGGGTGCTCCACAGCCACCCACACGTCGGCACGCGGGGCGGTGCCGGCCATGGGCTCCCCGGCCTCCTGGGAGACATCGCTGCACCGAGGTCCTCCCGGACCGGGCCCGTCCCCGGGGGACCCGGGCCGAACCGTCATACCCGCGCCGACACCGCGGCCGGCGCGGTGGCGCATGGAGCACCCGACCCATCCCGGCGGTTGTCCGGCTCAGGCAGGTCGATCGGCTCGCCGCTGCCCGTGGCCGCCGCCGCCGGCCAGGTGGTGATCCAGCCACGGGTCAGGACGTCCTCGCCCTTGAGGAACCGATGCGCCCGGACGCCGCCGGTGGCTCGGCCCTTGCCGGGGAACACCTCGCCGTGCGTCACCTTCAGCGAGCCACCGGCGTCGAGCAGGGCGGCGGAGTCCGAGGCCAGGGTCACCACCACGCCGGAGTCTGCCCGGGCTCCAGACCCCGAGGGCGATCACCTGGGCGCCCCCCGCGAGCTTGATCCCGGCCATCCCCCCGGCTGCACGGCCCTGCGGGCGGACCGCGGACGCCGGGAAGCGCAGCAGCTGGGAATCATCGGCGAGCAGGACGATCTCGTCCTCGTCGGAGACCGGCAGGGCGCCGACGACGACGTCCCGGTCCGCCAACCGGATGACCTCCCAGGCGTCGCGGTTCGGTGCTGGCTCGTCGGCCACCCGCTTGATGACCCCGGACGCCGTGGCCAGGGCCAGGGTGGGGGCACCGGCGATCAGGCTCGCCAGGCCGATCACGGACTCGCCGCGCTCGAGGGTCAGGAACGCTCCCAGCGGGGCGCCACCGGCCAGGCTCACCGGACCTGCGGTGCCGGGCAGGCTCGGGAGGTCCTGGACGTGGGCGCGGACGACCCGTCCGGCCGAGGTGACCACGCCGACGTGGCCCCGCACCGTGGCACTGGCGCGGGCCACGACCACATCGTGGGTTCCGCGAGGTCCCGTGGCCGGGGCAACGCCCGGGGCGGGCTCGGCGCCCTCGGGCGCGGGGAGTGCCCGGCGAGCGATCAGCCCGGTGCTGGACAGCAGCACCTCGCACGGGTCATCGGACAGCTCCAGCGGAGCGGCGGTCGCAGCGGCACCACGAAGGGGCGCCGGGCCCTCCAGGAGCACAGTGCGGCGCGGGGTGGCGTGGGTTGCGGCGACCTCGGCCAGCTCGGCGGAGACCAGGTCCTTGAGCGCGTCCGGGTCGTTGAGCAACCGATCGAGCTCGGCGATGGTGCGGTTCAGGTCGTCGCGCTCGGACTCGAGCTCGATCCGGCTGAACTTGGTCAGCCGACGCAGCGGCATCTCCAGGATGTAGTTGGCCTGCACCTCGGACAGGTCGAACACGCTCATCAGGCGGGCCCGGGCCGCAGCGGTGTCGTCGCTGGAGCGGATGACGGCGATGACCTCGTCGATGTCGAGGATGGCGACGAGCAACCCGTCGACCAGGTGCAGCCGGTCGGCCGCCTTCGTGCGGCGGAACTGGCTGCGCCGGCGCACGACCTCCAGCCTGTGGGCGAGGTACACCTCAAGCAGCCGCTTGAGCCCCAGGGTCTGTGGCTGGCCGTCGACCAGGGTCACGTTGTTGATCCCGAAGGACTCCTCCAGCGGGGTGAGCCGATAGAGCTGGTCGAGGACCGCCTCGGGCACGAAGCCGCTCTTGAGCTCGATGACCAGGTGCAGGCCCTTCTCCCCGTCGGTCAGGTCGGTCACGTCGGCGATGCCGGTGATCTTCTTGGCGTTGTAGAGCTCGCGGATCTTCTCGATGACCTTCTCCGGGCCCACGTTCCAGGGCAACTCGGTGATGACCAGGCCGGATCGGCGGGCAGTGATCTGCTCCACCTTCGCGGTGGCCCGGATCCGGAACGTCCCACGGCCCGTGTGGTAGGCGTCACGCACCCCGTCGAGACCGACGATCCGGCCGCCGGTGGGCAGGTCCGGTCCGGGGACGAAGCGCATGAGGTCGTCGGTCGTGGCCTGCGGGTGGGCCAGCAGGTGCCGCGCCGCGGCGATCACCTCGCCGAGGTTGTGCGGGGCCATGTTCGTGGCCATGCCCACCGCGATGCCTGAGGCGCCGTTCACCAGCAGGTTCGGGTACGCCGCCGGCAGCACGACCGGCTCGAGTTCGCGCCCGTCGTAGTTCGGCGCGAAGTCCACGACCTCCTCGTCGAGTCCGGCGACCATCGGCATCGCCGCCGGGTCCATCCGGCACTCGGTGTAGCGGTAGGCAGCCGGGCCGTCGTCGAGGGACCCGAAGTTGCCGTGGCCGTCCACCAGCGGCATCCGCAGGGAGAACGACTGGGCCATCCGGACCAGGGCGTCATAGATGGCGGAATCGCCGTGCGGGTGCAGCTTGCCCATCACCTCGCCGACGACTCGGGCGCTCTTCACGTGTCCGCGGTCGGGGCGCAGGCCCATCTCGTTCATCGTGTAGAGGATCCGTCGCTGGACCGGCTTGAGCCCATCCCGCGCATCCGGCAGGGCGCGGGAGTAGATGACCGAGTACGCGTACTCCAGGAACGAGCCCTGCATCTCGGTGGTGATGTCGATGTCGACGATCTGGTCGGCGACGGGCTCGCTGGGCGGTGGTGTGCGACGGGCCATGGTGCTCCTTGTGGGCGGCAGGCCCATATTGTCGCCGACGTGTGGCCCGACCGGGTCGACCGACGTGCCGGTGCCGCCTAGGGTGGTCCCGTGGCAGTTGAGTACCCGGCCCATTGGGAGGCCGACGTGGTGCTCCGGGACGGCCGACCCTGCCACGTGCGCCCGATCCGACCCGACGACGCCCCCCGCCTGGTCGAGTTCCACTCCCGGTTGTCTGCCGAGACCATCTACTTCCGCTTCTTCGCCCCCTACCCGGAGCTCTCCGACCGGGACGTCGCACGGTTCGTGAACGTGGATTACGCCGAGCGGGTTGCCCTGGTGGCCACCGAGGGTGGCGAGCTGATCGCGGTGGCGCGTTTCGACCGGCTGAACGCGCGCGACGCCGAGGTGGCGTTCGTGGTGCGCGACGACCATCAGAGCCGGGGGCTGGGCGCCGTGCTCCTCGAGCACCTCGCGGCGGCCGCCTGGGAGGTCGGCCTGCGGCGGTTCGTGGCTGAGGTGCTGCCCAACAACCGCAAGATGCTCGGCACGTTCCGTGAGGCGGGCTACGTGGTGAGCCAGCGGATGGAGGACGGGGTCTTCCACCTCACCTTCGACCTGGAACCCACGGAGAAGGTCCTGGATGTCCGGGCGGCTCGGGAGCACCGCAGCGAGGCCCGCTCGGTCGAGCGGCTGCTGAACCCGGTCGGCGTCGCGGTCATCGGGGCGTCGAGGACCCCCGGGCGCATCGGCCACGAACTGCTGCGCCACCTGCGTGACTACGGATCCCAGGGTCCGCTGTACGCCATCCACCCGGAGGCGGACTCGATCCTCGGCGTTCCTGCGTACCGGCACATCACCGACATCCCGCAACCGGTGGACCTCGCGGTGGTCGCCGTCCCTGCCGAGTCGGTTCTTCCCGTTGTCGCCGAGTGCGCCGCGGCCGGGGTCAGTGGGCTGGTCGTGATCTCCTCCGGGTTCGCCGACACCGCAACCGACGAGGGGCGTGCCCGCCAACGGCAACTGGTCCGCACCGCACGGGAGTCGGGGATGCGGGTCGTGGGCCCGAACTGCCTGGGCATCATCAACACCGACCCGCGCGTGAGCCTGAACGGGAGCCTGTCGCCCCTGGTCCCCGGACGCGGCCGGGTGGGCCTGTTCTGCCAGTCGGGAGCACTGGGGGTCACGGTCCTGGAGACTGTGGCGCGCCGCGGTCTGGGCCTGAGCAGCTTCGTCTCGGCCGGCAACCGTGCCGACGTGTCGGCCAACGACCTGCTGCAGTACTGGGAGTCCGACGCCGCAACGAGTCTGATCCTGCTGTACCTGGAGAGCATCGGCAATCCCCGCAAGTTCACGAGGATCACCCGTCGGCTGAGCCGAACCAAGCCGGTCGTGGCCGTGCGCAGCGGTCGCTACACGCAGACCCTGCCCCTGGGCCACCACGTGCGCCGTACCACGCTCCCACCGGGCGCGGTCGATGCCGTGTTCGAGCAGAGTGGCGTGATCCAGACCTCCTCGCTGGGAGAGCTCTTCGATGTCGCCGCGATCCTGGCCTACCAGCCGCTACCCCGAGGTGACCGGGTGGCTGTCGTCGGCACGTCCGCGGCACTGGAGATCCTGACTGCCGACGCGATCGAGTCCGTGCGCATGACGGTGGCCTACGGACATCCGAGCCTGCCCCAGTCGGCCCCTGCGGCCGACATCGCCCAGGCCCTGCGCGCGGCAACCGATCACGCGGCCTGCGACGCCGTGGTGTTCGTCCACATCCCGAGTGTCGGTGCGGATCAGGCCGATGTGCACGCCGCGATCACCGACGTCAGCGTGGACTCCAACAAGCCGATCGTTGCGGTGATGCCGGCGGCGGACGGCACCGGACTGATCCCAGCAGGGATGGGCCTCCTGCCGGTCAGCGGGCCTGACGGTCGCCCGGAGCATGGGTCGGTCCCCACGTTCTCCAATGTTGAGGACGCCATCCACGCCCTGGCCCTCGTCCGTGGGTACGCCCGGTGGCGCGACGCCGAGCAGGTGGACGTTCCCGACTTCCCGGACGTCGATCCGGAACGGGCGGGCGAGCTCGTGGGCGAGTGGTTGGCCGAGGCGCGCAAGGACTCCACGGCGGTGCTGGTGGAGGACTCCGAGGATCCGAGCGCCATGGATCCGACCGCCCCGGGGATCGACCTCACGCCGGACCAGGTCGCCGAGCTGCTGGCCTGCTACGGGATTCGGGTGTGGCCCTCCCGACCGGTCCGCTCGGAGGACCAGGCGGTCCGCGCCGCCGAGGATCTCGGGTACCCCGTCGTGCTGAAGACGACTGCTCCCTGGTTGGCCCACCGGGTGGACCTCGGCAGCGTCCGGCTGAACCTCGAGTCCGAGCGGGCGGTCAGGGGCGCCTACCTGTCGATGATCGCCCAACTCGATGAGATGGCCGGCCACCGGCTCGTCGTGCAGTCGATGGCCCCGCCTGGGGTGCCCACGCTGGCCGGTGCGGTCGACGACCCGCTCTTCGGACCGGTCGTCCGCTTCGGGGTCGGGGGGATGGCCTCCGAGTTGTTGGGGGACCACGCCTACCGCATCCCGCCCCTGAGCATGGCCGAGGCCCGCCGACTGGTGGCTGCCCCGAAGGCTGCGCCCCTGCTGCGCGGCTACCGGGGTGCCGACCCGGTGGACGTCGAGGCCCTGTGCCAGATCATCGCGCGGTTGGGGCTGCTGGTCGACGAGGTGCCGGCGCTGGCGTCGCTGGACCTCAACCCGATCATCGTCTCGGGCTCCGGTGCGGTCGTCCTCGGGGCCACCGGTCGCATCAGGATGCAGTGGGAGCGACTGGACGTGGGGGTCCGCAGGCTGCTCGATGCCTGAGGAACGTGGGAGGATTCCCCGGTGAACCCCAAGTCCCAGTTGCGCTCCGAGATCGCGGCATCCGGCTACTACCCGGATCTGGTCGCCGACACCATGGCAACGGCCCTGGCTGACGAGGAGCCCATCAGCTACGTCATCCAGCACGAGGCCACCTTCGACCGTGAGGAACTTCGCCGACACATCTCGCTGCTGCTGCTCACCGGGACACGGCTGCTGGTGCTGCACATCGACGACTTCCCGCCGGACGAGACCTGCCCCGTGCCCTACGCCTCGGCGAACTCCGAGGCCGTGCGGCTGGCGGACGTGAAGTCGGTGGTCGTGAACCGGATCGTGGGCAACCCTGCTCTGCACAAGCCCGGGGGTGCCGTGCGCGAGGTCATGCTGACCATCGGCTGGGGTGCGGTGTCCCGGCTGGACCTGGAGCCTGCCGGGTGCGGTGACCCGGACTGCACGGCCGATCACGGCTTCACCGGTGCGGCGTCCAATGACGACTTCTCGCTGCGTGTCTCCGAGGCCGGCGACGGGGCAGATGCGGTGGTCCGCACGCTGGAGTTCGCCTCGGCCCTGTCGGCGGCGATCAGCCAGCACGCGCAGTGACATCCCGGCCGCTGGCCGACCTCCTCCCCGCGGCTGCCCACCTCCTGGGCGTGGCGGGGTTCGCGGGTGACGCGAATGGACTGGCAGAGGTCCTGCAGGGCTCCCTCGGGGCACCACGGCACATCATCGTGCTGCTGGTGGACGGCCTGGGTGCGCTCCAGCTGGCCGAGCACTCGAGCGTCGCTGCCCGGCTCGCGGCCATGCGGGAGATCGGCCCGCTGCGCGCCCCGTTCCCGTCGAGCACCGGCGTGTCGCTGACGAGCCTGGGGACGGGCCTCCCGCCGGGGATGCACGGGATCGTGGGCACGTCCTTCCGGCTCGATGACGGGTCTGTGCTCTCGCCGCTGTCCTGGGGTGGGGACCCCAACCCCATCGCCACCCAACCCGAGTCCACGGTCCTGGAACGGGCTGCCACAGCCGGGATCCTGGTGACCAGTGCGGCGCCTGCGGCGCACCGCAACAGCGGATTGACCCGTGCGGCCCTACGCGGTGGCGAGTATCCCGGGGCGGACACCCTGCCGGCCCGGCTGGCAGTGACGGCGGCCGCGATCAGCCGAGCGCGGGCCGAGCAGCGGGGCAGCCTGACCTACGTCTACTGGCCGGACCTGGACAAGGCCGGGCACGTCCACGGGGTGCAGTCTGCGGCCTACCGTGCGGCACTGGTCCGCGTGGACTCGCTCGTGGCCGGGCTGCTGGAGCTCGCCGCTGACGACGTCGCACTGCTGGTGACCGCCGACCACGGGATCATCGACGTCCCCGACGACCGGCGCATCGATCTCGAGACCCGGCCGACCCTTCGTCGGGACGTCGTCACAATCCTTGGCGAACCCCGGGCGCGCCACGTCTACACCGTCGAGGGCAGGGCCGATTCAGTCCGGCGGGCCTGGCGCGAGGAGCTCGGGGACCGCGCGGACGTGCGCACGCGTGCCGAGGTCGTGGACCTCCTGGGACCGGTGGAGGAGTGGTACGCCGAGCGGATCGGCGATGTGGTGGCCATCGCGCAGGACGACTGGGCGCTGACCTCCCAGCGGATCGACAGGATCGTGTCCGGGCTGCGGGGCCAGCACGGAGCGCTCTCCGACGCGGAGGTCCTGGTCCCGTTGCGTGTTGCTGGCGCCGCGGCGGGCCGGGCCGGATAGGGCGTGAGCCCGGCTACTTGCCGGGTCCGGGCCCGAACAGGATGTCGTCGAAGCTCGGGACGCTCGGCTTGCCTGTCGGCCGATGCGCCGGGGGATCGGGCGTCTGGAAGAGCGGGACGTCCTGCGCATCAGCCGTGGGTCCGGAGTCCTCTGGCGCCTCCTCCTCCTCCTCCTCCTCCTCGGCGACGTCGTCGGACATGTCCTCGTCGGCGATGTCGGGCTCCGCCGGGTCGTCATCGGCAAAGTCAGTCTCGGCCAGGTCGGCGTCGGCAGGGTCGGGCTCATCGACGCTGGCGGGGGACTCGTCGAGGGCTTCCTCGATCTCCTGCTCCGAGGGCTCCTCGAGCTCCAACTCGTCGCCAAGCCCCTCGTGCTCCTCCGCTCGGCTGCGACCCCATGCAGGCAGCGAGGTCACCACCGCAGGCTCGTCATCGACGTCGTCCACCTGGTCCTCGACCGCCGCGACCGTGGCCAGCATCGGGCGGGACGCAGCCAGCTGCAGGGGTGCCTGCGGATCGATCGCGGAAAGGGAGCCGGCGTTGTCGTCGACGACCGTCATCGTGCGGCTCGCGCTGTCATAGGTCCATGTCGCCACGTGCGTGTTCGGCGGCAGCGGGAACGTGGCGATGACCACCCAGGTCCCGTCGTCGCGACGCCACGCGTCCCAGGCGATGTCGGCCGCGTCGACGCCCTCAGCGTGCAGCCGCTCGGACACGAGGTCGCCGAGCTCGATGTCGCCACCCGGTCGGCGCACCTCCGTGGCCTGCGCCTGTTGGGCGACCCATGCGCGCTCGGTGAGCACCGGGCCCTCGAAGCGACGGATGTGCTCGATCGGAAGGCCACTGGCTGCTGCGACATCCTCGGCCGTCTGCCCGGAGCGGATCCGCGCCTGGATCTCACGGGGGCGCAGCATGCCCGCCTGCTCGATCTCGACCTGACCGATACGGGCGCGGTCGCGCCGGACGGCGGCCTCGAGCCGCTCGTCGATGGCCACGGAGTACTTCTGTCCGTCCTTGCCGGCCAGGATCAGGCGGCTGCCGTCCGGGGACAGTCCATCGAACCTCAACTCGCGCATCGCACTCCTCGCCTGTGCCTCGTGGCAATCGGGCACATTGTGCCCCACATGGCGGCCCGCGGTGGCTGGCACGGGCCATGTCGGGGAGGATCAGGGTGTGGACGTGCTGCTCGTCGTGTCGTTCGGCGGCCCTGAGGGCCCCGATGATGTCGTTCCCTTCCTCGAGAACGTCACCCGGGGACGGGGGATACCCCGGGAGCGGCTGGTGGAGGTCGGGGCGCACTACGCCCACTTCGGGGGTGTCTCGCCGATCAACGAGCTCAACCGCACCCTGGTGGACCAGATCCGGGCCGAGCTGTCCTCCCGCGGCGAGCAGATGCCGGTCCTCTGGGGCAACCGGAACTGGGATCCCTACCTGGCTGAGGCGCTGCGCGAGGCCCGGGCGCTCGGGGCCACGCGCATCTTCGCAGTGCTCACCTCCGCGTACTCCTCGTACTCCGGGTGCCGGCAGTACCGCGAGAACCTGTACGACGCGCTGGCAGAGGTGCAGGCCGAGGACCCCACATGGTCGCCGCAGGTGCGCAAGCTGCGTACCTACTTCAACCACCCCGGATTCGTGACGTCGATGGTCGAGGCCACCCGCACGAGTCTCGAGGGCCTGCCCCACGGCAGCCGGCTGGTGTTCACCACGCACTCGATCCCCACCGCCGATGCCGACCGGTGCGACTACGTCGCCCAGCACCGCGACGTCGCGTCGACGATCGCGGCGGCACTGGGACGGGGCGACGAGTGGGACCTCGTCTACCAGTCGCGCTCCGGAGCGCCGCACATCCCGTGGCTGGAGCCGGACATCGGTGACCACCTCGCGGCGCTTGCCGAGGCTGGCGTCCCCGGGGCGGTCATGGTGCCGATCGGCTTCATCAGCGACCACATGGAGGTCGTCTGGGACCTCGACACGATCGCCACGGACCAGGCACGCGAGGCGGGCATCCCGGTCGCCCGGGCGGCCACCGCCGGCACGGATCCGAGGTTCGTCGCGATGATCGCCGACCTCCTCGAGGAGTCCCGAGCCGAGGCCGACGGGCAGGCGCGCGTGGCGAGTCCCACCACCGGTCTGTTGGGTCCGCGGGTGGTGCCGTGCGCCGCCGGGTGCTGCCCGAACCCACGTGGACCGCGTCCGGCCCTGTGCGGGTCCGACTCGTGACCGGCGGCCCGGCGGCGTTCACCGTCGCCGACCTCGGGTTCGAGCACGTCCTGCTCGACGTGGCCTGGCGTGCGGCCCGTGCGGCGGGGGAGTTGTTGATGGCCGGGCGCGAGCAGTCGTTGACTGTCACGACGAAGTCGACGCTCACCGATGTCGTCACCCAGATGGACACCGAGGCCGAGGCCCTTGTGGTGGGCACGATCCTGGCCGAGCGACCCGACGACGGGTTGCTCGGGGAGGAGGGCGCCGATCGGGCGGGCAGCAGCGGTGTGCGATGGGTGGTGGATCCCCTCGACGGGACGGTGAACTACCTCTACGGGCTGCCCAGCTGGGCGGTGAGCATCGCCGCGGAGGTCGACGGCGTGGTCGAGGTGGGCGTCGTCGACATCCCACGGTTCGGGGAGACGTTCGTCGCGGTCCGCGGCCAGGGTGCGGTCAGGATCGCCGGTACTCAGGTGGAGCGGATCGTGCCCGGGACCCCTGACACGCTCGGCCAGGCGCTGGTCGCCACGGGGTTCGGCTACGCCGAGGCGCGGCGTGCTGCTCAGGCGCGGGCGCTGGCCACGGTGCTGCCGGCCGTTCGCGACATCCGCCGGGCAGGTGCCGCAGCGGTCGACCTGTGCTGGGCGGCCGCCGGGCGCGTGGACTGCTACTACGAGCGCGGCCTGAACCCGTGGGACTTCGCGGCCGGGGTGCTGGTGGCCACCGAGTCGGGCCTGGTCGCCGGGGGGCCGGGTGACGGGCCGCCGTCCAGCGACCTCACGTGGCTGGCCCCGGCGCATCTGGCGCAGGAGTTCAAGGCGCTCCTGGCCCTGGCCGGCGCCGACCACGACTGATCCGACCCGGGTCACGCGCCGTTGCGGCTCGCCGTGTCGACGCACTCGCCGCGTGCGAGCGGCGGTCAGCCGATCCGACGCATGTGCGCGTTGTACCAGTGCGCGTTCTTCACGTAGGTGTCGACGGACGAGGCGATCATCCCCTCAGGGACCGCATCGGGCTTGATCCGCGCGGGCACCCCCATGGCCACCGCGCCGGAGGGCACCTCGGTCCCCGGTGAGACCAGGGCCTGCGCGGCGACCATCCCACCGGTGCGCACCACGACCCGGTGCAGCACGACCGAGCCGGACCCGACGAGGCTGTCATCCTCGATCGTGCAGCCCTCCAGATGAGCCCTGTGACCAATCACACACCGGGCACCGATGATCGTGTCCAAGGTGTCCGTGCAGTGCAGGATGCTGCCGTCCTGGATGGAGGTCTGGGCGCCCACGACCACCTGACCGGTGTCGCCACGAAGCACCGCGGTGGGCCAGATCGAGGCCTCAGCCCCCACGATCACATCCCCGATGATCACCGCGTCGGGGTGCACGAACGCCGTGGGATGGATGGTCGGGGTGCGCTCCCCGATGGCGTAGAGGGCCATCTGATTTCCTCCTCCTCGGGCCCACTGGGCCGTGTCGTGCTGCTCCTGGGACCATCATGCGGCACAATGCGCTCCGCAGCGTGGGCATAAACACCCGGCGCCGTGATGTTGTACCGATCCGACACCGATCCCATCATGGGGGGAGCACCAGCATGGCCACCGACTACGACGCGCCGCGCAAGACCGAGGACGACAGTCTCGCGGAGGACAGCCTCGAGGAGCTGAAGGCCCGTCGGATCGACAAGGCGGCCTCCACGGTCGATGTTGACGAGACCGAGCTCGCCGAGAACCTCGAGCTGCCTGGCGCCGACCTCTCCGATGAGAGCCTGAGCGTGCGCGTCCTGCCCAGGCAGGCCGACGAGTTCACGTGTGGGCGGTGCTTCCTGGTCCATCACCGCAGCCAGCTGGCTGGTGAGAAGGGCGGCATGCCGATCTGCAAGGAGTGCGCAGCCTGACCGCGTGACTCGGCGGCAGTGTGTCAGGTGCCGGGGCCTGCGATGGTGGGTCAGTCGTCGTAGCCGTCGAGCACCTGAGTGACGACGATCTCAACCAGCGCCACGGTGGCTGCCATCGTCGCGGCCCACAGGACCTTCGACACGACCGAGGCGTCACGGCTGTAGATGACCGGCGCCGGCTTGCCGGTGCGGCCCTCGTAAGCCTTCATCATCGCCTTTCGGACCACCCACGTGGTAGCCAGGGCGATCAGTGGGGCGGCGGTGCGTGCCATGTTCCGAGTCGAGCTTGAGGAGGGCAGGGGGGCGGTCGCGGTCGTCATGGCACCAGCCTGCCACGAGCCGTCTCGATCGCGCGCGCCAGTCGCTGCGGGTGTCGCGAGGCCACGAGCCACGTCCGGTGCGGGTCCTGCGGATCGGTCACCTCGACCACCACGGCGCCTGGTCCCACCCCGGGCCGAAGCAGCATGAAGGCCGTCGGGTCCCCGTCGGGACCGCGTGCGGAGCGGGCCTGGTCGGCGTCCAGGGGCAGCACCCGTCCGGTGAACTCCCACTTGATCCGCGCCCGACCGGCGCGCAGGTGCTGGTCGGCGACCGTGACCAGCACGGCGCTGCGGGCGATCAGGATCGCCACGATGACACCACCACCGAGGGCCACCAGCCAGCCGGACATGGCACCCAGCGAGCTCCCGTAGGCGATTGCCAGGGCGGCGACGCTGCCGAGGCCCAGGATCCAGACGACCGGTCCGGGCCACAGTCGTTCGCTGTACTCGGGCGTCGCTGAGGAGTCGGTGGCAGGCACGCGGCCAACTCTGGCACCTCCACCCTCCCGGGACCCAACGCGGGCCCGTGGACAACCCCGCCGACCCGGGGCCGGTGGGGCGCTCAGTAGTGTCGAGGCCGTGATGGAACCCCAGCCGATCGGACCCGGCACGACACCGGGCCCCGAGGCGGTCCTCCCGGCGCGCAGTCCCGAGGCCGTCCCACCCGGAACGATGATCGCCTCCCACTACCGCCACTGCTTCGGCTGCGGGGCGGAGCATCCAGCCGGGCTGCACATGCAGGTCGAGGCCGGCGAGGGCCTGACCCTGACGGCCTCCTTCGAGGTCGGCCCGGCCCACCAGGGGGCACCCGGACTGGCCCATGGAGGTCTGCTGACGGCTGCCGTCGACGAGGTGCTCGGCGCCGTCAACTGGTTGCTGATGCGCCCGGCCGTGACGGCCCGCCTGGAGACGAACTTCGTCCGGCCGGTGCCCGTGGGCTCCGTGCTGGAGTTCCATGCGCGGATCACCGGCGTCTCGGGGCGCAAGGTGTACACGGCCGCCATCGGACGCCTTGGCCCCGACGGGCCCATCGCCGTGACTGCCTCCGCGCTGTTCATCCAGGTCGAGATCGGCCACTTCCGCTCCCACGGCCGGCCCACCGAGGTCGCGTTGGCCATCGCCGACGGCGACGCCGGCCCGCCCGCGGAGATGAACCCATGACCGACGTGCTGATCACCCGGCTGGATCCTGGGGTTCCGATCCCCTCCTACGAGCACCCCGGTGACGCCGGTGCCGACCTCGTGACGACCGTGGACGCCACGCTGGCTCCCGGCGAGCGCGCGTTGCTCCCCACGGGGATCGCCATCGCCCTGCCCGAGGGGTACGCGGCCTTCGTGCACCCGCGCAGCGGGCTGGCCGTCCGGTACGGGGTGTCACTGGTCAACGCCCCGGGGACCGTGGATGCCGGCTACCGGGGCGAGATCAAGGTCAGCGTGATCAACCTCGATCCGGTGACGCCGGTGGCGTTCCACCGCGGCGACCGGATCGCCCAGCTCGTGATCCAGCCGGTCGTCCGGGCCCGCTTCCACGAGGTCGAGCGGCTGCCCGGCTCGGCCCGCGGTGACGGCGGCTTCGGTTCCACCGGCGGCCATGCCGCGGGGTAGCCTGTGAGGCCTGTGCACCACCTGACTGGAGGCTCCCATGGCCCTGTTCAAGCGACGCTCGACGCCTGAGGGTGCCGAGGGCCCGGATGAGGGCGCGGAGCTCTTGGATGTCGTCGACGAGGTCGAGGACGTCGAGGGCGCGGCGACCGACGAGGACGCCACCGGGAGCTCCCCGTCCCGCATTCGACCGCTCGAACGGGCCGTTCGACGAGTCCGAGTCCGACCTGGCCGACCAGGACGTTCCCCGCCTCGACCTCGGGTCGCTTCGCATCCCCGGTCTGCCGGGCATCGGGGTGCAGGTGGAGGCCGACCCGAACACCCAGGAGGTCCGCGCCGTCACCGGGGTCGGCGATGGGGCCGCGGTGCAGCTCCAGGCTTTCGCTGCTCCACGCTCCGAGGGGCTGTGGGACGAGATCCGGGCCGAGATGCTCGCCGAGCTCGCCGAGACCGCGGGTGCCAAGGTCTCCGAGGGGGAGGGTTCGTTCGGCCCGAGGTGCGCGGCATGCTGCCGGCGCGCACGCCGGAGGGTGAGCAGGTCACCCAGCCGGTGCGCTTCGTCGGCATCGACGGTCCGAGGTGGTTCCTGCGGGCTGTGTTCCTGGGTCGCGCCGCCGTGGAGCCCGACCCGAACGACGCACTGCACCTGCTCGTGCGCCAGACCATCGTGGTGCGGGGCGCCTCGGCCATGGCGCCGCGGGATCCGCTGCCGTTGACCCTGCCCGCGCAGCCGGCGACGCCCGAGGACGTCGCGGACGTGGACGCCGAGGACGAGGTCGATGATGCGCAGGAGAGGTTCGCGGACCTCGACCCCTTCGAGCGCGGGCCGGAGATCACCGAGATCCGCTGAGGCTGGCGCCACGTCCCGCTGCCAGCGCCACACGGTGGGCAGTGGGCTCGTCGCGGCAGGTCGTCGGGTGTCAGTCAACGCCGCTACCCTTGTGGTGTGTCGACGTCGAAGCCCAACGTGATCCAACGGATCGGCGCGAGCCTGGCCAAGAGCAAGTCCGCGCAGCACGCCGAAGCCCTGCAGGGCTCGGTCACGGCCGCGGGCGCGACCCCGATCAGCAAGTGCGTGAGTGGGGAGGAGTCGACGGTCTCCGGCGTCCTGCGCTCGGTGACCCTGCGACCCCGGGAGACCGTGACCGCGGTGGAGGCCGAGCTCTACGACGGCTCCGGTCAGGTCCGGCTGGTGTGGCTCGGACGGCGACAGATCCTGGGCATCACCCCCGGCCGGTCGATCGTCGTCACCGGCAGGATCACTCGAAGTGAGACCGACCCGACGATCTTCAACCCGCGATACGAGTTGCGCGCCAATTCCGGGGTCGCGTGAGCACCGAGCCGCGGGACGGGGCTCCCGCCTCCCCGACCTCGCCGAGCACTGACGCTCTGGGAGTCGACCGGAGGATGCTCGACCAGGCGATCGGTGGCTGGCGTGGCATGGTCGACTCCGGTCTTCCGGCCGCGGTCTTCGTGATCGCCTACCTGGTCACGTCCCAGCAACTGCGCCCGTCGGTCATCGCCGCACTTGTCTCCGGTCTGTTGATCGCTGTCGTGCGGCTCGCGCGCCATGAGTCCCTGCAGCAGGTGGTCGCGGGGTTCTTCGGCGTGGCCATCTCGGCCTTCGTCGCGACCCGCACGGGCAAGGCCGAGAACTACTTCCTCATCGGCATCCTGATCAACGTCGCCTACATGCTGGTGTACCTGATCTCGTGCATCGTCCGGTGGCCGCTCCTGGGTCTCATCGTCGGCTACGTCCGCGGTGATGCCACGGGTTGGCGCAAGGACCCCCGGCAGTACCGCGCCTACGCGACGGCCTCGTGGATCTGGGTGGCCATGTTCGGCCTGCGGCTGGTGATCCAGCTGCCGATGTACTTCGCCGGCGCGGTGGGGATGCTCGGCGTGGCCAAGCTCGCGCTGGGTTGGCCGTTCTTCCTGCTCGCCGCCTACTTGAGCTACCGGATCATCCATCCCGTGCTCAAGGAGGTGGATGCACAGGCTGCTCTTGTGGCGCCCGCCGCGCCTGCCGGCGGGTTGGAGCCGGAGTCCGCCTGATCCCGCCGCCCGGCACCGGTCGTCACGGGGACAGCAGCGACTGGATGGCTTCCTCCTGGTCCGGCGCGGACACGAAGAGCAGCTCGTCGCCGACCTCCAGGGGATCGTCTGGGCTGGGCGCGATCACCTGGAGGCTGCGCAGGATTGCCACCAGCGACGTGTCCGGGGGCCACCCGACGTCACCGACCCGCTGCCCGACCACGGGGGAGTCAGCGCCCAGCGTGAGCTCCACGAGGTTGGCGTTGCTCTGCCGGAAGGTGAACAGCCGGACGAGGTCCCCGACGGTGACCGCCTCCTCCACGAGTGCTGAGAGCATCTGGGGCGTCGAGACGGCCACATCGACCCCCCAGGCCTCGTTGAACAACCACTCGTTCTTGGGGTGGTTCACCCGGGCGACCACGCGCGGGACGCCGAACTCGGTCTTGGCCAGCAGGGAGACCACGAGGTTGACCTTGTCGTCGCCGGTCGCGGCGACGACCACCTGGCACGTCTGCAGCTGCGCCTCCTCGAGGGCCGAGACCTCGCACGCATCGGCGCAGAGCACATGGGCCCCCTCGACAACACCGACACGGGCGATGTCGGCCTCCCTGTCGACCAGCAGGATCTCGTGGCCGTTGCTCAGCAGCTCACGGGCGATTGCCCGACCGACCTTGCCGGCCCCTGCGATGCAGACCCTCATCGATGTCCCTCCGGCGCGGCCTGGAAGATCTCCTGGATGCGTTCCTCATCCTCGCGCATGAGCAGCACATGGACGATGTCGCCGTCCTGGAGCACGGTCTCGCGCGTGGGCAGCAGGGCGACCCCGAAGCGGGTCAGGAATGCGATGCGGGCACTCGTGGTGTCCTGCAGGTCGTGCACCAACCGGCCCACCCATTCGGGGTGCACCGTCATCTCCGCGAGGGCGATGGTCCCGCTGGGATCCGTCCACTCCTCCTGGGTGCCGCGTGGGAGCAGCCTGCGCAGCATCTGGTCGGTGGACCACGCGACGCTGGCCACGGTGGGGATGCCCAGGCGCTGGTAGACCTCGGCACGTCGGGGGTCATAGATGCGGGCCACGACGTTGCCGACGCCGAAGGTCTCACGCGCAACCCGGGCGGCGATGATGTTCGTGTTGTCACCGCTGCTGCAGGCTGCGAAGGCCTGGGCATGGGCGATCCCCGCCTCCGTGAGGGTGTCGCGGTCGAAGCCGATACCCACGACGGTGGTGCCGCCGAAGTCGGGTGCGAGCTTGCGGAAGGCCTCGGGGTCCATGTCGACAACAGCGACCGAATGGCCCTGCCTGTCCATGGTCTGCGCGAGGGCGGACCCGACTCGGCCGCAGCCGAGGATCACGATGTGCACAACCGGAACGCTACACGCGTCCCATAGGGGTGTGCGCTGTGCGTAGCATTCACCCACGTGGGAACCTTCTCCGACGTCACCAAGCGGATGCTGTTCGGTCGCGCCCTGCACACCAACCAGCTCGGCGAGACCCTGTTGCCCAAGCGCATCGCGCTGCCGGTCTTCGCCTCGGATGCGTTGTCCTCCAACGGGTATGCCACGCAGGAGATCCTGCTGGTGCTGTCGCTGGGCGGGTATGCCCTGTTCCAGTACGCGCCCTGGGTGGCTGCCGCGGTCATCATGGTGTTCCTCGTCGTGGTCCTGTCGTACCGCCAGAATGTGCACGCCTACCCGTCCGGCGGGGGTGACTACGAGGTCGTGTCGACGAACCTGGGACCGCGATGGGGGGTGTTCGTCGCCAGTGCCCTGATGGTCGACTACGTGTTGACCGTCGCCGTGTCCATCTCCTCGGCCGTGGCCAACGCGGCCTCGGCGATCCCCTGGATGGGCCAGCACAGCGTGGCCCTTGCCGTCGGCCTGACCGTGGTCCTCGCGCTGATCAACCTGCGCGGGGTGCGGGAGTCGGGGAGTGCTTTCGCCATTCCCACGTATGCCTTCATCTTCGCCATCTTCACGATGCTCATCTGGGCCGGCGTGCGGATGTCCCGGGGGGATGTCCTGCTCGCGGAGTCTGCCGACTGGGTGATCAAGCCGGAGGCGAACTTCGCGGGTGCGGCGCTCGTGTTCCTGATCGCCCGAGCCTTCTCGTCGGGCACGACCGCCCTGACTGGGATCGAGGCGATCAGCAACGGCGTGCCGGCGTTCCGCAAGCCCAAGAGCAAGAACGCCGCCACCACCCTGGCGATGCTCGGGGCGATCGCCATGACGATGTTCGCCGGCATCACGTGGCTGGCCGTCGCGACGAAGGTGAAGGTGGCCGAGTCCACCGAGGACCTGATCGGCATGCCGCCGGGCACGGAGCAGAAGACCGTGATCGCCCAGGTCGCCCAGGCGGTGTTCTCGAACTTCACCCCGATGTTCGTGTTCGTGTCGGTCGTGACCGCCCTGATCCTCGTCCTGGCCGCCAACACCGCCTTCAACGGCTTCCCCGTCCTCGGATCGATCCTGGCCCGCGATGGCTACCTGCCCAGGCAGCTGCACACCCGCGGTGACCGCCTGGCCTTCAGCAACGGCATCGTCACACTGGCGGGCCTGGCCGGCCTGCTGATCTACGTGTACCAGGCCAACGTCTCGGCCCTGATCCAGCTGTACATCATCGGCGTCTTCGTGTCGTTCACCCTCAGCCAGCTCGGGATGATCAAGCACTGGAACCGGCACCTCTTGGACGAGCGGGACCCAGCCGAGCGGGGGCGCATGAAGCGCAAGCGCCTGGTCAACAGTGTCGGCTTCTGCATGACCGGCACGGTTCTGGCGATCGTTCTGGTCACGAAGTTCACGCGCGGCGCCTGGATCGTCTGCATCGCCATGCCCGTCCTGTTCCTGATCATGGAGTCGATCCGCAAGCACTACGACCGGGTCTCGGTCGAGTTGGTGGCCGGGGACGACGAGAACGTGACACTGCCCAGCCGGGTCCACGCGATCGTCCTGGTGTCCAAGGTCCACAAGCCCACGCTGCGGGCGCTGGCCTACGCCCGCGCGACGCGACCCACCGTGCTCGAGGCCGTGACCGTGGACGTCGACGACGACGCGACGGCCCGGCTGATCCACGACTGGGAGCGCCGCGGGATCCCTGTGTCCCTGAAGGTCCTGGACTCGCCCTACCGCGAGGTCACGCGCCCGGTGGTCGAGTACGTGCGGGGGCTGAACCGCAGCTCCCCGCGGGACCTCGTCTGCGTGTACGTGCCCGAGTACGTGGTGGGTCACTGGTGGGAGCAGCTGCTGCACAACCAGAGCGCGCTGCGCCTCAAGACCCGCCTGCTGTTCTCCCCAGGGGTGATGGTGGTCAGCGTCCCCTGGCAGCTGCTGTCCAGCGAGCGGATCGCCGACGAGCCCGAGGCGCAGGCGCCGGGTGCAATGCGTCGGGCGGAGCCGGACTCCGAGACAGCCGAGGCCTACGTGGCCGGCGAGATGGGGGCTGGTCCATCACTGCGGTAGTCGGGGGCATGTCGGTCGGGGACCGAGTCGTCGTCGAGGTCGGGGCGGTTGCCCATGGGGGCCACTGCGTCGCCAGGCACGAGGGGCAGGTGATCTTCGTGCGGCACGCCCTGCCCGGGGAGCGGGTCGAGGTTCGGGTCACGTCGATCGGGCGCAAGGCCAGGTTCGTCCGGGCCGACGCGGTGGAGGTCCTCGTCGCCAGCCCGGATCGGCGCCCGGCGCCCTGCCCGGTCGCATTGCAGTGCGGAGGCTGCGACTGGCAGCACGTCACTCCCGGAGCCCAGCGTCGGCTGAAGGCTGAGGTGGTCCGGGAGGCGATGATGCGGTTCGCCGGGATCAGCCTGCCCGACGGGTTCGCCGTCGAGGAGGTCGCCGATCCGGTGCCGTCCGAGGGGGCAGCCGCCGCCGAGGGGCTGGGATGGCGCACCCGCGGGACCCTCGGTGTGGACCGCTCAGGGCGGGCAGGGTTCCTGGGCCACCGCTCCCACCGTGTGGTGGTCGGCGGCCAGTGCGCGCAGCTGCATCCACGGCTGGCCCCCCTGGACCTCTTCGGGCAGACCTGGCCCGACGGCAGGCTGGCGTTCGCGTGCCCGTCGCTGGGAGAGCCCGTCGCCTTCCCGGAATCCGAGCCGCCGGCCGCGCCGATCACCGAGCGCGCGGATGGTCGAGCGTGGTCGGTCGCGCCCGACGGCTTCTGGCAGGTGCACCCCGGCGCCGCAGATGCTCTCGTCGGGCATGTGCGCCGCATGGTCGACCCACGGGCCGGCGAGCGGTTGGTGGACCTGTACGCGGGGGTGGGCCTAATCGGGTTGAGCCTCGCGGGTGCCGTCGCCGGGGGAGTGGAGGTCACGCTGGTCGAGGGCGATCGACGGGCCTGTGAGCTGGCGGCCGAGAACGCCGGGGACCTGAAGGCAACGGTCGTGCGCGCCGGGGTCGACCGCTGGGTCACTCGACCGGGGGCTCTCGAGGGCGTCGACGTCGTCGTCCTCGACCCGCCGCGGACAGGCGCGGGTGCAGCCGTGGTGGAGGCGATCGCCTCCGTGCGGCCCCGAGCGGTTGCCTATGTGGCCTGTGATCCGGTGGCACTGGCCCGAGATGTCGCCACCTTCCGCGACCACGGGCTGGTCCTCGACGAGCTCGTCGCCCTCGACCTGTTCCCCACAACTCATCACGTCGAATGCGTGGCCAAACTCGTCCTCCGGTGATATCTTGATATCAAGATACTTTCGGGTGGCGGGATCACGCGGGTCCCCGGAGGGCGCGATAGCCTTCCGTTGCGGTTGCTGAGGAGGAGTCTGCATGGCGAGCAAGGACAGTTTCGGAGCACGTGGCACGATCGAGGTCGGCGGGACGACGCACGAGATCTTCAGGATCTCCGCGGTCCCCGGCGCGCAGGCCCTGCCGTTCACGCACAAGGTCCTCCTGGAGAACCTGCTGCGCACTGAGGACGGCGCCAACGTCACGGCCGAGCAGATCCGCACCCTCGGCGCGTGGGATCCGGATGCGGAGCCCACCGACGAGATCCAGTTCACCCCAGCGCGAGTGATCATGCAGGACTTCACCGGTGTCCCGTGCGTCGTGGACCTGGCGACCATGCGCGAGGCCATGAAGGACCTCGGGGGTGATCCGGCGAAGATCAATCCGCTGGCACCCGCCGAGCTCGTCATCGACCACTCAGTCATCGCCGACTTCTTCGGCACCCATGATTCCGCCACCCGCAATGTGGCGCTCGAGTACGAGCGCAATCGGGAGCGCTACCAGTTCCTGCGCTGGGGTCAGTCGGCCTTCGATGAGTTCAAGGTCGTGCCGCCCGGCACCGGGATCGTGCATCAGGTCAACATCGAGTCGCTGGCCCGGGTCGTGATGGTCCGCAACGGCCAGGCCTACCCGGACACGTGCGTGGGCACCGACTCGCACACCACGATGGTCAATGGCCTGGGTGTGCTCGGGTGGGGTGTCGGCGGGATCGAGGCCGAGGCCGCGATGCTCGGCCAGCCGGTGAGCATGCTGATCCCCCAGGTGGTCGGATTCAAGCTGACAGGTGAGCTGCCCCAGGGCGCGACAGCGACCGACATGGTCCTGACGATCACCGAGATCCTGCGCAAGCACGGTGTGGTGGGCAAGTTCGTGGAGTTCTTCGGTGACGCTGTTGCCGGGGTGTCCCTGGCCAATCGGGCCACGATCGGCAACATGAGCCCGGAGTACGGATCGACTGCCGCGATCTTCCCGATCGACGACGAGACCCTGCGCTACCTGCGGCTCACCGGGCGAAGCGAGGAGCAGGTTGCCCTCGTCGAGGCCTACTCCCGCGAGCAGGGCCTCTGGCACGACCCCTCGGTTGAGGCGCGCTACACGAGCGTCATCGAGTTGGACCTCGCCACGATCGTGCCGTCGCTGGCCGGCCCGAAGCGTCCGCA
Source organism: uncultured Actinomycetes bacterium (assembly GCA_963736425.1). GTDB lineage: Bacteria > Actinomycetota > Actinomycetes > S36-B12 > CAIYMF01 > Prado023. The sequence continues at coordinate 166,000 of CAVTOX010000009.1, forward strand.
GGACCGCGTCGCCCTGACTGACGCCAAGACCGGCTTCCTGACCGCGCTCGATGCCTACACCGCTGACCCCGCCACGACGGCGGCAGTGAGCATCGAGGAGCAGGAGGTCACGATCGGCCACGGCGCTGTGGTGATCGCCGCGATCACCTCGTGCACCAACACGTCGAACCCCTCGGTGATGATGGCCGCCGGCCTCCTGGCGCGCAACGCGGTCGAGCGCGGGTTGACCCGCAAGCCCTGGGTCAAGACCACCCTCGCTCCCGGATCGAAGGTCGTCTCGGACTACTACGACCGTTCCGGGTTGACCCCCTACCTGGACAAGCTGGGCTTCGACATCGTCGGCTACGGCTGCACGACCTGCATCGGCAACTCGGGACCGCTGCCCGAGGCGGTGTCTGCGGCTGTGAACGCCAGCGACCTCGCTGTGGTCTCGGTGCTGTCGGGCAACCGCAACTTCGAGGGCCGGATCAACCCGGACGTGAAGATGAACTACCTGGCGTCCCCGCCGCTGGTCGTCGCCTACGCGATCGCCGGCCGGATGGACCTCGACCTGACCACTGAGCCCCTTGGCACCGATCCATCGGGCGCCCCGGTCTACCTCAGGGACATCTGGCCGTCACCGGCCGAGGTCCAGTCGGTGATGGAGTCCTCGATCGACGCCGAGATGTTCGCCTCGCGGTATGCCGACGTGTTCGCCGGCGACAAGGCCTGGCAGTCGCTGCCCACCCCGGTGGGTGACACGTTCGCCTGGGCGGGTGACTCCACCTACGTCCGCAAGCCCCCGTACTTCGACGGCATGGGCGCCGAGCCCGATCCGGTGACCGACGTCGTGGGGGCTCGGGTCCTGGCCAAGCTCGGCGACTCGGTCACCACCGACCACATCAGCCCGGCCGGGTCGATCAAGCCCGACAGCCCGGCGGGGGTGTACCTGGCGGAGAACGGCGTGGACCGCAAGGACTTCAACTCCTACGGATCGCGGCGCGGCAACCACGAGGTCATGATCCGCGGCACCTTCGCCAACATCCGGCTGCGCAACCAGCTGCTCGACGGCGTCGAGGGTGGCTTCACCCGCGACTTCACCCGTGACGGCGCCCCACAGGCCGCGATCTACGACGCTGCCCAGTCCTACGCGGCTGCGGGCATCCCGCTCGTGGTGCTCTCGGGCAAGGAGTACGGCTCGGGCTCGTCGCGCGACTGGGCAGCCAAGGGCACGGCACTGCTGGGCGTGCGTGCGGTGATCGCGGAGTCCTACGAGCGCATCCACCGTTCCAACCTGATCGGCATGGGCGTCCTCCCGCTCCAGTACCCGCAGGGGCAGGACGCCACCTCCCTGGGCCTGGACGGCACGGAGGTCTTCTCGATCAGCGGCGTCACCGCGCTGAACGAGGGCGTCACCCCAAGGACCGTCTCGGTGCGCGCGGAGAAGTCCGACGGCTCAGCCATCGAGTTCGAGGCCGTGCTGCGGATCGACACCCCCGGGGAGGCCGACTACTACCGCAACGGCGGCATCCTGCAGTACGTGCTGCGCTCGCTGGTGTAGCCACCCGTCACGCCATCCCCACCTCCCCGGGAGCAGACTGGATCCGGAGAGGTGGGGATCGTCCATGAGTAATGGCAATGGCGCGGCGGCCGGCGGCGGAGCGATCTACGGGCTGGGCGTGTTCGGTGCCTGGGCCTGGTTCTGGCAGCAGGCGGACGGCTTCTGGGAGTACGCCCTGGCCATCCTTCAGGGCGTCTTCTGGCCGGCGTTCATGGTCTACCAGGCCTTCCAGGCCCTCGGCAGTTGACGCAGGTCATCGGCCGGTGGGGCGTTGCTCCACGTCGACGACGACCTCGTTGTGCCGCATGAACGGGGGGATGAAGGGGGCGTTGAAGCGCGCCAGTCGCACGGCGCCCACTGGCTGCCACGGGGAGTCCGCCAAGGACTTCAGCAGTTGCCGCCCGCGCTTCTCGAGGTCGCTCGCATTGCCCCAGCCTGAGAACGTCAGCGCTGCCGCCACCTGTTCCGGGACGGTTCGCAGATGCACACGGGAGTCGGTCGGAGCAGGCAGGGTGTCCAGCCCGCGTCCCTCGGGCATCACGAATGCCACGGAGTGCCCCTCCTCGCCGGGCGTCTGCACCACGGGTGCAGTCATCGCGATCTGCCCCTGGATGTAGCCGAAGAGCGGGCGGAAGCCGCGGTTCCCGGCATCGTCGAAGTTCCCATCCACGACCACCTCCGCGATCGTGTGCTCCGGGTAGCGGCGGATGTCGATCGCGCCCCATCGCCCGATCGACTCGTACGGCTGCTGCTGCGTCATGCAACCAGTGTCCCGCCGAACCTTGCCACCCGCTGCTCGGGGCTACAGCTTCGGGCGCCAGCGGCGGCCCTGAAGCGCCTCCTCGACCAGGGCCACTTCGCGCACCTGGGCGGCCAACCGGGCGCCCTCCTTGCTCAGGGCCACCAGCGTCTCCTCGACCGCCTCGGGGGGCACGCGCCCCGCCAGGTCGCGCCGGGTACCCGCGTAGGCCGACCGGGCGGCCTGCAGCGAGGCGTCGGCGTGCAGTGCTGCGAGGCGGGCGAGGACCACCGGGTAGCGCCTGAACACCTCATGCCCGCGGTAGTCCGGGGGGCACAGATCCAGGAGCCAGCCGACGACCTTGTCGGGGAACGCCGGCGACTCCGGATCGGGGACGGCGCGCGGCCACCCGGGGGGAGTCGTCATGGGCCCCAGCCTAGGGTCGCGCCGCCCGTGTGCCGACGGGCGTTCACTCCTAGACTGTATCGACGACCGCACGAGTAGGAGGCGCATCACGTGGGCGTGCTGGACAGCATCGACTCACCCGCGGACCTCCGCGCGCTGAGACCTGAGCAGCTCGCCGAGCTGTCCGCGGAGATCCGTGGATTCCTCGTCGACAAGGTCAGCCGCACCGGCGGGCATCTTGGTCCCAACCTGGGGGTCGTGGAGCTGACCATCGCGCTGCACCGGGTGTTCGACTCACCCAGGGACGTGATCCTCTGGGACACCGGGCACCAGTCCTACGTGCACAAGATCATCACCGGCCGACGAGAGGGGTTCGACCACCTGCGCCAGGAGGGCGGGATCTCCGGCTACCCGTCACGTGCTGAGAGCCCCCACGACGTGATCGAGAACTCGCACGCGTCGACCGCGCTGTCCTACGCCGACGGCATCGCGAAGGCCTTCGAGCAGGCCGGGACCCTGGGCCAGCGGCACGTGGTGGCGGTCGTCGGGGACGGCTCGCTGACCGGGGGCATGTCGTGGGAGGCCCTGAACAACATCGCCGGCTCGCACCGACCCGTGATCATCGTGGTCAACGACAACGAACGCTCCTATGCCCCGACCATCGGAGGACTCGCCCGCTACCTCGACACCCTGCGCACGACTCGCGGCTACGAGCGCTTCCTCGATTGGGGGAAGGACGTACTGGGTCGTACGCCCGTGCTGGGCGCGCCACTGTTCGAAGCCCTGCACGGGGTCAAGCGCGGGGTCAAGGATGTGGTCGCACCGCAGGGGATGTTCGAGGACCTGGGGTTGAAGTATCTCGGCCCGGTCGACGGGCACGACGTGGCCTCTGTCGAGTCGGTGCTCAACGCAGCGCGCCGGTACGGCGGACCGGTCATCGTCCATGTCATCACGCAGAAGGGCCGCGGTTACGCCCCGGCGGAGAACGACGAGGCGGACCGCTTCCACGGCGTCGGGATCATCGACCCGGAGACTGGGATCCCCGTGAGCAACGGCGGCCCGACCTGGACCGCAGCCTTCGCCGACGAGCTCGTGCAGGTCGGTCGTGACCGACCCGACGTGGTGGCCATCACCGCCGCGATGCTCTGCCCGACGGGCCTCGACCGGTTCGCCGCGGAGTTCCCGGATCGCACCTACGACGTGGGCATCGCCGAGCAGCACGCGCTCACCTCGGCGGCCGGGATGGCCTACGCCGGGCTGCACCCGGTGGTCGCGCTGTACGCGACCTTCTTGAACCGCGCCTTCGACCAGGTGCTCATGGATGTCGCACTGCACCGCGCCGGGGTGACGATCGTCCTGGACCGCGCCGGTGTCACCGGGGATGACGGGGCCTCACACAACGGCATGTGGGACCTCTCCATGCTGGGGTTGATCCCCGGGGTCCGGGTCGCTGCTCCGCGCGACGAGGAGACCCTGCGACGGGCCCTGCGTGAGGCTGTGGCAGTCACCGACGGCCCGACGGTGCTGCGATTCCCCAAGGGCCGGCTCGCCGAGCCGCTTCTGGCGGTGGCTGACAGTGACGGGGTCGATCTTCTGCATGCCGATTCCGAGCCCCAGGTCCTGCTGGTCGGGGTGGGCAGCATGGCCGGCGTGGCCCGTGAGGCCGCCGTCAAGTTGTCCGCCGAGGGCGTGTCCGTGGCCGTCGCCGCACCGTTGTGGGTCACGCCGCTGCCCTCAGGCCTCCTGGACCTCGCCGGCGAGATCGGCCTGGTCGTGACGATGGAGGACAACGGCCTGGTCGGGGGGATCGGGTCGAGCCTTGCAACAGCGCTGGCCGATGCCGGGACCCGCGTGCGCATGGAGCGGCTGGGAATCCCGCAGGAGTTCCTGGACCACGCCGGTCGCCCAGCCATCCTGGAGCGCCTCGGGCTCACCGCTCAGGGATGCGCCGACGCCGCCCGGCGGTTGCTCGATCTGCCGGACTGATGGCGGTGGACGGGGACGCGGTCGTGCCCAGCGCGGTGAGCCGAGCCGAGGGTGAGCGCAGCGGGCTGCTGCGCTCGGTCTTCGACGAGTCGCCGGTCGCGATCCTGCGCGTGACGACACTGCAGGGGCTGCCAGACCTCGTGGTCGACGCCAACCCAGCCGCTGCGACCTTCCTCGCCCGGCGCCCGGAGGAGCTGGTCGGCACCCGACTGGTGGAGTTGATCCCCGGGGTGAGCGGCGTCGAACAGCGGGCGCCCGGGTCGGCCCCGGCGATCCGGGTGTCGATCCCCGGCGTCGAAGGGGATCGCTGGGTGGCGGTCTCGATCTCGCCGCTGTCCGAGGAGGACTCGACGGGTCAGCCCCTGGCCCTGGTGATCCTGCACGACGTCACGGAGCAGTCGACCACCCGGGCGCGACTGGATCGTGAGGCGCGCGAGGACCCACTCACGGGCCTGATCAATCGGGGCGAGCTGTTACGTCGACTTGCGGCCCTCGACCAGGGGTCCGGCGGCCCCCATGTGGCCATCATCTTCCTGGACCTTGACGGCTTCAAGATGGTCAACGACACCCGTGGGCACCATGTGGGCGACGAGCTGTTGGTGGCGGTGGCGCGGCGCATCCGGGCGGCCGTGCGCCCCGAGGACTCGCTGGCCCGGATCGGTGGTGACGAGTTCGTGGTCCTCTGCCCGAAGCTGGCGGACCCCCAGGACGTGCGCGCCGTGGCCGATCGCGTGCGGGCGACCCTGGACCAGCCCGTGAGCATTGAGGGTCGCTCGCACCGGATCAGCATGAGTGTCGGCATCGCCCTTGCCCGCGCCGATTCGATCGATCCGGCCAACCTGCTGCGCCAGGCTGACATGGCGATGTACCGGGCGAAGGACGCCGGGCGCAACACGGTGCGCCTGCACTCGGTGGAGATGGACGAGGAGCTCGAGACCGCTGAGCGGATCCGTGAGGCCCTGGGCGTGGCCCTTGAGGTCGAGCAGCCCGTGGTCGGCGCAGGCCAGCCCGCCGGGCTCGTCCTGCACTACCAGCCCATCGTGGAGATCGCCTCGGGCCGGCTTGCCTATGTCGAGGCCCTGGCGCGTTTGCAGCTCTCTGAAGGACGGTTGGTGTATCCCTCGCAGTTCCTGCCGGTCGCAGCCCGCGGGGGGCTCAACGGAGCCCTCAGTGAGCAGGTCCTGCGGCGGACGCTGCACCAGCGTGCGCTCTGGCGTGCCGACGGGGTGGACGTGCCTGTCGGACTGAACCTCGCCCGCGGGCAGGTGTACTCGGCCTCGTTCGCCGGGGACGCGTTGCGGATCATCGCCGAGCAGGGCGACACCCCGGGTGCCGTCGTCTTCGAGATGGGGGAGTTCGGGTTGCTGGAGCCCACCGGCCCCGCGCAGCTGACCCTGCGCAGGCTGCGTGCCTCCGGGATCGGCCTGGCCATCGACCACTTCGGGACGGGCTACTCGTCCCTGGGCGCCCTGCGGTTCCTCGGGCCGCATCGGGTGAAGATCGACCGCTCGTTCGTGGCGAGCATCACGGCGAGCGGTGCCGATCGGGCGATCGTGACTGCGGCGATCTCCGCCGCCCACGCCCTGGGCCAGAAGGTCGTGGCGGAGGGTGTGGAGACCCGCCAGCAGCTCGACGTGCTCGCGGAGCTGGGGTGCGACGAGGCCCAGGGGTACCTGATCGCCCAGGTGCTGCGCCCCGAGGAGATGGGTCTGGCCACTGCACGCTGGGCCCCCGGCTCGTTGGAGCGGACCGATGCCGCGGCGGCGGGCTGATCTCAGCTGCCCGCTGGTTGGAGCGCATCCTCGAGCAGTCCGGCCGTGAGCTCGACCTGCCAGGGCCGCGCACCAGCGGCGCTGAGCGTCGCTGCCACGGCGCTCGGGTCCTCAGGCGGTTGCCACATCAGCCGGCGGACGAGGTCAGGGGTGAGCAGGTTCTCGACGGGCAGGTTCACCTGCTCGGCCAGTGCCTGCAGGGCCGCGCGGGCGCGATCGAGCCGTGCAGCGGCCACGGGATCGCGCTGCGCCCATGATCGGGGCGGTGGCGGGCCATCGCCCTTGACCGCGGCGAGGGGGAGGTCCTTCTCCGGGACAGCCCATGCGTCACGCAGGGCGGCGCCCCAGGCGCGCTGGTAGCGCGTCGCTCCCCGGCCGTGGAAGGCCCTGGTCGCCTGGAGTGCTGCGAGGTCGCGGGGCAGGGCCTGGGCTGCGGCAACGATCGACGAGTCGGGCAGCAGCCGTCCCGGCGCGGTGTCGGTCTCCTGGCCGATCCGGTCACGGGCCACCCACAGGTGCTCGACGATGGCCAGGGAGCGTCGCGAGCGGATCTTGTGCATGCCTGAGGTGCGTCGCCAGGGATCGACGCGGGGTGGGGGCGGAGGGGCATCTCGAACCGCCGCGAACTCCTGCTCCGCCCACTCGAGCTTGCCCGCCTCCAGTAGTCGGCCACGCATCTCGGTTCGCAGCTCGATGAGCACCTCGACGTCGAGGGCCGCGTACTCCAGCCAGTCCTCGGGCAGCGGTCTGCGCGACCAGTCAGCGGCTCCGTGTCCCTTGGCCAGGGTCACGCCCAGCACCGTCTCGACCATGGGGCCGAGACCGACACGGGGCATGCCCAGCAGTCGCCCGGCGAGCTCAGTGTCGAACAGGGTCGTGGGCGCAAGACCCAGCTCGGCCAGGCACGGAAGGTCCTGGCTGGCCGCATGCAGGATCCACTCCGGGCCGCGCAAGGCCTCGGCCAGACCCGCGACGCCGGGCACCGCGTGCGGGTCGATGAGCGAGCTGCCTGCGCCCTCGCGGCGGATCTGGATCAGGTAGGCGCGCTGGCCGTAGCGGTACCCGGAGGCGCGCTCGGTGTCCACCGCGATCGGGCCGGTGCCTGCCATGAGGTCGCGCACGACCCGATCGAGGTCAGCCTGGGTCTCGGTGATGCGCGGGAGCCCATCACGCAGCTCGAGCGGGGGCGGCGGCGCGGGCTCCTCGATCTCAGCCAGCTCCGCGACATCGAGGGCGGGGGACTCGGACACGGTGTCACCGTACCGGGGACCGCCCCGGGGCCGACCGACCGAACCGCCGATCTGCGCCGACTTCCGACCCGGGTCCGGGCGATCTGCTCCCCCTTCGCCGAACTGCTGCCGTCCACGGGGGAGCAAGTCGGGCATGTCGGAGCAGAGCGTCTGGAGGGTGTCGCGAGGGGGGCGAACTGCTGTCAGGTGACGACACCGTGACGGAAGCCGATCGCGACCATCTCGGCGCGGTCGCCGGTCCCGATCTTGCGCCCGATCCGAGCCAGATGACTCTTGACCGTCAGCGCCGACAGGCACAGATCCTCACCGATCTGCCGGTTCGTCTGACCCTCGGCAACCCGTTGCAGCACCTGGACCTCGCGTGCCGACATGGCATCGACCCCCTCGTCGCCGGAGCGGGAGCGGGGGAGCGGAATGCCGAGGCCAGCGGCTGCGGACTTCGTGGGCGGGACGATGGCTGAGCGAGCCCCGCCGCTGATCGCCTGGCGCACCAACTCGGACCGCGTCGTGACCACCACGACCCGGCGCCACCCGATGGCGCGCAGCGCGCGCAGCTCCTCGCGGACCTGGGGGCCAGCGGCCTCGACCACGCAGAGGTCGTGGGGGCCGTTGGGGCTGGGTACCTGCCCACCGCGCGCGGTGGTGGCGCGATACACGGCCGAGGCGCCCAGCGAGCGCAGCCGGGGTGTGAGCCCCGCGACATGCGCGGCATCGACGCCGACGGTCAGTGCGGCGAAGCGACCCCGGGGCAGGGGGATGATCGGTACGGTGGCGCTCTGGGCGACAGTGATCACGGCACCTCCAAGGGCGCGTCCGGGCTCAAGCCAACTAGGACACCTATCGGGGGCGGCGCGTCAGCGCCTTGAGCAACGTCACCCGAAGGAGTGAGAGCGCCGGGTCAGGCAGCCGCTGCGGGCGAGCTCAGCCGCGCGGGCGTGGGAGCTGGGCCACCCCCGGGGGCAGTGGCATGAGGCCCGCTGCCTGACCGAGCACCTCCGCCCAGGCGTGGGCGTGGGGGGCCAGGTTGGCGTCATTCGGGGTCCAGGAGACCCGGATCTCGATCTGCCCCTCCAGCGGGCGCTCCGACAGGCCGCCGAACGACTCCGAGGTCACCCGCGTGACGGTCCCCGAGATGTTGGTGTAGCTCGCGCCCTGGGTGTCCAGCGCCTCGACGAGCCACGACCAGCCCACCTCGGCCAGGAGCGGGTCGGCGGCCATCTCCGTCTCGAGGGTCGCCTTGATGAAGGCCACGACCCGGAAGGTCCCGCCCCAGGAGTCCTGGCCCTGCGGGTCGTGCAGGACGACGAGGCGCCCGTTGCCGAGGTCCTCATCGTCGATCACGACCTCGGCGGTCAGCGCGATCGCGAACGGCGCCAGCCTCTGGGGGGCCGGCGCCTCCTCGAGCAGGATCTCAGGTCGCAGTCGGAGGTCGCGCAAGGACGTCAGCGCGGTCCGGAAGTCCGCAGCCTCATCGCCGACGATCGCGTTCATGAGCGGCAGGCTACGCCCTGAAGGCCCGCTTCGGAGGGAGATCGGTCACCGACGGCCAGCGTGTACCGTCTCGATCCGTGGCCTCCCTGCTCGCGCTGTTCTCGTCGGTGCTCTGGGGCAGTGCCGACTACGTCGCGGGAAAGCTGTCGAGACGCCGGCACGTCCTGGTGGTCCTGGGCGGCACCCAGACGGTCGGTCTGGTTGCCATGCTGGTCGTGGCGACGCTGACCGGAGCATGGGGTGCGCCCCCTGACTACCTGGGCTGGGCGGTGCTCGCCAGCGTGTCGGGGGCGACGGGCCTTGCCCTGTACTACCGGGCGCTGGCGATCGGGACGATGGGCGTGGTCTCGCCGATCGCGGCGCTTGGTGTGCTTGTTCCATTGGCGTTCGGTCTGGCCGGCGGTGAGCAGCCGACGACGCTGCAGGTTCTCGGGATCGTGCTGGCGCTCGTCGGTGTGGTGGCAGCCAGCGGCCCGGAGGTCCACGGCGACGCGGGCTGGGTCCCGGTGCTGCTCGCCGGTGGCTCGGCGGTGTTCCTCGGGACCTCGCTGGTGGCGATCGCCCAGGGAAGTGAGACCAGCGTGGTGATGACGATGACCGTGATGCGGATCACCACCGTGACCCTCATGGCGCTGGCCGTTCTGGCGCTGCGCCGCAGCGTCACCGTGACACGTGCGGAGGCGCCGGCCTTCGTCGCCGTGGGCCTGATGGACGTGGGGGCCAACCTCGCCTTCGGGCTGGCCAGCACCCTCGGGATGCTGTCGCTGGTCAGCATCTTCGGGTCGCTCTACCCGGTGGCCACGATCCTGCTGGCGCGCTTCATCGACCACGAGCGCCTGCGACCGGTCCAACAGGTCGGCGTCGTCCTGGTCCTCGGCGGTGTGGCGGCCATCACCGCCGGTTAGCCGTCCTCGGTGGTGGATCATCTGCCCATGGCATCCGAGTATGGGCACCACCCAGCCCTTCACCGTGGTGGTGCTGGCCAACGGCTCAGCTGCGCAGGGCGCCCAGAATGTCGCGGACTGACGGGTTGGTCATCGCGGTCCCGTCGGGCAGGACCACGGTGGGCACGGTCTGGTTCCCGCCGTTGACACGCTCCACGACGGCCGCAGCGTCGGGATCCGACTCGATGTTGATCTCGGTGTAGGCGATGCCAGCACGCTTCAGGGAGTGCTTGAGCCGGATGCAGTACCCGCACCAGGTAGTGGTGTACATCGTGACGGGCTCGGTCACTGGGCGTCCCCATGACCTGCAGCAGGACGGGGCCCAACGGGCTCCGCTGACGTCTCCTCAGCCGTGGTCGCCCGGCGAGCCAGGGCTGCCCGAAGGGCGACCGAGAAGCCGTCGACCGACCCGCCGAGGGTCTCCAGGTCAGCCGACAGCAGGACCGGCTCGACCGTGCCGTCGGAGAGCCGGGCGAACACCACCGGCGAGCCGTGCAGTGCGGTCGCGGCGGCGATCGATGGTGGCATCTCATTGAGGTGGAGCAACTCGAAGGGGACCCGAATCTCGGCGACCATCCGATCCCACGCCGGCTTGCGGCGAACAGGGGAGTGGGTGATGTCGCACAGGGCGCAGTGCGCCGTGCCCATCAACTTGCCGATCACGTACCTGGCCTCGCCGATCGGACCGCCGTCGGCGTGGTACACCCCCACGAGTCCGTCGATGGGTGCGCTCGGTTCCACGGTGGTCTCCCTCGTCTGGCTGGGGTCTTCGACCTCCATGATGCGGCCAGTTCAGTGGATCAGCGACTCCAGACGCTCATCCGTGCGCAGCTCGGCCGGGGCGCCGTACACCCCTGGCGGAAGTGCGGTGACAGCGTGCAGCGCGGCCAGGGTCGCTGAGGCATCTCGACGACCTGCCTCGATGAGCGTTGCTGTGGCGGTGAAGTCCAACTGGGTGGTCACGTGCGGCGTGGACGGGGTCAGCCAGACCACGGGGACGCCCGGCGCACGCGATCAGGTCGTTGGCCATCTGTCGGCGGGCATAGATCGCCGCCGACTGCGTGAGCACCTCAACCAGGGTTCCCGCGGCGCGCGGCGTGACCCCGCTCAGGCCGCAGTCGAGGACCACCAGCGAGCGCGCACCGCGGCGCAGGGCGACGGTGATGGGGACGTTCGCGACGAGCATCCCGTCCACGAGCCGCCGGCCGTCGCGCTCCACCCAGGGGAAGATCCCGGGGATGGCCGAGGAGGCGAGCAGCGCGGTGCGCAGCTCGCCGGAGTCGAGCTCGGCGAGGCTTCCGTTGGTGAAGTCCGTGGCCACGGCAACGAACGGCACAGCCATGTCCTCGAAGGACTTCGCCGGCAGCCGGCTGGTGAGCAGGTCGGTCAGTGGCTGGTTGTCGTAGATCCATGCGCGGGTCTCGGTGAGGGTGCGCACACCGCGAACCCAACCCCCGGGGAACACATCGGCCTTCGACACGCTCGGCCACAGGTCCTCGAGGCGTTCCACCGCGCGCGCCGGATCGTCGGCGAGCACGGCGCCGTTCAAGGAGCCCACGCTCGTTCCCACAACCAGGTCCGGGGTGAGGTCCGTCTCGGCGAGCGCCTGGAGCATCCCGAGCTGGAGCGCGCCCCAGGACCCCCCGCCGCCAAGGACGAAGGCGGTGGGGCGAGGCAGGCGCGCAGCCAGAGCCTGGAGGTTGGTCATGCCCGCCATCGTCCCCAGATGGCCGAGACCGACGCAAGTCGCACAGCCGGAATCAGGCGCCCGAGGCAGCCGCCATCTCCGCGCGGCGCTCAAGGGCGAGGGTGCGGATCCGAGCGAGGTCGTCGTCGGAGTAGATGCCGTTGACCCCGGAGATCGCCGCAAGCTTCATGCCGTGCTTGAGCCCGATCTGGTAGATCTCCTTGACCTTCTCCCACTCGATGTTGCGCCCGACTGTGTACGTCTCGTAGCGACCCTCCAGGGCCAGGGCGATCGTCTCGGCCAGGCACGCGTAGGCCACGCCGTGCGGCAGGCCGATGTCGCGCATGTGCACGTCGCCGGGCAGCTCGATCTCGCCGGACTCGATGACCAGGACATCAGGCCTCTTGGCCACGTCCTCGGCCGAGAGGTCAAGGGGACGGGCGACGTCGGTGATGACGCACCCCGGCTTGACGGCCATGATGTCGAGCACCCGCTTGCCCGCGCCGGAGGTCGCCGTGACGATCATGTCCATCTCGGGCAGAGCCTCGTTGGGGGTGGCGGCGATGTGGATGACCGCGCGCGGGTTCTCCCGTTCCATGTCGGCCTTGAGGGCCAGCAGCTTCGCGGTCTCGGGAGAGATCAGGTAGAGCTCATCGCTGGCCAGCGCCAGCAGTCGGGCGCACACCGATCCGATAGCGCCCGTCGCGCCCACCACCATCGCCTTGCCCTTGATCCGGCCGTGCTCATCGAGTTCGGAGAGACCGAGACGCTCCAGTGCCTCGTGCGCGGCCCAGAGGGCACCGGAGGCGCTGTAGCTGTTGCCGGTGGTGATCGGCAGCGACGCCTGCTTGGCCACCGTCACGCCGGCGTCGCCGACGACCTTCGTGAATGCGCCCAGGCCCATGATCTGCGCGCCGAGCTTCTTGGCCTCATCAGCGGCGGCCAGGAGGCGCGAGTAGGTGAACTCCGGGCTGTGCGCCAGGAGCTCCTTGGGCGTCCCGCCCACGGTGATGAGCCAGCCCTCGGCCTCGTCGCCGGTGGGTGAGGTGATCCCGGTGATCCGGCCGTACTTCATCGGAGGCGCGTAGGCCATGGCCTTCTCGACGCCGTCCATGACGAACGAGGGCGACACCCGCTCGATGGTGCGCAGCGGCTCCACGTTGGTCAGGAACCGCTGGGACAACGGGTGGATCACGAACGCGAAGCGGCTGCGCCGGCGGAAGCCGTTCGGGTACAGCACCCGGGGCTCGAGGCCGGCCGAGACGATCATGTCCAGCAGGTCGTCGTTGGTGAGCCGGCCCAATGGGCTCGACGAAGCAGCGAGCATCATCGCCTCGAGGACCGCGGCCGTGATGGTGAAGTCGAAGGGCTGGGGGGTGGAGTCCAGGACCATGTCGACGTCGAGGGCAGCCATCTCGGCAAGGCGCTCGTCGGACACCGACGAGGCAACGACCGACTTGCCTCGCAGGTTGCCCACGCCGAATGCCGCGAGCTCATCGCAGGTGGCCACGATGACGTGCGCATCGCTGAGGGCGCGTCGGGCCAGTGAGCTGCTCACGCCGTGCCCGGGGGCCTTCACCTTGGACCGGACCGGCCCGGGGAGCTGGCGCACCGGCCACATGCCGATGTTCGCCGCGAGGCCAAGAACCGGGTTGGCGTCCATGCGCTTGAGGACGTCGAGGCGCAGCAGCGGGTCGGCGAACTCGAAGTTCGCGGTGTACTCCTGCAGGATCCGGATGGTTCGTGCGTGGTTCATGCCGCCCAGGACGACGACGCGGGCGTTCGTGAAGTACCCGGGCATCGTGTTCTGCACGTGCCGGATCGACCATTCCTGGAGCACGTCGCGCAGCGCGTGGCCGTCGGTGACCGGGATCATCCGGGTGGCGCGCTTGACCTTGTTGACGGCCTCGAGGTCGCCGTCGTAGAGCCCGGCGACCCGGGCCTCCCGGATACCGGTCACGGCGATCACGTCGGCGTCGTCGGCCCACTTGCGGACCAGATCCTCGGCCGCGGCAACATCACCGTTCGTACCGATCCGGCGCAGGTGGAACTCCTGCTCCAGGAAGGTGACCTGCTGGTCGTAGTCCCGGTCGGATCCGGCGAGGCTGACGTTGACGATGACGGCGGGCTTTGTTGCGCTCACTGTGTGCTCCAGGGTGGGGGTGGCGTAGGTGCTGTTGGCGGTGCGGACTCAGCGACGATCAGGTCATGGCCGAGGAGTCGAACTCCGGATGGGCGAGCATGAAGTCCAGCAGGGTGCCCGCGTAGTCGGCGAACGGCGGGCAGGAGACCCCGGTCCCCTCGAGGTCGGTGACGGCATTGGTGGTCGTGTGCACAGTGCGGTAGGCGAAGTAGTCCAGGCCCTCGGCCGGCAGCCCGAGCAGGCCCTCCAGCCCGGGTACGCCGCCGACGATGGCGTGGGTCAGCCCCAGGGGCAGGGGCACCCAGACCACCTTCTTGCCCATGTGCTGGGCGAACACGTCGACGAGCTGCCGTGCGGTGGGGGGGTTCGGGTCGGTCAGTGCGTACGTGCGGCCCAGGGACCTGTCCATCACAGACAGGGCGTCCATCGCATCGATCACGTAGTCGCGGGGGACGAGGCCGAACCGGACCTTGTCGGCGTCACCGACCGCGGGGATGAACGCGACCGAGAGCTGCTTGCGCATGAATCCGGCGAGGAAGTACGGGCCGTCGTACTTCTGGGTCTCGCCGGTGTGGGAGTCGCCGACGACGACGCCGGGGCGGTAGATCGTGGCGGGCAGGCCGGCCTTCATGGCGCGGTGCACGAGCACCTCAGCCTCGAACTTCGTGGACTCGTAGTGGTTGAGGAACCCCTGCCCGAGATCGAGCTCGTCCTCGGGGAACTCGCCGTCGTAGTCGCCGCTGACGTAGCACGTGCTCACGTACTGCAGGCGGGTGAACTCCGTGCGCGACAGGCAGAACTCGATGACGTGGGCCGTTCCCTCGACGTTCACCCGTCGGGCCACCTCCTCGGGGACCGCCAGGTCGTACACGGCAGCCAGGTGCCACACCTCGGTCACCGCGTCGAGCCGGGCGCGGTCGACGTAGTCGATGCCGAGCCCAGGGGCGGTGATGTCGCCCTCGATGAGGGTGATCCGGCCCACTGTGTGCGGATGCGCGGCCTCGATCTCAGCGATGCGTTCGGTCGCCAGCGGGACGTAGCGCGTCTGCACGAGGCAGACGGCGTTCACGCCCTCGCGCCGGGCGAGGATCCTGGGCAGCAGGGCCGACCCCAGGAACCCGGGGAAACCCGTCATCAACAGCGAACCCACACCAACCGCCTCCAGCCATGTATGTGCACCGAGCGCGTTCCGGCCCGGCGATGTTCCTCCATCCTACTGACCAGTAACTTCCCTCGCGTGGTCCAAAGGTCCCGTGCGGCAGACCGGACGGCCCGGGCCGGTGCACCTCGCGCGCTGGGGCACGACCTCCGCGGGATCCCGCCGGCCGTGGGACGATTCAGCACGTGACCGCATCCCCTCCCGGCCTGTCCGGACGTCCCGCGAACGCCGCCCCGCTGCTGGATGCGGACCACCCCATGGTGGCCGGGCGGACCTCCGACTCCGTCCTGGTGCGCGCCGCCCGAGGAGCCGCGGTGGAGCACACCCCGGTGTGGTTCATGCGCCAGGCAGGTCGCTCGTTGCCGGAGTACCGCAGGGTCCGGGAGGGCACCGCGATGCTGGCGTCGTGCTTCACCCCGGAGCTCGTCGTCGAGATCACCGACCAGCCCGTCCGTCGTCATGGTGTTGACGCCGCGATCTTCTTCTCCGACATCGTCGTGCCGTTGAAGGCCATCGGGGTCGACCTGGACATCGTGCCGGGCGTGGGGCCAGTGGTCGCCGATCCGATCCGGGATGCGGCTGGGGTGGCCACCCTGCGCGACCTGACCGACCATGACGTGGCTCCTGTCCTTGAGGCGGTCCGGATCCTCGCCGGGCCGACCGGGCCGTTGGGCGCCACCCCCCTGATCGGCTTCGCGGGTGCGCCGTTCACCTTGGCCAGCTATCTCATCGAGGGTGGGCCCAGCCGTGACCACGCGCGCACCAAGGCGCTGATGTACTCCGACCCCGCACTCTGGAACGACCTCGCCAGCAGGTTGGCGCGCATCGCCGGGGCCTTCTTGAGGATGCAGGTCCTCGCTGGGGCCAGCGCGGTCCAGCTGTTCGACTCCTGGGCCGGTGCGCTGCCGGCTGCTGACTACGAGGCGATGGTCCTGCCGCATGTGCGCACGGCACTGTCGGCCGTGGACGACCTGTCCGTGGCCCACGGCGTCCCGAGGACCCTCTTCGGCGTCGGGACCGGCGAGTTGCTCGCCACAATGTCGCAGGCCGGCTCCGAGGTGATGGGGGTGGACTTCCGCGTGCCCCTGGATCAGGCGGCGGCACGGGTGCGCCCCGGTGCTGCCCTGCAGGGCAACCTGGACCCCGCGGTCGTCCGGGCCAGCCCCGCGGCAGTGGACCAGCGGGTCGACTCGGTCCTGGCAGCGGCCCGCCGCAGCGGTCGCGGGCACATCTTCAACCTCGGTCACGGGGTCCTCCCGGACACCGATCCCGGGGTGTTGACCCGGATCGTCGACCGCGTGCATGCCAGCGGCCCGGTGCCCGCGGCGAACCCGAATGAGCGGGTCGGGTCGCCCGCCTGAGGTCGGGGGATGGCACAGTGGACCTGTGACCGCGAAGAGAACCACCCGCAGGACGGGAGCATCGGCCAGTTCGCCCACACCGTCGCCGGAACCGGCGCCTCGCAGGCACGTTGTCGTCATCGGTGGCGGCATCTCGGGCCTCGCGGCCGCTTGGTACCTGGTGCGCACCCACTCCGAGATCGAGGTGACGCTGCTCGAGGCCTCGTCCCACGTCGGCGGCAAGCTCTCGGTCAGCGACGTGGCCGGGATCGCGGTTGACGAGGGCGCGGAGTCCTTCGTCGCCAGCAGGCCGGAGGCGCTGCGCCTGGCGCGTGAAGTCGGGCTCGAGAGCGACCTGGTCACCCCCGCCGTGTTCCAGGCGTCCTTGTTCAGCCGAGGACGCATCCGGGTCATGCCGCGTGGCCAGTTCATGGGGATCCCCACGGACCTGCGCTCGCTGGCCGCCAGCGAGGTCCTGTCACCGGCGGGGCTGCTGCGCGTCCCCCTGGACCGGGTGATCGCCGCGACGCCGATGGCGCCGGACGTGTCCGTCGGGGAGTTCATCTCCGCGCGGGTGGGCCGCGAGGTCGTCGACCGTCTGGTGGAGCCACTCCTCGGCGGGGTCTACGCCGGGCGGGCTGATGCGCTGTCGATGCAGGCCACGATGCCGGTCCTGTTCCGGGAGCTGCGTCACGACCGGTCGTTGCTCAGCGCGACGCGGCGGGTCGCTGGTGGGGGTATGGAGGCCGCGGGAGCTCGGCGCGGACTGCCCTTCCGGGGGATCGTCGGTGGGGTCGGGCGCGTACCCGGTGCGATGGCCGCGGCACTCGTGGGCAGTGGTGTCCAGATCCGCACGCGGACAACTGTCCGGGGACTGACAGCCACCGAGACGGGCTGGCAGATCGAGGTCGGACCGGCGTCGTCACCCGAGTTGCTCCACGCCGACGGCGTGATCGTCGCCACCCCCGCGGCACCCGCGGCCAGGCTGCTGGCCGAAGTCGTCCCGAACGTGGCCACGGAGCTCTCGGAGATCGAGGCGGCGAGTGTGGCCGTGATCGCCCTGGCGTACCGAAGTGCGGACTTCCGCGTGCACCCCAGCGGTTCCGGACTGCTCATCCCGCCCGTCGAGGGTCGGACAGTCAAGGCCGTCACGTACCTGGACCAGAAGTGGGGCTGGCTCGGTGAGGCCGCTGAGCGCGAGGGCCTGCGGCTGTTGCGTGTGTCGATCGGCCGGCACGGCGATACCGAGGTGCTGCAGCGTTCCGACGAGGAGCTCGTCGAGGTGGCCCGGATCGACCTCGCGCACTTCCTGGGGATCGACGCCATGCCGATCGACAGCCGGGTCACGCGCTGGGGTGGCGCCCTGCCGCAGTACGCGGTCGGGCACCGTACGCGCCTGGAGCGGATCACCCAGGGCCTGCGCGAGCAGCCCAGCCTGGCCCTGTGCGGTGCGTCCTACGACGGCGTGGGTGTCGCAGCCTGCGTCGGCTCGGCCTACGAGGCGGCCGGCCGGGTCGCTCACGCCCTCGTGGAGAGCCCTGGAGGTCGACGTGGCTGACACGAGCGAGTCCGGCAAGCGTCCGGGCCAGGGCAAGGCTGCGCGCGACCTCAATGAGCAGATCCGCTACACGATGTGGTCGGTGTACCGGTTGGTGCCGGGCGTCGCGGGCCCCTCAGGTGATCTCTCGACGGTGGTTGCGGACGCGGCAGCCGGCGATGTGGTCCTGCGGGGCGCCTACGACGTGGGCGGGCTGCGCGGGGATTCGGACCTGATGCTCTGGTGGCACGGTCCGACGGCCGAGTCGCTCCAGGCCGCCTACCGTGCGGTCGCGGACGTGGCCGACGAGCGGCTGGTGCCGGTCTGGTCCCAGATGGCACTGCACCGCCCGGCGGAGTTCAACCGCTCGCACGTCCCGGCGTTCCTTGCCGACGAGCGGGCCCGTGACTGGGTGTGTGTCTACCCGTTCGTCCGCTCCTACGAGTGGTACCTGCTCGAGGAGTCCGAACGGCGCGCGATGCTCGTCGAGCACGGGCAGATGGGTCGCGACTACCCGGATGTGCGGGCCAACACTGTGGCCGCCTTCGCGCTGGGCGACTACGAGTGGTTGCTGGCCTTCGAGGCCGATGAGCTGCACCGGATCGTGGACCTCATGCGGCACCTGCGCGGCTCCACGGCGCGTCGGCACGTGCGCGAGGAGGTGCCGTTCTACACCGGCCACCGGGTCGAGGTGGAGACGGCCGACGCCCTGCTGCGCGGCTGAGCGTATGCGGGTTCAACCCTCGGCGGTCAGCCGAGTTGGTTCATTCGCTTGGTGTGTGAGGTCCGGCTGGTTCGGGGCTTCGAGGATGGCGTGGCTGTCGGTGGGTTCGCCGATGGAAGGTTCTGGCTGACTCGGAGTACCGCCTCGAAGGCGCGGGCTGGAGTTGGTGCTCCGATTGCCGCGTCTGACCCGCCTCGAGACCGGTCAGCGCCAACCCGTGCCCAGAGTGCCGCGAAAGAGGCCTGCGTTGGGGCACCATTCGCGGCAATCGAGGCACATCCGGGGCGAGTGTGACGGGCCGGGCCGAGGTAACTCGGCGGTCGAGGCACGCCTCGGCCGGCCTGCCCCTCGGGTTGTCCGCACCCTCCGCACGAACACCTTGCCAGGACCCTACGAGACACTCACCAGCGCGTGGATGCGACCCTCACTCAGAGCAACACCGCAGGTCCCCCCGGGCGGTGGGCCGCCGGATCCGCACAACGTGAGCCAACTCAGGTTCTACACCGGCCACCGGGTCGAGGTAGGGACGGCCGACGCCCTGCTGCGCGGCTGAGTTCGATGCGGTTCAGCCCTCCGGGGTGAGCCGCAGGCTGATCGAGTTGATGCAGTAGCGCAGGTCGGTGGGGGTCCCGTAGCCCTCGCCGGCGAAGACGTGACCCAGGTGTGAGCCGCAGGCGGCGCAGCGGACCTCGACGCGCTTCATGCCCATCGAGCGGTCCTCGATCTCGATGATCGAGTCGCCAGCCAGGGGCGAGAAGAACGACGGCCAGCCGCAGTGCGAGTCGAACTTGGACTCACTGCGGAACAGCTCGGCGTTGCAGGCGCGGCATGAGTAGACCCCGACGGACTTGGTGTCGGTGTACTCACCGACGAACGGCCGCTCGGTCCCGCCGTCGCGAAGGACCTTGCGCTCGTCGGGCGTCAGACGTGCGGCCCACTCCTCCTCGGTCAGCGCGACGTCGTAAGGGGTTCCGTCAGGACGGGTGGCGGAGACGTGATGACCCATGCATCAACGGTAAGCGCGCCGGGCCCGACGCGAAACCGGAGCGCACTGCCCGCCCCTCTCCGCAGACCCTCCGCCAGCGTCAGGATCCTCCGCGTCGACACGGAGGATCCTGTCCTTCGCGGAGGGTTTGCGGCGGTGGGGGAGCGATTGGCGGGACGTCCGGCCGTTGGCCGACTAGCGTTCGCGGGATGGCGAAGGATGCGTTCGGGGTTCCGGTGATCCGTGAGGTCGACGGGCATGCGGTCCGGGTGAGCAATCCGGGGAAGCCGTACTTCCCGGAGGCCTCCGGCGGGCCGATCACCAAGCTCGACGTCATCGACTACTACTCGGCCGTGGGCGATGTGATGCTCCGCGCACTGCGCGACCGGCCGACCACCTTGGAGCGCTGGCCGGGTGGGGTCGTCCCCGGCGCCAAGTTGAGCACCCGCGAGGGGTTCAAGGGGGAGGCGTTCTACCAGAAGCGTGTGCCCACCGGGGCGCCCGACTGGGTCCGCACCGCCCGGATCGCGTTCCCGTCGGGCCGGACCGCCGACGAGGTCTGCCCGCACACGCCCGCGACGATCGTCTGGGCCGCCCAGCTCGGCACCATCACCTTCCACCCCTGGCCGGTCCGCTCCGGCGATGTCGAGCATCCCGACGAGCTGCGCATCGACCTCGATCCGCAGCCGGGCACCGACTTCGACGACTCGGTGACCGTGGCCCTTGAGCTGCGCGGGATGCTCGACGAGCTCGGCTGGGTCGGCTATCCGAAGACCTCGGGCGGCCGGGGCGTCCACATCTACGTGCGGATCGCGCCGCGGTGGACTTTCACCGAGGTGCGTCATGCGGCCATCGCGATCGGTCGGGAGCTGGAGCGACGGATGCCCGGGCGGGTCACCACGAGGTGGTGGAAGGAGGAGCGCGGCCAGACGGTGTTCGTCGACTACAACCAGAACGCCCGCGACCGCACGATTCGCTCCGCGTGGTCGCTGCGCGCGGTGCCGGAGGCGACGGTGTCCGCGCCCGTCACGTGGGCTGAGCTGCCTGAGGTCGCGCCGTTGGACTTCACGCTGCGGACCGTCCCGCCACGGTTGCTCGCCCAGGGCGACCCGCATGCGGCTATCGACGACGTCGCGCATGACCTCACGCCGGTGCTCGAGTGGTACGAGCGCGACGTCCGCGATGAGGGTCTGGAGGACATGCCGTACCCGCCGGACTACCCGAAGATGCCCGGCGAGCCCAAGCGGGTCCAGCCGAGCCGGGCGCGGGCGGTGGAGACTGACGAGCCCTGAGTCGTGCCTGTTTGGGAGCCGGGCGCCCGACCGTCACCGGCGCCGAAACGCCGCGAAAGCCCAGACGCCGCCGATCCCGACTTCGTCAGCTCCCGAGCAAGGAATTTCCCGCGGGCCCGGCTGCGAGGTCGGTGTCCGAGTCCCGCAGATCCACCACGCGGTGCTGCAGCGGCGGCCAGGGCTCGTACTCCTGCGGCTCGGTCGCGTGCGGCGCAGGTTCGTGCGTGGCATCAGTGCGGGTGTCGATGTCGAAGTGCGCGTAGAACGGGTCGCGACCCAGGGCGGCCGTCAGGGCGAAGTACACGCCCAGCACCACGAACGCGATGCTGATCACGCTGGACTGGCCGGACATCACGACAGCGAAGCCCGCGAGGAGGAGGAAGCTCAGGGCGATGCACCCGCGGACGAGACGGTCCTCGCGACCGACCCGGCCGGACCCATGGATGAACGGGATGCGCATGATTCCCCTCGATTTCTGGATGGTCCCCCCATCGTCACCCGGAGTTCGCGCAGGACGCGGGAGGCACGCCGGGGGAGGGGAACGAGGGGATCAGTCTATCTGGAGGAATTGGACAAACCCGCTGCAATCGTCAGATCCGGTCCCAGCGTGGAGGTCTGGAACGCAGAAGCCGAACGGCGGGCCCCTCGTGAGAGGTCCGCCGTTCGGGATGTTCTATCGGGTATGTGCCGTACTCACCCAGCTATCACAGGTCGCCCGGGCGCAGGACGAAGCTGATCCCGTGGGCGATTCCGTTGCTCGCCTGGATGTTCAGCTGGCTGCGCACCAGGAACGGGTTGACATCGTTGGTGTCCTGATCGGCGAGGATGGCGGTGCCGAGCCGAGGAAGCGGATAGACCTTGATCTCACCGCCCTGCAGGGTCTTGAGGGCTGTTCCCTTCGGCACGCTGAGAGCGGTCTTGGAATCGATCTGGCTGGGGACAGCGTGGTACAGGATCACGGTTGCCAGAGTCTCCTTGCCCAAACCGGCAACCTTGCCAAGGATCGATGCCTCGCTGGCGAACCAATACTTGGGACCATAGAGGTCAGCGACGAGAGCCTGGAACGCCCGGTCGTTGGGGATGAACACCGTGAGGTCGGCGTCGGGAGCATCCAGCGCACCCTGCAGCTCGGCAGCCACAACCCCGTTGGCAAGGATGTCGAAGTCGTACCAGTTGCGGTCGGTGGCCTGACCGTTGTTGTCGCTCAGACTGGCAGCGACCGCCCCGAAGAGGGTGGGCTTGGCCGGCGGTTGGTCGGCGGAGGCGGGTGCAGCGAGGGCGAGGGAGCCGGCGATGACGGCCGCCGAGGCCGTGAGTCCTGCGATGGTCTTGCGGATCATGGTGTCCTCCTGGGTGAGTGGGTCTGACACTCCACCTATCCTCTCGGGAGGGTGCGATCGGATGCACAAGATTCGCACTACTTCACTGAGTGTTCAGTCGGTCGCTGTCAGTACCCGCCTGATGTCCAACGGCTCGGGGGCGACGAGGCCGTCCATCGTGCAGTCCTCCGCGGCTTTGTCCGAGCGCCAGCGGACCAGCGACGCGAGGTGGCGCAACCGCCCCGACTCCACCTGGTTGTACGAGACCTCGGCCACCAGCTCGGGCCGCAGGGGGTTCCAGGCACTGCTTCGTCCCGAGGACCAGCGGCTGGGCATGCCCGGTGCTCGCCCCTCCGGCTCGAACCATGGGTGGTCCGGCCCGGCCGCCAGATCGACGAAACGCGCCGCCAACTCCGCCCGCTGGGCCATCGGGAACGCTGACATCGCACCGATCATCTGCAGCACCCCTGCCTCGTCGTACAGCCCGATGAGGACCGAGCCGACGACCTCACCGCCATCCGGCCCGGCCTGCTTGTACGGCCGCCACCCCGCGCACACGACATCGACCGTGTGCGCAGGCTTGATCTTGAACAGCGTGCGCTTGCCCGGGGCGTAGACCCCGTCCAGCGGCCGGGCGATCACGCCGTCGAGCCCCGCCCCCGGCAGCTCGGTGACCCATCGGGCGGCGACGTCCAGGTCAGCGGTCTGTGGGGTCAGGTGAAGCGGCGCGGCCTCACCGTCCATCACGGCGTCAAGGGCAGCTCGGCGCTCGGCGAAAGGCGCCGACCGCAGGTCCTGGCCGTCGGCAGCCAGGATGTCGAACGCCACGAACGAGGTCGGGAAGTCCGCGGCAAGTTGGGCGATCTTCCAGCCACCCTCCTCCTTGCGCGGGCGCAGCCGCCCTTGGAGCGCGTCGAACGCGAGCCGGCCCTCGCGGATCACGACGAGCTCGCCGTCGAGCACCACGTCGTCGGCCCGCATCCCGCGGATCCGTTCCACCATCTCCGGGAAGGCGTAGGACAGGTCCCACGAGCCGGTCGCTGCGGCGTCCGCAGCCCGCATCCGGCCCTGGATCACCACGTCGTCTCCGCGCCGGTAGATGATCACTCGGAATCCGTCCCACTTGGGCTGGAACGCCAGCCCGTCGGACGACTCCGGAAGCCCGGCGATCGGCTTGGCCAGCATCGGCTCGATCGGAGGGTCGACGCTGAAGCGCTCACCCACGTCGCCACCCCCGCCCAGCGGCCGGTACACACGGCGGTCCATCGGGAATCGGATCCATCTCGGATCCCTGCCGGTGCCGCGCGCAGGCGGAGCGGGACTGCTCCCGATGAGCATCAGGGTGGGCCGGGGCATCTGGAGTCATCGCCCCATCATGGGGTCTGGCAGGCTTCCACCATGCCCCGACTGGTCGACCGCGTCCCCCATGTGGAGGCCGACCGCCTGATCGCCGAGCTGGTGCCCCCGCCCCGCTTCGCCACCGAGTCGTTCGCGACCTACCTGCCCGACACGAGCCAGCCCACGCAGGCGGCGGCGGTCGCCGGGCTGCACGCCTTCGCCGCCCAGATGAACACCCCGGCCCCGACCTACGCGTTCGTGGTTCCGCCGCCCCGCCCCGCCCGAGGGGCGCGCGGGCATCTACCTCGACGGCGGGTTCGGGGTCGGCAAGACCCACCTGCTGGCAGCCCTGTGGCACGAGGCGCCCGGGCCGAAGGCGTTCGGCACGTTCGTCGGGTACACCCACCTGGTCGGTGCGCTGGGCTTCGCGAACACGGTCGAGGCCCTCTCGGGGCACCGGTTGGTGTGCATCGACGAGTTCGAGCTCGACGACCCGGGGGACACCGTCCTGATGTCCTCGCTGCTCAACCGGCTCGTCGACGCGGGCGTCCGGCTGGCGGCCACGTCCAACACCCTGCCCGACCGCCTCGGCGAGGGCCGGTTCGCCGCCGACGACTTCCTCCGCGAGATCCAGGGCCTGTCCGCGCACTTCGACGTCTACCGGATCGACGGCGAGGACTACCGCCACCGGGGCCTCCCCGAGGCGCCCGCACCACTGCCCGAAGAGGCAGTCGTCGCGGCCGCTGGCGCTGGATGGCTGGACGCGTTCCCCGACCTCATGGCCCACCTCGCCCGGGTGCACCCCTCGCGCTACGGCGCGCTCCTGGACGGGGTCGACCGGGTCCACCTCACGGGCGTGACCCAGCTGACCGACCAGGCGGCAGCCCTGCGCCTGGTGGTGCTCGCCGACCGGCTCTACGACCGCGACATCCCGGTGGTCGCCTCCGGTGTCCCACTCGACCGCGTGTTCGGCGACGACATGCTGCGCGGTGGGTACCGCAAGAAGTACTTCCGGGCGATCTCCCGTTTGGTCGCCCTGGCCCGAGAGGGCGCCGGCCTATCGGAGTGACCCCCGCCGCCCCGGGAACCCTGCTGATCGCCCCGGGACGTCCCGATCGCCCCAGCGGCTCACGAGCTTGGGTGGAAGTCGCCGCAAGATCAGCAACTTCCTCCCGAATTTCTTCCGGGAGGCCTCCGCCCACCTCCGTGCGGCCACCCGCGGCTTCCCGCGCCTCGTCCAGCCCGAAGTTGCGTTGCGGTTGCGTCACCCGACACGGCCCTGCGCTGCACTTCGGACGGCGAAACGTCCCAAACGCGGCGCAACTTGACTCACTCGCCGGGGAAGGCCTCCGGTTCGGCGCCCCACTCGACTGCGCGGACGGCGGCCGCTGAGGACCTCTCAACCGGCTCGCGGCGGGCGGCTGGCTCGCTCGCCGCCGCGACGTCGGCGTAGGTGGCCGCGAGGGCGGTGTTCACGTGCGCCATGAGTCGCCGGCCGCCGGAAGCACCCTCGATGGGGAACGGCTCCACATACGCGACTGCCGCCTCGACCGGCACTGCCCCGAGTGCGATCACCTGTCGACGCAGTTCGTCGCGCGCCCGACGGTGGGCGTCCAGCTCGCGTCGCGCGGCGTCCCGTCGACGTCCGCTCAGTTCGCCGGCCGCTCGTCCGCTGGCCCACACGGCCGCATGCTCGCCGGCCACCGCCGCTTGGAGCGCGTCCAGGTACGGGGAGTCGCCGCTCATGGGCCGGTCTCCGTCGCGGCGAGGCTGTCCAGTGCAGCGGCGTGCTGGGCCTCGCTGGCAGCGATCAGGCACAGGTCGCGGGCGAGACCCGGATCCTGGGCACCATCGCAGGCGGTCGCGCGCTGGGCCTGAGCCGCTGACTCCGCCGCCGCGAGTCCGGCAACAACGGAGGAGGCGCTCGCGCCGGGGGATTCGGACGATGAGGGCGCTTGGGGACTGGAGCGCTCGCCCCTGTGTCGGGGGACCCGGACGACGATGCACCCGCGTCGGTAGATGCGGACGCGGCGGAGTTCGTTCCCCCGGCGGCCGAGGATCCTCCGATCGGTGGACCGGAGGCCGACGCGGACGCGACAGGCGACGCCGACGCGCCCGGGCTCTCCACGTCCGAGACGAAGCCCGGAGCGACCCGGGCCAGGTGCGCCTCGTGCTGGACGAGGAACGGCTCGAGGTCCGCGGCGAGGTCCGGGTTGGCCCCGATCGCCGACCGGTAGGCCGCAATCAGCGTCACCTCCGAGGCGGCGACCTCCTCGCGGATCCGGGCATCGGGGTCGCTGGGGGCGGCACTCGTGGCCGGTGCGCTCGGGGGACGCAGGTCCGACGGATCGGATGTGCACCCGGCGAGGCCGACGGCTGCGGCGCTGAGCACCAGGAACGTCCGCCTCTCCACCCGCGGAATCCTCGCATCCCGACCGGACATCGCCGCGCACGCCCACCGGTAGAATCATCGGCGCACACCACAACTGCTCGTCCCACAACAGGATCCCCACAACAGCATGAAGGAGCGCGCGATGTCGGCATCCCAGGCCAAGGCGCTGCGGTCCCTGGCCGAGCCCATCGTCGCGGGCCTGGACTGTGACCTCGAGGACGTCGTCATCCGCCAGGCCGGCAAGCGCCGCCTCGTGCGCATCGTGGTCGATCACCACACCGGTGGGCTGACCCTCGACCTGGTCGCCAGCATCAGCCGCGAGATCTCCCGGGTTCTCGAGGACTCGACGATTCTGGGCAACTCCGCGTACGTGCTGGAGGTCACCTCCCCGGGCGTCGACCGCCCCCTGACCCTCCCGCGGCACTGGACCCGTGCGGTGAGCCGGCTGGTCCAGGTCACGCCGAAGTCCGGGGAGGCCATCGAGGGACGGGTCCTGAGCGCCGACGAGACGCAGGCGGTCCTCGACGTCGACGGAACCGAGACGACCGTCGCCTATGCCGATGTGGCCCGCGCCGTCGTGCAGGTGGAGTTCACCCGGATCGAGGAGGTCGAGCTCGACGAGACCGACCTCGACGTCGAGGACGACGCCCCGGCGGCCGACGCCCGCGACATCGCCACCGAGGAGGGCTGACATGGACATCGACATGTCCGCACTGCGCGCCGTCGCAGTGGACAAGGAGATCTCGGTCGACCTGCTGGTCGACTCGATCGAGCAGGCCCTGCTGGTGGCCTACCACCACACCCCGGGGGCGACCACCCGGGCGAGGGTGGAGCTGAACCGCGACACCGGGCACGTCACCGTGTGGGCCGTGGAGGACCTGCCCGAGGGCGCCGAGGAGGGGTTCATCCCGCGCGAGTTCGACGACACCCCCGAGGGCTTCGGCCGGGTGGCCTCAACGACCGCGCGCCAGGTGCTCGTCCAGCGCCTTCGCGAGGCCGAGGACGACGTCACCCACGGCCACTTCGAGGGCAAGATCGGCGACCTCGTCTCCGGCGTCGTCCAGCAGGGACAGGACCCCCGGTTGGTCTTCGTCGACCTGGGCAAGGTCGAGGGCGTCCTGCCCCCGCAGGAGGCGATCGCCACCGAGCAGCACCCGCACGGCTCCCGGATGAAGGCCCTGGTGGTCGGGAACCCGGCGCAACGCCAAGGGCACGCAGGTCGTGCTGTCCCGTACCCACCCCGGGCTCGTGAAGGCCCTGTTCGCCCTCGAGGTCCCGGAGATCGCCGAGGGATCGGTCGAGATCGTCGCCCTGGCGCGCGAGGCCGGGCACCGCACGAAGATGGCGGTCCGGTCGCATCGGCCCGGGCTGAACCCCAAGGGCGCGTGCATCGGCCCGATGGGCTCCCGTGTGCGCAACGTGATGGCCGAGCTCGACGGCGAGAAGATCGACATCGTCGACTGGTCCGACGATCCGGCGACGATGGTCGGCAACGCCCTCTCGCCCGCGCGCGTCAGCTCGGTGGAGGTCGTCGACCTCGAGACCCGGTCGGCGCGGGTGATCGTCCCGGACTACCAGCTCTCGCTGGCCATCGGCAAGGAGGGCCAGAACGCCCGCCTGGCCGCACGTCTGACGGGGTGGCGCATCGACATCAGGTCCGACACGGCACCAGTGGACGCCGAGAGTGCGGATTCGGGTCTGCGGTGACTTCCGCGCTAGACTCGGGCTCTGCCCAGCAAGGCAAGCCGACTCGAACGTGCGTCGCCTGCCGGACACGGGCAGACAAGACCGACCTGCTTCGGGTCACCGCCCGGGACGGCCTGTGCCTCCCGGATCCCCGGTTCCGGCAACCCGGTCGAGGTGCGTACCTGCATCCGACCATCGGCTGCCTGGATCTGGCGGAGCGGCGCCGAGCGCTACCGCGGGCCCTCCGGGTCCAGGGAGCACTCGACACCGCCGCCGTCCGCGCGTGGATCGAAGCCGGTCGGGACACGACGAAATGACCGCACTTCAACGGTTGAGGAGCGAAACGGAAATGAGCACTCAATGAGCTCGCTGCTATGAGCGTGCCCACCAGCAACCAGCGGTCCATGCCCTGACAGACACCAGGGGCTCGGACCAAGACGAGGAGAGAAGTGTCGAAGGTCCGGGTCAGCACACTGGCCAAGGAGTTGGGTATTCCCAGCAAGGACGCCGTGACGTGGCTCAACGCGAACGGTGAGTATGTGAAGTCGGCGGCCTCGACGATCGAGGCCCCTGTTGAGCGCAAGCTGCGTGAGGCCTTCCCGGCCAAGCCCGCGGCACCCAAGGCCACCGGGGGAGCGACCCCCGGAAAGCCCGCAGCCAAGCCTGCCGCTGCTGAGGCGAGCACGGAAGCCCCGGCTGCGCCGCGCACGCCCGGCAGTCGCGGCCACGCCCGCTGGGCCGGCCGCCGGCTGCACCCGGTTGCCCGCCGCCGCCCCCGCGGCTCCGGCCGCGCCGGCGGCTCCCGCAGCCGCGCCGCGGCCCCGGCAGCCCAAGCCGCAGCCGCCGCCGCGGCGGCGACTGAGGCGCCGACCGATGGTGGCACTGCCGCACGTCCGGCTCCGGGCCCGCGTCCGGGCAACAACCCCTACGGCAGCCCCGGCATGGGCCGCCCCGCCCCGGGCCCGCGTCCGGGCAACAACCCGTTCTCCGGCTCCGGCATGGGCCGTCCGGCTCCGGCCGCCGCTGCCGGGCCGGGCGTCGCCCCGCGTCCCGCCGCTCCGGCGGGTCCCGGTGGCCCCCGCCCCAACCCCGGCTCGATGCCCCCACGTCCCGCTGTCCGTCCCGGCGCCCCAGGGCGCCCCGGTGGCCCGGGTGCACGTCCGGGCGGCCCCGGCGCGCGTCCCGGTGGTCCCGGTGGGGCTCCCGGTCGTCCGGGTGGTCCCGGTGCCGGTGGCTCGCGTCCCGGTGGTCCCGGTGGCGCTGGTGGCTTCCGCCCCGGCGGTGCCGGAGGTGGCACCGGTGGACCCGGTGGGTACCGTCCCGCCGGTCCCGGTGGTGGTCCCGGTGCAGGTGCCCCGGGTCGTCCCGGTGGCGGTGGCCGTCCCGGTGGCCCCGGTCGCGGTGGCACGGCGGGCGCCTTCGGTCGCCCCGGTGGTCGCCCGACGAAGGGTCGCAAGTCCAAGCGCGCCAAGCGCCAGGAGTACGAGAACATGCAGGCCCCCGCGATCGGTGGCGTGCGGCTGCCGCGCGGGAACGGTGCGGTCGTCCGGCTGCCCCGTGGCGCCTCGCTGACCGACTTCGCCGAGCGGATCAACTGCTCGGCGGCCGACCTGGTCACCGTGATGTTCAAGCTCGGCGAGATGCTCACGGCCACGCAGTCGGTCGATGACGACACGCTGCGCCTGCTGGGCCAGGAGCTGGACTTCGACGTCCAGGTCGTCTCGCCCGAGGACGAGGACCGCGAGCTGCTCGGCACCTTCGACCTCGAGTTCGGTGAGGACGAGGGCGACGAGTCCGACCTGGTCGTGCGGCCCCCGGTCGTCACGGTCATGGGTCACGTCGACCACGGCAAGACCAAGCTGCTGGACGCCATCCGCTCCACCAAGGTGGTCGAGGGCGAGGCCGGTGGCATCACCCAGCACATCGGCGCCTATCAGGTGACGGTCCCGGTCGGCGGCGCGGACCGCACGCTGACCTTCATCGACACCCCGGGCCACGAGGCGTTCACCGCCATGCGTGCCCGTGGTGCCCAGGTCACCGACATCGCCGTGCTGGTCGTGGCGGCCGACGATGGCGTGAAGCCGCAGACGGTGGAGGCGCTGAACCACGCGCAGGCCGCCGGCGTGCCGATCGTCGTCGCGGTCAACAAGATCGACAAGGAGGGCGCCGACCCGGTCAAGGTGCGCGGACAGCTCACCGAGTACGGGCTGGTGGCCGAGGAGTTCGGCGGCGACACCATGTTCGTCGACGTGTCGGCCAAGGGGCGTCTCAACATCGACGCCCTGCTCGAGGCCCTCGTGCTGACGGCCGACGCCACCCTGGACCTGCGGGCCAACCCCAAGCAGGACGCCCAGGGTGTGGCGATCGAGGCGCACCTGGACCGCGGTCGCGGCCCGGTGGCCACGGTGCTGGTCCAGCGCGGCACGCTGCGCCCCGGTGACTCGATCGTGGCCGGAGACGCCTTCGGGCGCGTCCGGGCCATGCTCGACGAGCACGGCGACCCCGTGGAGGAGGCCACCCCGGCACGTCCGGTCCAGGTCCTCGGCCTGACCTCGGTGCCCGGTGCCGGCGACTCCTTCCTCGTCGTCGGCGAGGACCGGGTGGCACGCCAGATCGCCCAGACCCGTCAGGCCCGTGAGCGCAACGCGCAGCTGGCCAAGCGACGCGGTCGCCGGACGCTCGAGGACTTCCTCAAGCAGCTGGAGACCGGCGAGGTCCAGGAGCTCAACCTGATCCTCAAGGGCGACGTGTCCGGCTCTGTCGAGGCCCTCGAGGACTCCCTCATGGGCATCGATGTCGGCGAGGAGGTCAACCTCCGGATCATCGACCGCGGTGTCGGTGCGATCACCGAGACCAACGTCATGCTTGCTGCCGCGTCGAAGGCCGTCATCATCGGCTTCAACGTCCGGCCGCAGGGGAAGGCCACCGAGCTCGCCGATCGCGAGGGTGTGGACATCCGGTACTACAACGTCATCTACTCGGCGATCGATGACATCGAGGCGGCCCTGAAGGGCATGCTCAAGCCGGAGTACGAGGAGGCCCAGCTGGGCACCGCCGAGGTGCGCGAGGTCTTCAAGAGCTCCAAGTTCGGCACCATCGCCGGGACGCTCGTGCGCTCCGGGGAGATCAAGCGCAACAGCAAGGCGCGCCTGGTCCGCGACGGTGTCGTGGTGGCGGACAACCTCACCGTCGGCTCGTTGCGACGGTTCAAGGACGACGTCACCGAGGTCCGTGAGGGCTACGAGTGCGGCATCGGCCTGGGGTCGTTCAACGACATCAAGGTCGACGACGTGATCGAGACGTTCGAGATGCGGGAGAAGTCCCGCGCCTAGTCGTGGGGGAGCAGCGGTGTTCGTCGGGATCCTCGATGTTGACCTGCTGCTCCCCAACGACGTCCGATCGTTGAAGGACAAGCGCAGCCACGTTCGTGGGCTGGTGGCCGAGTTGCGCCGCCGGTTCGATGTGGCGGCGTCCGAGGCTGGCCATCTGGACCTCCACAGGCGCACACTTGTGGGGGTCGCCGTGGTCAGTCCCGACCTGGCGCACTGCCAGCAGGTGCTCGATGCATGTGAGCGACTGGTGGCGCAGCGTCCGGAGTTCGAGATGATCGGCGCCCGGCAGAGGTTCGTCGGTGAGGACGACTGAGCTGGGCACGACGTAGTACTGGTGGTGACGGGGACTGACGAGGAGAGGTGGGCATCGTGGGAGCCCATGAGGCGCGGGTGCGCCGGTTGGCAGACAGGGTCAAGGTCATCGTGGCCGAGACCCTGGAGACCCGGGTCAAGGACCCGAGGCTCGGCTTCGTGACCATCACGGACGCCCGGGTCACCAACGACATGCGTGAGGCGACGGTGTTCTACACCGTCCTCGGATCGCCGGACGAGCTGGCGGAGACCGCCACGGCGCTGGAGTCCGCCAAGGGCATCCTGCGCACGGAGGTCGGTCGGCAGACCGGCGTGCGGCACACGCCCTCGCTGACGTTCATCGCCGACGGTGTCCCGGAGAACGCCCGGCACATCGACGACCTGCTCGCCCAGGCCGCGGCCACGGATGCTGCTGTCGCCGCCGTGCGGGAGGGCGCCGAGTACGCCGGCGAGGCCGACCCGTACAAGGCCCCGCGCGTGGACGAGGACGCCGACGACCTCGACGACGAGGCGCCCGCCCGCAATCCGCTCGCCGGAATCGACGACTGAGTTGTCCGAGGCTGTCACTGAATCGGCGCCGGCTGCGAAGGTCAGCCCGCCTGAAGGAATCGTCATCGTCGACAAGCCCGCCGGCTGGACGTCCCACGACGTCGTCTCGCGGATGCGTCGGCTGGCCGGCACCCGTCGCGTCGGCCACGCGGGCACGCTGGATCCCATGGCCACCGGTGTGCTCGTCGTCGGGATCGGCCGGGCCACACGGCTGCTCGGGCACATCAGCGGCTCGGACAAGACCTACGCGGCGACCATCCGGCTGGGGTGGTCCACCGTCAGCGACGATGCGGAGGGGGAGCGCCTGGGCGGCGCACCGGCTGAGTCGCTGAGCGCCGCCGACCTCGCCCCCGTCATCGCCACCCTGACCGGGCCGATCATGCAGCGGCCGTCGTCGGTCTCGGCGATCAAGGTCGAGGGACGACGTTCCCACGATCGGGTGCGCGCCGGTGAGGACGTCGAGCTGGCGGAGCGTCCGGTGGTCGTGGGTGCGTTCGACGTCCTCGACGTCCGGCCGGAGCCCGCGCTCGGGGCGCTGGACGTGGACGTGGTGGTGACGTGCTCGTCGGGAACGTACGTCCGGGCCCTGGCGCGCGATCTCGGCGAGGCGCTGGGGGTCGGTGGGCACCTCACCGCGCTGCGCCGGACGCGGGTCGGGTGCTTCGGGTTGACCCGGCTCGCACCCTCGAGCAGCTGGCTGAGGATGACCTGGAGGTGCTCGACATGGGCACAGTCGCCCGCGCGGCCTTCCCCGCCGTGACGCTCACGGCGGCGGACGCCAACGCGGTGCGCTACGGACGCACGATCGAGCTGGGCATGGCCTGGGCCCGGGCGTCACATCCGGAGCTCCTCGAGCCGTCGGTGCTCGACCCTCATCGCGCGGCGCTGGCGGCCGCCCACCCGAACACCCCGGACTGGTCGGCCCAGAGCGCGCCGCCGCACGCCCTGTTCGGCCCGGACGGGGAGTTCCTCGCCCTGGCCCGTCCCCGCCCCGACGACACGACCGAGTACCTCGCGGTGTTCTCCCAGCCGTAGGGCGTCCCCTGCGCCCGGGCGCCGCTCAACCCTCCGAGTGGCGCTGCCGGTCGCTGACATCAATTCGGGATGGAGTTGCTGCAAGAACGGCATCTCTCTCCCGAATTGATGCCCGCGAGGTCAGGAGGCGGGTGGACGGCCGGGACCTGCCCATCAGGCGGTGGGCACACCGGGTCGGTAGCGTTCACCACATGTCGAACCCCGATGCCCGTCCCGCGCCGACCGACCGCATCGACACCGCAGCCGGTCCCGTCGGCCTGCACGTCGAGGTCCCGGCCGGCGACGGACCGTGGCCGGCGGTCGTGGTCATCCACGACGCCGCCGGGCTCACCGCGGACACCGTCGCCCAGTGCCGCTGGTTGGCGGACTCCGGGTTCATCGCGGTGGCGCCGGACCTGTTCGCCGGTGGCACGTTCGTCGGTTGCCTTCGCTCGGTGATCCGGGACTACGCGACGTGGCAGGGGTCGGTGTTCGACCAGGTCGAGGCGGTGCGCTCGTGGGTTGCCGACCGGGACGACTGCACCGGCCGGGTCGGTGTCCTCGGGTTCTGCATGGGCGGGGGCTTCGCGCTCTCGCTCGCGCCGGGGCACGGGTTCGTCGCAGCGAGCGCCAACTACGGGATGATCCCCAAGGACGCGGAGCAGTACTTCGTGGGCGCGTGCCCGATCATCGCGTCGTACGGCGGGCGGGACCTGTCACTGCGGGGCGCCGGGCCGAAGCTGGACGCCGCGCTGACGGCTGCGGGCGTCGAGCACGAGGTGGACGTCTACCCCCAGGCCGGTCACGGCTTCCTCAACGACCACGGGCCCGGCGAGGTGCCGTTCCTGTTCCAGCTGATGGCGCCGCTCATCAGGACCGGCTACCACCGGCCCAGCGCCGAGCTCGCTCGCGAGCGAATCGCGGCGTTCCTGACGCGACATCTCGTGGAGCCCGCGCCGAGTGCCGGCCAGTCGAGGGTGGCGCGCCTGCCCGGATGGGAACGTGGGATGACGTTGCCGGTAGAACAGCAACGAGTTCCCAAGTGCAAGGCCGACCGCCGCAGACGGGCCCGGGTGGCTGCCGGACCGCCCTCTCGACGGTCCCAGGGCGCCCGGGAGACTGTCAGAACGCCAGTGGCGTGGACTGGACCTCGCGCATCCACGCCGTGATCGCGTCCGGGTCGCGGGGGAGTGCGCCGGAGAGGTTCACCGGGCCGTGGGGCGTCACCTGGATGTCGTCCTCGATGCGCACGCTGATCCCACGGAACTCGGCCGGAACCGACAGGTCGTTGACCTGGAAGTACAGGCCGGGCTCGACGGTGAGCACGTGGTTCGCGCCGAGCGGGCCGTGGGTGTACGCCTCCTCGCGAGCCTGGGCACAGTCGTGGACGTCGAGGCCGAGGCTGTGCGAGACCCCGTGGAGGGTCCAGCGGCGGTGGTGACCGGCGCCGGGCTGCTCGGGGTCGTCGCTGCACGACACGTCCGGCGGTGACGTCGAGGATGCCCCACGAGTGCAGGTGCTCGGCGAGCACGCGCATGCACGCGCGGTTGGCGGCGAGGAAGTCGTTGCCGACCCGGCACTCGGCGATGCCCGCCTCCTGCGCCTCGAGCACGGCGGCGTACACCTTGCGCTGCGTGGGCGACCACTCGCCGGTCAGCGGGAACGTGCGGGTGACGTCGGCGGTGTGGATCTCCTCGGTCTCGACGCCCATGTCGGCCAGCAGGAGGTCACCGGAACGCAGGTGGCCGTTGTTGCGCCACCAGTGCAGGGTCGTGCCGTTCGCCCCGGACCCGACGATCGACGTGTAGCCGACCTCGTTGCCCTCCAGGCGGGCACGCCGCCAGAACGTGCCCTCGAGCCAGCGCTCGCCACGCACCGGACGGTCGAGGACCAGCGGGATCTCGCGCACGACGTCGGCGAAGCCCCGCGCCGTCGCGTCGCAGGCGTGCTGCAGGCGGGAGATCTCCCAGTCGTCCTTGGCCAGGCGCAGCTCGTCGATGACCGCCGCGAGCTTCTGGCCGGTGCCGCGGGGGAGCAGGGGATCGACGATGGCGTCGTGCCCGGTCAGCAGGGCGCACTCCTCGTCGCGCCATGCCTCCAGGGCGCGCGGGAGCTCGGCCAGCGGGCGGCAGTCGAGGGCCAGGACCTCGCCGGTCTCGGCCGGGGTGGGGACGTTGCCCACCCAGATCGCGCCGAACTGGTGGTCGGTGAAGTACCCCTCCGATCCGGCGTGGTGGTACTCGCGGACGTAGAGCGTGGCGTCGTGGCCGGGTCCGGCCGTCCGGGGCGTCATGACCAGGACGGCGCCCTCGACCGTCTCGCCCGTCAGCCAGACGAAGGCCGACGACGCCCGGAACGGGTACTGCGTGTCGTTGGCACGCGTCTTCAGCAGGCCCGAGGGGACGACGATCAGCTGGCCGGCGAAGTGCTCGGAGAGGGCCGCCCGGCGCGCGGCCGTGTGCGCGGAGACGCCCGAGCCCTCGGCGGGGTGGGCCATCCGTGGGGCCGGCTCCCAGTCGTTGCCGAGCCAGTCGACCAGGTGCGCGCTCATCGCCGGGCGCTTGCGGACCGGCGGGGGAGTCAGGTCGGCCGCGTGCTCGGACTCGGCGGGCGGGGTCGTGACGTCATCGGAGGCCATGCCAGAGGAGTGTAGGCCGCCGCGGGATTCCGCGATGGCTGAGCCGACATGGCAGGGTATGGCCATGCATGTGTGGCGCGGGTGCGAGGAGGTCCCCACGGACCTTCCCGGGACCTCCGTCACCATCGGGGCGTTCGACGGCGTGCACCGCGGGCACCGGGTCCTGATCGACCGCGCGGTGGCCGAGGCCGGCGATGGGTTGCTCCCCGTCGCGGTGACCTTCGACCCGCACCCGCTGTCGGTGATCCGGCCGGACATGGCCCCGTTGCTGCTCACGTCGATGGCGCACCGGCTCGAGGTCTTCGAGGCCGAGGGGATCGGCGGGGTGCTGGTCATCCAGTTCACCCCGGAGCTGGCCGCCGAGTCGGCGGAGAGATTCGCCTCCCGGGTCCTGGCTGACACCCTGAATGCGCGTCACGTGGTGGTCGGGCGCAACTTCCGGTTCGGGCACCGGGCCGCCGGTGACGTCGCGCTGCTGACGGAGTTGGGACGCGAGCTGGGGTTCGACGTCACGGTCGTCGACCTGGAGCCGCTGGACGCCCCCGACGCGGCCGCAGAGGGGCCTGACGGGCCCGTGGCGGTCTCCTCGACCGAGATCCGGGCACTGGTGGCAGCCGGCGATGTCGCGGGCGCTGCGGCGGCCCTGGGTCGATCGCATCGCGTGTCGGGTCTGGTCGTGCACGGTGACCATCGGGGTCGGGAGCTCGGCTACCCGACGGCGAACGTCGACGTCGCGGACTCGATGGCCGTGCCCGGCGACGGGGTGTACGCGGGGCGCTTCCGGGTTGAGGGCGAGCCGACCATCTGGCGGCCGGCGGCCATCTCGGTGGGCACGAACCCCACCTTCGACGGCGAGACCCGGCGAGTCGAGGCCTTCGTGCTGGACGCTCCGGAGGGCTACGACGTGTACGGCCAGTGGGCGGACATCGAGTTCGTCGAGCGGATCCGGCCGATGCTGCGCTTCGACTCGGTGGACGACCTCATCGTCCAGATGGCCGATGACGTGCAACGCACTCGGGCCGTGCTGTTGGCGTCGCAGTGACCCACTCTCGGACGATCCGACACCCGGCATGCCCCCTCTGGTACCCTGTGGGGTGACGGCTTCGGGGCGGGCGCCCCGTTGACCGCGACTTGAACCAGCCAGGCAGAAGGCCGCTGGTGATCCACGCGCCCGAGAGGAACACAGAGTCTCCATGCCCCTTGACACGGACACCAAGACGTCCATCATCGCCGAGTACGGAACGAAGGAGGGCGACACCGGCAGCCCCGAGGTCCAGATCGCAATGCTCACCAAGCGCATCGCGGACCTGACTGATCACCTGAAGACCCACAAGCACGACCACCACAGCCGGCGTGGCCTGCTCCTGCTGGTCGGCAAGCGTCGCCGCCTGCTCAAGTACCTGCAGGCCACCGACATCGAGCGGTACCGCGCGCTCATCGAGCGCCTCGGCATCCGGCGCTAGCACTCCCAGGAGCGGTACCCCCACGGGTGCCGCTCCTGGCGCGTGCGCCACCTGCTCGCGCCAGTGCGCCGGGCCGGTTGGGCCTCAAGGTCCGCCCGGCGCATGGCACCCCGCACTTCCCGCACGAAACAACACAACACTGAGGGTCCGGCCCCACGCATGGTCTTGCGGTGGTGGTCCCGGAACGAGCCGAGGGGCGACACGACGTCGACCCCGCCACCGATTCCGTGGACTTCTATCCAAGACCCGCTCCGGCGCCGACCCTCCC
>CAVTOX010000010.1:0-84073 GCA_963736425.1 uncultured Actinomycetes bacterium
CAACGATCAGGTGCGAGCGTGGGGGTGCACGTCCGTGCCGGTGACTGTGCGGCGGCAGCGCGGGGCTCTGGCTTGGGTCCGTGCCGGGCTCTGCTGGGGTGATCCGAGGTGTCGGAGTCGGTGACGGCTCACCGGGCGCGTGTGGCCGCGTCGTGGCGAGCCCTCCCGTTTCGCTGGGATAGATGGGAAGCGGCACGATCGTGCCGGACCAACTTGGTGCCGGGCTGCTGGGTTGCGGGCTCGCCGTGGGTGACGTCGGGGCACGTTCCCCACCGCCACTGGGACATCCGGTGAGAATAGGCACCCCCACCACCACCAGGAGGGCCGCGGCAGATACCCGGGCTCCCAGGAAGTGGCAGCCAGTGGGGCGCCCGTTGTGGGATCCGTCCATCACGAGGTGCTCACCTCCAACGGCCCTGCTCGCGTGGGCGGGGCTCAGTGCCGGGGCAGCGGCAGTCGTTCGGGCAGCCGGTTGCGTAGCATGCGGGGCAGGCCGAAGCGCAGTTGCTGCCAGGTGGTCCCGTCGGCGATGTCGAGTAGCGCCCGGGTCTGGGGCCCGTACGGCGGGGTCACCGCGTTTGTGACGCTGCCCGAGCCGAGGGCGAAGTAGCCGCGCGGGTTGGACAGCTCACGGAACCCGTCCTGGCCGTGGTGGCGGCCCATCCCGCTGGCCCCCACGCCGCCGAACCCGAGGGAGGGCAGCACGGCGTGCCCGGCGACGCTGTTGACTGCCACCCCACCCGAGCGGGTCCGGCGGGCGAGTTCGGCGACGAACGACCGGTCGTCGGTGAACACGTACAGCGCCAGTGGGTGCCCGCCGCGTCCGACCTGCGCGACGACGTCGTCCAGGCTGTCGTAGGGCAGGATCGGCAGGATCGGGCCGAAGATCTCCTCGCCCATCAGGGCGCAGTCCACCGGCGGGTCGACCACGACGAACAGGGGCATCCGCCGCGACCCGGGCTCGGGGTCGGGCCCGACCTGGATCACCGCCGCACCACGCTCCCGGGCGTCGGCCACCAAGGAGGACAGCCGGCCCACGTGCCGGTCGGTGATGATGCCGCATGAGGAGCCTGCGCCCCCGTCAGCGGCGAAGTGCTCCCGCCAGAAGTCGACCACCAGCCCAGCGAACGAATCCAGTGCGGCGCGGGGCACCAGACAGTAGTCATCGCTGATGCACATCTGCCCATGCTTGATGACCTTGATCCCGGCCACGCTGGCGATCGTTTGCCGGTCGGTGACCTTGTCCGCGCCCACGACCACGGGGCACTTGCCGCCCAGCTCCAGAGTGACCGGCACCAGGTTGGCCGCGGCCGCGCGCATGACCTCCCGGCCCACAGCGGCGCTGCCGGTGAATACCAGGTGGTCCCACGGCAGCGACGCGAAGTACCGCGACAGCTCCAGTTCCCCGGTGACGACCGCCACCTCGTCCTCGGCGAACGAGCCAGCGACCATGTCGGCCAGCACCTGCCCGCACGCCGGGGCCAGCTCCGACGGCTTGACCACGACCCGGTTGCCCGCCGCGAGGGCGTCGATGGTCGGCCCCAGCCCGATATCGAACGGGAAGTTCCAGGACACCATGTTGCCGACCACGCCCTTGGGCTCGTAGCGCACATAGGCCCGCGAGCGGCCCAGAGTGACTCGATCCACAGGTCGGGGGGACGGCTTCATCCACCCGTGGACGTGCGCGATGGCGAACGCCGCCCGATTCAACGGCCCCATCAACTCGGTGACCTCCGCCAGCTCGCGGGAATGCCCGCCGAAGTCGGCGTCCAACGCATCGAGCACGGCATCGCGGTGACGAGCGATCATCGGGCGGACCCGCGACAGCCACTCGACGCGCTGCTGTGCGCTCGGGTACGGGTCACGCTCCACGGCCGCCCGCTGCGCGGCGAACACTCGATCCAGCCGCTCCCGGGCGTCAGACGAATCCTCCGCGGGGCCCAGGCGTCGATCCCCACTACCTCCAATCCCGGGGATCAAGTCCAGCCCAGCACCCGCACCTCGCGGGGATCCCTCATGGCGAACACCTCGGCCGGTCATCGCACTGCTCCCCTTCCCGCTCCCGCCGGACCGGGCATGTGGTGCCACGGCGGCGGTGGGCCTCACAGTTGAGCATGCACCCGGCGTAGCCGGCCCCACTAGTGTCGTAAGCCCCGGATGTACTGCCCCCCGGGCCCCTCGCTGCCCACCAGGCCCGGTTCCACGAGTTGGGCGGACAAGCCGTGCCGACGCGCGACTTTCCACGGGGAGTGGTCGGCCGCTGCAGAAGACCAGGTCCTGACCCGCGCGCCCAACCGGATGCCGCTTCCCGTTAAGCCCGCAGACGCACTCAAGAAGGTGCGTCTCTCCGCCGCCTATCGTCCGTCCCGTCCGTAGGTGGGCCTCGGCCAGGGGCTCAGGATGCGTCGTTGAGTCGCCGGACGACATATTGGTTGAGGCTGAGGTGTTCTGCGGCAGCTTCCATGGCGAGCCGGCGGTGGAGCTGTTCGCCGACGCGGAGGTTGAACTTGCCCGAGTAGGACCGCGATGACAGCGGTTCCGGCACCGGCTCGCCAGTGCCGGTCAAGTCCCGGACGACCTCGGCGACGAGGTCGCGAAGCCCGCCCAGGGCGTCCTCCTGGGTGTCGGCCAGCCAGGACAGCGAGGGCAACTCCACGCAGGTGGCGACGTACTCCTCGTCCTCGACCGACCAGGTGACCCGGTACGTGTAGCGGGTCACGTCAATCATCGTCTCGCTCATGAGCCAGCCTCCTTCTCGATCGCGACCAGGACCTGGCGCACCTGGTGGGCCTTCGCCATGCCGTGGTCGTTCTGGATGTTGACCCGCGGGTCGCCGGGCCGGGGCGTCTTGAACACCAGATGCGATCCACCGCTGGTTCGCGGCGGGCCGAAGTGGTGCTCGCGGACCTTGGCCAGATCGTCGTAGCGGATGTTGCGCGGGTTCGCGCGCATTGCCGCGACGATCTTGGCTACCGAAGGCACGGACATTATGGTACCACTGGCGGTACTAGAAAGTGGAGTCTGGAAGCGACGTCGCTTCGGCATGAGCGTCACCTGGATGTGCCCCACAACGCCGCGAATGACTGTCAAGCCAGGGGGGAGCGGCCAGGTCCGCGCACAACTTCGCCTGCCACGCTGGGGTTCCGCAGGGGTTCCGCAGGGCACATGTGACCAATCCGTGACCAGAACCCAGGAACCACAGCCCAGAAGACCGGAAAACCTCCCACCTGACCTGCGACGATAGAGAGCCGACGCCCGGACTCGATGAGCCTGCCAGAGCTGCTCGGCAGGCTGCTGTCGGGAGCCGAATCCGGCGAGTGGCCACAAGGCGCGCAGGTCGCCCAGGTCGCGGTCCCGGGCGGCATACAGCTTCATCTGGAACACCTGGTCAGCGGTGCACCGAGGACCCGCATACGCGGGTGATCGAGCAGGACCGTGCAGTCCTCGACGTCCAGCGTGACCGGACTGAACGCGGCGGCGCGCGCGTTGAGCCACCCGACAGCCAGACCATGCGCAGCGCCGACCCCTTGGCAGCCTGGACCAGTTCCGCACCCAAGGGACGCAACGAGTCGACATCGCGGGTCGACTCGCGCAGCCCGTGCCACGCCAGCATCAACGTCCGCCAGCCCCCGGACGCAGGGCGCCTGCCCGCGAGAGCGCCCGACCCGACTCGTCGCCTCCCGGAATTGCCGCTACACCGCTACACGACAACCGCCCCGGACCGGAATCGTGCTCAGTGCAGCCGGATCCCGGGACGTGATGCGTAGCGGCAGAGACTCGCTGTAGCGGGCAACCGCCGCCCCTGAACGCCGTCAACGAGACCGCCCGGCCCCAGAAGGCGCCCGATAGGCGGCCGGTATGCAGCACCTGTTCGGCTGCTCGTAGAGCGGCGTTTCTAGGCCCCGAATCCGAGGAATACGAGCAGTCGCCGCTCGAACTCGACCAAGGTCGTTGCTTCGAGCCTTCCGAGCACAGTGCGGGCGTTGCTTCTGCGCACGGTGGTGGTCTTGTCGACCATCAGGTAGCTGTCGTGGCCGAGGCCGTTTGCCTTGCTGGCGAGCACCGGGACCCGCAACAGAGGTGCGTCGACCTCGGTGGTGGTGAAGGGGCAGACGGTCACCGAGTCGGTCGCATCGAACCGGTCGTCTTGAACGACGAGTGCCGGCCGCGGCTTGCTGGCATAGACGCCACCTGCGACGGTAACGATGTCCCCGCGTCTCATTCGTCCCAGTCCACCGAGACGGCCTCAACGAAGTCCATGTCGTCACTGTCGCGATCGACGGCCGCAACGAGTGCGGACTGGCGCTGTGCCTCGGCGGCGAACTCCGGTGAGCGTACGTCGGGTACCCAAATCTGGACCGGTCGCAGGCCTTGGGCTCGCATCCTGGTCCGGTATGCGCTAACGCGCTCACGTACGGCCATGCCGC
The DNA here is from genome assembly GCA_963736425.1 of uncultured Actinomycetes bacterium. Classification (GTDB taxonomy): domain Bacteria; phylum Actinomycetota; class Actinomycetes; order S36-B12; family CAIYMF01; genus Prado023. The sequence continues at coordinate 4,428 of CAVTOX010000010.1, forward strand.
AATGTTACATGTAACGTAGAGATTCGTCCAGCATGCCTGGCATCACTGCCCAGCTGCCCCAACGCGGTCGACAGGCGGAGGAAGGTCGCACCCGGTGTCGGCGGTGGGCGATGGCTGGACGGTGCCGGTGCTCGAAGCCGCTGGCGCGCGGCCGGAGACCACGATGTCACGATGAGCGCGGCTTGCGCGGGTCCCGATCGGGCTTGGGCTCCTATCGGCCGACCATGCCCAGCATGGCGTCGTTGTAGCGGTTGCCGGCCACGCCGACCTCCTCGGTGAGGTGGTCGAGCTCGGCGCGTTCGTCGGCGGACAGCGCGACAGCGGTGGCCTCGGCGTTCTCCTGGACGCGGGACAGCCGGCGGGTGCCCGGGATGGGCACGATCCAGGGCTGCTGGGCCAGTAGCCACGCCAGGGCGACCTGCCCCGGGGTGGCGCCCCTGGCCTCGGCCAGTTGGCGGACCCGGTCCACGAGCGCCTGGTTGGCCGCTAGGTTGGCCGCCTCGAACCGGGGCACCCGGCGGCGGACGTCGTCGTCGGCGAACTGGGTGTCGGTGGTCACGGTGCCGGTGAGGAAGCCCTTGCCCAACGGGCTGAACGGGACGAATCCGATGCCCAGCTCGGCGCAGGTGGGTAGCACCTCCGGCTCGGGGTCACGAGTCCACAGTGAGTACTCGGACTGCACGGCGGTCACTGGGTGCACCGCATGGGCGCGGCGGATTGTCCCGGCACCGGCCTCCGACAACCCGAAGTGGCGCACCTTCCCCTCCGTGACGAGCTCGGCCACGGTGCCGGCGACGTCCTCGATGGGCACGTCCGGGTCGACCCGGTGCTGGTAGAACAGGTCGATCACCTCGAGGCGCAGCCGGCGAAGTGAGGCCTCAGCGACCCGGCGGATCTGCTCCGGGCGACTGTCCAGGCCGACCATCTTCCCGTCGACGATGTCCCAGCCGAACTTGGTGGCGATCACGACGTCATCGCGCACCGGCTGCAGTGCTTCGCCGATGAGCTCCTCGTTGACATACGGGCCGTAGACCTCAGCGGTGTCGAAGAACGTGACGCCCAGGTCCACGGCGCCGCGCAGGACCGCGATCATGTCCTCGCGGCTGCCCGGGTTCTGGCCATAGCTCATGGACATGCCCATCGCGCCCAAGCCGATCGCCGAGACCTCCAGGCCCTGTCCGAGTGTGCGAGTGTGCATCGTGCGTCCTCCTGAGTGGTGAGTCGATCCTGCCGGGTGTCAATCCTGCTGTCGCGGTGGGTGCGCTCAGTCGTGGATGGGTCGATTGCCGATTGCCCATCAGCCTCGTGCTGGCCACGCTGCGGGACCGGTACGTGGACGGGCTGACCGCCTACCGGCATGAGTCGGCGACGGGGAGCGCCGAAGCCAGTGCGGCGGTCAACACCTGGCTGGGGACCTTCATGGACGCCGCCGTGATCGCCGTCGAGCAATCCCAGCAACTCGTCGACCGCATCCAGGGACTCCGTGTCGACTGGACGACCCGCCTCGCTGCCCACCGCACAGCGACCGGGCTGCGCGCCGCACCACGGGCCGATTCGGCGGCGGCCCGACTGCTCGAGCTACTGCCGGGGGCCCCGGTCCTCACCGCCACCACCCTGGCCCACATCCTTGGGGTGTCCTTCCCCGCCGCGAGCTTGGCCCTGGACGAGCTTCGACAGGCGGGGATCCTGACGACGAAGTCCATCGAGCGGGGTGCGACGGCGTTCATCGCCCGGCAGGTGCTCGACCTGGTCGCCCTGACCGAACGGCAACTCGCGAGCACCCAGTTCGACACCCGCGCCACTGCCCCCAACCGACCAGCACCGGCCCGCCCGAACCGCTGAGCGAGGGAGGATGCGAAGACCGGCACCGGCCGCTTCGGCCCGTGAGCGTCGATCGAGCGAGGCCCTCGGGGTCTGGTCACACAGTGATCACAAACGTCCCGGAATCCGGTGGAATCGGCTGGCCGGGATGGGCGTCCGCAAGCATTCGCCTCCGGCACAGGCAGCCGACGTTGGATCCCGGAACGGAATCGAGTCGTGCGGCATTCAGTTCGCTGGCCCAGGTCATTCTGGAAGTGCGAGCCGGCTGCGGATCTCACGGACGGTGCCGACCGGATCGACCCCGTGGTCGTGTGATTCCGGGACAACCACCAGTTCCGCGTGCGGCATCAGCTCGGCCAACCGGTCGGTCGCTGCGACAAGCATCGGGAACGTCGGCTCACCGCGCAGGATCGTCACAGGAACCTCCACACCGATCATCGCCTCCGTCGGAGTCGAGACGGCCCCCGTGAGCACGGCGTCGTACACGGTTGACTGGGCCAACGGGACGAGGGCGGCGAACATGGGGCTGGACCGGATCTGCTCGATCACGGGGTCCGGCAGCCCCACCGCTTCCCGTTGGAACAGGATCACGGCCTCGTCCGCATGCCCGTCGTCGATCAGCGACTGGAGGCGCTCGGGCAGGTCCCCAGGCGGCTCGCCCTCCCCGAAGCGGAACGGCGGCTCCGAGAGGAACAGGTGCGTCATGGGCACGCCCTCCGCGGCGGCGAGCAAGGCAAGTACGGCGCCAGAGGAGTGGCCGATCACTGCCGCCTCACCGCCGATCGCGTTGATGACCGCCTTGAGGTCCTCCGCCTCGCGGGCAGGCAGGTAGGGGGCGGTGTCGCCGCTGTTCCCGCGGGCGCGGCGGTCCACCGTCACGCCGCGCATGCCCGCGGCTGCCAGCGCCGCAGCAAGCGGAACACCCGCCTCCGCGGTCGAGAACGCACCCCCGACGATGACGACCGGAACCCCGTCACCCACCTCATGGAAGGCAATCAGAGTGCCGTCGCCCGACGTCGCGTGCTGCATACCCGGATCCCACCACGCCAGGCCCGCGCCGACAAGCAGGCTCTCGGACGCTCCCCGGGATGAACCGCCGCGGTCAGCCCTCTTGAGCTCCTGCGCGAGCCCGTCTCGCGGCAGGGGAAGGCCGCACCCCGTTCCCCTGCTCGCACGGAGTCACAGGCGCCACGGGTGTGGGACGAGCGCCTCGGCCGCCGCCAGCAGCCCTTGGGCATCCTGCCGGGGGAGTGGGCTGCGCAATGTGGCCAGGTCGTCGGGGTCCAGGGTCAGGGCGGAGGCCGGGACCACAGCCGTTTCCGCGATGGTCCCGGGGATACCCGGGTCGTGGGCCTCGACGGTGGACGGCGCTCCAGTCCACGCCTGCCGGGCCGTCGGGTCGCGGTCGAGGAGGAACGCCGCAACGTAGGCCAGCGCTGCGGCATGCTTGCACCAGCCGTGGTCGCATCCGTAGGGGCAGGTGCAGTCCGCGGCCACGCGCTCGGAGCCGGAGATCGTGGTGCGGTCGAGGCGCACCTCGTAGGGTCGGGACCCGGTGCCCTGGATCTGACCTGAGAAGCCCTTGGGTTCCACGTGGACGGCAACGACCTGTCCGGCGCGGGCATAGGTGCGCCCACGGGCGAGGATCTGCGGTGCGCTCTCCATCTCGGCGGCGGCGACGAGGTCCACTGCTGATGGATCGTTCACCTTGCCCGGCTTGGCGACGACGACCCCGCCCTCGACCGATCGCCTCGGGGGTGTGTCGTAGTAGTCCCAACGTCCCCGGCTCATTCGAGGACCCGCTCGCGCACGAGGCCGACCAGCGCGGACAGGTCGGCATCCGACATCTCAGTGATGGCCGCCTCCGTGGAGCGGACCACGGAGGCGGCCAGCGAACGCTTCGCCGTCAGCGCCTCGTCGATGCGGTCCTCCAGCGTGCCGGGGCAGACCAGCACGTGCACCGAGACCTTCTGGTGCTGGCCGATGCGCCATACCCGGTCACTTGCCTGATCCTCGACCGCAGGGTTCCACCAGCGGTCCAGGTGGATGACGTGGTTGGCCCGCACGAGCGTCAACCCCGTGCCGCCAGCTTTGAGGGAGGCGATCAGGATCGGCGGGCCGGCCGGGTCGCTGAAGGCGGCAACTGTCGCCGCGCGCGCCGACCGGCTGTGGGAGCCGGTCAGTGTCGCCACCTCCACCCCGAGCTCGTCGCGGAGGTGGGCCGCGAGGTCCGGGACGAACGACGCGAACTGCGTGAACACGACAACCGCCTGGCCCTCGTCGACGATCTGGGCGCAGAGGTCGACCAGGCGGGTCACCTTGCCCGACCGATCACCCAGCGAGCGCCGTGATTCGGTGAGCAGCGCCGGGTGGACGCAGATCTGCTTGAGCCGCGAGATCCCGCCGAGCACGGCGGCTCGGCGGCCCATCAGCTCCGGATCACTGCCTGCCTTCGCCCGGTCCCCTTCGGCTGTCGCGGGGCTGCGGAACCTCGCGAGGCTGCGGCCTGGCGGAGCTCCTCGAGGGCGCCCATCATGTCGGCGACGACCGCCTCGTAGGCCCCGACCTGCTCGCGGGTCAACGTGCAGTCCGCGCGGATGACCTGGCGATCAGGCAGGTCAGGGAGGATGCCCGGATCGGTCTTGACCCTGCGCAACAGGAAGGGTCCGACCACGGCACGCAAGCGGGCGACCTCAGCGGGATCCCCCGCGGCGTACCGGGTCGTGAACTGCTTGCGCCGCGGAAGCAGCCCGGGATGGGCGAACGCCATCAGCGACCACAGGTCCCCGAGGTGGTTCTCCACAGGGGTGCCCGTGACCACCAACCGGTGGGTGCAGGTCAGGGCCCGCGCCGCGCGGGCTGCCCGGGTGTCAGGGTTCTTGATGGCCTGTGCCTCGTCGAGCACGACCCGGTGCCAGGCGACCGCCGCCAGGGACTCGTCGCGGGCCAGCAGGCCATAGGTGGTCACGACGATGTCGGCCCCGGTGGCCGCCTCGGCCACGGAGCCGCGGGCCACGCCGTGGAAGGTGGCCACCCGCAGCCCGGGAGTGAACTGGGCAGCCTGGCGCGCCCAGGTGTCCACGAGGGTCACTGGGCAGACGACGAGCGTGGGGCCCTCGTGGTCGGCCTGGATCCAGGCCAGCACCTGCAGGGTCTTGCCCAGCCCCATGTCGTCGGCCAGGATCCCGCCGACCCGGTTGTCGGCCAGCCATGACAGCCAGTCCAGACCAGCGCGCTGGTAGGGGCGCAGAGTCGCCAGGACGCCGTCGGGGAGCGGCATGGTGCGTGCCGCGCGCAACCCGGAGGGCAGGACCTGCTCGGCGTCGAGCTCGATGCCCTCGAACGCCTCATCGGCAAGGAGGTCGCCGGGGGTCACCGGCCGATGCAACCGTCGCACCAGCGCCGCCAGTCTCTGCGCGTCCTGCGGTCCGATCCGCAGCCAGCGCCCGCGAACCGACACCAGTTCGGACTTCGACGCTGCCAGGGCGGCGAAGTCCTCAGCGGTCAGCGGCTCGCCATCGACGAGAACCTGGGCCTCCAGGCCCAGCCCGTCCACGCTCAGCGCACCAGTGCCCGAGCCGGGCGAGGACAACCGGCGGCGGACCGGGGCTGGGCGCAACAGCCCACCTGGGGCGATCACGTCGAACCCGGCCGCCTGCAACCGGGGCGCCACCTGGTCGACGAACTCCAGCACATCGCCGTCCGCCAGGCCCACCGAGGACCCTGCGCCCAGCTCCTCGACCAACCCGGGCAGGCGGGTGCCCCACGCGCGGAGCAGCATGCTCGTCTCCGTGGCGGCCCACCTCTCCCAGGCCCCGGGCGCGGCCCCGAACAGCGCCGGGTCCGCGCTGCCCCACGGCAGCCGGGTGGTCGGCTCGTCGATCCGGATTGCCAGTGCCGACAGCGTCCAGGCCACGCGACCCGTGAGTGCCTCGGGGTCCGGTGGGCTGAGCACCACGGCTGTCCGGGCGTTGGCCCCCGCTCGGGCGATCACATGGTCGGTCCAGAGCGCGGCCCCGCGCTGACCGGACGTGGCCCCCGACGCGCGGATCGCGACGTCTCCCTCGGCCAGGCCGGCGGTCACCCGAGCGTCCACGACGTCATCGACGAGGTCCCGCAGCCGCAACTCGGGCTCGTCGTCGACCACCACCCCGGCCGAGACGCACTCAGCCACGGCGGCGTCCAGGGCTCCCGCCAGCGAAGGGCCGGGTGCGGCCCGCCACCTCCATCCAGCCCCCAGCGGCATGGGTGCAGGATGATCGGCGGCTGCCCGGAATGCGGCCGCCATGAGTCGCCCGAGTGCCACCGCCCTGATCGTGGGAGGTCCAGGGCCGCTCCCCGATGCCGGATCCAGCAGGTCGGCCAGGCTGAGCCCGAGATCCTGGTCAACCGGCATTGCCCAGAGCCTGCCGGGCGCCATCCCGCCTGGCACCGGCACGGAGCGCAGCACTCCGGGGCCACTCCCGGGTGCGCTGCACCACAACCCGTCACGGTCCAGGAGCAGGTCCACCCCCCGCGGGGTCCGCGCTCTGCGCCGCGCCCCCGAACTCGACCCCGCCGCCCGTGCCACCTGACAAGGCTAGCCGCGGCACCAGTGGGGAGTTGCCGGATCTCCCGGGCGGGATTGGGCCGAGGGCGGTCCGGTGGCGGCCCCACCGCGTTCGGCTAGGGTCGCGATGTGGTCAATGCAGCGTGGATCGTCAGGCTCAGCTCGGCTCCCGAGGGTGCGGCGGTGATGGACCTCCGGGCCCGGCTGACCGCCGCAGGGATCCAGGACGCCGGCGAGCCCGGCAGCGCGGCCGCACTGGTTGCTGCCGACGTGGTCGTCGTCTGGGCGGATCGCCCGCTGGAGTCCGGCCTGGCGGCAGCCCTGGCTGACCCGGAGGTCCGCGTCCTGCTCGCTGGGGCAACCCTGACCGAGGCTGATCCGGACGGGGTCCTGTCGCAGGCTGCGGGACTCGACCTGGGTCCCCGCTCGCCGGAGCATGACGTGCGCCTGCGGATGGGCCCGGATGGCGAGCAGCTGTTCTCTGCCTTCCACACGCACGGTGATCACGCCCACCACGACGAGCACGAGCATCTTCCAGGCAGTGTTGCGACCGTGGTGCGGATCGCCGACGACGTGCGCGTCCTGCGCACCGCACGCCTTGGGCTCACCGACCATCCGGTGCTGACGTGGCGGCCCTCGACGTTGACCGCGGCCTGGACCATGGGGACGACCCCCGCGGCGATCGTCGATCGCGACGCGACACGGCTCCTGGTTCAGGTGCTGCGGGAGGTGGGCGAACACCCGCACCCGGTGCCGGTGCGGGTGGGCCTGCTCGGCTACGGGGCCATCGGACACGAGCACAGCCGGGCGGTGCGCGCCGTCGACGGGCTCTCGCTCTCGGCCGTGTGCGACACGTCCCAGGAGCGACTGGACCACGCAGCGGCGGCCGCCCCCGGTGTCGCGACGACGACCTCGGCGCAGGCCCTGCTGGACCGCGACGATGTCGACCTCGTCGTGATCTCGACGCCGCCGAGCTCGCACGCGACGTGGGCGCTTCGGGCGATCGCGGCCGGCAAGCACGTCGTCCTGGAGAAGCCGTTCGCCATCCGCACCGTTGAGGCCGACGAGGTCATGGCAGCCGCTCACGAGGCGGGACTGCTGGCGGTGGTCTACCAGAACCGGCGGTTCGACCCGGATCACCTCGCAGTGCGTCGGATCATCGACCGCGGCGACATCGGGGAGGTGTTCCATGTCGAGACCTTCGTCGGCGGTTACGGGCACCCGTGCAACCTGTGGCACTCCGATGAGGGGGTCTCGGGTGGGGCCTTCTACGACTGGGGCTCGCACCTGCTCGACCAGGTGCTCGACCTGATCCCCACCGCGATCGACTACGTGACGGCTGCCGCTCACAAGCGTCAGTGGTTCGACGTGACGAACGCCGACCACTCGCGGGTGACCATCCGGTTCACCGATGGGGTCGAGGCGGAGTTCACGCACTCGGACCTGGCCGCTGCGCTCAAGCCCCGCTGGTACGTCCTGGGCACCCGCGGGGCCATCGTGGGCCAGTGGCGATCCGAGAAGATCGTGGGCCGCAACGACATCGGGACCCTCGTCGAGGACCACCTGGCTCCCGCGGACTCCCCGCCAGCGCTGGAGGTGCACGCTGCGGATGGCAGCGTCACCCATGTGGCCACGCCGGCGGGCCCCGCCTACCCGTTCCACCGCGAGCTGGCTGACAGGCTGCTGTTCGGCCTGCCGATGACCGTCACCGCCGAGCAGTCGCGCCGCGTCCTGTCGGTCATGGAGGCCGCGTCCGCATCGGCGGCCGACGACGGGCGCCCGGTGGTCCCGCTGTGAGTGGCCCGCCCCCGGTCCGGTGGGGCTTCCTCGGGGCCGGGTACGTGGCGTCGAAGGGGCTCGCCCCCGCCGTCCACGCTGCCGACGGTGCGGTCCTCCAGGCGGTGGGCGCGCGGGACGCGGCACGGGCAGCGCACGCTGGAGCCCGCGGGATCGGTCGGGTCGTACTCAGAGATCTGCGCCCGCGACGACGTCGACGCGGTGTACGTGTCACTGCCGAACGACGACCACCTGCACTGGGTCCAGTTCGCACTGGACGCTGGCAAGCACGTCCTGTGCGAGAAGCCGCTGGGCCTCGATGCCGCCGAGGTCGCCCGCATGTGGGACGCGGCCGATGATGCCGGCCTGCTGCTCGTCGAGGCCGCGTGGAACCGCTGGCACCCCCGAACCCAGCGGATCGAGGCGCTGGTCGCCCCGGTCGCGGGGCCCCGCGACGTCCGGGCGTGGTTCACCTTCCCGGGTGTCCCGGCCGACAACTACCGCCTGGACCCGAGGCGCGGCGGTGGGGCGCTGATGGACGTCGGCTGTTACACGGTGTCAGCGGCACTGTCGGCCCTGAGCGCGGAGGCGGTCGTCGTGGACAGCGTCGTGCGTCACATCGGTCCGACCGGCGTTGACCTGACCACCGCCGCCGTGCTGACCCACGCGAACGGGTCGGCGACGATCACGGCCTCCTTCGAGCGCCCCGAGGCCCAGGGCCTCACGATCGAGGCGCCGGGGCTGAGCGTCGAGTTCGGCGGCCAGGCGTTCACCACCTGGCACGAGCCCTGCGTCCTGCGCGTGGTGGAGGACGGTGTCGCGCGCGAGGAGGAGTTCGCTGCCTGCGACCCCTATCGGCTCATGATCGAGGCGGTCTCGGCGCGGGTGCGCGGTGAGGACTCGTGGGTCCTGCCGCTGGCCACGTCCGCTCACGTCGCCGCGACGTTGGATGCGATCGCCGCCACGTCCTGCACCTCGGGATGAGTCGTCACGCCAGCCCGACGTGAGCTCGACACCCGCAGGGGCGGGGCGGACCCGACTCAAGCGACGTGCGTGCGTCGCCGATTGATCACCCATGGTTGTCGCGACCACACGTCAGCGACGCGCGGCTGAGATCTGGGTGAGTCAGCTCTGCGTGGGGATGGCCGCTGTGGCGGCGTACTACTTCGTCGTGCCCGAGCAGATGGTCGACGCCGTGGGCGTTGCCGTCGGCGCGTTCGGGGTCCTGTCCATCGTCGTGGGAGTGCACCTGTGGCGGCCCGAGTCGAGGGCGCCGTGGTACCTGCTGGCCGCGGGAGTCGCGTTCTACGTCCTCGGCGACTTCATCTACATGAAGCTGACCGAGCAGTACGGGTCCGAGCCGCCCTTCCCGTCCGTGGCCGACATTGCCTACTACGCGCTGTACCCCCTGCTCGGAGCCTCGCTGTTCCTCACACTGAGGCGGCAGATGCCGGGGCGTGACCGAGCAGGACTCGTCGACGCTGGACTCATCACGGTCGCCGCCGCCGTCCTCCTGTGGACCTTCCTGATGGCCCCCTACGCCAGCGATCCCACCCTGCCGCTGTCGGAGAAGCTCGCCTCGATCGGGTACCCCCTCGGTGACCTGCTGCTGATCGCGCTGCTCGTCCGCCTGCTCCTCACCCCCGGCGCTCGGGTGGTCACCTTCCGCCTGTTGGTGGCAGCGCTCGTCGTGAACCTCGTCGCCGACATCGTCTACTTCTCCCAGCTGCTGGCCGGCACGTATCAGTCGGGCGGCCTCGTCGATGTCGGGTGGCTCACGGCCTACGTGCTGTTCGGCACCGCCGCGCTGCACCCCTCCATGCGCCACTACGGGCAGCGGGCCGAGTCTGCACCGCCGCCGTCCAACCGACGCCTGGTGGTGATGGCGGTCGCCGCGCTGACCGCCCCCGCGCTCATCGCGGTCCGGGCCTCGAGCGGCAACTACGACGAGATCGTCGTCATCGCCGTGGGCTGCATGGTGATGTTCGTGCTCGTGCTGGTCCGGATGAGTGGCCTGCTGGACGAGGTCGAGTCCCAGCACGACCAGCTGCAGACGGCCTTCTCGGACCTGGAACAGGCGCAGTCGGAACGAAAGCTCCTGCTGGACAGGACCGTTCATGCCGCAGAGGAGGAACGGATCCACCTGGCGGCCAACCTCCACGATGGCCCGATCCAGCGGCTGGCATCGGTGTCCCTGACGCTGGATCGCGCGATGTTGCGCCTCGATCGCGGCGATCCGGTCGTTGCGGCAGACCTGCTCGAGCGGGGGCAGGACGAGCTCCGGGCCGAGGTCGACTCCCTGCGCCGGATGATGACCGAGCTTCGTCCCCCGATCCTGGACGAGGCCGGTTTCGCCGCCGGCGTACGGGACCTGGTGGACGACTTCGCCGAGCGTACCCACGTGGTTGGGCGGGTCAGTGGAGCCCTTGTCGTGCCGCTGCCCCCTGATACCGAGACTGCGCTGTACCGGGTCGTCCAGGAGGCGCTGTGGAACGTGGCCAAGCACGCGAACGCCACCTCAGTTGAGGTCGAGTTGCGTGACCTCGGTGGAGTCGTCGAGCTGACGGTGGCCGATGACGGACAGGGCTTCCGGCCCGAATCGTCGACGTCACTGCTGCGGGACGGGCACTACGGGTTGGTGGGCATGCGGGAGCGGATCGAGTCGACCGGAGGACTGCTGGTGGTCGAGTCGGATCCCGGCGCTGGGACGCGACTCACCGCGAGGGTTCCGCGGACGGCCGGACTGGACCACGAGCTACTGACCCTGGAGGGGGCGGCATGATCGCGACACTTCAGGAGCGTCCGGCCACGCACGTCCAGGTCGCGGTGCGCCCGATGGGGATGTCCTGGAGCCTGGGTCGGGGTCAGGCGACGAGCCAGCTGCCGCTGCCGGCGCCTGCGGCCGAGCGGCGATCCGCGGGCACGGCGAGGCTGGTCCTTGTCGATGACGATGCTGCGTTGCGGCTTGCCCTGCACGAGCTGCTGGTGGATGCGGGGTACGACGTGGTGGGCGAGGCCGGTGACGGCGCAGCGGGCCTTGCCGTGATCTCCGAGGTCGGGCCCGACGTGGTCCTGCTCGACCTGAGGATGCCTGGCATGGGTGGTGTCGAGATGGCACGCCAGCTTCGTGAACGCTCCCCGAACGTCCGGATCATCATGTTCTCGGCGTACGCCGATCTCGGCCTGCAGAGCATCCTGTCGGACCTGGGGGTCTCGGCCTACCTGATCAAGGGCTGCCCGTACCGGCGGATCGTGTCGGCGATCGAGGCTGCCCTGGCCGACGATCGGAGGGCCTCGTGACCGGCCCCACCCGCATCCTCGTGGTCGACGACGACGCCGGGCTGCGCACCGAGCTCCGCCAGCTGCTCGAGGACGCGGGGTACGACGTCGTGGCCGAGGCAGCCAGCGGCTTCCAGGGGGTCGCCCTCGCGCGGCTCGCCCTGCCCGATGTCGTCATCAGTGACCTGCGGATGCCGGGGGACATCGGTGGCCTCGACCTCGCCATCGAGCTCCAGGGCGTGATCCCCGTGATCATCCTGTCCGCGTATGACGATCCCGGCCTGCAGGCCCGAGTCCGTGAGGCCGGAGCGACCTTCCTGGTCAAGGGCTGCCGCTCCCGGACGATCTTCACCGCGGTCGAGCAGGCCGTGATCGCGGGCGAGGGAGTCCCCGCATGAATCGCACAGCGTTGCCCCCCATCGTCCCCTTCGCTGCGGGTGCACTCGCGGCCCTGATCGGGTCGGGGATGGCCAGGTCCCGCGCATCGTCCCGGCCCGGGGTGCAGAGCCCCGAGCGCCCGCAGGGATCGATGGGTGCCCCAGCTGCGGACGCCCTGGTGTCCGCGACGCGCGAGGGCTCGGAACGGCGCAGCCTGGAGAAGCAGCTGCATCTGCTGGAGCACACTGACAGCCTGACCGGCGCCGCCAATCGGGTCCGGCTTCGCGACCAGCTCGCCGTGATGCTCGATGGCGATGAGGCCACTGGCGCCCTGCTGATCCTCGACCTCGATGACTTCAGGCTGGTCAACGAGCTGTACGGGCACACCCACGGCGACGTCCTGCTCGTGGAGGCCACCCGCCGGCTGGAGATCGTGGCCCGTCAGTTCGAGGGTTCCTGCCTCTCGCGGCTCGGCGGCGACGAGTTCGCCCTCCTGTTGCCCGACGTCTCGCTGGCGGAGATGCGCTGGGTGTGTGCCGGCCTGCTCAACCGGCTCCGCCAGCCGGTGTCCCTCGGGTCCGCCGAGATCGAGGTGGGCACCAGCATCGGCCTGGTCATGCTGGACACCGATCGACGCGATGTCGACGACGCCCTGCGTGACGGGGACCTGGCCATGTATGCCGCGAAGGCGGCCGGCAAGAACCGCTGGAAGCAGTTCGCGCCGGCCATGCACGACGATCTCGTCGCGCGCCTCACCCTGGAGGGGGAGCTCGCGGTCGCCATCGACGAGGACCAGCTCGATGTGCACTACCAGCCGCTGGTCCGCCTCGACGACCAGCGGATCGTGGGGGTGGAGGCCCTGGTCCGCTGGAACCATCCCACACGCGGATACATCCCCCCGGAGGAGTTCCTCGTCGCTGCCGAGCGAGGTCCGTTGATCCACCGGCTGGGGGCCTGGATCCTGCGGGCCGCGTGCCAGCAGCTGGTGGACTGGTCCCAGGAGCTGGGGCCGGACGCTCTGCATGAGGTTGCCGTGAACGTCAGCCCACGCCAGCTCCTGGACCCGCACTTCGCTGGTACGGTCGCCGAGGCGCTGGCCGTGACGGGCCTGGACCCCGGACGCCTCGTCCTGGAGATCACCGAGAGCACCGCGATGGCCCCGAACAGCCAGGAGCAGCTGCTGGCCCTGCGGGCGACGGGCGTCCGACTGGCCATCGACGACTTCGGCACCGGACACTCGTCGCTGTCCCGGCTCGCGGTGCTCCCGGTCGACACGCTGAAGGTCGACCGATCGTTCGTCCGGGACATCCCTGACCGTCGGGGATGCCCCACTCGTGCGCGCCATGGTCGCGATGGCGCACAGCCTCGGCCTGAGCGTCGTGGCTGAGGGCATCGAGACCGAGCGCCAGAGGGACTACCTGACGGCCCTCGGCTGCGAGCACGGCCAGGGCTACCTGTTCTCACGCCCGGTCCCCGCCGCCGGACTGGCAGCACTGCTGGTTCGCGCAGTCGCGTGAGTGCGGGAGGCCGCGCCGTCACCGCGGTCCTGTGCCTGGCGCTGTTCGGGGGGTGCGCCTCGGGCGCAGGGACCACTGCCGAGTCGATCGTCGCGCTGCCCGATGCGACGGCGATGCCCACCACCGGGCCCGGAGACCTCGGTTGCCGCCGAGACCGGGACGGTCACCAACGTCGTGGACGGCGACACCGTGGACGTCGAGGGCGTCGGGCGGATCCGGGTCATCGGGATCGACACTCCGGAACGGGGTGCGTGCGGGTATGAGTCGGCGACCCAGGCCATGTCCGTCCTGGTCCTGGGCCGGCAGGTGTCGCTCGTGCCCGGCGCGACCGAGGACGCCGACCGCTACGGGCGACTCCTGAGGTATGTGGACGTGGGACCGCGGGATGCAGGTCTGTCACTGATCGAGGACGGCTGGGCGATCGCCCGCTACGACAGCCGCGACGGGTACGGACGGCATCCGCGCGAGGACGTCTACATCGGCGCGGACGCGGAATCCGAGGATCTCGGCTGCTACCCCGACGACGAGCCCTGATGGTTGCTGCTCACAGGATGGGCGGGACCGCCGCGGGAGTGGGCCTGACGACGACGGCAATGAGGTCCGATGCGGATCCCTCGCCGAGCTCGTTGGAGGCAGTGACCCGAAGGTAGTAGGTCCTTGCCTCGGTCAGGCCGCTCCAGGCGTGGGTGTTGGTGTCCGGTGCCAGGTCGACCGGGCTGCCGGGAAGTGGCTCGCTGCCGGCCGGGTCAGCGTAGATGTGCGCGCGGTATCCCGTGAGGGGCTTCCCCCCGTCGTTGGCGGGCGGTTTCCAGCTCATGCTGATCGCCCCAGGGGCCGGACTCTCGAGCGTGGCCTCCAGCGGGGCCGACGGCGGTCCCTGAGGGGTGACGGCGGAGGTGGACCAGTCGCCTGTCGGGCTCTCCCCGGCGCTGTTCACCGCGGCCACCGTGACGTAGTGCGTCGTGCCGTTGGCCAGGCCCGTGATCACGGACTCGATCGCGTCGGCGGGGGCGTCGATGGTCTGGACGGGCTCGGCCCCGGGAGCTGTCCGCACGCGGATCCGGTAGGCCGTGATCGGGGCGCCCTCCGCGGCCAGGGCCGAAGTCCAGCGCGCGGTCACCTGCCGATCGCCGGCCACCACGGACTCGATGAGGGGCTGGGAGGGGACCCCCGCCGGTGGGGTCGGGGAGTCGCCGAATGCCACGGTGCCCGGCCCGGGGACGCCCACCGCCGCGTTGCCCAGGTCCTGGCCCTCGAGGTTCGAGCGCAGTGCAGCGACGTTCTCCCCGGTCACCTGGTTCGCCGCGGTCGTGCCGTTCTCGCCGCTGCAGCTGCGGAACACCACGGCCGCCGCCGACCCGTCGAACGTGTTGCCGCTGATCGTCGGGTTCGTGGTCCCGCACGCGCGGATGCCGACCGAGCGGGCACTGGAGCTGATCGTGTTCCCGGTGAACACCGGGTTCGCCCAGTTCATGATGTGGATGGCGTCGTCGGAGTTGCTGGTGATTGCGTTCCCGGTGACGACGATGTCGGTGTGGTACTTGCCCGCGGTGAAGTTGTGCGTGCCGAGTGCCCGCTCCATCCCGTCGAACCGATTGGCCGAGATCGTGACCCGCTCGTTGGGGGTGCCGTCCTGGTTGCTCCACACCGAACCGAACCCGTGTGTCCTCGGGTCGGGGGTGTCGAGGTTGATCGCCTCGGCGGTCTGCCGGGTGCCGCCTGCCGCGTCGAGGAACTCGTTGCCCGTGATCGCGCAGTCCGCGCAGGCGTCCATCTCGATGAAGTGGTTGTTGTTCATCCGCTGGAAGGTGATGCCGGAGATCGTGACCTCCCGGTTGTGGCCGGCGATGATGGCCAGGGAGTTGCGCACATTGGCGAGGTCGATCACTGATCGCCCGTCGCCGGCTCCGGCGATCGTGATGCCCGAAGCCCCGTTGTGGCCTCCGACAGCGCCCTTCTTCTTGCCCAGCCCGGGGCGGATGAGCATGAACATGGAGTTCGATGCCGAGAACTTCTTGGTCCCGGTCCTCGTCCCCTTCACCAGGGTGGTGCCCTCGGACAGCCGGATGGTGGTGTTGCTCGGGACGTAGATCGTGGAGGAGATGACGTACCGCCCCGGGCCGAGGACCAGTGTGCCCCCGCCAGCGGCCTCGAACTTCTGCATGTAGGAGCGGATCAGGTAGTAGTCCCGCGTGTACTTGTTGACGGACTTGTACCGGGCCAGCTTGCCCAGGATCCTCGACGACTTCGACACCCAGTAGGTGGCACCGGGTGAGGGGGTCGGGTCCGGGGCGGGGGACACCGCGACCCACGGACTGGCGGCGGACGTCGCCGTGGCCCTGGCCCGGACCCGGATCGAGGATGACCCCGGTGGCAGCGAGAACTGCGCCTGGCCCTTGCGCACCTTCTCGGTGGCGCTGCGCTTCTTGTTGCTGGAGTCCCGATAGCTGATCCGGACGGACTTCGCGCTCGAGGTGGCGACCAGGGTCACGGCCCCCGATCCCGATGCCGACGACGTCACCAACAACGTGGCCGTCGGCTTCGAGGTTGTTGCTGGCGGCCTGGCGGGTGTCGGCGTCGAGCCGGTCATGGCAGCAGCGGACGGTGTCGAGACGGCGTCGGTCGTCCCAGCACCTGAGGTGGCGGCCGCGGCGGGCAGGCCGGACAGCACGAGCGCGCCTGTCAGCGCGATCGCTGCTGACATCCGCCTCGAGCGCACCACAACCTCCCCGTTGGCACACCAAATAGCCGCACCCGCGGCTATATGACCCACTGTACGCCGGGCAATACGGCGGGGCCATGCCCAGTTTGGGGGGTGGGGCCCAGGTGCAGGTACCCGCATGATGAGCGCCATGATGGGCTCACGCGGCGACGGACACACGCCGTGGACCGGAGTGCGCCGCCCCTCAGGTGGCATGCCCCACCGCGCATCAAGGTCCACTGGGTAGGACCGCCGCTGTGCGACACTCGCCCGGAAGCAGCGAGGAGGGCGTGTGGAGGGCAGTATCTCGAGTCGGATGGGGGCCAGGGCGGAGGACCGGTACGGGCTGGTCATCGTCCTGGTGATCCTGTCGTACGGGATCGCCGCGGCCTACGGGGGCAGTGACGTCGGACGGATGGTCATGATCCTCGTCCAGCTGGTCACGGTGTGGCTCGTGTTCACGGTCAGTGAGGCGCGTCGCGCCCAGCGTCTGGCCGGTGGGCTGGTCCTGGTCGTCCTGGCCCTGGTCGCGGTGGCGGTCCTCGGTTCCCTGTCGGTCCAGCAGGAGAGGTGGGCAACCGACCTGGCCGAGGGGCCACTTCTCCTCGTCCTGGTCGCCCTCTACGCGCTGACCCCGGTCGTGATCGTCGCGCATGTGATCCGCCGCCCCGGTGTCGACCGGGAGGCGTTCTTCGGTGGGGTTGCCGCCTACCTGCTCATCGGCATGACCTACGCGTTCACCTATGTTGCCCTGGGCGAGTTCCCCGGCTCGCCCCCCTTCTTCGGAGCCGACGGCGACGGAACCACTGCCCAATGCCTCTTCTTCAGCTTCACGACCCTCACCACCACGGGGTACGGCGACCTGGTGCCGGCGGGCAATCCCGGCCAGTCGCTGGCCATCTCCGAAGCCGTGCTCGGGCAGTTGTTCCTGGTGGCGGCGCTGGGCAAGATCGTGTCGAACCTCCGGCCCAGCGCCCGGGTCGAGGAGGCCAGGGCCGCTGCGGAGTGAGGCGTGTCGGGCGCCGATCTGACGCGTCGCGACTCGCCTGCGTCAGCCGGGATCGACGCCCCAGTCGAGGATCACCTTGCCCGAGTTGCCGCTGGCCGTGACCGCGAACGCCTCGGCGAACTCGTCGATGCCGAACCGATGGGTGATCACCGGGGAGAGGTCCATCCCCGCCTGGAGCAGGGAGGCCATCTTGTACCAGGTCTCGAACATCTCCCGGCCGTAGACGCCCTTGATCCGCAGCCCCTTGAAGATGACCTGGTCCCAGTCGATCGCCACCGGGTCGGTGAAGATCCCGAGCATGGCGATCCGCCCACCGTGGGCCATCGTGTCGAGCATCTGGCGGAACGCCGTGGGGTTGCCACTCATCTCCAGGCCCACGTCGAATCCCTCGGTCATGCCCTGCTCGGCCATCACGTGGCGCAGGTCCTCGTGCGCGACGTCCACGACGCGGGTGGCGCCCATGACCCGCGCCAGCTCAAGCCGGTAGGGGTTGACGTCGGTGACGATCACGTTGCGGGCGCCCACGTGCCCTGCGATCGCCACGGCCATCACGCCGATCGGGCCGGCCCCGGTGATCAGGACGTCCTCGCCGACCATGTCGAAGCTCAGGGCGGTGTGGGTGGCATTGCCGTACGGGTCGAAGATGGTGGCGATCTCATCGGTGACGGCCGTGGGGACCCGGAACAGGTTGCTCGCCGGTAGGGCCAGGTACTCGGCGAACGATCCGGGGCGGTTGACCCCCACCCCGATGGTCTCCTTGCACAGGTGCCGCTGCCCGGCCCGGCACCGCCGGCAGTGCCCGCAGACGATGTGCCCCTCGCCGGTGACCCGCTCGCCGACCTCGTAGCCGGTGACCGCCGAACCGAGGGCGGCGATGCGCCCGACGTACTCGTGGCCGACGTGCATGCCCAGGGCGATGTGCTGCTGTGCCCAGTGGTCCCAGTTCCAGATGTGCACGTCGGTGCCGCAGATCGAGGACTTCACGATCCGGATCAGCACGTCGTTGGGCCCGACCTCGGGAACCGGGACTTGCGACATCCACAGCCCCACCTCGGGCCGGGCCTTGACCAGCGCGCGCATTGTGGTGGGGATCTGCTCGGTCATGCGATCACCCCGAGGGCGCGTCCGACGCGAGCGAAGGCGGCCATCGCCATGTCGAGGTCCTCGGCGGAGTGGGCCGCGGACATCTGGGTGCGGATCCGGGCCTGGCCGCGGGGCACCACCGGGAAGGAGAACGCGGTCACGTAGACGCCCTCGTCGAGCAGCCCGGCGGCCAGTTCGCCAGCCAACCGGGCGTCGCCGAGCATGACCGGGATGATCGGGTGCTCGCCGGGGAGCAGGTCGAAGCCGAGGGTCGCCATGCCCGCGCGGAAGTGCACGGCGTTTGCCTGCAGCCGGTCCCGCAGAGCGTCGCCGTCGACCAGCATGTCCAGCACTCGCAGGCTCGCGGCCACCACCGCGGGGGAGACGGAGTTGGAGAACAAGTAGGGCCGGGATCGTTGCCGCAGCAGGTCGATGACCTCCTGTCGGGAGGAGACGTATCCACCGCTGGCGCCCCCGAGGGCCTTGCCGAGCGTGCCGGTGAGGATGTCGACGCGGTCCCTCACGCCGTGGTGCTCGGGTGTCCCACGGCCGTGCTCGCCGACGAACCCGACGGCGTGGCTGTCGTCGACCAGCACCATCGCCGAGTGCGCCTGGGCCAGGTCGCAGATCGCCGGGAGGTTGGCGATATGCCCGTCCATGCTGAACACGCCGTCGGTCGCGACCAGGACGAAGCGGGCCCCACCCTCGCGGGCCGCGACCAGCTGGCGCTCGAGGTCGGCCATGTCGTTGTTCGCGTACCGGAACCGGCGGGCCTTGCACAGCCGCACCCCGTCGATGATCGAGGCATGGTTGAGGGCGTCGGAGATGATCGCGTCCTCCTCGCCGAGGAGCGGCTCGAAGACGCCACCGTTCGCGTCGAAGCAGGAGGAGTAGAGCTGTGTGGCCTCGGTGCCCAGGAACGCGCTGATCCGGGCTTCGAGCTCGGTGTGGATGTCCTGGGTGCCGCAGATGAAGCGCACGCTGGACAGCCCGAACCCGTGGGTGCGCAGGCCCTCGGCTGCGGCGTCGACGACGTCCGGGTGGTTGGACAGCCCGAGGTAGTTGTTGGCGCACAGGTTGATGACACGGCGGCCGTCGGCGTCCACCCACGCACCCTGCGCCGTGGTGATCACCCGTTCGCGCTTGTACAGCCCCTGCTCGGTGATCTCGGCGAGCTGGCCACGGACATGGTCGAGGAAGGAGGGGTCCACGGGGAACCATCCTGCTGCATCCAGCGTGTGCGGCGCCCTGTGGCGCGGGCGGCCCGGGCGGACCGTCGGCCGGCGGGGCAGAATCGGCCCCGTGACGAGCCCTGGATCAGCGAATCCCTTGCGCACCCCGCGCAGCACCGGCTCCCAGTTCGACGATCTGCTCCCGTTGTGATGGGAGCAGATCGGTGAAACGGGAGCAGATTGCCGGGCGACGGTTCGTGGCGTGGTGGGTGGCGGCCGTGGTGCTCGTCGTGGCCGGCGTCGTGGTCCTGCTCGGATCGAGCGGGGACGTGGCGCGCAGCAGCGCCATGGCCGGGGACACCCCGATCCGCATCATCGAGCCCGCGGGGGCGGTCCGTTCCCCCGCGGTGGTGCTGGCCCACGGGTTCTCCGGCAGCGCGGCGATGATGGATCCGATGGCCAGCGCGCTGGCCCGGGCGGGGTACGTCGTCGTGATGCCGGACCTGCCCGGCCACGGCCGCAACTCCGCCCCGCTCGCCGACGGTGTCCTGGACTCCGCCATCGGTGACGCGGTGGAGGCCGCCGGCGCGCTGACCGACCTCCCGGTGGCGGTGGTCGGTCATTCCATGGGCGCAGGTGCGGTGACGTCGTGGGCCGCTGAGAACCCGACCGAGGCCACCGTGGCGATCAGCCTGCCCAGCGCCGAGGACCTCCCTGATGATCCGGCCAGGCCACGCAACCTGCTGATCCTGTGGGGCTCTGCGGAGACGTCCCGCTTCTCCGACGCGGCGCTGGCGGCGCTGCGGGCGGGCTACCCGGATGCGCAGCCGGGGCAGACGTACGGCGATCCCGGGCAGGGCACGGCACGGCGGGCGGTCGAGATCGCCGGCGCCGAGCACATCTCGGTGATCTACCGGCAGCAGTCGTTCGAGGAGGTGGCTGCCTGGCTCGGTGGGGGCCAGCCGCGTGGCGACTCGCGGATCGTGGGGGTCTTGCTGATCCTGGTCGGGGGCGTTGTGGCGGCTCGTCCACTGCTGGCGCTGGCGGACGCGGGTGTCGAGGCCGGCGAGGGTGCAGCGGCGCTGGGTCCTGCCGGGTCGGCGCGGATCGGCCGTTCCCTCGTGGCCCTCGTCGGTGCCGCCGTCCTCGCCGGCCTTGGGGCCGCCGCCGTGCAGCGGTTGACCGATCGCCTCCCGGTGGCCGTGACGGGCTACCTGCTGGGCTGGTTCGCGGTCGGCGCGCTCGTACTGGGCCTGGTCGCGGGGCGCCGGCGGGTCGGGGCGGGCCGCCTGCGGGGTCTGGGCTGGGGTGCGGCCGCGGGTGCGGTCCTCGCTCTGGCGATGGCACTTCCCGCCCGGCTGACCTGGGCGGGCTACTCCCTGGTCGGCGCGCGCCCGTGGGTCCTGGCCGTGTTGCTGGGGGTGCTCGGGGCGTGGTTCTGGGCCGAGTCCCGCGTCATCTCCGGGACCAGTGGGTGGCGTCGTGCGCTCGTGCTCGTCGCGAGCCGGATCATCGTCGTGGCGGCGCTTCTCGCCGCGGTGGCGCTCCTCGGTGCGCCGGGATTCCTGACACTGACGGTGCCCCTGGTGGTGCCGATCCTCCTGCTCCTGGCGATCCTCGGCGGGTGGGCCCGGGACCCCGCCGCCGCAGCAGCGTCCCAGGCGGTCCCGCTGGCACTGGCGATGGCCACGGTCTTCCCGCTCATCGGCTGAGTCAGCGGCATTCCGGGCTTTCCGGGCATGCGTTCACGACACGCCAGCCCCTGACGTTTCGGTCGATGTCAGGGCCCTCGCCTACACTCGAGGGGAGTTCGCAGGATGGTGTTCACCGAGTCGTTCGGGGGTGTGGAGGCAATGGTCATGGAGTCTGGCGTCGACGTCGCAGCGGCCTCATCGCTGCCCCTCGGCGAGGATTCCGGCCTCAGCGATCGCGACCTGCGGATCCTGGAGTTCGAGCGCCAGTGGTGGCGCTACGCCGGGGCCAAGGAGCAGGCGATCCGCGAGCTCTTCGAGTGCTCGACGACCCGGTACTACCAGATGCTCAACACCCTCATCGACGACCCGGCCGCGCTCAAGGCCGACCCGATGCTGGTCAAGCGGCTGCGCCGGATGCGCTCGACCCGCCAGCGCGCCCGCTCAGCCCGCCGCCTCGGCATAGAACTCTGACCCACCCCTCACCCCGCACCCTCACCCCGCGCCCGTAGCCAGGTGCGAGAGCCGGTTCGTCCGCTCTTCCGCGGCCCAATCGCCAGTTCGTCCGGATCAGCGCCGGCGAACGCTCGCGAAACCGGACGACGTGCGCGGAGGTCGACCGCGGGAGGGTCAGCCGCCGGCGACCGCGGGGATGATCGAGACCTGCGCGCCGTCCGGGGTGGCTGCGTCCAGGCCGCCCTCGAAGCGGACGTCCTCGTCGTTGACGTACACGTTCACGAACCGCCGCAGCGCGCCCTGGTCGTCGAGGACGCGTGCCGTCAGTCCGGGGTAGGCGGTCTCCAGCGCCGTGATCGTCGCCGACAGCGTGGGCTCGCTGGGCTCGACGCTGACCTCGGCGACGCCGGCGGTGTAGCTGCGCAGGATGGTGGGGATGCGGACTGCAACGGACATCGGGGGCTCCTCGTCGTGCGGGGCGGGGAAGTCGGATCGGGAGCGCCTCAGCCACCGAGGGCGGCGCGGAACTCGTCGATGCTTGGGGGAATGGTAGCCGTCGGCCCGACCTGGTCGGCCACGGCGTCGAGCGTCTTGAGCCCATCGCCGGTGTTGTAGACCACGGTCTCGGCGTCGGGATCGAGCTGGCCGGAGGCCAGGAGCTGGCGCAGCGTGGCGACCGTGACGCCGCCGGCGGTCTCAGCGAAGATCCCCTCAGTCTCGGCCAGTAGCCGGATCCCGGCCACGATCTCCTCGTCGGAGACGTCGGCGATCGCACCCCCGGTGCGGCGGGCCACGTCCAGGGCGTATGGGCCATCAGCTGGATTGCCGATCGCAAGCGACTTGGCGATGGTGTTCGGCTTCACCGGTCTGATCACGTCGATCCCGGCCCGGTACGCCTGGGCAACCGGCGAGCAGCCGGTGGCCTGGGCGCCGAAGACCCGGTAGGGCGTCGGCTCGATCAGCCCGAGCCGGCCGAGCTCGACGAACGCCTTGTCGACCTTCGTCAGCAGAGACCCGGACGCGACCGGGATGACGACCTGCTGCGGCAGGCGCCAGCCGAGCTGCTCGGCCACCTCGTAGCCCAGCGACTTCGAGCCCTCTGCGTAGTACGGGCGCAGGTTGACGTTGACGAACCCCCACGTGGAGGTCAGAGGGTCACCGACGAGCTCCGAGCACAGGCGGTTCACGTCGTCGTAGTTGCCGTCGACGGCGATCAGGGTCCCGCCGTACACGGCGGTCGTGATGATCTTGCCGGCCTCGAGGTTCGCCGGGATCACGACGACGTGGCCCATGCCGGCGCGCGACGCTGCCGCGGCCACGGCATTGGCGAGGTTGCCGGTGGACGCACACGACAGCGTCTGCAGGCCCAGCTCGCGGGCGGCAGACAGGGCCACGGCCACGACGCGGTCCTTGAACGAGTGGGTCGGGTTGCCGGTGTCGTCCTTGATCCAGAGCCGGCGCATCCCCAGGACGCGGGCAAGGTTGTCGGCCCGGACCAGCTTCGTGAAGCCGGGGCTCAGGCCGGGGAGCTCGGCGATGTTCTCCGGGACGGGCAGCAGCGCGCGGTATCGCCAGATGTTCGGCGGTCCGGCGGTGATGTCCTCGCGGGTGGGCGCGACGATCTCGTAGCCGACCTCCAGGGGCCCGAAGCACTCGATGCAGGCGTACGCGGCACCCAGCGGGTACTGCTCACCGCAGGCGCGGCAGGTCAGGTGGGTGGCCGGCCCGAAGTCCAGCGCGGTCGCGGTCGTCACAGCAACTCCTCGTTCGCTCATCATCTTCGGCGCTTGGTGGCGCCGGGACGGACGTGTTACCCGGCTGGCGCTGGCCTGGTTGCCGGGGCGTCGGCGGGCCGTGTCCCTCCACACCTCTCCGATGAGTGCATCCTTGCCTTGCGGGGCCAACTGTAGCGGCTCACTGGAAGCGGGCAGGAGTGGTCACGTGCGTGCAGCCCACCGGGTCAGGTCAGCGGCGAACTGGCTGAACCTGTCCACCCCCTCCGGGCTGCTCCTCGCGCGCATCGCGGCGGGGCGGCCCCGGCGAGCGCGCAACGGGATCTGGCTGGTCCACGAGTACCGCCTGCCCGTCCCACCGGCTCCAGCGTTCACGCTCGGCAGCGTCGTCTTCCTCAGGGCCGGCCTGCCGGGGGTGGGCCGCGATCCTGTAGGCGTGGTTTCGCGGCGGTTGCTCGACCACGAGGAGCGGCACGTCACCCAGTACGCGTGCTGCGGAGGGGTCCTCATGCCGGCCGCGTATGTGGCCGCTGCCGGCTGGTCGTGGCTGAGGACGGGCGACTTCGCCTCCCGCAACGTGTTCGAGCGACGGGCGGGGCTGGCCGACGGCGGGTACCGGGAACGACCCGTGCGTCCGCTGCCGGCGATGGCGTTGGGCTTGTGGCGCAGCCCTGTCGAGGTGCGCAACGAGAGTGACAGATGAGGCCAAACGCCTGATTCCAGCTGAATTCTGGCTACGCTGCGGGCCAGCGGGACCGGTGGGGTTCCGTCCGCCACTCACCTCAGGGAGTTGCACACATGAACTACAGCGACGACAGCGGCTGGCTCGGAGGGGTCTTCTGGGTGTTCTGGTTGATCTGGCTTGTCCTGATCCTGGTCGCCGGCTGGAAGATGTACGTCAAGGCTGGCCAGAAGGGCTGGGTCAGCCTGATTCCGATCCTCAACATCCTTGGGCTGCTCAAGATCGTCCACCGGCCCTGGTGGTGGATCCTGCTGCTGCTCATCCCGTTCGTGAACCTCGTGGTCGGGATCATCATCATGCTCGACCTCGCCAAGTCCTTCGGTCACGGTGTCGGCATGGCTCTTCTCCTGATCTTCCTGACCGCGATCGGCTACCTGGTCCTGGGCTTCGGCGGTTCCCAGTACCAGCTGCAGAAGGATCCGCTGTTCGGCTGAGCCGGCATCGCGCATCTGCGCTCGCGAGGGGGCGGTCCTGGTGGACCGCCCCCTCTGCGTTGTCCTGGCCCCTCCCTGCGCACGACAATGGCCACACATGGATGTCGCCCCACTGCTCGAGGCCTACGACTCGCAGCTGCGCGAGGACGCCGAGGTGGAGCGGGCGGTCTCTGTGGTGCGCCACCCACCGCTGCTCTGGGCGGTCTTCGGTGAGGGCGGCATGGTCACCTACCGGTCGCTGGCTGGGGTGCAGGGTCGGGCGCTGGACGCGCTGATCGCCGCGAGTCTCAGCCACTTCCGCGACGGGACCAACGTGCGCCGGGCGGAGTGGAAGACGCGCGGTCACGATTCGCCAGATGATCTGGGAGCGCGCCTGGTTGCCCACGGCTTCGTGGCGCAGGACGTCGAGACCGTGATGGTCGGGCCGGCCGCGGAGCTGGCGATCGAGGTCGCCATCCCGTCCGACGTGGCGATCCGCCGGGTCGAGGTCGGGCCCGGCCTGCTCGAGGACGTGGTGCGCGCCCACGTCATGCAGGCCGAGGTGTTCGGTGGAGACGCCGGGCGGGACCCGGAGAGGGTCGCCGACCAGATGACAGCCGACCCGGACCATCTCCAGCTGTGGGTGGCCGAGTCCGGCGGCGAGGTGGTCGCAGCCGGCACACTCGACGTGGTCCGGGGCACGGAGTTCGCCGGGTTGTGGGGTGGTGCTGTGCAGGCGCCCTGGCGTGGTCGGGGCATCTACCGGGCCCTCGTCGCCGCCCGCGCCCGCGCAGCGATGGAGCTGGGCGTGCGCTTCCTGCACAGCGACTGCACAGCCATGTCCCGCCCGATCCTCGAGCGCAGCGGCCTTACCGCCGTGACCACCACGACGCCCTACGTCTGGACCCGTTCGGCCGGAGGGAGCCCGCCCAGGGGCGGATGAACCGGGCCATCCGCGCGGTTCGGTACGGACGTGCGAGAGGGCGGACCCGGGTGGGTCCGCCCTCTCGTGTGGTGCGTGTGCTTCTGAGTGCTCGCGCGTTCAGAAGGCTGTTGTGCTGGGACTTCTGAACTGCGGTGCTCGGATCGGCGAGTGCCACGCCCTGCGGCGCGACCCTCACCTCAGCCTGTGCTCCTCGCTCAGAAGTCCATGTCCCCGCCGCCCGGCATTGCGGGACCCGCGCCCTTGGGCTCGGGCTTGTCGGCGATGACGGCCTCGGTTGTCAGGAACAGCGCCGCGATGGAGGCCGCGTTCTGCAGGGCAGAGCGGGTCACCTTCGCCGGGTCGATGATGCCGGCCTTGAGCAGGTCGACGTACTCGCCCGTTGCGGCGTTGAGGCCCCAGCCCGGCTCGAGGTGGCGCACCTTCTCCACCACGACGCCGCCCTCGAGGCCGGCGTTGATCGCGATCTGCTTGAGCGGCGCCTCGACGGCCACCTTGACGATGTTGGCACCAGTGGCCTCGTCGCCCTCGAGCTCCAGCTTCAGGAAGGCCAAGTCGGTCGCGTGGATCAGCGCCACACCGCCACCGGCGATGATGCCCTCCTCGACAGCGGCCTTCGCGTTGCGCACGGCATCCTCGATGCGGTGCTTGCGCTCCTTGAGCTCGACCTCGGTCGCCGCCCCGGCCTTGATGACCGCAACGCCGCCGGCCAGCTTGGCCAGGCGCTCCTGCAGCTTCTCACGGTCGTAGTCGGAGTCCGACTTCTCGATCTCGGCACGGATCTGCGAGACGCGACCGGCGATCTGGTCGGCGTCGCCGGCACCGTCGACGATGGTCGTCTCGTCCTTGGTGATGACCACCTTGCGGGCCTTGCCCAGCAGGTCCACCGTGGTGGTGTCCAGCTTGAGTCCGACCTCCTCGGAGATGACCTGGCCGCCGGTCAGGATCGCGATGTCCTGCAGCATGGCCTTGCGACGGTCGCCGAAGCCGGGAGCCTTGACGGCCACGGAGCGGAAGGTCCCGCGGATCTTGTTCACCACGAGGGTGCTCAATGCCTCGCCGTCGACGTCCTCGGCGATGATGACCAGCGGCTTGCCCGACTGCATGACCTTCTCGAGGACCGGCAGCAGGTCCTTGACCGCTGAGATCTTCGAGTTGGCGATCAGGATGTAGGCGTCCTCGTAGACGGCCTCCATGCGCTCGGGGTCGGTCACGAAGTAGCCGGAGATGTAGCCCTTGTCGAAGCGCATGCCCTCGGTCAGCTCGAGCTCCAGGCCGAAGGTGTTGGACTCCTCGACCGTGATCACGCCCTCCTTGCCGACCTTGTCCATGGCCTCGGCGATGACCTTGCCGATCTGCTCGTCGGCAGCGGAGATGGAGGCCGTGGAGGCGATCTCCTCGGTGGTCTCAACCTCCTTGGCCATCTCGAGCAGCTGGACGACGATCTCCTCGACGGCCTTCTCGATGCCACGCTTGAGGGCCATCGGGTTGGCACCGGCGGCGACGTTGCGCAGGCCCTCGCGGACCAGCGCCTGGGCCAGGACGGTCGCCGTCGTGGTGCCGTCGCCGGCCACGTCGTCGGTCTTCTTGGCAACTTCCTTGACCAGCTCGGCGCCGATCTTCTCGAACGGCTCGTCGAGCTCGATCTCCTTGGCGATCGAGACGCCGTCGTTGGTGATGGTGGGAGCGCCCCACTTCTTCTCGAGGACGACGTTGCGTCCTCGCGGCCCGAGGGTCACCTTGACCGCATCGGCCAGGGTGTTCATCCCGCGCTCGAGGGCGCGGCGGGCTTCCTCGTCGAAAGCGATGATCTTCGCCATATGTATGTGGTTCCTTCGCACGTGGTGCTGGGACGCCGGTGTGCCTGCCCGCGACGGACGGTCCGTGGAGCCGGTTCACATCTCCGGTTCCGGGCGGACCTCAGCCACACCGACCTGGTGGTGACTCGGCGGGGGGAATGGTCCCGGGGGTCCGGGTTGTCACTCGACCCCTCCGAGTGCTAACCCGATTCTGGCACTCGACCCCCACGAGTGCAAGTGACCGAACAGGGTGCCCGGGTCGGTGGACACACCCGGGGCACGGTTCGCCCCATCTGGCCCTGTCATGTCCCAAGCCGCTGATCTAGGCTAGCGATCAGGACACATCCACGGGCCGGCCCGCGTCGGCCCCGAGCGCGGAAGGAGCGAGGCGATGACCGACTACGAGAGATCGCCGGGCCTGTTGAAGAGGGACGACCCTGCCGCGGATCTGATCGAGGCCTACCACCACCACGTCTCCGAGGAGCTCGGCACTGACGGCCCGGAGGCGACCTTCGGCCACCCCGATGAGGCGCGGGTGGGTCACCTCGTCGGCGACGACGAGGGCGTGCGCGCTGACGAGACGCCCGAGCTGATCGCCTACGACACCCACAACGTCGAGGACCTTGCTGCAGAGGAGCTCGCGATGCACTACGTCGAGGACGACGGGGAGCCAGGCTTCGACAACGACGACCTCCCCGAGGACCTCCGCGCAGCCCTGGCCGAGTAGGCCCGGCCCAGCTCACAGACCCTCCCCAGGGGTCAGACCCTCCGCATCGGCGCGGAGGATCTCGTCCCTGGCGGAGGGTTTCTGCGATTCGAGAGGGTCTTGCCGGCAGCGCGCGGGAGTGGGTGAACGGGATCTGGGGGACAATCGTCGGATGACTGACGGGCCCCTGATCGTCCAGAGCGACAAGACCCTCCTGCTGGAGGTCGGCCACGCCGACTCCGAGCAGGCCCGTCGCGACATCGCGGTCTTCGCCGAGCTCGAGCGGGCCCCGGAGCACATCCACACCTACCGGATCACGCCCCTGGGACTGTGGAATGCGCGCGCGGCCGGGCACGATGCCGAGAGCGTCGTCGACACCCTCATCCGTTACTCCCGGTTCCCCGTCCCGCATGCGCTGCTGGTCGACGTCGCCGAGACGATGGACCGCTATGGCCGTCTGCGCCTGCTCAAGCACCCGGTCCACGGGCTGGTCCTCGAGTCGACCGACCGCGCGGTGCTCACTGAGGTGCTGCGCAGTCGCAAGGTCGCTCCGATGGTGGGTGCCCGGATCGACGACGACACGGTCGTCGTCCACCCCAGCGAGCGCGGCGCCATCAAGGCGGTGCTGCTGCGCCTGGGCTGGCCGGCCGAGGACCTCGCCGGGTACGTCGATGGCGAGGCGCATCCGATCGAGCTGGTCGAGGACGACTGGCAGCTGCGTGACTACCAGCGTCAGGCCGCCGAGGGCTTCTGGTACGGCGGGTCCGGGGTGGTCGTCCTGCCCTGCGGTGCCGGCAAGACGCTCGTGGGGGCGGCGGCGATGGACCTGGCCAAGGCGACGACGCTGATCCTGGTGACCAACACCGTGTCGGCGCGCCAATGGCGCGACGAGCTGCTCAGGCGCACGAACCTGACCGAGGACGAGATCGGTGAGTACTCCGGCGCCCGCAA
Source organism: uncultured Actinomycetes bacterium (assembly GCA_963736425.1). Lineage (GTDB taxonomy): Bacteria > Actinomycetota > Actinomycetes > S36-B12 > CAIYMF01 > Prado023. The sequence goes on from CAVTOX010000010.1 coordinate 33,147, forward strand.
GGAGGTCCGGCCGGTCACGATCGCCACCTACCAGGTGATGACCACGAAGCGGAACGGCACATATGCCCACCTCGACCTGTTCGACGCACGCGACTGGGGCCTGATCATCTACGACGAGGTGCACCTGCTCCCGGCGCCGATCTTCCGGTTCACCGCCGACATCCAGGCCCGCCGTCGCCTGGGCCTGACCGCCACGCTGGTCCGCGAGGACGGCCGGGAGGGCGACGTCTTCTCCCTGATCGGGCCCAAGCGCTACGACGTGCCCTGGCGGGAGATCGAGGCGCAGGGGTGGATTGCCCCCGCGGACTGCGTCGAGGTGCGCGTGACGCTGCCCGACGCCCAGCGGATGGCCTACGCGATGGCCGAGCCGGACGAGCGGTACCGGATGGCCGCGACGGCACGCGAGAAGCAGGGGATCGTCTCGACGCTCGTGGCCCGGCACCCCGACGACCAGGTGCTGGTGATCGGGCAGTACCTCGACCAGCTCCACGAGCTCGCCGAGATGCTCGGCGTCCCGGTGATCACCGGCGAGATGCCGGTCAACGAGCGCCAGGAGCTGTTCGCGCTGTTCCGCTCCGGGGAGATCTCCACCCTGGTGGTATCGAAGGTGGCCAACTTCAGCCTCGACCTGCCCGAGGCGTCGGTCGCGATCCAGGTCTCCGGCTCGTTCGGGTCGCGACAGGAGGAGGCCCAGCGGCTCGGGCGGATCCTGCGGCCCAAGGCCGACGGTCGCACCGCGCGCTTCTACACGGTTGTCACGCGCGACACCGTGGACGCCGACTTCGCCGCACACCGCCAGCGATTCCTCGCCGAGCAGGGCTACGCCTACCGGATCGTGGACGCCGACGACGTGATCAGCGGCATGGTCGACTGAGCCGGGAGCCCGCCCCTCCCCGGGATTCGTCCGACTCCCGGGCGCTCCGGGCGGTTCCCTCCAAGTCTCGGGCCACCCGGCCGCAGACTGGGATGAGCTCGTGATCGTGCGCGGGCTCAGGCGGGCTGGACGCCGGTGATTCGGGCTATCGCGAACGACTGGATCGTCTCGGAGCGCAGGTCCAGGGCGGTCAGGTAGCCGCCGGCCAGGCGCAGGGGCTCGACCCGGCGGTCGCCGGCCACGCCCGTCGGGTCGGCGTACCCGATCCAGACCGGTGAGTCGGTGGCGATGGCTGAGCGCAGAACCGCCATCACATCGTTGGGTCCCATGCCCGGCACCGGATGCAGCCCGGGGCCGGCGTCCTGTGGCTCAGCCGTGCCCGGTGTGGGGGCGTCGGCGCGGTCATTGGCCCGGATCGCGCGGACGGCAGCCGCGGCCAGCGCGGGGGTGACGAGGGCGGTGCTGACGGGCACCGCGCTGGTCTCCGGCGCCACGGGGCGCCCCCGCGCGCGCCGAGGGGCGTCGGTGGCAGGCCCACGTCCCGGCTCGGGGAGCAGCGCATGGCCCATCTGGCGCAGGCGGTCCAGCACATGTTCGGGCGGGTGCTCGGAGGCCAGGACCGTGTCGGAGAGGACGAAGAGCCCGAGTGCGGCGGAGCCGGGGTCGGCCATGATCCCGGCGAGGACCACGGGGTCGTCGCACCGCAGGAAGGTGGCGGCCGACCCGATCCTCAGGACTGCGTGTCGTCGGGCAACGTCCTCGATGAGGTAGGCCAGCGACTGGGGCACGGTGCCCCGCCGGCTCAGCTCCCCGAGCAGCTCCCCGGAGGTGCTGCCGCCGTCCAGGGCCCGCCGGATGCTGGCGGTGGAGAAGCGGTAGATGCTGGCCGCGCCGGTGGACTCCGCGTCGGCCATGGTGCGCATGAGGTCGGCGAGTGCCGGCGTCGGCAGGCCCGGCACGATGGCGGTGAGGTCAGCCTGGAGGATCAGCTGGTCGACCTGCCCCGGCAGGGACTGTGCGAGGACGGCGGCCAGGGATCCGTCGTCGGCCAGAAGGGCGCGTCCCGCGCTCGTCAGCGTCCCGTCCACGACCACGCCCAGCTCGCGGCATTGGCCGAGCACGTCGCGCACCCGCTCGTCGCGGGTCGCGTCATGCCGGCGTGGCGCCCACCAGTCGAGGGCGGCGGCGACCTCGGCGTCATCCCACGAGCCCTCGGCCGAGGCAAGGACCCGGAGCACGTCGCGGCGCAGGTCGGGCAGCATGGGCGCTGCGACCTCGGGCGACATCGGGCGCTGTTCGGGCGTCGCGACGGCCCGGGGCATCGCACTCCACGCGACCAGGAGGGCGGCGTGCTGCTCGTGGGGAGGCCTCGTGAGCCAGGCGTCGAACGCGGGGGTCGGCAGGATGCTCACCTGGTCGCGGGAGTCCGCGGCGACCAGGCCGGCGGCGGCCGCAACTTCGATCAACAGGGCAGTGGCGGCTTCGGTGGCACCCACCGCACGGGCGGTCCTGGTCAGGTCCCGGGCCGAGATCCCGCCCGTGCGCAGGCGGGTCGGCGGGGTCGAGGCCCACGCGCGGCCGAGGTCGCCGGTCCGGTGCAGCACATCGAGGACCGCGCCGACGGCTCCCGGATCCACGCGCGCCGGGTCAGGAGCCCGGCGACCTGGGGTGGGGACGGCCAGGTCGATGACGGTGCGCGCCGGGTCCGCAGAACCGGTTCCGCGCAGGATCGCGACCACCTCGGCCGGCAGCACCGCCCGGTCCTCGCCCAGGGGCACGAGCACGTGGTGGGCGAGCAGCCAGTCGACGGGGCTGCGGCTCGGATCGGGCTCCCGACGGGCGTGGGCCACCGTGCCGATCACCTGGCCGGCCAACAGGCGCTCCAGTGCGGCGGCGGCACCCGTCGGGGCGAGGGCCAGGAGTGCGCGCAGCGACTCAGGATCGCGGGCATACCCCGCCACGACGGAGTCCAGTGCAGCCACGCGCGGCCCACGGTCGGCAGGGACCATCAGATCGCGTGCGGGCCCCACCACGTGCAGCGACCGGTCCGAACCCCACAGCAGTGCCTCGGAGCGCATCCGCTGCACCACGGCGCGCACCCGGTCGGCAGTCGCCGTGCCACCGTCGACGACACCCGCCAGCTCGCTGGCCAGCGCCGAGGGCCGGACAGGGTCGGGTCCCATCGCGGCCGCAAGCACGACGTGCAGCGCGAACTGGTCGTAGCCCCGCAGGCAGGCGGCTACGCTGGCCGGCGACCCGGCCCGTTGGGCCAGTGCCGTGATGTCCGCCGGGACCGGATGCAGGAGGTCGGGGCGCGCCGCCACGAGGGTGGCGAGCTGCTCGTCGGTCCGGGAGCGCAGGTCGTCGGCAAGGCTGCGCATCGGGCCTCCGTCAGTCCAGCGCGGCGCGAGCAGCCGTCTGCGATCGGGATCGACGCCGGCCGTTGCGGGCCAGGCCGATGAGGACCATGGCCAGGCCCACGCCGACCAGCATCGACAACCACCAGAAGACCGACGGCAGCTCCACGTCGGTCACCAGCGGGATCATCGCGACGAGGGTCAGCAGCATCCCGACGGCCGTGACCACCAGCCCGGCCCGGATGAGCCGGTCACCGGGGGCGGAGCCGGGCTCAGGCATCGAGGTCGTCGGCCACCGCGCGCAGCACGGCAGCGACCTTGGAGCCCTTGGCGTCGGCCGGGTAGCGGCCCTTGCGCAGGTCGTTGCCCACGCCATCGAGCAGGTTGATCAGGGTCTCGACGATGATCGCCATCTCCTCGGCCGGCTTGCGCTTGGCCTTGACCACCGAGGCGGTGGGCTCGAGCACCTTCAGCGACAGCGCGGTCTTGCCCTTCTTGCCGTCGACCACACCGAACTCGACACGTGTTCCACCCTTGAGGCTGGTGACCCCGGCGGGCAGGGAGTTCCCATGGAGGAAGACGTCCTCACCCTCATCGGAGGTGAGGAAGCCGAAGCCCTTCTCCGTGTCGTACCACTTGACCTTGCCGGTGGGCACTGTGAACTCCTGGTTGTGCGTGGGGACTGCAACGCTCCAGAGTAACCCGGGCGTGCGGTGCAGTGGGTCTCGCGTGGGCCGCGAGGTGCCTCAGGCCTCAGCGGGGGACGAGCTGGAAGAACCAGTAGCCCCGCGCACCGTTGGGCTTGGCGGCGGCGATCACCTGCAGCGTGTAGCCGGCACCCTCGGTGGCGACCTGCTCGGGGAAGGTGAACCGGTAGTACGTGTCGGTCAGGCCGGTGGCCAGCGTCTGGCCCGCGATCTGCACCGACCAGCCGCTGTCGGCGACGACCGGGTCGACGGAGACCCCGACCGTGTCACCGGGGGAGACCTCCAGGGTGGTGATTCCCTGGCCCGAGCCCGCCGCGGTGAGCACGTCCTCGGCGCATTCCTTCGGCGTGAGCCCGCCGAGCTCCTTGGGCTGCCAACAGAGCGCCTGGACGTGCTCGCTCGAGGTCCCGGACCACACGGTCACACCCGGGTAGGGCTTCTCACATCCGGCGAGGACGAGGGGGGACAGGGCGACCAGGGCGATCGCCAGGGACCGGCGCGGCGACTTCATGGGGGTAGCCTATCTGCGTGGTGGTCAGCCTGCCCCACCCGGCCGGTGGCCGGACCGCGCGACCCGGGAAGTCCCATGACCGAGACCATGACCAGCCGTCCCCGCAAGGCGGCCCCGGTCGATGCCGTGTGCCGCGACGCGGTGGACGAGGCCCGTGCCGCCATCCTGGAGCTGGTCCCCGCCGACCATGTGGGTGAGCATCTCGGCGTGGTGGCCGAGGACGACCGCGTGGTCACCCACCGCTTCATCTCCAACGCCCCCGGATACCGCGGATGGCAGTGGGCGGTCACGGTCGCACGCGCCCCCCGGGCCCGCGTCGTCACGATCGACGAGATCGCGATGCTGCCCGGGTCGGACGCACTGGTCGCCCCTGCGTGGGTGCCGTGGAGCCAGCGCGTGGAGCCCGGCGACCTCGGGGTCGGCGACGTCCTGCCCACCACTGACGACGACCCGCGGCTGTCCCCCGGATGGTCGGGCCTGGACGACCTCGCCGCCGCCTCCGACGAGCCCGGGCTACGCCCGTCCGGATGGGAGTTGGGGATCGGCCGCCGCCGGGTGCTGTCCCCCGAGGGCCGTGACGACGCGACGAGCCGCTGGCTCGAGGGCGATACCGGTCCGGGTACCCCGATGGCGCGCTCGGCGCCCGGGTCCTGCAGCACCTGCGGGTTCCTCATGCCGATCGGTGGCCCCACGGGCTCCGCGTTCGGGGTGTGCGCCAACGGGATGTCCCCGGCCGATGGCCGTGTTGTGGCCCTGACCTTCGGGTGCGGCGCCCATTCCGAGGCCGTCCCGGAACAGCCCCGGTCCTGACGCGATGGACCCGCGGGCCCGTCGGTTCCTCACCCTGGCCGTGCTGTTGGGCCTGATCGCGATCACTGCTGTGGCCGCACTTCGCTGATTCAGGGCGCCGCCGGCGGCGGGTTAGGGTTGTGGCCATGTCCACGCCCGACCTGCCGCAGCTGGAGCCTGTGCGCGATGACGGCATCCGATCGATCCAGGTCGGGCTCGCGCTGTGGGCGCTCGCCGGGCTGGTCCTGCTCGTGCAGCACGACGAGCTCGCGGACCGTGGCACGCAGTGGTGGTTGGCAGTCTGTGGGGCGGGGCTGCTCATCGGAATCGTGCAGCTGGCGATCTTCTCCAGGCGAAGGGCGCTGATCCAGGCGCGGGAGCGTGGAAGCGCGGCTCTGGAGGACTCCGTGGCGGGGGACTCCCAACCGGCTGGACCCGGCAGCTCGGGACCCGATGGTGGGGGGCCCAGCGGCGCGGGGCCGACCGGCTAGGGATGGGTGCTGTGTTCGGGCGCGTGCTGCTCGTGTCGGGAGCTGTCGCCCTGCTCGGGGGGATGGCCCTGCCCGCGGGGCTGGTGCCCAACGCCCTGAGGGTGGCCGACGCGTCGACTGCGCTGCCCGCGATCCTCGGGTCGGCCGACGAGGTGCTCTGCACGTTCGACACCGCTGAGCTCGGCGAGGTCAGTGGCATCGCCCTGTCGCGCCAGCACAAGGACACCCTCTGGATGACCAACGACTCCGGTGGCGGTCCGTACCTCTACGCCCTGGACACCACGGACTGCTCGGTCCGGGCCACGCTCACCCTCCTGGACACCCCCGCGCGCGACCACGAGGCGCTGGCGATCGGGCGCGACGCCCAGGGCAGGGACGTGATCTGGGTCGCCGACATCGGCGACAACCGCGACTCCTGGCCGTACGCCCGCATCCACAAGGTGATCGAGCCGGCTCGGCTCGTCGACGCGGACGTGCCCGTGACGACCTACCGGTTCACCTACCCGGACGGTCCGGTCAACGCCGAGGCGCTCCTGGCCGACCCGAAGCGGGAGCGGCTCTGGGTCATCAGCAAGGAGGACGGTGTCGGCGGCGTCTATGCGCTGCCCAGCCCGATGAGCGACTCGCGCACCCCGATGGAGGCCGAGAAGGTCGGGACGGCGCGCTCGCAGGTCACAGATGCGGCGATGGCCCCCGGGGGCAAGCGCTTCGTGGTGCGCGACTACCTCTCGGCCGAGGTGTTCACGGGCAAGCCGCCCGGGCAGGCGCAGGCCAGGTTCGGTCTTCCGCTGCAGCCCCAGGGCGAGGCGGTCACCTGGACCGCCGACGGCAAGGGCCTGATCGTGGCCTCGGAGAGGTCCGGTGAGCTGATCCAGGTCGACGTCCCCCGTACCGCCCTGGGCACAGACGGCGGGATCGCCGGTGCGTTGCCCAGGGTGGCCGGGTTCGACATCTACCCCTACGTGCGGATCGCGGCGGTCGCGGTGGCAGCGTTCATCGCCCTCGTTGTCCTGCGCCGGTCAGCACGGCGCCGGCGGAATCGACGGGGCTGAGATGGCAGCCGCGGCCGCCCCGGGGCCGGTGGAGATCCATGTCGTGCGGCGACGCGTCGGCGTGTTCGCCGTGGTCGGACTCATCTACTTCAGCGTCTCCGGCGGGCCCTATGGACTCGAGGAGTCGATCTCCAGCGCGGGCCCGGGCATGACGATGCTCATGCTCCTGCTGATCCCGGTCGTGTTCGCGGTGCCGTGCTCCTTGATGGCCGCCGAACTCGCCTCAGCGATCCCGCTGGAGGGTGGCTACTACTACTGGGTGAAGATCGCGCTCGGTCGCTTCGCGGGATTCACCCAGGGCGCCTGGCAGTGGTTGACCTCATTCCTTGACACCGCCCTGTACCCGGTGATCTTCGCGGACTACATCGCCAACTGGGTGCCGGGCTTCGAGCGCGGCAATCACGTGATGTTCAGCGCCTTCGACGGCACGATCTCGTTCGATGCCCATTGGCTGCTGACGTTGGCGTTCATGGCGCCGCTGGTGGTGCTCAACATCCGCGGTGCCCGGGTCGTGGGCGACACCTCGGCCACGTTCATGGTGCTCGTCCTTGCCCCGTTCGTGGTCCTCACCGTGCTGGGCCTCTCGAAGCTCGGGGCGTCGGATGCGGTGAACCTGCTGGAGCCCTTCGTGCTGCCGGACTCGACGCCGTCGGCCGGCGTTCGGGGCGGCCCTGGGGATCATCCATCTGGAACTACATCGGATGGGAGTCGGTGAGCGACCGTCGTCGGCGAGATCGACAAGCCCCAGCGGACCTATCCGAGGGCACTGGCCATCGCCGTCCCGCTCATCACGATCAGCTACGTGCTGCCGATGCTCGCGTCGCTGGCATCGGGCCTGCACGCCGATGACCCCTCGCAGTGGACTGATGGGGACTTTGCCGAGGTGGGTCGCCTGCTGGGTGGGCCGTGGCTGTTCTGGGCGATCACGATCGGGGCGGATGATCGCCCAGGTGGGGCTGTTCTCCGCGCTGCTGATGTCGGGATCCCGGGTCCCGATGGTGCTCGCCGGTGACGGCTACCCTCCCTGCAGGCCTGGCCCGGACCAGCCCGCGGTTCGGAACACCCGTGCGCGCGACGGTGGTCAGCGCCGTGATCTTCGCGTTCTTCACCTCACTGGACTTCGTCACACTGATCGACGCTGACGTGCTGCTGAACCTCATGGCGCTGCTGCTCATGTTCGTCGCGCTGATCGTCCTTCGGGTGAAGTACCCGCAGATGAAGCGGCCCTACCGCGTTCCGGGCGGGATGCTCGGTGCGGTCGTCATCCTCGTGCTCCCCCTCATCCTGACCGTCTGGTTGTTCCAGAGCACGTACACCGAGGAGCCCGGGGCGTTCTGGATCGGTGTCGTCCTGACGATCTTCGGGGCCCTTGCCTACTGGCCGGCGAAGTGGTTCATCAAGCGGGGTCGGCCAGACGCCGACGTCGAGGACCTGGGGACCCTGGACTTCGGCAATGACACCGATCCGCGCCTGATCGTCGAGGGTCGCGCGTAGGAGCCTCGTGCGACGCCCCGGGCCTCAGGCCAGTGCGGCCACCACGTGGTCGATCGAGCGGGTCAGCGCCGCGACATCGGCCGGATCCACTGACGGGAACATCGCCACGCGCAGCTGGTTGCGCCCGAGCTTGCGGTAGGGCTCGGTGTCGAGGATCCCGTTGGCGCGCAGGGCCTTCGCCACGGCGGTGGCGTCGACGGAGTCGTCGAAGTCGATGGTGCCCACCACGTTGCTGCGAAGTGCTGGATCGGTCACGTACGGGGTGGCGTACTGCGAGGCCTCGGCCCAGCCGTACAGGTTCCCGGCGGATTCGGCGGTCCGGGCGGTGGTCCAGGCCATACCGCCCTGGCTGTTGAACCAGTCGACCTGCTCAGCCATCATCAGGATCGTCGCCAGCGCGGGGGTGTTGTACGTCTGCTCGAGACGCGAGTTGTCCAGGGCGATCTTGAGGTCGAGGAACGCCGGGACCCAGCGCCCGGACGCGGCGATCGACTCGATCCGCTCCACGGCGGCCGGCGACAGCAGGGCGAACCACAGGCCGCCGTCGGAGGCGAAGCACTTCTGTGGGGCGAAGTAGTAGACGTCGAACTGCGTCGGGTCCACAGCCAGGCCACCGGCCGCCGAGGTGGCGTCGAAGGCCATCAACGCTCCGGCATCCGCACCGGCCACCCGGGTGGGGGTGATCGCCACGCCGGTGGAGGTCTCGTTGTGCGGGGTGCCGTACAGGTCGATCCCCGCCTCGGCGGCGAACACCGGGGCGCTGCCCGGGTCGGAGGTGATGACGGTCGGGGCGCCCAGGTGCGGCGCGGTCTTCGCAGCCTTGGCGAACTTCGAGCCGAACTCCCCGAACGTCAGGAACTGCGCGCGGTCGTTGATGAGGCCGAAGGTGGCGGCGTCCCAGAACGCGGTCGAGCCGCCGTTGCCCAGGATCACCTCGTACCCGTCAGGCAGTGCGAACAGCTCAGCGAGGCCCGAGCGCACCCGCCCGACCTGCGACTTCACCGCCTTCTGCCGGTGCGAGGTGCCCAGGATCGTGGTGGCCACACCGCGCAGGGCGTCCACCTGCTCGACGCGCACCTTGGACGGGCCGCAGCCGAAGCGTCCGTCCTCGGGGAGCAGGTCGGCAGGGATCGTGATGGTGGTCGGGTCGAGGGCGGTGCTCACCGTGGGGTTCCTTCTGGTTGGCGGTCGGTGCGTAGATGGGGTGTGGAGGGCTGGGCGCTTGGCCGTCGCGTCGGGCGGTTGGGCGATCAGAACGGGGGCAGGGGCTGGGTCTTCTCGTACAGCGGTCCGAGGTCGCCGTCGTAGGGGAACAGCATCGAGTCCTTCCAGCCGGGCACCTCCTGCGGGATGCGGGGGCCGGGCCCCAGGTAGCGGGCAGAGGGGCGCACGAGGCGACCGGTGCGCTTCTGCTCGTAGATGTGCGCGCTCCACCCCGCCAGTCGGGCGCAGGTGAACATCGCCGGGAACATGGAGGGCGGGATGTCGGCGAAGTCCAGGATGATCGCCGCCCAGAACTCCACGTTCGTCTCGATCACGCGGTCGGGGCGGCGCTCGCGCAGCTCCTTGAGCGCGGCAGCCTCGAGTGCCTCGGCGACCTGGTAGCGCGGGGCATCGAGCTCGAGGCAGGTCCGCCGGAGCACGCGGGCCCGCGGATCCTCAGCGCGGTAGACGCGGTGGCCGAAGCCCATCAGTCGCTCGCCGCGGTCCAGGACGCCCTTGATGTAGCCCTCGGCATCGCCGGTGCGCTCGACCTCCTCGAGCATGTGCAGCACGCGACTGGGCGCGCCGCCGTGCAGCGGCCCGGACATGGCGCCGATGGCTCCGGAGATCGCCGCGGCGACGTCGGCGCCGGTCGAGGCGATCACGCGCGAGGTGAAGGTGGAGGCGTTCATCCCGTGCTCGGCGGCCGAGACGAAGTAGGCGTCGACCGCTCGGATGTGCACCGGGTCGGGCTCGCCGTGCCAGCGGATCATCATGCGCTCGACGACCGTGCGACCCTCGTCGATGAGCTGCGTGGGCACCATCGGCACGCCGACCCCGCGAGCTGCCTGCGCGGCGAAGGACATGGCCATGACCGACACCCGGGCGAGGTCGTCGCGGGCCTGGTCGTCGTCGATGTCCAGCAGGGGCTGGAGCCCCCAGGCAGGCGCCAGCATGGCGATCGCCGACTGCATGTCCACGCGCACGTTGCCCGAGTGCACCGGGATCGGATACGGCTCAGCAGGCGGCAGGCCGGGGTTGAACTCGTTGTCGACCAGCAGGCCCCAGACCTGACCGAACGTCACGCGGCCGACGAGGTCCTCGATGTCGACACCGCGGTAGCGCAGGGCCGAGCCCTCCTTGTCCGGTTCGGCGATCTCGGTCTCGAACGCGATGACACCCTCAAGGCCAGGTACGAAGTCGGACATGTATCACTCCTGCGCGGTTGGCGGACCGGGACGGGCCCCATTCTCTCCGATGCCGCGGATCCTGCTGCCCGCACCCCCGGTCCAGCCCCGCCGGGGGGCCGCACGTGGATACTGGGGCCATGGTCGAGCAAGTCCCCGTGCAGCGCATCGAGTACCTGAAGGCCCCCATCGACGGGTTCGAGGTGGACAGCGTCCCCGGTGCGCCGCTCGAGCTGTTCCGGACCTGGCTGGGCGAGGCTGTCGAGTTCGGGCTTCCCGAGCCGAACGCGGCCACATTGGCCACGGTGGACGGGCGGGGCCATCCCTCCATTCGCCTGATGCTGGTCAAGGTCGTCGACGCCCGCGGGTTCTGCTTCTTCACCAACCACGGATCGCGCAAGGGACGCGACCTCACCGAGAGCGGCAACGCGGCCCTGCTGTTCCCGTGGCATGGGATGCACCGGCAGGTGGCGGTGCGGGGGCGCGCCGAGCGCATGCCGCGCGCAGACTCCGAGGCCTACTTCGCATCCCGGCCGCGCGCTGCCCAGGTCGGGGCATGGGCCAGCCGGCAGAGCCAGGAGGTCACCCGGGAGGACCTCGACGAGCGGGTCGCGGCACTCACCGAGCACTTCGGCACCGACGAGCCGATCCCGATGCCCGACCACTGGGGCGGATACGTGCTTGTGCCCGAGGTGGTCGAGTTCTGGGTGGGGCGCTTCTCCCGGCTGCACGACCGGATCGAGTACCGCCGCGCGGCCCCGGGCGGCCTCGACGACGCCGCGGCCTGGACCCGCCGCCGCCTGTCGCCGTAGCGACGGCCGTTCACCCCGGGAGCTACATGCGGTCGAGGAGCTCGGTCTTCTTCGCCTCGAACTCCGCGGCGGTGATGGCGCCGCTGTCACGCAGCTGGGCCAGACGCTCGATGGAGTCCGCGATCTCCTGGCCCGACGGTGCGGCTGGGGCCGCGGCCACGGCCGGTGCTGCCCCAGCGCGGACCGCGTCGGCGATGTCCCGGGAGTCCTGCTTCTCGAACAGGAGCTTCGCGTCGAGGATCGCCTTGCGGAACTCCAGGGGCTTGCGCATGAAGGTGTAGTGCAGGTTGGACTCGTCGGCTGCCGTGAGCACCCGTACCGTGCCGTAGCCGAGCCACCGCCCGAGCAGCGGCTCCTCCATGGTGATGTCGTTGATCTTCTCCAGCGCCGACCCGCTGGTCGACTTGCGCAGCAGGCCCTCGACCTTCATCACCTTCTGGTTGGTGACGAAGTAGAACTGCGCCCACCACTTCGCGGCGGCGTTGGCCAGCATCGCGATCCCGACCAGCAGGGCTCCCAGCCCACCCCAGAGGAGGAGGCCGTTGAGGAACTTGTTGTCGGTGAAGAACTGCCCGAACAGGGCCGCCAGGCCGCCGAGCGTCAGCAGGGTGCCCGTGATGGTCGAGAACGCAGGGGCGATCCAGTGCTTCTTGGTCTTGTAGACGATCTCCTCGCCGTTGGCGAGCAGGGTGTCGACGTAGCTGCTCACGGGAGCCTCCTGTGCATGGACCGGACCAGACCGGTCGGTGGCAGGGTAGCGCGTATGGCTGGCGAACACGGGCGTTTGGGTGGTGGTTCCGCGAGGACGGGCCCCCACGGCGCAGCGGTGCCAGACTGTGCCCGTGGCGGCGAGCGAACTGGTGGTTGAGGGGCTGGAGAAGTCCTTCGGCGACCTCGTCGTGCTCCGTGGGCTGAGCCTGCAGGTCACACCCGGGCGGATCCTGGGCTTCCTTGGGCGCAACGGCGCAGGCAAGACCACCACCATGCGCTGCATCTTCGGCCTGCTCGACCAGGACGCAGGTTCGATCCGCTACGGCGGGCAGGAGCTCACTCGACCGATCCGCCGGCTGTTCGGCTACATGCCCGAGGAGCGGGGCCTGTACCCGAAGATGTCGATCATCACGCAACTGGTCCACTTCGGGCGGCTTGCGGGGATGGGGCGCCGGGAGGCCCGCAACGCCGCGCACTCGTGGCTCGACCAGCTGGGTCTGGCCGACCGGTCCAAGGATCGCCTTGACACGCTCTCGCACGGCAACCAGCAGCGGGTGCAGCTCGCGGCCGCGCTCGTGCACGGCCCGCAGGTGCTGATCCTCGATGAGCCGTTCTCCGGCCTCGACCCGGTGGGCGTGGGGGAGATGGGCGCGGTGCTGCGCGAGGCCGCGACTCGCGGGGCCACGATCCTGTTCTCCTCGCACCAGCTCGAGCTGGTGGAGGACCTCTGCGTCGATGTCGCGATCATCAACGACGGCGTCACGGTGGCCCACGGCGACCTGGCCGCGATCCGGTCCCAGGCAGAGGTCCGCAGGGTCGAGGTGACCGTCGCAGGTGTGCCCTGGGTGCCCGATGTGGTGGGTGCCGTGCCTGTGGGCGGTGAGCGGCCCCATGTCATGGTCCCGGCCACGGTGACTGCCGAGGAGTTGCTGGCGGCAGCCGGATCGGTCGGCCCGATCACGTCGTTCCGCTACGAGCCACCCTCGCTCGCGGACCTGTTCCACGAGGCGGTGCAGGCCGGACCGGCAGTCGCCTCTCTCGGCGTTCCGGCAGACGAACCTGGGGCGCCCGCCCCGGTCGAGGTCCCCGCACCGGACGGGGCCTTCCATGTCTAGCGGCGTGGGTCTCATCGCGCGCAGGGAGTTCGTGGAACGCGGCCGGAGCCGGGTGTTCGTCGGGGTCCTCATCGGTTCGATGCTGCTGATCCTCGCGGGGATGTTCGCCGTCTCTCTCGTGGGCCGTCCGGTGCCCTCGGCGTCGGTGACGCTGGCGGGCGAGTACCCGCCCGGACTCGCCGCCGAGGTCGAGCGCGTGGCCACCTCCCTGGGGGTGGACGTGGTCGTGCTGGACACACCGTCGGTGGAGCAGGCCCGGGCGGCCGTCGTCGGCGGCTCCGTCGATGCCGCGCTCATCGACGGCACCACGATCGTGGCCGTGGGCGCACCCTCGCCGTCCGTGGATGCGGTCCTGCGGGGAGCCGCGACCTCGACCGCCCGGGTGGAGGCGGCCCGGCAGCTGGGACTCTCCCAGGAGGCGGTCGACAAGGTCATCGACCCGGTCGTGGTCGTGGTGGAGGATCTCAGCACCGCCGGGCCAGTTGATGACCTGGCTGTGGCCCGCGGCGCTGCGGCGTTCTTCAGCGTGGTGATCCTGTTCATCCTGGTGATGGCGTTCGGTCAGTTCGTCGGCTCGGCAGTGGTCGAGGAGAAGCAGACCCGCGTCGCCGAGCTGGTGCTGGCCAAGGTGTCGACGGCCGCGATGCTGGTGGGCAAGGTGCTGGGCGTCGGCGGGCTCGGGCTGGTGCAGCTGGTCCTCCTGGGCCTGACCTACGCGTTCGGGCTCTGGGCCTTCGGCGATGGATCCGCCGGTCTGGACCTGTTCCGCCTCGGCGTCGGATCGCTGGCGTGGATGACCCTCTGGTTCGTGATCGGGTACGCGATGTACAGCTTCGTGTTCGCGACGATGGGGGCCACCGTGTCGCGGCTCGAGGACCTGCAGTCGCTGACCTATGTGCCCTCAGTGCTGTTGCTCCCGGCGTATGCCGTCGCTGCCGCGTCCCTGGCGGGCTCGGTCAGCCCGCTGCTGGCGCCCATGTCCCTGGTCCCGATCTGGTCCCCGCTGCTCATGCCGTTCCGGATCGTCACCGGGGATGCGCTCTGGTGGGAGGTGGTGATCGCGTTTGTGGGGTCGGCCGCGTTCATCGCGTTCCTCGTGTGGTTCGGCTCCCGGGTCTACCGGGGGGCAGCGCTGCGCACAGGTGGTCGGGTGAGCCTGCGCGAGGCGTACCGCGCGGGGTGACCGGGGCAGGGTGACCGGGGCGGCCTGGAACGTCAGGCGGCCGGTTGCCGTTGCCGCAGCAGGGAGCGTGCGCCCACGGCGGCGAGCCCGATGATCACCGCGGCCAGCAGGTGGCCGGTGGCTCCGGCGACGCCGATGGCCAGGGCGATTGCCCAGTCGAAGCGCCCGCGAACGTCGGAGAGCAGGCGGACGTGGGTGATCCCGGCCACCAGCAGGAGTGCGGCGAGGATCGCCAGGGGGAAGGCGCGCAGGACCATCGCGAGGTCCTGGCCGAGGAGCAGTGCAAGGACAGTCAGAGCCGCGCCGATCAGCGCCGGTGCCCGCCAGGTGCGGGCGCCGAAGGCGTGGTGGGCGCTCATCCCGCCGGCGCCATGGCACAGCGGCATGCCGCTGATCGCCCCGACCCCGAGGTTGGCCAGGCCCAGCGTGCGGGCCAGGCGGCTGGGGGTGATCCGGGCGGCGGCGTCGGGGAAGTAGGAGGGGGCCGCGTCGGCCGGGGCGAGGCACGAGTTGGCCAGCGTCAGCGGCACCTGGGGAAGTACCAGGAGCGTGGCGGCCAGCAGCAGGTCCGCCGTGGTGATGGTGGGCAGGATGATCGGGGACGGGCCGAGCGTCAGCGGGCCGGAACCCCAGCTGGTGACGACGGCGATGCCCAGTCCCAGTGCCACCGCGATCAGGGCGCTGGCCCGCCGCCACCGCAGCAGGACGATCGTGGTCACGAGGCAGGCCAGCGCCGTCGCGGCGACTGGCCAGTGCCCCGTGAACGTGCTCGAGGGGTGGGCCACCATCCCCCAGGCGATCTTCATGAACGTGAGCCCCACCGCCAGCTGCACGCCGCGGATGACCACGCGCGGGAACGCTGCGCCGAGCCGGTCCAGGAGCCCGGAAACGCCCAGGGCGAGGAACACCGCACCCATGATCAGCGAGCCGGCGGCGATGACGTCCGCGCCTGCTCCCGCGGCGATCGCGGCGGCGCCGAACGCCTTGAGCGGTTGGACTGCCACCGGGGCCCGGTAGGTCCAGGCGACCACCAGGTAGAGCAGGCCGGCCGGCAGCAGGACGGCCGTCGTCGACAGGCCGTTGCTGACGATCAGGGCGATCGCGATGGGCACCAGAACCCCGAGGTCGGCCACCGACCCGGAGGCCTCCCGCCACCAGGACACGGTGGGCACCGTCGTGGCGCGGCTGTCGAGGGCGGTCATGTCAGCCGCCCGCGAACGGGGGGAGGACGTCGACGATCGTGCCTCCGGCGATCGGTGCCGACGAGAAGCGGTCCAGCCGGTAGCCGTCGGCGACCAGCGAGCTGGCCGCCATCACGTCGGCGAACCGCGGCGGCAGGCCGGCGGCCAGGGCGGTCATGACCTCAGCTGTTGGCCCAGGGGCCACGTGGACCTCGCTGGCCCCGGCGACGGCCCGGGCGGAGGCGAACATCCGGAACGTGACGGCCGCCGGTCCAGGGCCGTCGGGGGATCGGGGAGCATCGGGAGAGTCGGATGCGGTGTCCATGGTGGGCATCGCTCACCCTCCGATCGCCGACATCGGCCGGTCGGGCTGGGTGAATGCTGGCTCGTCGATGCCGTGTCCGCGCTGCTTGAGCGCGACCTCGCCGAGCATCCGCCCGGCGACCGCGTCATCGTCGGAGCCGTCGCGCAGCAGGGTGCGCAGGTCGGCCTCGCGCTGGGCGAACAGGCAGGAGCGCCAGTGCCCGTCGGCGGTCAGCCGGACACGGTCGCAGGCGTCGCAGAACGGGTTGGTCACCGACCCGACGATGCCGACTGTCGCCGGGCCGCCGTCGATCGCGAACTCCTCGGCCGGCGCCGACCCGCGCCCGGGCATCGGGCCCAGGTGGAAGCCGGCGTGCTCCAGGGAGTCGATGATCTCCTCGCGGGTCACCATCATCGCCCGGTTCCACCCGTGCTGGGGGTCCAGGGGCATCTGCTCGATGAAGCGCAGGCTCAGCCCCTCGTCGAGCGCCCAGCGCAGCAGGGGGGCGGCCTCGTGGTCGTTGACCCCGCGCATCAGGACGGTGTTGATCTTGATCGGAGCCAGCCCGGCGGCGCGCGCCGCTGCGATCCCGGCCAGCACGTCGTCGAGGCGGTCGCGAAGCGTCAGGCGGCCGAACGTCTCCGGGCTCAGCGTGTCGCACGAGATGTTGACCCGCGAGAGCCCCGCCTCGGCCAACGGGGCGGCGAGGTCGGCCAGGCGCAGCCCGTTGGTGGTCACCGACAGGTGCGGTGCCCTCGGCAGGGCGGCCAGCCGGGCGACGATGTCGACGACGTCGGGCCGGATGAGCGGCTCCCCGCCGGTGAGCCGGACCTCGGTGATCCCCAGGTCGGTCGCAATCCGCACCACCCGCACGATCTCGGCGGCAGTAAGCAGGTCGGGGGTCGGCATCCAGTCCAGGCCCTCGGCCGGCATGCAGTACGTGCACCGCAGGTTGCACCGGTCGGTCAGCGAGACGCGCAGGTCGTGGTGGCGGCGCCCGAACCGATCGACGAGTCGCGGCAGTGCGGGGGTGGGGGCGGTGGGCGTCTCGGGGGTGCTCATGGGCTGTTCACCCACTCGTCGGTCCCGTCGGCGAAGTGCTGGTGCTTCCAGATCGGCAGCCGCGCCTTCGCCTCGTCGACCAGCCAGGCGCAGGCCTCGAATGCCTCGCCCCGGTGAGAGGCGCTCACCGCCGCGACGAACGCGAGATCGCCGATCGCAAGGTCGCCGGTCCGGTGCCGAGCGGCGGCGGCCAGGACCCCGGGTCGGATCCGGGCCTCGGCGACCACCTCGGCCAGGATGCGCCCCGCGTCGGGATGTCCCTCGTAGTGCAGGGCGGTCACCGGCCGGCCGTGATCGTGGTCCCGCACCACGCCCGCGAACGTCACCACCGCACCCGCCGCAGCACGCGACACCTCCGCGGCAACCTCCGCCTCGCTGATCGGGGCGGACCCGACCAAGGGTGGGTGGCCCGAGCTGGTCGGCTGAGCGCCGGGTTGGTAGGCGACACCGACCGCCTGGACGTCGGAATCGAGTACCAACGCAGGCGCGCGCCCGTCATGGCCGCCGCCCACCGCGGTCGCCGCGGCATGCTCCAGCAGCCCGCCGACGGCGGCCAGGCCGTCGCGGACGCCCCCCGGGCTGCCAGGAAGGGCCAGGATGACCGCGCCGTCGAGGATCCCGCCGAAGGTGCGCGACAGGTCAGCGGTCGGGACCCGTTCCCGGGACGCGGCCCGGATCGCCTCGCCGAGACCGGGCAGCTCGCGCAGGCCGGCCGAGCGCAGGGCCTCGGGAGTCACATCACGCGGTCCCGCCCCGGTGCCGCCGGTCGTCACCACGATCCGCGCCCCGGCGCCGATGGCCGCACGCACGGCATCGAGGATTGACCCGGCATCGTCGGGGACGACGGTCACCGGGCTGACCGTGTGGCCCCATCCCGCCAGCAGCTGTGCGGCCAACGGACCCGACGTGTCCGCAGCGACGCCGGCGGCGGCCGAGTCCGAGCAGGTGATCACCGCGGCGGGTGCCGCACCGGATGTCGAGCTCATCGGCGCCAGGCCCCGTTCCGGCCGCCGTCCTTGGCTTCCACCTGGACGTCGCGCAGCGCGGCGTGCGGGTCCACGGCCTTGACCATGTCGATGACGGCAAGCCCCGCGACGGCAACCGCGGTCAGGGCCTCCATCTCCACGCCCGTCCGGTCCGCAGTGCGCACGGTCGCGAGGATGAGCACCTCATCGGCGCCCTCCGCAACGCTGACGTCCAGGTCGACGCCGTGCACTGCGATCGGGTGGCACAGGGGGATCAGGTCGGGGGTGCGCTTCGTGGCCATGATTCCGGCGATCCGGGCCACTGCCAGCACGTCTCCCTTGGGCACGTCCCCGGACCGGATGAGGGCGGCGGCCGAGGTGGTGACACGTCCACTGGCGGTCGCGGTGCGAGTGGTCGCCTCGCGGCCGGCTACATCGACCATCCGGGCGTGTCCCGCAGCGTCGAGGTGGGTCAGGTCACTCATGTCCGCCCTTCCGGTAGGCGCCTATTGTGCAGGCGTGGACGAGGTTCGGGCGACCCCATGGCCGACCGGGTGCACGCTGCTCGTGCTCACTGGCGGGGCCAGTCGCCGGCTCGGACAGGACAAGGCCACGATCCATGTGGGAGGTCGACGACTGGTCGACCGGCTGCTGGCTGGTGTTCCCGTGGACGTGCCCGTGGTCATCGTCGGTCCAACGCTGGACGGCCTTGCGCGCCCAGTCACATTCGTCCGCGAGGATCCGCCGGGCTCCGGACCCCTGGCAGGGATCGGCGCCGGGCTTGCGGAGGTGGGCACCCCGTACGTCGGCGTGATCGCCGCCGACATGCCGTTCGCGTTGCCCGTCGCGACCGAGGCGTTGTCGCGATTGCGGGCCACCACACCCGGGGAGCCGGATTCCGGTCGCGTCATGGATCCGGTCCATCCGATGGACGGAATCCACGACGCTGCCGAGTTGAGTGGGGCCAGTAGCAGCGGGGCAGGCCGTGGGTGGGACGCTGTCGTCCCCGTCGATCCCCAGGGCTATCGGCAGTGGCTGTGCGCCGCCTACCGTACCGACGCCGTGCGCGCGGCACTGGTCCTGATGGGGCCGTTGGCCGACCTGCCCGTCCGGGCCATCCACGCAGGACTGCACGTGATGGAATGGCCGGTGCCCGCAGCCGCACTGGCGGACGTGGACACTTCGGAGCAGTTGGCAGTCGCGCGCACCCGCGCGGCGGAGGAGGACTGGGACATGCAGGAATGGGTCGATGCGGTGCGCGCGGCGCTGGGCGTGGACATCGCGCTGGACATCGATGCGATCCTCGACGTCGCGCGTGATGCTGCGCACAATGTGGACCGCCCAGCCGCCCCGGTGACGGCCTACCTGCTCGGTGCGGCCGTGGCCGCGGGGGCGGATCCCGCGCAGGCTTCTGCGGTGGTCAGTGAGTTGGCCCTGGGCTGGGGCGCGCGAGAGCAGTGAGCACGTCGACCCGCGGGGCAGGCAACCTCCGATGACCCTGACGGAGCCGCGGTGGGATGACGCGCGGGCCGCGCTGGCGGCAGCCGTCCGCCCCCTGGCTCCCGTCCGCCATGTCCTGGCCGCCTGCGACGGGCTGGTCCTGGCCGAGGACCTGGTCGCGCTCTGCGACCTTCCCTCGTTCGACACCTCGGCGATGGACGGCTGGGCGGTTTCCGGGCCGGGGCCCTGGACCGTCGTCGGGCAGTCCCTGGCGGGGCGCCCCGTCCCCGGTCCGCTCACTGCGGGGCAGGCGGTCGTGATCGCCACCGGCGGCGTCGTGCCGCGCGGAGCGGGAGCGGTGATCCGCAGCGAGGACGGTGCAGTCCAGGCCCGCGGTGGGGCTGAGGTGCTGCGCGCACCCACCCCCGACGGGCCCACCCATGTCCGCCCTGCGGGGGAGGAGTGCTCCGAACGCGAGCTGTTGGCGCGTGCCGGCACAGTGCTCAACCCGGCCCTGATCGGCCTGGCGGCTGCCTCGGGCCATGACGAGCTCGTGGTGGTTCCGGCCCCTCGCGTGGCGCTGGTCCTGTTCGGCGACGAGCTGGCCACGGTCGGCATCCCCGCGCCGGGGCTCGTGCGGGACTCGCTCGGCCCGCAGGTGCCCGCCTGGGTCGCCCGCATGGGGGCCGACGTCGTCCTGATCGAACGCTGCGAGGACACGCTGGCCGCGCACGTCGAGGCGATCCGCCGTGCGGCCTCGGCTGCCGACGTCGTGCTGACGACCGGTGGCACGGCGGCCGGACCGGTCGACCACCTGCACGCGGCGATCGGGATCTGTGAGGGCGAGGTGATGATCGACAGCGTGGCGGTGCGTCCCGGGCATCCGATGCTGGCCGCAACCCTGGATCGCGGCCGGGCGTGGCTGGTCGGGCTGCCGGGGAACCCGCAGAGCGCGATCGTGACTCTGATGAGCCTGGGCGCGCCGATCCTGGCCGGGTTGGCCGGGCGATCCGCCGTGCCCGAGCTGGCCGAGGTCACCTGCGCTGAGGTAGTGGGCGCGCCCCCGCACGAGGATCGGCTGGTGCTGGGTCGCCTCATCGAGGGGAAGTTCGTCCCGGGCAGCCACCTGGGCTCCGGGATGCTGCGCGGGCTGGCGGCAGCCAGTGGGTTCGGCGTGCTGCCACCCGGCGGTGTCGGTCCCGGCGATCCTGTGCGGTGGCTCCCGCTGCCACTCTGACAGGCACGTACCGTCAGCGGCCCGCGGCACAACGCCGGGAGGTCGAGCATCAGCTGGGCATCTCCGCGCCCGGCCTGGCGTAGAAGTGCCAGCACATCGCCGCACCGATGAGGCTGACGACGACGCCCAGCCAGTACAGCGCCTGCGTGTACCCGGTGGCGAACATGAGGCCGAAGACGAAGGGGCCGAAGGCCGCGATGGCCGCCGTCCATCCGATGACCCCGCCTGCCTGCCGCGGCGGGAAGATCATGGGCATCTGCTTGAACGTCGAGGCGTTGCCGACCCCGGTGAAGAAGAAGATGGCGATCATCCCCCAGAAGAACTTCGAGAAGTCGGCAGCGGACGTCGGCGACAGCTGGAACGACGTGTAGGCCGCGGAGGCGGCGATCCCCAACGCGGCGACCAGGGTCACCCTGGCCCCGCCGACACGGTCAGCGACGGGCCCCGCAAGGACGCGTGCGGCCGACCCGACCAGGGCCCCGTAGAACGCGTACTGCGCTGGGCTGACGCCCTCGGCGCCGAACACAGCGGACCCGTAGAACTGCTTGATCAGGAGGCCGAAGGAGGCGGCCAGCCCGGAGAAGGTCCCGAAGGTGATGATGTACATCAACGTCATGATCCAGGTGTGCTTGTTGCTGAAGATGTCAGTCTGCTGGCGCAAGCCGCGGGCCTGGACCGGCACGCTGCGCAGCAGCGACCGGGCGAGCACCGTCGCGACGAGGACGAAGGGCACCCAGATCCATGCCGCGTTCTGGTACCAGACGTCCTTCGTGGCGCCCGTGTCCGCGTTCGTGAACACCTGGGCGGCACCGATCAGGCTGAACCCGACGACCCACGGCGTGACGAACTGGACCACGCTGACACCGAAGTTGCCGATTCCCGCCTGAACGCCCAGCGCGGTGCCCTGCTTGGCCTTGGGGAAGAAGTAGGAGGTACTCGGCATGAACCCGCTGAACACCCCGCCGCCGATCCCCGCCATGACCGCCAGCAACAGGAGGGTCACGTAGGGCGTGTCGGGGTTCTGGACCGCGATCCCCCAACCGACGAGCGGGAACAGGAACAGCAGCGTGCTCATCCAGACGAGCTTGCGCGTCCCGATGACCGGTGGCAGGAACATCCACACCAGGCGCAGGCTGCCGCCCGCCAGGCCCGGCATCGCGGTGAGCCAGTAGAGCTGGCTCGTGGACAGGTCGAATCCGATGTTGTTCAGGACCGGGGCGAGCGCAGAGACGAGGAACCACGTGATGAAGCCCAGCGTCAAGCTGAACGTGGTGACCCACAGGGTCTTCCATGCCCTTCCGGAGTCCCAGGTCTCGGGGTCCTCGGGGGTCCAGCTCTCGAGCCAGTCAGCACCCTTGCGGGCTGCCGGAGCCTGCGGTGCGGTGGGAGTGGCCATCTCAGCCGTCCATCCTCTCCATGGTGGTGGCGCCGACCGCGACCGGCTCGGCAGGGGTGTCGTGCCCAGCCGCCGGGTCGGCCAACTGGTCGTGCTCGAACTTGTTGGCCAGCTCGGGGCTGGCGGCCTGCAGCATGCGGTGGATGGTCAGGTGCATCCACAACATCGCGATGGCGGTGACCACGAACAGGACGAAGAAGGTCGACTGCGGCATTCCGGTCCACGCGGCCGTGTAGGCGAACAGCAGTGGGAGGAAGAAGCCGCCCAGGGCACCCAGGGAGCCGACCAGGCCGCCGACAGCGCCCACGTCCCGCGGGAAGTACTCCGGGATGTGCTTGAAGACGGCAGCCTTGCCGATGCCCATCGCGCATCCGATGATGAAGACGAGGACCGCGAACAGCACGACCCCGACGCTCCAGGGCATGACCTCGTTCGAGGACCCGTCCGGGTTGGTCAGGACGATGTAGCCGTAGGGCATCATCAGGATCCCGCTGGCGATGAGGATGACGGTGAAGGTCCAGTACATGACCCGCCGTGCCCCCACCCGGTCGCTCATCCAGCCGCCGAGGGGGCGCAGCAGTGAGGCGGGGAAGATGAAGGTGGCCGTCAACAGGGCGCCGTGCGAGAGCGACTGGTCGTAGACGTCCACGTAGTACTTGGGCAGCCACGCGGCCAGCGCGACGTAGGCACCGAAGGTCACGACGTAGTAGAGGCTGAACCGCCAGACGCGCATCTGCTTGAGCGGCTGCAGGAGCTGGACGACGGTCCTGTCGGCGCCGGGCTTGTGGTCGTGCCGGGGGGAGGCGAACCAGGTGATGGCCGCCATGATGAGCAGCAGCACCGCGTACAGGAACGGGATGAACCGCCAGCCGCCGGGGATGAACCCGCCCATGTATCCGGCTGCGGGGACCGCCACGATCAGCGCCGGGCCGATGAACTTCGTGACCGAGGCGCCGACGTTCCCGGCGCCGAAGATGCCCAGCGCGAGGCCCTGATGGCGAGGCGGCCACCATGCGGAGACCCAGGCGATGCCGACGCTGAACGAGTTGCCCGCGAAC
The DNA here is from genome assembly GCA_963736425.1 of uncultured Actinomycetes bacterium. GTDB lineage: Bacteria > Actinomycetota > Actinomycetes > S36-B12 > CAIYMF01 > Prado023. The sequence goes on from CAVTOX010000010.1 coordinate 56,276, forward strand.
CCGACGAGGAACGCGTAGAACAGCAGCATCTGGTAGCTGGTGACCGTGGAGATCAAGTAGGCCGGCACGGCGGTCGCGGCCAACATGAGGGCGAAGATCTTCCGCCCGCCCTGGCGATCGGTGATGATGCCGGCCGGCAGCCGCCAGATCGCGCCGTTCAGCACGGCCACCGCCGTGATCCATGCCAGCTGCACGTCCGAGAGCCCGAACTCCTTGCGGATGGGGATCCCCAGGACCCCGAACATCAGCCACACGGCGAACATGAGGGTGAAGGCGATGGTCGAGATGACCAGGACCCTGACCTTTCCGGGCTCCTCGGTCGCGCCCACCAGGGGTACCGCGGTGACGGTCGGTGCGGTCATGGTGCTGGCTCCTTCAGGTGGTGACGGCTGCAGGCTACACCTTTTGATCACAGCGTCAAACATTGACCCCGGGTTTATTCCCACGCTCGTGTTTATGTGGTAGACATGTTCCGTGAGCGCGACATCGATCCCCCTGCACTCGGTCGGGCGTGCCCTGGCTCGGATCGGTTCCGTGCGCGGCCCCCGCCCCGGTCCGACCGCGTCGGGCGGTGACTCGCGGGCGGCAGTCCTTGAGTTCATCGAGGCTGCCGACGATGTCGTCCGGGTCGAGCAGATCTCCGAGGCTGTGGGCCTGCACCCCAACACGGTCCGCGGCCACCTCGATGCCCTGCTGGCCGCAGGGCGGATCACCCGGGTCCCGGACCAGCGCTCCACCCGGGGCCGTCCGCACTGGCTGTACTCGGGGACGGCGTCGGCATCGATCCGCGAGCTCGCCCGGGCCCTGGACTCCGAGCTCGACAGGGCCAGCGCCCCGGACGTCGCGCGACTCGCTGCGGCCACCTGGGCTGAGGCGGGACCCGAGGTGGGCCCTGCCGACTCTGTCGAGGCTGCCGTCGACCAGGCGACGCAGGTGCTCACCGATTTCGGCTTCGAGGCGGTCCGCAACCCTGTCGGTGACGAGATCACGCTGCGGGCATGTCCCTATGCCGAGCTGGTGCACGAGCACCCCGTCATCTGCGACATCCACGCCGAGCTCCTCGGCGAGGTGCTCACCCGCACCGGCCAGCCGGTCACGCTGGCCAGCATGGACGTGTTCCCCCGCCCCGGCCTGTGCGTCGCGCACCTGCGCCGCCCTGATGCGGACCCGGAGTGGACCGTGGAGCTGCCGGACCCCGCACCCCGGGCGAGGGTCTCGCGCTCCGGCTCCACGGCCCGGCCTCCCGCGACCCACGGCACCGCGACCCAGAAGGCAGCCCCGTCCCCACGGAAGAAGAAGTGAACATGACCACGAGTGCCACCGACGAATTCCTCGTGCGTGCCGGCCGGTTCCTGGCCAGGGGGGAGGTGTCGGATGACCTGCGCACGGTCACCAAGCAGGGCGGCCGTGATGCCGACTCGTTCTACCGCGACCGGTGGAGCCACGACAAGGTGGTGCGCTCCACTCACGGTGTGAACTGCACCGGGTCGTGCTCGTGGAAGGTCTACGTCAAGGACGGGATCATCACCTGGGAGACCCAGCAGACCGACTACCCGTCGGTCGGGGTCGACTCCCCGGAGTACGAGCCCCGCGGCTGCCCGCGCGGTGCGGCCTTCTCCTGGTACACCTACTCACCCACGCGGGTGCGCTACCCGTACATCCGCGGCGTGCTGCTCGACGCCTACCGGGCGGCGAAGGCCGCCAACGGCGGCGACCCGGTCAAGGCGTGGGCGGCCGTGGTCAACGATCCCGAGACGCGGTCGCGCTACCAGAAGGCCCGTGGCAAGGGCGGGCTCGTGCGCGCCTCGTGGTCCGACACGATCGAGCTGGTCTCGGCCGCGCATGTGCACACGATCGACGCCCACGGTCCCGACCGCGTGTTCGGGTTCTCCCCGATCCCGGCGATGTCGATGGCCAGCCACGCCGCCGGCGCACGCTTCGTGAGCCTCATCGGCGGGGCGATGCTGAGCTTCTACGACTGGTACGCCGATCTCCCGGTGGCCTCCCCGCAGGTGTTCGGTGACCAGACCGACGTGCCGGAGTCCGCCGACTGGTGGAACGCCTCCTACCTGATCATGTGGGGCGCCAACGTGCCGCAGACCCGCACGCCGGACGCGCACTTCATGACCGAGGCGCGCTACCGCGGCCAGAAGGTCGTGACCGTCAGCCCGGACTACGCCGACAACACCAAGTTCGCCGACGAGTGGATGAGCCCGCACCCGGGCACCGACGGCGCCCTCGGGATGGCCATGGGCCATGTGATCCTCAAGGAGTTCTTCATCGAGCGGCAGGTGCCGCGATTCGTCGACTACGTGAAGAAGTTCTCCGACCTGCCGTTCCTGGTCACGCTGCGCGAGAAGGACGGCGCCTACGTGCCCGACAAGTTCGTCACGGCCGCCGACCTGGGCGACACCAGCGAGAACGCGAACTTCAAGACGGTCGTGGTCGATTCCGCCACCGGTCGTCCGCACGTGCCCAACGGCTCGATGGGCTTCCGGTACGGCGACGAGGGCGAGGGCAAGTGGAACCTCGACCTTGAGGGTGTCGACCCGGCCCTGAGCCTGTACGGCACATCCGGGGGAACCGTGGCCGAGGTGCTGCTCCCGCGCTTCGACCTCGGCCAGGAGGGCAGCGAGGGCGGCGGGATCCACCACCGCGGCGTGCCCGCAGCCGAGCTGGCGACGGCGGCTGGGCCCCGGCTGGTCACCACCGTGTACGACCTGATGCTCGCCCAGTACGGCGTGGGCCGTGAGGGCCTGCCCGGCGAGTGGCCGACGGGCTACGACGACCCCGCGCCCTACACCCCGTCGTGGCAGGAGGAGATCACCGGCGTGCCGGCCGCGATGGCCGAGCGGATCGGCCGGGAGTTCGCCGCCAACGCCGAGGAGTCCGGCGGCCGGTCGATGATCATCCTCGGGGCCGGGACGAATCACTGGTTCCACTCGGACACGATCTACCGAACGTTCCTCGCGCTGACCACGCTCACTGGCTGCCAGGGTGTCAACGGTGGCGGGTGGGCGCACTACGTCGGCCAGGAGAAGTGCCGCCCGGTCACGGGGTGGGCGACGCTGGCATTCGGCCTGGACTGGTCGCGGCCCCCGCGCCAGATGATCGGCACCGCGTTCTGGTACGTCAACGCCGGCCAGTGGCGCTACGACGCGATGGGGGCCGACGGGCTTGCCTCGCCGCTGGGCGAGAACCGGTTCGCGGGCCGCTCGATGATCGACACGCTCGCGCAGTCGGCCCGCTCGGGCTGGATGCCCAGCTTCCCGAGCCTGAATCGCAACCCGCTGACGATCGCTGAGGACGCGAAGGCAGCCGGGATGGCGCCCTCGGACTACGTGGTCGAGCAGCTGAAGTCCGGTGACCTGAAGTTCGCGGTCGAGGATCCTGATGCCCCGGAGAACTGGCCGCGGGTGCTCACCGTCTGGCGGGCCAACCTGCTGGGCTCCTCCAGCAAGGGCAACGAGTTCTTCCTCAAGCACCTGCTGGGAACCTCGAACGCCGTGCGCGCCGAGGAGACTCCGCCCGAGGCGCGTCCGCAGGACGTCACCTGGCGCGAGGAGACCCCCGAGGGCAAGCTCGACCTGCTGGTCAGCATCGACTTCCGGATGACCTCCACGGGCTTGTTCGGCGACGTGCTGCTGCCCGCGGCCACCTGGTACGAGAAGCACGACCTCTCGAGCACCGACATGCACCCGTTCGTGCACGCGTTCACCCCGGCCATCGACCCGCCCTGGGAGACCAAGAGCGACTACGAGATCTTCCAGGCCCTCGGCCGGGGGGTCTCGGCCCTGGCCAAGGGCGTCCTGGATACCCGCACCGACGTCGTGATGGTGCCCCTGCAGCACGACACCCCCGACGAGCTGGCCGTCCCTGGCGGCGTGGTGCGCGACTGGAAGCACGGCGAGGTCGAGCTGATCCCGGGCCAGACCGCCCCGAAGTTCGTCGCCGTCGAGCGCGACTACACCGCGATCGGGGCCAAGATGTCGGCCCTCGGCCCGCTGGTCGAGAAGCTGGGCACCCTGACCAAGGGCGTGAAGATGGACCCGACCCCCGAGGTCGCCGTCCTTGCGCGGGTCAACGGGGTGATCCCGGACGGGCCGGCCGCCGGTCGGCCGTCGCTGGTCACCGACGTCAATGCCTGCGAGACGATCCTGGCCCTGTCGGGCACGACCAACGGCCGGATCGCCGTGGACGGCTTCCGCGACGTGGAGAAGCGCACGGGCATGCGCCTGGCCGACCTCGCCGAGGATGAGGAGGGCAAGCGGATCACCTTCGCCGACACCCAGGCCCGCCCCGTGCCGGTGATCACCTCGCCGGAGTGGTCCGGGTCCGAGCACGGCGGCCGGCGCTACACCGCCTTCGCCATCAACGTCGAGCGGCTCAAGCCGTGGCACACCCTGACCGGTCGGATGCACTTCTTCCTCGACCACGACTGGATGAGCGAGCTCGGGGAGAACCTGCCCACGTTCCGCCCGCCGCTTGAACATGCACCGGATCTTCGGCGACCAGACCTCCGGCGTGGGCAAGGAGGTGACGGTGCGCTACCTCACCCCGCACTCGAAGTGGTCGATCCACTCCGAGTACCAGGACAACCTGTTCATGCTGTCGCTCTCGCGAGGTGGGCCGGAGATCTGGATGTCGCCCGAGGACGCCGAGACCATCGGGGTCAAGGACAACGAGTGGATCGAGGCCTACAACCGCAACGGTGTGGTCGTTGCCCGCTCGGTCGTGAGCCACCGGATGCCTGCCGGGACGGTCTACATGTACCACGCCAAGGACCGCACCGTGGACGTCCCGCGGACCGAGACCTCGGGCCTGCGCGGCGGCATCCACAACTCGCTGACCCGCCTGATGATCAAGCCGACGCACATCGTCGGCGGCTACGCCCAGCTGAGCTTCGCGTTCAACTACCTCGGGCCAACGGGCAACCAGCGCGACGAGATCACTGTGATCCGCCGCCGTGCCCAAGAAGTGGAGTACTGACATGCGCGTCATGGCCCAGGTCGGCATGGTGATGAACCTCGACAAGTGCATCGGGTGCCACACCTGCTCGGTGACTTGCAAGCAGGCATGGACCAACCGCGCCGGGGTCGAGTACGCGTGGTTCAACAACGTGGAGACCCGACCCGGGCAGGGCTACCCGAGGACCTACCAGGACCAGGAGCGCTGGCAGGGCGGCTGGGTCCTCAAGCGCGGCAAGCTGCAGCTCCGGTCGGGTTCGCGGTTCTCGAGGTTGACCAAGATCTTCTCCAACCCGGTCCTGCCGGAGATGAGCGACTACTACGAGCCGTGGACCTATGAGTACGACACCCTGATCTCCGCACCCCTGGGTGAGCACACCCCCGTCGCCCGACCCAAGTCGCTGATCTCAGGCAAGCCGATGCAGATCCGGTGGTCGGCCAACTGGGACGATGACCTCGGTGGCGGCCCGGAGCTCGCACCCAAGGACCCGATCGTGATCAAGATCCGCGACCAGGTCGGCGACCGGGTGAAGATGGAGTTCGAGCAGGCGTTCATGTTCTACCTGCCGCGCATCTGCGAGCACTGCCTGAACCCGGCGTGCGTGGCCGCCTGCCCCAGCGGGGCGATGTACAAGCGGAGCGAGGACGGCATCGTCCTCGTCGACCAGGACGCCTGCCGCGGCTGGCGAATGTGCGTCACCGGCTGCCCGTACAAGAAGGTCTACTTCAACCACCGCACCGGCAAGGCCGAGAAGTGCACGCTGTGCTACCCGCGCATCGAGGTCGGCCTGCCGACCGTGTGCTCGGAGACCTGCGTGGGCCGCCTGCGCTACCTCGGCCTGTTCCTCTACGACGCCGATCGGGTCACAGCAGCAGCAGCGACCCCGAACGAGAAGGACCTGTACGAGGCCCAGCTCGACCTCATGCTCGACCCGCATGACCCCGAAGTGGTGGCTGCCGCTGAGCGTGACGGGATCCCCGCTGACTGGATCGACGCGGCCCGCCGCTCCCCGGTGTACAAGCTGGCCAAGGAGTACCGGGTCGCGCTGCCGCTGCACCCGGAGTACCGCACGATGCCGATGGTCTGGTACATCCCGCCGCTGTCGCCGGTGGTCGACGCCCTGCGCGAGACCGGCCACGACGCCGAGGACGCCGACACGTTGTTCGGGGCGCTGTCCAGCCTGCGGATCCCGGTCGAGTACCTCGCCGAGCTGTTCACCGCCGGCGATCCCGCTCCGGTGCTCGGGTCGTTGGCCACGCTGGCCGCAATGCGCTCGTACATGCGTGGCCGCAACCTCGGTGGGGAGGGGGATGACTCCATCGCCGAGGCCGTCGGCCTCACCGGTGACGAGGTTTACGAGCTGTACCGGCTGCTGGCGATCGCCAAGTACGAGGACCGCTACGTGATCCCCAAGGCGCACGTCGAGGTCGGCCGCGAGCTCGAGGAGCTCGCCTGCTCGCTGGACTACGACGGTGGCCCGGGGCAGTTCCACGCCTCCGGACCGTTCGGCGAGGCGTCCGGGCGACCGATGCCGGTGGCTGTGGAGAACTTCCACGCCCTCAAGGCACGCCAGACCGCGGAGGCCTTCGTGCCGACGGAGGATGCGTCCGCGAGGGTCAACCTGCTCAACTGGGACGGTGCGGTCCCGCTCGGGATGCCCGGGGTCCGGCGCGACGACGAGGTGCAGCCATGACCGGCCTGACCAGGATCGGCGGCCGCGAGGCCTCCGAGTTCCTCGGGCTGCCGCTGCGCCTGCGCAAGCCGAAGTCGCCGGTCGACGGCCTTCGGGTGCGCGGCCTGTCGCAGCGCGAGATCGCCTCGGCGCGACTTGCCTGCTCGTGGCTGCTGGTCTACCCCGACGCTGTCCTGCTCGATCGCCTCGACGGCCTGGCGGCCGCGGTGGCGGAGCTGCCGGAACCGGTCCGGGCGCCACTTGAGGAGTTCCTCGCGCACCTTGACGGCACCCCCATCGGTGATGTGCAGCGGCACTACGTCGAGATCTTCGACATGAAGCGCCGGGCCTGCCCGTTCCTGACCTACTGGACCAACGGGGACACCCGCAATCGCGGGGTGGCAATCGTTCGGTTCAAGCAGGCCTATGCCGAGGCCGGCTTCACGATCGGCACCGAGGAGCTGCCCGACCACCTCGCCGTCGTCCTGGAGTTCGCTGCGGTCGGTGACCGGGTGACCGGTGACGCCCTGCTCGCCGAGCACGCCGCCCCGATCGGGCTGCTGCGCGAGGCCCTGCACGACCTCGGATCGGCGTACTCGCACGTACTGGACGCCGTCGTGGCGACGCTGCCCGAGATCACCCCCGAGGTGGCCGAGCGGATGGCCGCCCTGGCCGCATCGGGCCCGCCCGTCGAGGACGTCGGCCTCGAGCCCTTCCCGACCTCGCTGACCCCGACAGGAGCCCGCCGATGACCACCACCCAGATCCTGCTGTGGGACGTCCTGCCCTACGTGGCGATCACGACGTTCGTGGTGGGCACCATCTGGCGCTACCGCTACGACAAGTTCGGGTGGACCACTCGTTCCAGCCAGCTCTACGAGCGCAAGCTCATCCGGATCGCCAGCCCGCTGTTCCACATCGGGATCCTGGCAGTGCTGGGCGGCCACATCGTGGGCCTGCTGATCCCCGAGGCCTGGACCGACGCGGTCGGGATCTCCGAGGGTGCGTACCACGCGATGGCGGTGGGGCTCGGGCTGTTCGCGGGGGCTGCGACGCTCATCGGGATCGCGCTGCTGGTCTACCGCCGCAGGACCGTGGGCCCGGTATTCGCGGCTACGACGAAGAACGACAAGACGATGTACATCTTCCTGGTTGCTGCCATCTGCCTGGGCGTGCTGACGACGCTGGTCGGTGCCGGCGTGCTCGGTGATGGGCACAACTACCGCGAGGACGTGTCGGTGTGGTTCCGCTCGATCCTGCTGCTCCAGCCCCAGGGCGAGCTGATGGCTGATGCGCCCCTTTCCTTCCGGGTGCACGCCGTGGCCGGGATGCTGGTCTTCATGATCTGGCCGTTCACACGCCTGGTGCATGCGTTCTCCGCCCCCTTGGCCTACGTCTTCCGGCCCTACGTCGTCTACCGCGACCGCGGCCCGCACGACCCCGGCTCCCGAGCCACGCGCCGCGGCTGGGAGAAGATCGACTCCTGAGCCCACAGCCCCCGCAGCTGGTAGTCGATTCGGTCGATCCAATGGTCGGAATCGACTACAGCCCAATGGAAGGACATCGACATGGACCACATCGAGGAGTTGGGCGCGCTGATCGAGGTGGCTCCCGAGTCGACTGTCTCGCGAACCGTGCTGAAGGCCGAGGGCGTGCGAGTCGTGCTGTTCGCGTTCGATGCCGGCCAGGAGCTCAGCGAGCACACGGCGGCCGTCCCGATCCTGCTGCAGGTCCTCGACGGCCGACTGCGCGTGGGAGCCGACGGCGAGCAGGTTGAGATCACCCCCGGCGGCATTGTCCATATCGGGTCCCGCGTGCCGCACGATGTGCTGGCGCTCGAGCCCTGCCGGATGGTCCTGACGATGCTCGACCCGCGGAGTGCATGACCTGGGGGACACCTAGACTCGATCCATGCCAGGAGTGAGCGCGTCGATCGAGATCTCAGCCGAGCCGGAGGTGGTCTATGACCTCATCGCCGACGTCTCGTCGGTCGGGCAGTTCTCCCCTGAGGCGACAGGGGCTCTGGGCGCACGTGAACGGCTGGGTGTGGGTGACACGTTCTGGGGGACGAACAAGCGAGGGCCGTGGATCTGGGCCACCCGGTGCCGGGTCACGAGCGCCGACCGGGGCCGGAACTTCGCATTCGACGTCGACTTCGGCCCGCTCCCGATCTCCTCGTGGTCCTACGAGATCCTCGTCACCGAGGGCGGGTGCACTGTGACCGAGTCCTGGGTCGACCGTCGTGAGGGCAGGCGCGGCAAGCTGGTCAGCCGGGCGGGGTCGATGCTGATCCCCGGACCGCGTGACGAGCACAACCTGCGCAACATCCGCCAGACGCTTGAGGCGCTCAAGGCGGCGGCGGAGTCCGGCGCCACCACCTGACCGACTCAGTGACAGGATCTCGTCGTGCTGCGCCACCCGCCTCGCGCGAGACTTGAGCGGGCGCCGACGTGATCCGCCTGATCGCCGTCGATGTGGATGGCACCCTGCTGAACAGCCGGCACGAGGTCACCGGGGTGACCGCGGCAGCGCTCGACCGGGTTCGCACGGCCGGCGTGGAGGTCGTCCTCACGACGTCCCGTCCGCCGCGCGCGCTCTGGCCCATCCTCGCCGCCCTTGGCCTGACGCAGCCGGCCGTCTTCATCGCATCGCAGGGTGCGCTGACCGGCAGCTACAGCACCGAGGGGGAGCTGCGGGTCCTCGATCGGCGTCCGATGCCCGTGGGGTTGGCCCAGCGGGTCGCGTGCGCGGGGGACGCCGCGGGCATGTCCGTCAACTGGTTCGCCGCCGAGCGCTGGCTCGTCGAGCGTGTCGACGACCTGATCCGCCAGGAGGCAGCGATCGTGGGGTGCGCCCCAGAGGTGGCAGACCTGTTCGCCGAGCGCGCGGGTCCCGACAAGATCCTGCTGCTGGCGAACCCGGCGGGCGGTGACATCGGCGATGCGGTGGTGATTCCTGAGGGTCTGGTCGCCCTGGCCTCCACCTCGACCCATCTGGAGATAACCCGAGCAGACGTGGACAAGAGCGACGCTCTTCGCCGTCTCTGCGCCATGCGAGGGATCGCCGCCGAGGAGGTCGTGGCCGTCGGCGACGGCCGCAACGACCTGGGGATGCTGGTGTTCGCCGGCATTGCCGTCGCACCCGCCAACGCGCATCCCGAGGTCCTGGCCGTCGCCGACCTGATCACGGCCAGCAACGACGGTGACGGCGTCGCAGAGGCGCTTGCTCAGCTGGTGCCCTGAGGAGCCGAGCACCGACCGACCAGGCGGTTGTCCGGGAGGCCAGCCGGGATCACCTCAGCCCGTCCAGCTCCGCCAGGGTCACGTCGAAGAGCGCGGCCGCCCGAACGCGGAACGACTCGACCTCGACCAGCGATCCAGTCAGGGCCAGCGCCTCCACCTCTGTGCGCAACGCCGCCGGCAGGTCGCGGTCGAGGTAGCGGGCGCCGAAGTCGAACCGATCGGGACAGTGCCGGATCCGCAGCAGCTCGATCAGCGGGCGGTAGGTGTGGTCCTGGTAGGCAACCGCCGCCTCGGCGACGAACCCGCGGCGCACGGCCCGCGTGACCAGCGTCTGGAACAGCGGGAACCTCTCGCGCAGGATCGCCAGGCGCTCGTCGATCCGGGACTGGAGGGCCACTCGATCCAGCGATGCTGGGGCGAGGACCCCGGCGCGATCGAACAGCACGATCGCGGTTCCGTGCCGCTCGACCTCGAGGAAGCGCTCGCCGCCCGTCGGCTCGAGGACGACGAGGTCGATGAAGTGCGCGGGATCGGCGTCCCGAAGCGACAGGAACTCCTGGGCGTTGCCGTGCCAGGTCGGATCTGCCAGCCGCCACCGGTGCGCGATCGGCGACAGCCCCTCCAGGGCGCGGTGCACGGCCGCGAACGTGGCCTCGACGGCACCCTCCGCCACGACGACGACCAGGTCCACGTCGGAGAACTCGTCGGTGCGCCCGGTCGCGTCGCTGCCACCCAGGGATGCGGCCAGCACGTCGGGCGCTGCCTCGAGCGCGGCGTGCAGGGCGGTGATGATCTGGGCGCGGGTGATCACTCAGCGCGCCAGTCGATGGGCGAGCCACTCCAGGGCCAACGGGTAGCGGTGGTCGATCCCCCCGTGCCCGGCGTCGAACAGGTCGAAGTGGACCCGCTCGTCGGGGACCCCGGCGGCCGCCAGCTCGGCGCGGAAGGCCTGGGCGCCCACGTCGAGGTTGTACTCGTCGCGGGTGCCGGCGTCGATCCAGATCGCCCGCAGCGAGCGGAGCGCGTCGGCGTGACCGGGCGCCATCCGGACGGGGTCGAGGTCCAGCCAGCGCTGCCAGACCTCGGGTCGCAGGACGCCGGTGACCGGGTCGAACGGCAGGATGGGCGTGCCATCCGGCTCGGCGGAGAAGCACGCCGCAACCCCGTAGATGCCCAGGACGAGGTCGTCCTCGGGCTTTGTGAAGGCTGTTCGCGAGGTGAAGTCCGCCCACCAGCGCGCGGGATCGCCGTCGTAGGCCCGCAGCGCGCGGACCACCGCACCGAACTCCGGGACGTAGCAGAGCTCGTACAGCGCGTCGCCGGCGTGCGTGGCCAGCGCGCCGAACACATCGGGCCTCAGCATCGGGGTGATCATCGCGCCGTAGCCGCCGCTGGACTTGCCGGTGATGGCCCGGGACTCGCGGTCCGGGATGCTGCGGTAGCGGGCGTCCACGAACGGCACGACCTCGTCGCAGAGGTAGGTGTGGTAGTTCCCCGTCCCCGGGGAGTCGACGAACTGCGAGCCGCCGTAGGCCGTCCACGCGTCGAGGAACACCACGATGCAGGGCGGCGCCCCACCGGCGAACACGGCGTCGGCGGTCTCGGGGAACGGCTGCCGGAAGGGCGTGCGGTTGCCCCACATCGCCACGTGACCCGTGTAGCCCTGGATGACGTACACGGTCGGGTAGCGGACCCCCGGATCATCGTCGTAGCCGGGCGGGACGTACACCCACAGCGGCCGCTCGTGCGGGTCGCCCAGGGGGTTCCCGCGCAGGACAGTGGAATCGATCACCAGTTCATCGAGACGGCCCGCCAGGGCGCCGGACCAGGGAAGCATGCCTAGGACTCTAACGTCCGCCGGGACTCCTCGGTTGGGACCTTGGTTCTATTCTCGTGCGGTGGAGGTGCCGCGGCGTTCTTCGGCGCGTTCGTGGGTGCTGAGTGCGTCTCTGACCTCGGGATCGTCCTGTGCGGCGAGGACGCTCAGGGTCGGGTGGTGGCGCGCTTCCAGAGCGTTCAGACGGCGCTCGACCACCGGCGACGAGGCCTCGCGGGCCACCTCGTGGGGGTTGCGGCGAGGCCGTGCACTCGGGCATATCGTCGCAGGGGATGTGGCCCGCGACGTGGCCGGCCCGCAGCCGCCCGCTCAGGCGAGACGAGAGGAACACCACAATGAGGATCGCCGTTCTCGGAGCGACAGGGCGCACCGGTCAGTTGCTGGTCGCTGAGCTCCTTCGCCGAGGGCACGAGCTGACCGTCCTGGCCCGGTCTCCTGAGAAGCTCGGGGCCAGGTTGGCGGCCGTGCGGGTCGTGCCCGGTGCCAGCACGGAGGCAGATGCTCTCGCGACCCTGCTCGAGGGAGCCGAGGCCGTGGTCTCCGCGCTCGGGCCGACGAGCCGGGACTCGACCGTGATGTCGGACACCGCGAGGGCGCTCGTCCCGGCCATGCAGCAGCGCGGGATCCGCCGGTACGTCGGGGTCAGCGGCACGGGTGTGGACATGGAGGGGGACCGCAAGGGGCGCAAGGATCGGATGATCTCGTCGATGATCCGGCGGGTTGGTGGTCCGATGGCCACGGACAAGGCGCTGGAGCACCGGATCCTGGCCGCGTCCGACCTCGAGTGGACGTTGGCGCGCCCTCCCCGGCTCGTCGACGGTCCGGCCACCGGGCGGGTGGCGCACGACGCGCGCACCCCGGGTCGCTCGAGCTCGATCCGTCGTGCCGACCTGGCCATGTTCCTGGCTGACATCGTCGAACAGGGTCTCTACGTCCGCCAGTCCCCGTTCGTCAGCGCGAGTTGACGACAGGACCGAGTGCGAGAGGCTGATCGGCGGCAGGGAGGGGTGCCCGCAGACTCAGCCTGCGGCCAGCCGGCGCTGGCGGCGCTCCAGGGTCCGGATCCGTTGCGGGTTGCGCTCGTCGGGGACGGCCTTGTTGGCCTTGATGAACGCCTCGGGAGCCACCAGCAGCAGCTCATCGTCGAGCATCCGGACGGTGTCGACCGTGGCACGGCCCTCGACCAGGGCGAGGATCCGTGCGTCCGGTGTCTCGGGCAGGACCGACGTCAGGGCGGCGCTCGAGTCCAGGTTGCATCTCACGCAGCAGCTCGAGCATCCAGCCCAGGCGCCGCGGGGTGCTCGGTGCGGCCGTGTAGCGCGTGGCCAGGAACTCGGCCAGGGCGGCCTCGTCCAGGGGTGCGGCGGCCTCGCGGGAGGGTGCCGCAGTGGCGCCGGCCGAATGGGCCTGAGTGTCCACCTGCCAGGCGCGCAGGTCCTCCAGCTCGCGCTCGGCAAGCTCAAGGAGGCTGGCGGCCAGGACGAACTGACGGCTGCGGGCGGCGGGCAGCTCGTCGCCGCCCTTGTACCGAAGCTCGTGTTCGAGCGAGGCCCAGAGGTCCGCGGCCCGGGTCCGGACCTGGATCTCCGCGGGCTGGATGGTGAGCAGCTCGGGAAGCTCGCTGTCGGGCCGGGCGCGTACATCGAAGTGCCGGCCACGATAGCCCGGGGTCTCCTCCCGGGAACGCTCGTCGCGGGCGTCGACGTCCTTGTCGACGACCAGCAGTCGGTGGATCTCCTCGGCAACGATGGCGATCTCGCTCTCGAGCCGGACGACCACGCGTACGCCGATGAGGTCGGGCAGATCCGCGTAGGAGCTGTCGCGCCCCGGCTGCAGCCGATCCCGGTTGCGCAGCTTCTGCTCGACCGAGCGGACCTCCTTGGCGCGCCCGGAGACGAACGCCTCGATCTCGTCGACGTCCTCCAGCCGGCCCTGCAGCCACGCCACGAGCGCGTTGGTGGCCGCCACGTACTCCCGGCGGCGTCGCCGGTACACCTGAGCCTCCCGGTGCGCCCAACTGCGCGGCCTGGGTGAGGGCGTCGGATCGACGACGTCAGCCGGTGCGCTGGCGGGGGCCGAGCCGGAGGTGCGAGCCATGCTCAGCAGTGTACGGAGCGCGGGTGCCGTGACCCCGCCCATCGGACCGGCTCGCGGGGGCTCACACCGGGATTGGCAGGATCCGGACAAGGTGCGGCCCGATCCGGACATATATGGCCGTTCTGCGCCAGGCCGGCGTCGGCGCGAGGCGTGGGCGCCCCGCCGATCTGCTGCGATCAGCCGATCGTGACCCGGACGACCTTGTCGGCCTCGACCTCGGCGTTGATCCGGTCCTCGCGGTAGTCCATCGTGACGGCGTTCGGCTCACCGTCCACGGACGTGACCCGGAAGGTGAATCCGGCGTCGGTCGTGGCCTTCTCGGCCTCGGCCGCCGACATCCCCACGAGCGTCCCGGCCAGGGCGTTGACGTCCTCGCCGCCGGTGGCGCCCTGGACGTCGGTGGACGAGCCGGCCTGGTCGGCGGGAACGTACCCGAGGACCTCCTGCGCGCCGGCCTTGAGGGTGAGCTTCTCGGCGGTGAGCTCGAAGGTGGTCACGGTGCCGAGCAACTCGAAGTAGGCCGCCTCAGCGGACATCGCCTTCGGTTCGCCGGCCATCATGGTCGACCCGATCGGACCGAACGTGATCTTCTCGCCCTCGGTCGTGTAGTCGGTGAAGTAGCTGTTGACGGGGGCCTGGCCGGACATCTGGTCCTTGAAGAAGTCGGCGGTGATGCCCAGGCTGCCGAGGTCCTGCGAGCTCAGGCTGGACTCGGTCAGCGCCCACGCGGTGGCCTCGAGCGGGTATCCCTGCTCCATCTTCACCTCCTCGTTGGCTGCCTTCTCGCCGGAGGGCACGCCCGTGGTGGTGTAGTCGGCACAGGCGCCGAGCGAGCCCACCATGAGCAGCGCGGCCAGTGCGGTGGTGGTCCGGTGAAGCCTCATCGTGTCTCCTAGTTCCTCGAGCAGGTGGCGCGTGCCGGTTCGGCGTCCTGGCGCGATTGTGTCAGGTACCCAGCCATGCTCTCAGCAGGGCGGTCACGACCGCGTCGGGATCCTTCTTGTCGGCCTTCACCGCAGCGCGGAAGTCCTTGCGCAGCGACTTGGGCACCTTCACCCCGAGATCGACCGGCTTCTCCTCGGCCTTGCCCGACGGGCGGGTCCGGGCCTTCTTCGCGGCGGCGCGCAGGCTGTCGCTGGTGGTGCCGCGCAGGGGGCCGGACAGGCGGTGCGGGCCGGCATCGCCGGACCTGCCGGAGGACTTGTCCAACGGGGCATCGCCTGCAGAGCTGGGGTCGGCATCCTGACGGGGCTGGGGAAGCATGGGCGAATCGTCGACAGCGGGGCGCAATGTGTGCAGCGAGTGGCCCGGGGCAGCGGGGTGGATGTGGGCGTCGGCAGCCTTCTTCAGCGCCGGACGCGGTGCCGGGGTGCTCATGACAGGCCCTCCTCGATGTTGGCGGCCAGCTCGGTGAACAGGGCGACCAGGTCCCTGGCGCTCTTCGAGCGCATGGCGGTGATGGGCACGGCGGCCCCCTGGGCGGCGCCCATGGCGGTCCGGTCGGGGATCGGCGGGTCGAGCACGAGCTGCGGGTAGGCCCGCCGCAACTCGTCGAGGCGGTAGGTGTGCTCACCGCTGTGTCGAACCCGGTTGATCACGATGCCCGCCGGGCGAAGCCCGAGGTTGGTCGCCGCGCGCGCGATGTCCACGGCCTCCAGCGCCTGCTCGGCGCCCTGGAGGGCGAAGAACGAGGGCTCGGTGACGATCAGGGCCGCGGGGGCGGCCGCCAGCGCGTTGCGGGTCAGCTCGCCGAGCGAGGGCGGGCAGTCGATGAGGACGGTGTGGTACCGGTCGAGGGCGCCGACGAGCGTCGTGCGCAGGCGCAGCGCGGAGTCGGGGCCCTCGGCGTGGGCACGGTGCTCGAGTGCCCGCTCACCGGCGATCAGGTCGATCCCGGGACCCCAGCCGCTGGCGACGATCGCGTCGGCGGCGATCCCCTCCCGGCCGTCGGCCAGGACGTCGTTCGTGGTGAACTCGTACGGGTGCGGATCCAGCGCTGCAGTGGCGTTGGCCTGCGGATCGAGGTCGATGACCAGGGTCCGGTGGCCGGCGGCCCAGGCGCTGGCGGCCAGCCCGAGGACGACCGACGTCTTGCCGACGCCGCCCTTGAGGGAGATCGCTGCGAGCATGGCCACGTGGTCAGTCTGCCACGCACAGGCCCCTCAACCCCCGGACTGCACCGGGCGCATTGGCAGGTCTCCCTCAGCGGATCGCCGCGTACCGTCGCAGGGCCTCGTCGCGCTCCTCGAAGTGGTCGACGATGGGCTCGGGGTACCCGTGGGCGTAACCGTCGAGCAGCTTCCATGGCTCATGGGTCGCGGCCCCCGCCAGGTGCGCCAGCTCCGGGACGTACCGGCGGACGTAGGCCCCGTCCGGATCGAACTTCAGGCCCTGCAGGATCGGGTTGAAGACCCGGAAGTAGGGGGCCGCGTCCGTCCCCGAACCGGCCACCCACTGCCAGCCGTGGGCATTGGAGGCGGGGTCGCCGTCGACCAGCCAGCGCATGAACTCCCGCTCCCCGCGCCACCAGGGCAGGTGCAGGTCCTTGACCAGGAATGAGGCGACCACCATCCGCACGCGGTTGTGCATCCAGCCCTCGGCTCGCAGCTGGCGCATCCCGGCGTCGACGAAGGGGAGCCCGGTGCGTCCGTGCGCCCATGCGGTGAATGCGGCATCGGCCTCGGGCCCGGAGTCGTGCACCATCCGGTCGAAGGCCGGGTTCAGGTTCCCGGTGAGCGTGTCCGGGTTGTGGAACAGGACGTCGGCGTAGAACTCGCGCCAGCCGAGCTCGGCGATGAACCGGCGGTCGCGGTCGGGGTCCAGCGCGGCCAACAGGGTCCGGGGATGGATCTCCCCCCAACGCAGCGGCACCGACAGCCTGCTCGTGCCCGGGAGGTCGGCCCGGTCGCGCAGGTCGACGTAGTCGACCAGGTGTGAGTCGGCGAAGTCGGCCCAGCGTGCCATGGCAGCAGCCTCGCCGGCGCCGGGCAGGGACGTCCCAGGTGGAGGTTGGTCATTGGGCAGTGGGTCGCCCGGCAGGTCGAGGACCTCGATCCGGGCAGGCCGGCCGGTGGGTGCTGCCCGCCGGGCCTCCAGCCACGCGCGATGGAACGGCGTGAACACGCGGTAGGGGGTGCCGTCGCCCTTGAGGACGGATCCGGGAGGCACGGCGTAGTTGCTCCCGGTGGCGACCAGCCGGGAGCCGTGGGCGGCCAGCGCCGCGGCGACGCGCGCGTCGCGCTCTCGCCCCCGTGGCGTGTGCGCCTCGGTGACGTGCACGGTGAGAGGTCCGAGCTCCTGGGCCAGGGCGCTCAACTGCTCGGCCGGGTCACCGGTGCGCACGTGCAGGGCGCCGAGGTCCTCGCGCAGGGCCGCCAACGAGTCGGCGACGTATGCCCGAGGTGGCGCCCCGAGATGCGCCCAGGGCCCGGGAACGACGACGAAGAGGGGCAGGATCGCCGCCCCGGCGGCCTCGGTCACGGCACGGGCGAGCGCCGGGTGGTCCGCGGTGCGCAGGTCCCGTCGGAACCACATCACGTGCTGCACGGTCCCTGACCCTAGGGGGCAACAGGGGGTAGCGCATCCGCCCGGTGGCCCCGATGCAGCTCCTGAGAGTGGACCTCGGCGAGATGCCCCGGGGGGCTCTGCGTGCCTGTCCCCCGGATCCGAGCGCGGTGGGGGACAATGGGCGGGTGAGTGACCTCATCGATACCACCGAGATGTACCTGCGGACGATCTATGAGTTGTCGGAGGAGGGAATCGTGCCGATGCGCGCCCGGATCACTGAGCGACTCGGGCAGAGTGGGCCCACCGTGTCGCAGACGGTGGCGCGCATGCAGCGCGATGGTCTCGTGCAGCTCGACGAGGACGATCGCCATCTCGTCCTGACCGAGAGCGGATCGGCGCTGGCCACCAAGGTGATGCGCAAGCACCGGCTGGCCGAGTGCCTGCTGGTCGAGGTGATCGGCCTTCCCTGGGAGGCCGTCCACACGGAGGCCTGCCGCTGGGAGCACGTCATGAGTGAGTCCGTGGAGCGGCGACTGGTCGAGATCCTGGGCAACCCCACGACCTCCCCGTTCGGCAACCCGATCCCGGGGCTCGGGGAGCTCAGCGGCGCGCGGTCCGATCGATCCACCTCAGAGCTGCCGGGCCAGTCACTGGCACTTGCCGCGCAGGACCAGCAGCGGGAGATGACGGTTGTGCGGATCGCCGAGACGCTGCAGGCCGACGAGCCCACGATGGGCGCCTTGCGGGGCATCGGAGCCATGCCGGGCAACCGGGTGGAGGTCAGCCTCGCCGATGGAGGCTTCCGCCTCGAGAGCCCGGACGGGTCCGTCGAGTTGTCCCGCGCCCAGGCCAAGCAGGTCATCGTCGCGGCGTAGGTGTGCTCGGGGCCCGAATTGGGGCTCCCGCGAACGGCGGATCGCGGGTACCCTACGGGGTACTCACTACGGGAGGATGCCATGGCCATCGATGAGACGTGCCGCAAGGACGTGGTCAACCGGTTGCGCCGGATCCAGGGTCAGGTCGCGGGGATCGTGACGATGATCGATGAGGGCCGTGACTGCAGCGACGTCATGGTCCAGGTCGCTGCCGTGTCCCGCGCGATCGATCGGGCCGGCTTCAAGATCATTCATGCCGAGTTGCAGGCCTGTGCTGTGGCGAGCCAGAACGGCGAGGAGCCGCCGATGTCCATGGAGAGGATCGAGAAGCTCTTCCTGACGCTGGCCTGACCCGCCGATGGCCCTGGCCCGACCCGCGGCGCGCTGGCACCCGTTGCCGTCACCGGCCGCCGGTCGTCCACGCACGAAGTGGCTGATCGCAGGGAGTGGTCCACCCGTCACAGAGTGCGCTCTCCGAGTCCGGAATCGCCGTTTCCTCCGGTGTTGGGCCATCTGAACGAGAGATACATCACAGCCGATGGGTTTGTGACACGACTGCGACCTTGGCTACGGTGAAGTCATCCCGCCACCGGTGGGATGGGGCGGACGGCGCCGAATCCCGTTCACGTCTTGCCTCCAGCGCCTGGCCACCGGCCAGCAACGCAACCGAGAACGGGAGCGGGGGACCCACGATTCGTGGTCCCACGTCAGACAGGCGTGAGTCCTTGGGGTGAAGCCGCGAGAGCGGCCGGGTGCTCCCCACCCGAACCCGACAGCTCACCTCGCAGGCGCCTGGAGGAGACATCACCATGGCTCTACTGACCCGTGCCCGAGGCATTGCGCTAGCTGGAGTCACAGCCCTCGCTGTCGCGCTCCCGATCTCACCGATGGCCCCGGTGTCCGCCGCGTCCGCAGTCCCCGCCCCCCGTGCATCTGTCGAGAACCGTGTTGCCGCGACCGTGCCGACCGGGGATCGCAAGAAGAAGACCTCACGCAGCTCGCGCTCATTCGCGGCCCGCGCGTCGAGGGTGATGGCCACCGGCAACTCGCTCAAGGGTGTGCCCTACCGCCGCGGAGGGGCGACACCGCGCGGATTCGACTGCTCCGGCTTCACGTCCTACGTCTACCGCAAGGCCGGCATCAGCCTGCCGCACTCCGCCACAGCCCAGATGCACCGGGCACGGCGGATCTCCCGCAGCCAGGCGCGCCCAGGCGACCTGGTGTTCTTCAGGGGCGGCCGTGGCGCGTACCACGTGGGCATCTACGCCGGGAACAACCGCACCCTGCACTCCCCGCGCCCGGGTGGGCGGGTCAGCACCGTGCACATCTGGAGCCGTAATGTCTCCTTCGGCCGGGTGCTGTGACCCGACCCTGACCACGCGCGGGTCCTCCCGCATCCGGTGCCCGAGTCGCTCGTCGGCTCGGGCACCGTCATGTCCGCAGGGGCTCAGGCCTCGGTGGCCTCGGCGGCCTCGGCGAACAGGTCGGCCATCTCGTCGTTGAAGGCCGCGACGAGGTTGCCGACGTCGGGGATGACGTTGGCGTCGGTCTTGAAGCCGACTCGGATCATGCCGTTGTAGCTGAAGATGCAGGCCCCAAGGGTCTGGTGCGAGGCTCCGGGGACCCAGCCGAGGATGCCGACCATCTCCTGGCCGGCGAAGTAGCGGACCTCTGTCGGCCCGGGCACGTTGGTCGTCACGCCGATCGCCTTGTTGCTGAAGAACTGGGTCATCCGTCGGGACAGGGACTCCGTCACGGAGCCCATGACCCCGATCGCGTGGGACAGCCCGAACGTGAGCAGGGCCTCAGGTCCGAACTTGATGACGTCCATCCGGGCCTTCGAGGCGCTCAGCCGGGCCATCGGCGTCGGCTCGGACAGCGGGAGCTCGATCGCGACCAGCGCGAACTTGTTGCCCAGGTGGATCGGCAGCGGCTCGTCGATGGCGCGCAGGTTCACCGGGATCATCGTCACCACGTCGCGCGGGACCTCGCCGCGGGCCATCACGTAGCGGCGCAGGGCACCGGCCAGGGCGGCCATCATCACGTCGTTGACCGTCGCGCCGCGCGCCTTCGCGACCCGCTTGACGTCGTCGAGGTCGTAGGTCGGTGCCCAGTCCGCGCGCTTGTCGAGTCCGGGCTGGCCGAACAGCAGGATGTCCTCGTGGGTCCCGATGATCAGCTTGTCGACAGCGTCGGCGGTACCTGCCACCTGGTCGGCCAGCTTCCAGGTGAGGCTGCCCTGGTGGTCGGGGTCCAGCATGTGCACCAGGCTGACGGCGGAGTTGGTCGCCGCGACCCCGGCTGTGAGCGGGAATGTGGCCAGCTGGAACAGTCTGCGCCCTGCCCGATCGCGACGTCCCGGGTGATCGCGGTCGGTGGGGGCCGGCCCCATGCTGGGAGAGGGCTCGGCCGGGTGGTTGCGCGGGTCGGTCCCCGTGAGTGCCAGCAGCGCGTCCTCGGGCTCCGCGTCACCGCTGGGGGTGTCGGTGGTCAGGTCCAGCAGGACGCGCACCAGCGCGGTGCCATCGGCGATCGCGTGGTGGAAGCGCAGCATGACGGCACCGAAGCCGTTGCCGGTCAGGACATGGGCCTGCCAGAGCGGTCGGTCGCGGGGGAGCGGCTCGGACATCCGGGCCTGCAGGAACTTGCGCATCGCCTCGCGCCCACCGTCACCCTTGAGCCGGTGGTGGCTGATGTGCCGGTCGATGTCGAAGTCCGGGTCCTCGACCCAGTGGTCCAGGCCGAGGCTCGAGTGCTCGGGGCGCCACGTGAACACCGGGTAGCGCTCGACCATGCGCTCGCGCAGTGCGCGCGTCACGGCATCGGCCTCCAGCGGCTGGTCGAACCACATCACCCCCTCGATCACCATGAGGTTCTCGGGGCTGTCCATGTTCAGCCAGAGGGAGTCGTTCGGGGACAGGGCAACGCGTGCGGACATGGTCCCCATCGTGCCCTCTTCCGAGGGCGGAGTCGCACCGTGCTCGGCCTACCGGGCCTGTGGTTACTCGGCCGGGGCCAGGGCCAGCAGCTCCGCCATCTCCGCGGCGTACGCCGCGACGAGGTTGGCGATGTCCGGGACGGCCTTCACATCGGTCTTGAAGCCCACGCGGATCTCATGGTTGTAGCTGAAGATGCAGACGCCGAGGGTCTGGTTCGCGGCGCCGGGGACCCAGCCGAGGATCCCGACCATCTCCTGCCCGGCGAGGTATCGGGGGTGCTGCGGACCAGGGACGTTGGTCGTGACCCCCACGGCCTTGTTCCCGAAGTACTCCTGGACGGTGCGCGACACCCGAGACGTGTAGGTCCCGACCAGGCCCAGGGCGTTGGTGATCCCGAAGGTGAGCAGCACCTCAGGCCCCGACTTGATGACCTCCATGCGCTCGTGCGAGGCGTCGAGTCGCTCGACCGCGGTCTGCGCCTCCACTGGGAGCATGAAGGCCACCAGGGCGAACCGATTGCCCAAGAAGGGGGGCAGGGGCTCGTCGACGGGACGGAGGTTGACCGGGATCATCGTCATGACGTCCGCGAGCGGCTCGCCGCGGCCCTCGAGGTAGCGCCGGATCCCGCCGGCCACCCCAGCGAGCATCAGGTCGTTGACCGTGCCCCCGCGGGTCTTCGCTGCCCGCTTGACCACGGCGAGGTCGTGGGCCGGCGCCCAGTCGGCACGCTTGGCGACGCCCGCCACGCCGAACAGTGCGAGGTCCGGCGGGTTGCTGACCAGCAGCTTGTCCAGCGTGTCGGCCGTGCCCACGCTCTGATCGGCGACCTTGGCCACCATGCTTCCCTCGCGGTCGAGGTCGAGCATCTCCAGAAGCCTGGACGCACCAGTCGTCACCTTGACACCGGCCGCCACGGGCAGCGTCGCCACCGCGGTGGCGGCGTGGAGGGCTCGGTCTCGCTTGCGACGGGCGGTGCGCTCGGTGGGGAACTGCTCCGCCTCGGGAGGCGCATCTGCCGGGTGCAGGCGGTCGTCCGGGACGTCGGGGTAGTCGAAGCCCTCATCCGGGGAGTCGGTCGTCATCTCGATGAGCACCCGGGACAGGGCCGTGCCGTCCCCGATCGCGTGGTGGAAGCGGATCATCACCGCACCGAATTCCTCGCCTTCGAGAATGTAGGCACGCCACAGCGGCCCATCCCGGTCGATCGGCTCGGGGAATCGTGCCTCGAGGAACTCCTGGAGCGCGACCCGCCCGCCGTCCCCACCCAGCTCGTGGACGGTGATCTGCTTGCGGATGTCGAAGTCCGGGTCGTCGACCCACTCGTCGCGACCGCCGACGGAGTCGGAGAAGCGCGGCTTCCAGTGGAACACCGGGTACTTGTCGACCACGCGCTCCTGCACGGCCTGGATGACCGCATCCGGATCCAGTCGGTGGTGGAACCACATGACGGTCTCGATGACCATGAGGTTCTCTGGTGAGTCCATGTTCAGCCACAGGGTGTCGTTGGCCGACAGCTTCGTCATGGCGGGGGCATCGGGGAAGGTCGTCATGAGGCACATGGTGGCGCGCCGCCGGCGGTGAACGTGATCTGAGCAGGGCACGACCTGTGGAAAGGGCTCAACGGGTTGTCCATCTGGCGAGTTGGTCCAGCGGGACGGGTGGCCCCAGCAGGTGGCCCTGGGCCAGTGTGATGCCGGTCGCGACGACCACGTCCCGCTCGGCAGCCGTCTCGACTCCCTCGGCGATGACGGGGCAGTGCAGGCTCTCGGCGACGCTTCGGGCAGCGGCGAGGAACGCCACGCCGCCTTCCTCCCCGCTGCCGGCTCGTGCCACGAGCGCGCGATCGATCTTCAGCAGGTCTGGTCGCATCGCCTCGAGCCGGGTGAAGTTGGAGAAGCCCGCCCCGAAGTCGTCGACGGCCAGCCGGTAGCCGGCTGCGCGCAGGCGCACCAGGCGGTGCGGGATGTCGGACTTCTCCAGGAGCTCGGAGGACTCCGTCACCTCCAGGACGACTCGACGCGCCGAGGTGTGCAGTGGTCCATTGAGGAGGCGGTCCAGGTGGATGTCGTCGGACAGCTCGCGCGCGGACAGGTTGACTGCCAGGAAGCCGTCGGGTGGCAGGGTGGCAAGCACCTTGTCGACGTCACGCTCCACTACTTCGAGGATCAGCCGGCCGATCGCCACGATCTGGCCGGTCTTCTCCGCGAATGCCATGAACCGGGCGGCCGGGACCAGCTGCCCGACGTGGACCCATCGGGCCAGGGCCTCCGCGCCGGCCACGGCACCGGACGCCAGCGTCACGATCGGTTGGTAGGCCAGCTCGAAGTCGCCGCTCAGCACTGCACGGGCCAGGTCGTGGCGCAACTGCGCGATATCCATTGCCTCCGAGCCGAGTTCCGCGCTGAACTGCAGGCACCGGTCACCACCGGCGTTCTTGGCCGCATACATCGCCAGGTCCGCCCGGGTGATCAGCTCGTCGGGCCGATCGCCGTCGATCGGGAACGTGGCGATCCCGATCGAGCCTGTGATGTGGATCAGGAGCTCATCGACGTGCATGGGCTCGCGCAGGGCGGCCAGGATCCGCTCGGCCACGGGGGTCACGGGCGCCCCAGGCGGGCCCTCGCAGAGCAGGACCCCGATCTCGTCGCCCCCGAGCCGACCGACATGATCGGCGTCCCTGACCTGTCCGAGGATCCGGTTGACCGTCACGCGCAGCACGTCGTCCCCAACCTGGTGACCGAACTGGTCGTTCACGCCCTTGAACCCGTCGAGATCGACCCAGAGCAGCGCGACGGACCGCCCCTGCAACCGGGCCGCGGCGATCTCCTGGTCCATCGACTGGGTGAAGCTGGCGCGGCTCTCGCTTCGCGTGAGGGTGTCGGAGGTGGCGACGATGCTGGTGGCCTGGCCAGCGCGCGCGAGGCTGAAGACGAGGAACACCAGCAAGCTGGTCAGCGCGACCATGCCGAACAACCGATCGAAGTACCAGCCGAACGACCAGCTGTTGGTGTTCAGGTTCACGATCGCGGCACCGAGCTGCAGCAGCAGGACAGCGGACAGCCATCGTTGGATGAGGGCGCCCCCGCGCTGGCACCACAGGGCCAGGACGGCGCCGGTCAGCGACAACCCCAGCAGGAGCCAATCCAGGGCCCGGCCCAACGACGTCAGACCCACTTCCGGGGACACCAGAGTGGGCCTCAACGGGGTGTCCGGCACCGCGACGAACGCCACCGAGAGCAGCGCAGCGATCAACACGCCCACCACCGATGGCCGCATCTCCACGGCCAGGTCGGGACGCCGATGGGTGACCCGGTCGATGTGGAAGACGTAGACGGCCACAATCAGGCCCCCGGCGAATGCGAAGTGCCAGATGAAGTACATCCAGGGGGCCGACTGCTGCCCGCCCAACAGGGGCTCCGTCCCACCGAATCCTCCCGGGAAGAACAACGGGAAGGACACCAGCAGCACCGCCACGTACAGGTAGGTGCCCCCCAGCCACAGGTAGCCGCGGCGCCTGGTGGCGCTCGCCTGGCCGTAGAGCAACAGCGAGGTCAGCCCGCACACCACGAACAGGACCAGCGAGTGAGCAATGGGGACCCACGCCAGCGCAGGCCATGGGTCGCTGCCCCGCGAGAACACGCCCATCGACGCGCCCAGGTACACCACGGCGCCCACCCCGGCGGCCAGCCGCCCGGCCCGGGACATCGGCCGAGCCTCATCCAGCGAGTACAGCGCGGCGGCCACGGGCAACTCCCCACGGTCGAGGGCGAGTCTCAAGGCTAGCCCCCGCAGGGCCCCGGCGACCAGATCTGTGGGGACAACAGACGCCTCTTCCGCGTGTACGTCTAGTTGAAGCAACACCTTTGGAGGTGCTCATGACTCTGGATCGACGGATGGATTTCCGGTCTCTCGTGGCGGTCGTTCCAGATGGCCTGAGCCATGCGTCGGACGCCGTCGTCCGTGGGGCTGGTTCAGTCCCGGCTCAGAAGCGCCTCGGCCTCGGCGACATCCAGCCGACCGGCAGCGAGGTCCGCGAGGATCGCGCCCGTGTCGACGTCACGCGTGGCAGGGCTCGCCATCCCCGGGTTGGCGGCCTCCCCCAGGCCCAGGCGGTCGAGCACCTCGATGAGCCGGGCACGCGCTGTCGGGTAGGACACCTCGAGGTACGCCTGCACGTCGCGGACGTTGCCGCGGCTGCGCAGGAACACCTCGAGGATCTCCAGGTCGCCCGCCCCCAACCGACAGAACCGGCACGTCTCGAAGTGGCCGGACAGCTCCGTGCCGCACGACGGGCACCCCAGGCGCAGGGTGATCAGCGACTCCGAGCACACCGGGCACGTGGTCGGCGGCCGATGCGTGCGCACCAGGGCTCAGAACACCGAGACGACGAGGGACCCGAGGCGGGTCGTGGCTGCCAGGCTGCCGGTCCCGGCGCCTGCCTTCACGGGCGGATGCCCCTCGGGCGTGGCCTTGATCGTGGTGCCGTCGGCCAGCCGGATGGTGGCCAGGCCGAGGGTCGCCTCAGCCTTCACCTCCACGTCCGAGCCCGGCAGCAGGGTGAGGCGCGCCGAGCCGAGGTCGGTGCTCACTGAGCACTCGCCCTGGAACTGCCACTCGACGTCTGCGCTGCCGCTGGCCACTGACAGGGTGAGTTGGCCGACTCCGTCGTGCAGCCTTGCGGAGCCCGCCTCGACCCCGACGGACGTGACGCTGCGCATCCCGCTGAGCTCCAGGGAGCCGGCCACGTTGAGGACGTCGAGCGGCAGGTCGGGATTGACCCGCACCCGCAGCGTCGAGCCGGCCCGGTTCACGTTGCTCAGCCAGGTGGCGAAGGTCGACTTCGGCGCCTCGGCCTCGTACTCGCCGACCCGCAGGTCGGAGTGCACCGTGAGGCGGTCGCCCACGTGCGACACCCGGTGCGGGCCCTCGGCGATCGCGGTGTCCACGGAGGGGTCGGCCACGATCACCAGGCGCACGGCGCTGCCGCGCACGCTGATCCGACGGACCGGCTCCGGCGCGGGCTGCTCGATCGTGGTGGTCTGCTCGCTGCTGGTTCGTGGCGGCGGCCTTCGCGGCGTTCATCAGGATCTCAGCCTCCTCAGGGCTGATCTCGCCGGCGGCCACTCGATTCAGGAGGTCTCGCAGTTCATCGCTCATGTGGGAATAGTATGCCTGGAGTTGTCACTAGTGCAAGACTTCCTTGCTATTCGTTGTGCCGACAGGGTTGCGGGAGGATCCCCCCTGCCGGACGAGCAGCCCTCCCAGCGCCATGAGCCCGATCGCCGCCACCGCGTTGAGCGGGATGCCGGCGAACGTTGTCACGCGGGTCGGGAACCCGACCAGGCCGATGGCGGCCAGCATGAGCGTCCCGATCCCGATCAGTGCGGCTCCGAGGCCCGCGGCGGCAGATCGGGCAGCCTCACCGGGCAGGGCGTGGCCGTCGGTGGGGCCCTTCCGGGCGGGGCGGTCCCAGCCGGGCAGCCGGCCGACCTCGGCGGGCCACATCAGCCGCACGACGCCGACCACGCACGTCAGGTAGACCGCGAGGAACGCCAGCGTCCACAGCCAGAAGCCCGGGCCGGGGACCGGGTAGCCATCCGCAGCCCACTCGACGGGCCGGTCCAGGCCCAGGGCGTGCAGTCCTGCGTACAGGGCGATCAGGACGGGCAGGTGCCACAGGTACAGCGTCATCGCGGTCAGGTTGATGGCGGTCGTCCCGGTCCATACCCGGCGCCCGGCGGCGAACCGTGCCAGCGCTGGTCGGGCTGCGCCCACCAAGCCGGCCAGGGCGACGGTGTGCAGCGCGAGTACGAGGCTCGGTGGGGTCATGTTGCTGAACGGCTCGCCGCGCATTCCCACCATCGAGCGCGGGTAGGGCCCGGCGGTCACGAGCACGAGGTTCGTTGAGATGGCCAGGGCAGCGAGTCCCGCACCTCGCCATCGACGCAGCAGCCCGTCGTCGAAGAGCGATGCCCAGCTGGGCCGCCAACGCCCAGACGAGGACGAAGTTGAGCAGCCCGAGAGGAGCCACGCCCACCCCGAGGCGAAGCCAGTCGAACAGGACCACGCCGGCCACCAGCACTGCTGGGCCGAGAAGCGGGTTGATCCTGTGAGCCCGCACGGCCAGCGGGGTCAGGGCGCACACCATGACGTACACACCGATGAACCACAGCAGCTGGGTGGCCAGGGCCAGCAGGGGCTCGGCGTATCCCTGGGGGGCCAGCAGCGACACCAGCCCGCTGACGGGGGCCATGATCATCAGGTAGACCCAGACGGGCCGCATCAGCCGTGCGACCCGACGCCACAGCCACGACGCGTACGGGTCACGGTTGGTGCGCCACGAGCGGGCGTTCACCGCCCCGCCGGCGACGAAGAACAGCGGCATGATCTGCAGGATCCACGTGGCCCACGGAGCCCACCAGTACACGGTCAGCGAGGTGCTGATCACCGGCCCTGAGCCGGTCCAGCCCACGATCCCCATGCTGCTGTGGCCCAGCACGACCAGGGCCAGGGCGCTGGCGCGCAGCAGGTCGAGCACCCGATCGCGGTCCGCGGGCGTAGCAGCGACGGCCCGGGCGACAGGCGGTGCCGGCGGAAGCCTCACACCCCGACGGTACGCCGAAGGCCCCGCCCGTGGCATTCACGTGGCGGGGTCTTCGGCG
>CAVTOX010000011.1:0-56174 GCA_963736425.1 uncultured Actinomycetes bacterium
CGCAAGCACGAGAACGCGTCGCCTGGATGGAGGAGGCCATCGCCCGGCATCGGTCGCTGATCGAAAGCGAGAACGCCGTATCCGAGACTGAGATGAGGCACACGAAGGTGACCGATGCCGAGGATCGCTGAACCGAGGCCCGGCGAGCCGATCACGCTGGAGTTCCTCAAGGATGGAACGCCGCGCTACCGAGCAGTCGTCGACGTGGGCACGGCGAGGCAGCGCAAGCAGCAGAAGCGGCGCTTCCGCACGATCACCGAGGCGAGAGCCTGGCTCGACGAAGTCCGCACTGACAGCCGGCGCGGCACCTACGTCGCTCCGAGCGACAGGACTTTCAACGACCTGGCCGACGCCTACCTGCAGGTTGGCCGACAACAGGGTTCGCGCGGTTAGCGTCAATGGGTACACCCAGTCCCTGCAGTACGCGAAGGACGCCTTCGGGACCCTGCCAGCGCAGGAGGTCAGCCGCGACGACGTCTTGGCCCTGGTCGACAGCATGGCCGCCCAAGGCCTCGCTATCCGCACCGTCAGAGGAACGCTGGTCGACTTGCGAGCGTGTTTCGAACTAGCCATCGAGGATCGGGTGGTCTTGAGCAACCCGGCGCGCAAAGTCAAGGCGCGCGGTCGCGCCCCGGGCGAGGCGGCCACCCATTCGGAAGCTGAGCGGAAGGCCATGGTCAGTGCCGCGCAGGACGAGTGGCTCTCCGCCTGCTGGTTGCTCAGCATGGCTGGGTTGCGCAGATCCGAGGTGCTCGGTCTGCGGTGGTCCGACCTCGACCTCGACAAGGGCACGCTGACCGTGGCCCGGGGGCGCGTCCTAGTGGATTCCAAGACCGTGGCTGAGGGCGATCCCAAGAGCGTCAACAGCGCCCGGACCCTTGCGCTGCCCTCGAGCTATGTGACAAGCCTCAGGCCATCTCGCTGCTCGCCTTCTGCCGACAGTCGGTGATCCTGAATCGGCGACTTGGGGGAACTGACCCGTCCCCGCGTCGACGTTGCGTCACTTGATGACTGGCCCGCGTCACCCCCGGCCATCACATCCCAGCGGCCTCGCTCGCGCGGAACAGGCGGCAGTGTCCACGGCCCAGACGGTGCCCGCTACCGCCCAGATAGACGCGGCTTCAACCGGGCTCGCAGCGTGTGGGCGAGTTCTTCACTTGCTTCTACGCACGGGTGCGCAGCACGCCCGCGGGCTTCGGGTTTGGCCGGCGCTGGTCTGGGTACCGTGTGGATGAAGGGGTCGCCCTACGGGCGACTTATGGAGTTCGGGCTTGTTACTGCCATGCAGGCAAAACCCAAACCTCAACCGACTCAGTTGACCCGCCACGCGGAGCCCGCATGATGTCGTCGGGTTTGGGTTCTTCTGTTTCCCCGCGGTCCCGGTCGTAGATCGGTCAGTGAGCCCACGATGTTCGAGGAGAATCGTGCCAAGGGCGATGGATCGTGCCGCGGTTGCTGAGGTGTTCCCACCGGACAGCGGCGAAGCGGTCCCCTCTCGCGGGGGGAGTATCGGGGTCTCGCCCGCTGAGTCGGACGTAGGTGCGCGGGATGGGATCGGCGCGGGGTCTGCCCTGGCTCCGGACCGGCCGTTTCGGCCTGCGTTCGTGGGTCTGCTCGGGGCCATGGCGGCCCTGGGTGCAGTCACGGTGGACATGTACTTGCCGTCGTTGCCCACCGTCGCCGCTGAGCTCGGGACCTCGGATGCCGCGGTCGCGCTGACCATCTCCGGGGTGCTGCTCGGCGCTGCTCTTGGGCAGCTGCTGGTGGGGCCGATGTCCGATCGCTTCGGCCGCCGCCGACCGGCACTGGTTGGGATCGCCCTGCATGTCGTCGCGTCGCTGCTGTGCATGGTGGCGCCCACGATCGGCATGCTCATCGCGCTGCGCTTCGTCCAGGGCGTGGGCAACGCCGCCGCCGGAATCACCGCGATGGCGGTCATCCGCGACCGCCTCACCGGCGGCCCGGCCGCGCGGGTGATCTCCCGCCTGATGCTCGTCATCGGCGTCGCCCCGCTGTTCGCGCCCAGCGTGGGTGGCCTGATCGCGGGCGTCGCCGGGTGGCGGGCGGTGTTCGGTGTCCTGGCGGCATTGGGCCTCGCCCTTGGCGTTGCCGTGTGGCGCTGGCTCCCCGAGACCCTTCCGCCGGCTCGGCGGACGACGGCCGGTGTGGGGGGTGCCCTGCGCGGCTACCGCGCGCTGTTGGGCGACAGGCACTTCCTCGCGCTCGCCGTCATCCCGGGCCTGACCATGGGGGCGCTCATCAGCTATGTGGTCGGCTCTTCGTTCGTGCTCCAGGTCGACTACGGGCTCACGGCCCAGCAGTTCGCCCTTGTCTTCGCTGTGAACGGCCTCGGCCTGGTCGCCGGGTCCCAGGTCAATGCCGCGATCGTGCACCGCGTGGCCCCGATGCGGATCGTGCGGGTCGCCCTGCCCCTGACCCTGGTGGCTGCCGGAGCGCTGCTGGGGTTCGCCGTCACCGGTGTCGGGGGAGTGCTGGGGATCCTGGCAGCCCTGTGGGTGATCCTGTTCCTGCTCGGGTTCATCGCCGGCAACGCGTCGGCGATAGCCCTCGGGCGCCACGGCGAGCGCGCAGGCACGGCCGCGGCCGTGATCGGTGCCACACAAGCCGGCGTCGCCGGGCTGGTGAGCCCACTGGTCGGGATCCTCGGCGGCGATGCCGTGGCCCTGGCGCTGGTCATCCTCGGCTCGCTGCTCGCGGCCACCCTCGTCCTGGCCCTCGCGACCCCCGCCTACCGGCACCCCGCGGCCACCCCTGGCTGGCACCAGCCATCCCCGCCCAGAAGGACGCAGACAGAGAACTGAGCGCGCTTCCTCAACGTGAGTGCGCGGTTGTGGGTGTCATCGCCCTCATCGTGGCGGTCGTGGTCGGGATGGGATCTGTGGGCGGCATCCTGCTGGTCGTGGTCGGCGGGATCCTGGTTGTCACCGCGGCTGTCGGGTTCTGCCCGCTGTACCGGATCCTCGGGCTGAGCACAGCCAAGGCCCGTAAGGAGTAGGCGCACCCGGCACGGCAAATACCCTCGCGACCATGGACAGCGATCAGGTACGGGCGCAGTTGCCGGGCACAGGGCCGGCGCTGCTGAGGTACGCACCGCTTCTGACCGGCAATGAGCACGACCCTGCTGTGCCTCAAGGCGGGGCGGCCTGCACGAACCCAGCTCGGCGCCCCCCAAGGAGGCCGGGGCCTGCCGATCCGACCGCCCCGGCTCGGGGGTGGCTCGGCACGCGCCCGGGCACCCGTCGGGACGGCACCGCGGGTTCCTAGATCAGGCGCCGAAGATGCGGGAGAACAATCCCCTGTTGGCTGCTGCCTTCTCGGCCGCCGTGCAGGTGCATCGCTGGTCCTTGGGCACGCCGCGCATGACCTGCTGCTTGTGCTGACCGCAGCCGGCCCAGGTGCGCTTCTTGCAGGCTCGGCAGGTCGTCTGATGGCACATTGTCATCATTCCAATCGTTTAGGATGCTTGGCTGGTCCGTCCCAATTATACCCCTAGGGGTATGTGAACTCCAAGGCGACCACGACGCGAGCAAGTTGACATGTGGCACCACGAGAGGGGGGCCCGGGTCACGTCTCAGACCGGGCCAGCCGATGCCACCCTCCGTGCGAGCAGACGGCGGTCGGCGTCGCGTTCAGTCTGGTCGCGCGGCCTATGCGTTGAGGGCCTGGCTGACGGTCAGGACCGACATGGTGAGTACCAGGCTGGCGAAGCCGAGCCCGAGGGCTCTCTCCGACCACCTGTTCGACCACCGGGCTGCGAGCCCGGCGGTCACGAGCACGCTGACTGCCACGAGGCCGGCGACCTGGACGTCCAGGGCCTGCCCGGCGCGGGGGAGGAAGGCGGCAGCGAGTTGATGACGATGACGAGCAGGGCCGTGGCGGTGGCCCGGTGCATGCTCATGCCCATCACCAGCGCCAGCGCGGGAACCACCAGGAACCCGCCCCCGACTCCGAAGAACCCGGTGAACAACCCGACCGCGGCGGCGGTGACCACGATCAGGGCCCACGACTGTTGGTGGCGGTCGGGCTCCGGTCGGCTCGCGGATGGTGCATCGCGCAGGGCCTTGCGCATCATCAGGGTTCCGGCAACCACGAGGACCACGGAGAAGCCCCACAGCTGCACTGCGTCGTTGGTGGCCAGGGCGAGCGTGGAGCCGGCGAGGGCCCCGATGATCCCCAGGGCACCGAAGGTGGCCCCCTGGGCCCAGGCCACCCTCCCGGCGCGGGCGTGGGGGATCAGCCCGCCGATGGCACCGATCCCGACCACGATCAGCGACGTGGTTCCGGCTTCGTCGGCGGGCAGCCCGGCGGCGACCAGCAGGGGGATCGCCAGGATCCCGCCGCCGCCGCCGAAGAGGCCCAGCGCCAGGCCCAGGGCGATCCCGATGGCCAAGAAGGCAATGAGGTTCACGTCAGTGGCGCAGGCGGGGTCACAGTGGGCGGCTAGTCGGCGTAGGCGTCGCCGAGCATGGCGGCGTGGTTGTCGCGAACGATGGGAAGTCCGGCTGCCGCGGCCTTGTGGAAGTGGTCGTCCACGGCCACCACGGGGATCCCGGCACGGGCCAGCAGCGAGGCGCCCACGGTGGCCCGGAAGCCGCTGCCGCAGGAGATCCAGATCGTCGGGTCGGCCCCGGCGTGGGCTGCCGCGTCCGACCACGCCTTGAGCTGGCCGATGCTGTCCGGGAAGTCATGCAGGGGCAGGTGGCGCGCCCCCTGGACGTGTCCCTCCTGCCATTCGGTGCGGCGTCGGGCGTCCACCAGGATCCGCGCCGGGTCCTCGGCCAGGACCGCGACCAGTTCCGGGAAGTCAATCCGCCGCACGGTGCCCAGTTCCGATGGCTGGGAGGCCCAGGCGCGGGGTTCGCCGACGTTCTGCCCCGCGGGCCGGTCGATGCCGATGCGCGCGAGGCTGCGCTGGAACTCGGTGATCTGCTCCTGGGTGGCTCCGAGCAGGGTGATCGGCGTGCCCCAGGGGATCAGCCAGCCGAGGTAGGTGATGGCGTTGCCCTCGACGTCGAAGCTGAGGCTGCCGGCGAGGTGCTCGGCTGCCCAGAGTCGCCGCTGGCGCAGGTCGACCACCCATTCCCCGGCCTGGATCCGCCGCCGCAGCTCCTCGGGGTCGGCGTGCTCGGCGGGTGTCAGGTCGATCGGTCGGGCGCCCTGTTCGTTGGCGGGCCCCATGTGCTTGTAGTAGGCGGGGAATGTGTCCAGGCCGGCGAGCATCTCGGCGACGAACTCGTCCTCGTCGAGCAGGGCTGCCGGGTTGGTCGCGGCCTGGGTGGCGATCGTGGACTCCACGCCCACGGTGGCCGTGGCGCTGCAGAACGATCCGAAGCCGTGCGTCGGGAACACCCCGGCTGAGTCGTTCACGTCGGTCACGAGCTTGCGCACCGAGTGCCATTGGTCGTGGGCCAGGCCCTCGGTCGCGTCCGGGCCGATCAGGTCGGGGCGGCCCACGCTGCCGAACAGCAGCGATCCGCCAGTGAACACCGCCTGGTCGATGCCCTCGATGCTCAGGGCGTAGGACACGTGGTGCGGCGTGTGCCCCGGGGTGTGCAGCACCCGCCAGGTCATGGCATCGGAGCTGAACCAGTCCCCGTCGCCGACGGTGAGCGCGTCGAAGGCGTAGTCGTGGCCCTTGGGGACCACGTAGGTGGCACCCAACTGTGCCGACAGGGCCAGGCCGCCGGACACGTAGTCGTTGTGGACGTGTGTCTCGATGACGTGGCTGGCCCGCCAACCGCGGTCGGTGAGCACGGCCAGGACGCGGTCGATGTCGCGCTGGGGGTCCACCACGACCGCAGTGGAGCCGGTGGCCACGATGTAGGAGCGGTCCCCCAGCTCGGGGGTCTCGATGATCACGATCTCGGGGTGGGTCATGGCTGGCTGGTCCTTCCTGCGGGGCTGTTCGTCTCGGTCGGGAATCCCTGGTGCTGCCACATCTGGGTGCCGCCGTGCACGTTGATCGTGGGGATGCCCTGGCTGGCCAGCCAGGTGACCACCTGGCCGGAGCGGTTCCCCGTGCGGCACACGACGTACACCGGGCCGGTGGACCTGAACTCGTCTGCGCGCAGCGGCACCGCGAACATCGGGATCCATACCGCTCCGGGGATGTGCCCGCTGTCGTACTCGTGCTGCTCGCGGACATCGATCAGGCGGCCGGACCCGCTGTCCAGGGCGGCCTTCAGGTCGGCGACCGAGATCTGGTCGATCACGTGGGTGGTTCCCTTCTCGCTTCGGGCTGGGTGGGCACGGGTCAGGCCAGGGACAGGAAGAGCTTCTCCAGGCTGGCCATGTCGGTGGCGCCGTCGCCGGCAGGTTGGGTCAGGCACTCGCGCAGGCTGCTGGCCACGATCGCGAACCCGGCCTTGGACAGGGCCTTGGTGACCGCGGACAACTGCGGGAGGACGTCCCCGCAGTCGCGGCCGTCCTCGAGCATGCGGATCACAGCCGCCAGTTGCCCCTCCGCCCGGCGCAGCCGGTTCAGGATCGGACGCAGGTCATCGGCCCCGATCCTGCCCGCCCCGGGAAGGATCCCGCTTGGCGTTGAGGCTGTGGGTTTGCTCATGCGAGCGTCACCGGCAGGTGCATCGTTGGGTAGCGGGAACGCCGGCCAGGACCTGGGCAACGTGGTTGCCGCAGCCTGAGTAGGTGACCTTGCCGCAGAGTCGGCATGTTGCGGGACTGCACATGGTGTGACCTCCAGGTATGGGGGTGCGAGCGCGACCCCAAGGAGTTCCACTATACCCCGGGGGGTATATCAGATGCAAGGTCGGTGGGCGGCCAGAGCGTGAGAGGCGTTGGCCAGCCCTCGGCGCACCATTCCCCGAGGGGCTTCGCGGTGCAGTCGGTGTCGAACTGCGCAAGGGGCCCAAGGGGCCCAAGGGGACGCCTGGACGGCGCTGGTGGCAACGCTGGATCCGAGGAGCCGCCCGAGCGACCGAGCCAGTGCCCCCGCGAGACCTCCCAGTGGCGCACACGGGCCAAGGAATACCCCCTGGGGTATACTGTTCGTAGACGTGATCCAGATTCCGAGGAGCCCCATGACCATCAACGACCCAGCGGTCCAGACGCACCAGGCTGCCCGCGGAGCGTTCGACCTGAGGTCGTTCGCCCCCAGTTGGGGAGCGTCGGTGATGGGGACCTCCGCACTGGCTGTCGCCCTGCTCGCCGTCGGCGAGGGTACGTCGTTGGCGTCGGCAACCCAGGTGGCGGCCCGCGTGATCCTGGTGATTTCCCTGATCATGGGGGTGCTGGTCCTGGGGGCGACGGCCGCCCGCTGGGTGAGGTTCCGGACCGAGGCCCTGGCGGACCTGCGCCACCCCGTCAAGGGCGGGATGACCGCGACGGCTGCGGGCGCGCTGCTCACCCTGGCGGTGGCGATCGGGAAGGTGGGTCCGGGCTTCCTCCCGGAGCCGATCATTCTGCCTGCCGTGACCGTGCTCGCCGCGGTGGGCGCGCTGCTGGCGCTGCTGATCGGGTGGGAGTTCCTCGCCGAGATGTTCACCTCCCAGGATGCGGCGCTGGTTCAGATGTCCGGGGCGTGGTTCGTCCCGCCCGTGGTCACGATCATCGTCCCGCTGGCACTGCTGCCGATCATCGCAGCGCACCCCGGTGCGGCCACCGACCTGGTGGCGGTGGCGTGGGCCTTCCTCGGGATGGGGGCGGTGCTCTACCTGGTGGTGACTGCCACCCTGTTCATGCGCAGCATCAGTCACCCCCTGCCTCCGGCGGGGCTGGCGCCGACACTGTTCATCGGCATGGGCCCGGCGGGCCTGATCGGGCTGGACCTGGTCCGGATCTCCCAGGTGTCGGTGAAGGCCGGGATCGCCGACCCGAGCCTGGTCAGCAGCATGCTTCCCGCGGCCACGATGATGTGGGGGTTCGGCCTGTGGTGGATGGTCAGCGCCCTGGTGGTCCTGCGCCGCGGTTACGCCCGCCTCCCGTTCTCACTGTCCTGGTGGGGCTTCACCTTCCCGCTGGCCGCCTGGACGATCGCGACCATCGTGCTCGGCAACGCCTGGGGGTCGGGTCTGATGACCGCGGTGGGCGTGGGCGCCACCGCGGCCCTTCTGACCCTCTGGGTCTTCGTGGCGACCCGTACGGTGCTCGGTATCCGAACGGGCTCGATCTGGGCGCACTGAGGCGGCGTCATGACGGGCTACGAGCACACGGTCTTCACCACCAGGGTCGGATCGATCGTGGGAACCGGGTTCGGCTGCCCCCGCTGCTTCCGGGTGCTCGATGGCTCCGGCGTGGACATGACGCGGGAGCCGCGGGTCGACCTGCGCACGGCGTTCAGGACGCTCGCGCGCAGCACGGAGACAGCCACGGCGTCGGTGCACCGGTCGAGCCGACCGACGACCACCCGTCAGATGAAGAACCAGTAGGGTCAGTTGCGGGCGAGCAGTTGATCCGCCTCAGCGACTCCGCCGGACAGGTAGGCCAGCCAGGACGCCGAGTCTCCGGCGGCCCGTCGCCGTTCGAGGTCCGCCCGCCACCTGTCGGCGATCCCCGAGACGTCGGCCTGCGGGTCCTTGCGAAGGGCTCGGCGCAACTCCATCAACACGGCCATGCGGCCCTCCAACTCCTTGGCGGAAGCCATGTGCCCGTCGAGGCGACACAGCGCCTGCCCGCCGGTCGTCGCTGTCAGGCGCACGCCAACCTCGCCGAGCCGATCCTCGACCATGGGCAGGAGCTCGGTCATGCTGCCTGGGATTCGCCCAGCAGGTACGGGTACGGGCAGGCCGCCGGGTTGTCGGCCACGCAGGAGTTGCAGGGCCGACTCCGGTCCAGGACGCACTTCGGCGTTGGGGCGGACATCGGGTCACCTCCTCGCATGGCTCGTTGTGGGGCAGACTCCATGATACCCCGTGGGGTATAGACCTGATGCGGGGAGACTGCGCACGGCTGTGAGGTATCGGCTGCTTCGACGTTGGTGAGAGTTCGACCACTGCGGCGTTGGTGGCGCTCAGGCTGGAATGGCACGTGCCTACCCGACGGCTTGCTCCCCGAGCCAGGTGCGCAGGGCTGGAATGTCGAATCCGCTGAGGTCGCCGGCCTCCTTGAGGGTCGACAGGGTGGTGTCGGTGGGCGTGGCCGCTGGGATGCCGAAGCGCTGGTAGAGCGCGGCCTTGGTCACCGGGAACGCGTCGAGCACCTGCTGGACCGTCATCCAGCCCTTGACGTCCTCCGGGGCCGCTCCGGCGGTGGGCGCCACGCGCTGCTCCGACCCGGAGCCCTGGCCCGCACCGGTGCCAGGCGCGGCGTGGGAGCCGGGTGCCTCGGCGGCACCCAGCGACGTGCTGCCCCGACCGGTCGTCGCGAACCAGCCAAGGTCGCGGGCGACGAGGATGCTCCCGGCGAAGACGGCGACGATGACCAGGGCGTAGGCCCAGACCGGCATGTGCGCGCTGCG
The DNA here is from genome assembly GCA_963736425.1 of uncultured Actinomycetes bacterium. Taxonomy (GTDB): domain Bacteria; phylum Actinomycetota; class Actinomycetes; order S36-B12; family CAIYMF01; genus Prado023. The sequence continues at coordinate 9,437 of CAVTOX010000011.1, forward strand.
CAGCCGCGGCGTCGTGGGCACGGGGTGGGCGCTGCGCGGGATGCGCAGCATCGGGATCTCGGTGGTCTGCTGGCCGGTCATCGCAGGGCTCCTTCCGGGGTGCCGGTCGTGACGGCGTCCTCACCGACGGTGGGTGCGCGCCACGCGGACGGCTGGGAAGGGCAGGCTCACTGTGACGGCCAGTGCATCACGGCTCGGGCAGGCAGCCACGCACTCGAGGCACCCGATGCACTGCGCGTCGGTGACGCGGGTGACGGAGTTGACCTGCAGGCCCATGGGGCAGGCGCGGTTGCACAGGTCGCAGCCCAGGCAGGCCGAGGCGTCGCGTTGGACGGCGACGGGGCTCGCCTTGCCGACGATGCCGATGACGGCTCCCAGGGGGCAGGCGTAGCGGCAGAAGGGGCGCTCGACGACCAGGGCCATCACGAGCATGCCGACGAGGACGACGAAGGCGGTGGTCACCTCGAACTCCACCACGGACAGCAGCGCGCTCCACGGGTCGTACTCGCGGAAGACCATCACGCCGGTGACCGCGGCTCCACCCACGGCCCAGGCAAGCACCACGTAGCGGCCGTAGCGGGCGACGTGGTCGACCCGGGCCAGCCACGTGGCGTCGGCCGAGATCCGTCGGCGGGCGCGGCGCAGTGGGGGGATGCGGTTGGTCACCGCGTCCCCGACGCCGTGGACGGCTTCCTGGATCGCACCGAACGGGCAGAGCCAGCCGCAGAACGCCCCGCGGGCCGCCAGCGTCAGGAGGACCACGGCGCCGGCGAGCACGAGGTTCGCCGTGTGGACGTGGGACACGGTGCGCCCGGTCGTCACCCAGGTGAAGAGCGTCTCGAAGCCCCCGAACGGGCAGAAGGCCTCCCCGGACGGCGCCCCGGGGCCACCGGTGGCCTTGGCCCAGACGGTGTAGGCGATGAACGCCACGACTGCGGTCTGCAGGGCGTGCCGCGTCCAGCGGATACCACGGATTGAGGCGGGGCTGCGACGGGGCACCATCCGCACGGACATGGTCGTTCCTCCTGGAGCGTTCGATCATCGACTGGGCCTGCGGAGTCACGCGAGCCCCGGGCTGCGGACCCGGGTGAGGACGCAGTGTCCCCACCCGGGCTGCATGGCAGGTCAGGCGCTGCGGCCCTGGCTGCGGGCGGTGATGCTCGTACTTGGTGAACAGCTTGTCGCGGGTCACCCGCCACTTGGCCAGCTCGGCCTGCATCGCGGTCCGCTGACTGGTGGTCAGCCTCGCGGTGGTCCCACGGCCCTGGCCGCGGGCTCGCTGGCCCGCACCCTGCGCCCTGACCGGAGCCGGGTGCGCGTCTTGCCGTACTTCTTCATGATCGCGTCACGCTGGACCTTCAGCGCGGTCATCTCCTTGAGGAACGCATCGTGGTCAGCGTCCGACAAGGAGGCTGCCGGTCCGGTGCCCGGGCACGGTTCGGTGGTGGCCGCGTTGGCGGTCCCCGCTCCGAGGGTCAGCAGGGCTGCGGCGGCGAGGCCGGCGACCCCGGTGGCGGCGATCTGGCGGATTCTCATGATGGGTGCTCCTTCTCGTGGGGGCGGATGTCGTCCACCGGTCATGCTGCCGGGCGTGCCTGCAGGCGAAAGGGACGCTTTCGGGAGGTTTGCTGGAGATCAGCTCAGGGACGTGTAAGGCGCGCCGGAGGCCGCGCGCAGACCGTCGGGTGCTGGCGTGGCCGTGTGGCAGGCTGGGCGCACCATGCGCCCCCCTCAGCCCGCGCCGAAGGTCCTCGTCGTCGACGATGAGGACAACGTGGCGTTCCTGATCTCCTCCGCCCTGCGGCTGGCCGGCTACGAGACGCTGATCGCAACCTCGGGCACGCAGGCCGTCGAGGAGGTCGGCCGGTTCGCGCCGCACGTGATCGTCCTGGACATCATGCTCCCCGACATCGACGGGTTCGAGGTCCTGCGCCGGATCCGATCCGGGGGCGCCACGACCCCGGTGCTGTTCGTCACCGCCCGTCAGGCCACCACGGACCGGGTCCGCGGCCTGACCAGCGGTGGGGATGACTACATCGTCAAGCCGTTCGAGCTCGAGGAGCTCGTGGCCCGGGTGCAGGTGGCGCTGCGCCGCGCCGGGCTGGGTGGGTCTGCCTCCCGGATGGCGGTCGCCGACCTGGCGCTGGACCTGGACTCCCGGCGGGTCTGGCGCGGTGAGGTTGAGGCGCACCTGACCGCGACCGAGTTCAACCTGCTGCGGGTGCTGATGGCCAACGCGGGCCGGGTCGTGACCCGCGAGCAGATCCTCGACTCGGTGTGGCAGTACGACTTCAACGGCGAGTCCAGCATCATCGAGTCGTTCATCCGCAACCTGCGCAGGAAGGTCGACTCCATCGAGCCGAAGCTGATCCACACCGTCCGCGGCGTCGGCTACAGCATCCGGGAGCCGTGATGTCGCTGCGGGCCCGGATGCTCGCGGGCCTGGCGATCATCGCCGGCCTGCTGGTCGCCGCGGGTCTGCTGATCCTGCACATCCAGCAGGACTACCTCGTCAGCCAACTCGACGAACGGATGAGCCGCCAGGTCGTCAACGCCACCGCCGCGGTCTCCGACGGCACCGTGGCCCCGGGGGAGGCGGGGCAGCCGCGCAGGGCCCGCGGGACGGCGGACCTGTACCTGGGACTGCTGGCCCCCAATGGGCTGACGACGCTCGACACCCCCGCCACCGATCCTGGGCTCACCCCCGTGCTCGACCCCGCCGACCCACCCTCCTCACCGGCCACGGTCCCCGCGACCGGCGGTGAGGCGGCACAGATGCGGATCCTGACCACCACCCTGCCCTCGGGCGACACGCTCGTCCTGGGCCGCTCGATGGCCGACATCGACGCGACGCTGACCGGTCTGAGCACCACGCTGCTGATCGTCGGCGCCGTCCTGCTCACCGTCATCGCGCTCGTGTTCTGGTGGATGCGCCGCCTCGGCCTGGACCCCATCCTGCGCGTCACGAGGGTGGCCCGGTCGATCACCTCGGGGGACACCAGCCAACGAGTCGAAGCTTTCCCCACGGGCACCGAGGCCCACGACCTCGGCACTGCGTTCAACCAGCTCGTCGAGACCAACGAGTCCACCCAGGCCCGGCTGCGCCAGTTCGTCGCCGACGCCTCCCACGAGCTGCGCACCCCGCTGGTGACGCTCAAGGGGTACGCCGCGCTCCACAGCGCCGGGGGCTGGCCGACGAGGCGAGCACCGACGATGCGATGCGCCGGATCAAGCAGGAGGCCAACCGCATGGGCCGCCTGGTCGAGGACCTGCTCCTGCTGACCGAGATGGACCAGGGCCCGCTTCAGGCCACGGGCTCGGTGGATGTCGTCGAGATCATGACCGACCTGGCCGGCGACCTGCACGTGATCGACCCCGAGCGGGTTGTGTCGCTGGACATGCCCCCATCGGCGATCGTGACAGGGGACCGGGATCGGCTCACCCAGGTGTTCGCCGGCCTGACGACCAACGCCCTGCGTCACACGCCACCCGGGACCCGGATCGACCTTCGCGTCCGCCAGGACCCCACGACGGTCCGCGTCGAGGTCACCGACCACGGGCCCGGAATCGCCCCCGACGACCTGCCCAAGGTGTTCGACCGGTTCTACCGGGCCGATGTCGCCCGTGCCCGCGCCTCCGGGGGCAGCGGGCTGGGCCTGGCGATCGCCTCCGCGATCGTGCGCGCGCACGGCGGCACGGTCGGCGTCGAGAGCCCACCCGGGCGGGGAGCCACCTTCTGGGTGGAGCTTCCCGCGGCGGGTGAGCCGTCAGAGTAGGGCGTTGCGCGCACTGCCGTTCCGCGATCAGGCGTTGCGCTGGAACGCGGCCAAGTGCCGCTCGCTGCCGGCGAGCAGGTTCTCGAGCACGGTGGTCACGTCCGCGGGCGCCGTCATCTCCAGTGCGTCCTTCAGGTCGGCGATGTCGGCCTTCTCGACGGCGATGCCCGCGGCGATCGCCCCTGAGCGGTCGGTGCCGACCTTGTCCGCGAGGCCCGCGTACAAGCCCGTCAACTCGTCATCGGAGAACTCCCCGGCCACGGCCTTCGCGGTCGGGTCGGGAACGTCGTACCGGTCGAGGAGCACCTGCAGCTCGGCCATGTGGTTCGACTCCGACCGGTTGATGTTGACGAACACCCGGTCGCCGTAGTCATCGATCGCCAGGGCGTAGACATCGCGGGCGAGCTGCTCCTCCTGGACCATGAATGCGAGCATGTCGGCCACGTCGGTGCTGATCTTTGCGTTCGGAACAGCTGCGGGGATATCGCTCCCATGCATCGCCGCGCCCGAGTCCTGGCCCCCTGACCCGGGTCCCTGGCCCCGTGCCCCGCGTGCCTGTCCACCAGCACCGTGCCCCCTGGAGCCGTCAGTGCGCCCCCAGCCTCCGAACGGGCCACGAGGTACGTCCTGCTCTGGCGCGGGCGAGCCAACTGAGGCGCCCCGGTCGTTCCCATTCCCGGGTCCGTTGCCGTGTCCAAGCCACGGGCCGGTCGCCGCCGCAGCTGCTCCTGCCACCCCAATCACGCACACCGCAGCGAACGCGGCGGCCGCTCCTGTCCTCTTGCTCATCTGAGCTCACCCCTTCCAGGTGCTCTGAGGGCTTGCGTCGTCCAATTGACCGGCAGTGCCGGGTGCGACCAGGCCCCCTGTTCGCTTCCACGGTGCCGGGGGACCCTGCAGGCAGCGAGGACGTGGGCAGGCGATCTGCTGGAGGTCCGGATCGGGACACGTAAACGCTGCTCGGGTTCGGGACCGCCGTGCGAGGAACTTCGGGCGCCGACTGACTGCCTGCGGTCGACCATCAGGAGGCTGTCACGTCGCCGTCGGAGGGCGCCTCGGGCAGGTCGCGCATCCGGGTCGCTAGGGTCGAGCCCGTGCACGAACACAAGCGCTTTGACGCCGAGGCGGCGAGTTGGGATGACGACCCCGGCCACGAGGCGCGGCAGGTGGCGGTGGCCCGGGCCATCGAGGAGGTGGTGGATCTCAACCCCGGGATGAGCGCGCTGGACGTTGGCGGTGGCACGGGTCGGTTGAGCATCCTTCTCGCTGACCGGGTCGGCTCCGTGGTTGTGACCGATCCCTCCGCCGGGATGGTGCAGGTCGCACGGGAGCGGATCGAGGCGGCCGGGCTCAGCGAGCGGCTGCGCGCTGTCCAAGCCGACCTGACAACAGACCAGCTCGCTGGGTCCTACGACGTGGTGTGGAGCTCCATGGCGTTGCACCACGTGCCGGACCTGGATGGGCTGTTGCGGTCTGTGGCGGGGCTCCTGGTCGATGGTGGTCGGCTGGCCATCGCGGACCTGGACGAGGATCCCGACGGCGCCTTCCACGCCGACAAGTCCGACTTCGACGGACATCACGGATTCGACAGGGAACGCCTCACCGAGCAGCTGGGCCGCGCCGGCTTCGCCAACATCACCTTCGTTGACGCCACCACCATCCTCAAGGGCGACCGCGAGTTCGGCGTGTTCCTGTGCACGGCGACCAAGGGCACATGAGCCTGGCTCCACGGCCAGACCGGGGCTCGGCTCGCCGACCGACTGCTCATCACGACCGGTGACTGCGCCACTCGCCCGACGGACGGCGTAGCGCTCGTCCAGCTGGCCCTACTCGGGCCATCGCCCGTTCGGCGCTGCATAGAGTTGGATCCGTGCCGATCGCCCTGTTCCCTGCCACGGGGATGGCGTCGGACTCTGGGGCCATGGCGCCGTCGGGCTGGCTGGCCGTGGCGATCTTCGTCGGGGTGTACGTCCTGGTGGCCACGGAGCGGGTGCACCGGGTGGCCGCCGCGCTGGGTGGCGCTGGGCTGGTCCTCGCCTTCGGGATCGTCGACTCCGAGGCAGGCGTTCTACTCCCGGGAGACCGGCATCGACTGGGACGTCATCTTCCTGCTGCTCGGGATGATGCTGGTCGTCGGCATCCTCCGGCGGACTGGTGCGTTCGAGTACATGGCGATCCGCTCGGCGAAGCTCGCCGGCGGGCAACCCCGCCGACTGCTGGTCCTGCTGCTCCTGATGACGGCCGGCGCCTCGGCCCTGTTGGACAACGTGACGACCGTCCTGCTGATCGCCCCGCTGACCATCTCCGTCTGCCGGCAGCTGGGCATCCCTCCGGTCCCGTTCCTGCTGGCCGAGGCGTTCGCCTCGAACATCGGGGGAGCAGCGACCCTCGTGGGAGACCCGCCGAACATCATCATCGCCAGCCGTGCGAACCTGACGTTCGCCGACTTCCTGGTGCACATGGCCCCCGTGATCCTGGTGGTCCTCGCCGCCTTCGTGGGGCTGGCCATGTGGATGTTCCGCGCCGACCTGCGCGGGAGACCCGAACATGCCGAGGCCCTGGCCGCGATGGACGAGGACGCCGCCATCACCGACCGGCGGATGTTGATCGCCTCGGTCGTGGTCCTGGCAGCCATCGTGGTCGGGTTCCTCACCCAGCGCCAGACCGGGCTGTCCCCCGCGGTGGTCGCGCTTCTCGGCGCCGGGGTGCTGATCCTGCTCTCCCCGCTGCGGGTCGGGGAGCTGCTCAAGGAGGTCGAGTGGGAGACCCTGGCGTTCTTCATGGGCCTGTTCATCGTCGTCGGCGCCCTGGTCCGGGTCGGGGCGCTGGAGGCCCTCGCCGCCCGGATCGCCGATCTCACCGGCGCTGCCGTGGCACCCACCCTGATGGTCGTGCTCGGGGGCTCGGCGGTCGCCTCGGCCGTCGTCGACAACATCCCCTTCGTGACCGCGATGACGCCCGTGGTCGACTCGCTGATCGCCACCAATCCCGCCCTGGGCACTGACGGGGCGCTCTGGTGGTCGCTGGCCCTTGGCGCTGACCTCGGCGGGAACGCCACCCTCATCGGTGCCAGCGCCAACGTCGTGATCGTCGGGGTCGCGGCCAAGAACGGCATCACGATCACGTTCGCCCAGTGGCTGCGCTATGGCATCCCCACGGCGGTGCTGTCCATCGCCATCTGCGCCCCGTACCTGCTGCTGCGCTACGCCTGAGCCGGGCGTCCGGCCCCCGGACATGGCGACGCCCCCGGCCGATCGACCGGGGGCGTCAGAGGTCGTGGAGGCTCAGGCCTCCTCGGCCATGGCTTCCTCGAGCGTCGATCTCGAACCCGAGCGCTTCGGCCATGTTGCGCGCCGCGGAGATGACCCTCGGGACGCCCACGATCGGGGCGACGGCGATCAGGACGCTGCGGGCGTCCTCGAGCAGCAGCAGCGTGCCTTCGGCTGCCCGCAGGGTGGCCAGGTAGGAGGCAGGCGGAGCATCCACAGCCACCAGGGCCGCGAGTCGAACCATCAGGACGGCTTCGAGGCTGTTGTCGAGGTTCGACAGGGAGACCGCGTTGATCCCGACGATGGTGTCGAGCAGGGGGTTCTCGGACATGCAGGTGTTCCTCTCAGGGGTGCTCCTCGCCATTGGCGGGCGCAGGTGATCGGGTGCCGGGGAGTACCCACGGCACCCGACGACCCTGTCACGGATCCGTGGGCGGCGCCAGGCCTGCCGGTCAGCGCGGGGAGTCCAGGACCGCGCGCGCCCGGGCCACATCCTCGGCCCACACCATGACCCGCGGCCCCTCGGTGGTTGTCACCTCGCGGCAGCGCACCCCTGCGGCCGTCAGCCGTCCGGCAACGTCGCGGGAGGCTCGCGCGTTCGCCGGGCTGGCGACGGGGATCATCAGGCCGTACTCCTCGGCGCTGCCCTGGCGCGCGGGACCCTCGATCAGCGACGTCCCGCTCTGACTGGCCCAGCGGGCCACCAGCGCGAGCCCGCCGAGGGCCATCAGGGCGAGCATCGGCCCGAAGAGGAACGAGTACGAACCCCAGTTGCCCACGCCCCGATTGTGCGCCGGGTCGGTCGCCAGCGCGCGACCCGTCGCCGTCCCCCGGACATGACCAGGGGCGCCCGTCCGCGTGGACGGGCGCCCCTGGGGACGGACTGTGAAGGGTCAGCCGGTGACGGAGTCCAGCAGCTGTGTCACCGGATCGATGGCGAAGTAGACGACGAACGCCGCCGAGACGATCCACAGCAGGCCCGGGATCTGGCGGGTCTTGCCCGTGGCGACCTGCAGGACCGTGTAGGTGATGATGCCCGCGCCGATGCCGTTGGCGATCGAGTAGGTGAACGGCATGAGGATGATCGTCAGGAAGGCCGGGATCCCGATCGTGTAGTCGTCGAACGGGATGTGCTTGATCTGGGTCATCATCAGGAAGCCCACGATCACCAGGGCGGGGGTGGCCGCCTCGTAGGGGACCACCGACACCAGCGGCGTGACGAACATCGCCAGCAGGAACAGCACGCCCGCGACGATCGCCGCGATGCCGGTGCGGGCGCCCTCGCCGATGCCGGCAGCGCTCTCGATGTAGCTGGTGTTGCTCGACACCGAGGCGGCGCCGCCGACCGCGGCAGCGGCCGAGTCCACGAGCAGGATCGCCTCGAGGTGCGGGATGCTGTCGTCCTCGCCGGTCAGCTCAGCCTCGTGGGACAGCCCGGTGACGGTGCCGATCGTGTCGAAGAAGTCCGAGAGCAGCAGGGAGAACACGAACAGCGACGCAGTCACGATGCCCACCGCGCTGAAGGCCCCAACGAGGGAGAACTGCCCGAGGATGCTCAGGTCCGGCGTGCTGAACCACGTGTCCGGGAAGCGCGGGACGTTCAGCGCCCACCCGACCGGGTTGTTCGGGGTGTCCGGGTTGCCGTCGTTGAACGGGCCGATCTCCAGGACCGCCTCGAGGAGGATGGCCAGTGCCGCGGTGGCGAGGATCCCGATCAGGATCGCGCCCTTCACCCGCTTGGTGACCAGCACGATCATCAGCAGCAGCCCGAAGACGAACACGAGCGCTCGGCCAGCCGCGCAGCGCGCCGTTGACGCCGAAGGAGATCAGCGGGACACCCGGGCGCACGATGCCGGCGTCCACCAGGCCGATCAGGGCGATGAACAGGCCGATCCCGACGCCGATCGCGTACTTCAGCGGCTCGGGGATGATGCTGAACACCTTGACGCGCAGGCCGGTGAGCACCAGGGCGAAGATGATGATGCCCTCGAGGACCACCAGGCCCATCGCCTGCGGCCAGGTCATCAGCGGGGCGATCGTGAAGGCCAGGAAGCTGTTGAGGCCCAGGCCGGCGGCGATCGCCAGGGGGAAGCGCCCGATGGCGCCCATGGCGATCGTCAGGATGCCGGCGACCAGCGCGGTGGCACCGGCCACGAGGCCGATGGAGACGACGGGGTTGTCCCCGCCGCCGATGTAGGTCCCGTTGACGTCCTGGGCGGTGCCGATGATCAGCGGGTTCAGCACGACGATGTAGGCCATCGTGAAGAAGGTGACCAGGCCGCCGCGGAACTCGGTGCCGAGCGTGGACCCGCGTCGGGTCAGCTCGAACCAGCGGTCCCAGGCGGGGAGGTCGGTGCGGGTGGGGGGATTCTGCTGCCAGGTCAGGGACTTCTGCCTGGTCTGTGGGGTTGGGGTTCACGGGCGCCAAGTGTAGGTCGGCCCGATGGGCTGGCCGTTTCAGCTGTGTTGCAGCCGCGTGTCGGGGCCGGCGGTCCAGGTCACGGTTGTGTGACGGGCAGCGGCTGGCGCTGGTGAGGCGGCTCACGTGCGGGCGTCCCGGCCGGAGCGCCGCCGGGTCACTTGACCCGGACAGTCACCGGCGCCGAGTACGCGCCGTACCCCTTCGCGTTGCGGGCCTGGACCTTCACCACGTACGTCCTGCCCCTGAGCAGCTTCTTGGTCCGGCACTTCAGCGTGCGCGCCTTGGCCGTGCACGACGTGCGGTACTTCAGCGACTTGCCCGGAGCTCAGGTAGACCCTGCGCGCGGTACTTGGTGATCTTCTTGGTGCCGTTCGGCGCCGGGGCGGACCAGCGCACCGTGACGCGCTTGGACTTCGCGGTGGCCCGCACGGCGCTGGGTGCGGCCGGTCGATTGGTGGGGGCCAGCGGCCACGGGCGGCGGCTGGCGCCGCGGCCGTCGCTGGCGTCGTCAGCGGGCCGCTGACCGGCATCCCGGCGCAGCTGAACGCCCCCCACGCGCGGCAGTCGACCGGGGCATGGTTGAGGTTGACCAGCGTGAGGTGGTCACCGGTGTTGGCCAGCAGGCTCGCGGTGCGACCCAGGAAGAGGGTGTCGGCGGTGTCGACGCCGACGCCCATCGACAGGCGCAGGGTGCCCCCGGCGGGGATCACCGTGGCCGGCGGGAACGGGTACTGCGAGCCCTGCCTGCCCGAAGGCGTACCCGCCCAGGCTGACCGGCGCGCCCGTGGTGTTGCGGAACTCGACGTACTCGCTGGCCGCGGTGTCGGTCCCGGGCGGGTCGTACTGCACGGCGCCGATCACGACCCGTGCCGACGAGCGGGTCGCCGCACGCGGCCGGGTCGCACGGGTAGTCGAACCAGGCGCGCAGGTTGCCGTAGGCGTAGCCCGGCTGGGCGTCGTACACGTAGGCGCCGTCGCCGTAGAAGTAGCCGGCCGCCGGGTCCCAGTTGGCGAACATCTGGGTCGGTCCGCCGAAGTGGAAGTCGCGCGGCGTGGGGGTTCCCGGGGCCCCGGAGCCGGTGAAGATGCGGATGTGGTCGCGCGGGCCGATCACGGTCCCGACAGGCAGGGTGAAGGTGGTCAGCGAGGAGTCGCGCACCGTCCAGCCGCTGACGTCCAGGGCGGCATCGGAGTCGTTGAGCACGACCACGTACTCGTTGTTGGCGTCGTCGCCGATCGGGTCCGAGACGACCCACGTCCGAACCGCGGCCGGGGCCGAGGCTGCCGCAGTAGCTCGCCGACCAGAGGCCCACCCCGCGCGCGGCGGCGTCGTCGACGAGCCGCCGGTACTCCAGGTTGTGGGCGTACTCCGGCTTCTCGGTGTCGCGCGACGCTGTGCGGGAACCACATCGCGTGGCCCCCGGCGAGGACCGCGCGCCCGGCGTCCACCCAGGTCCCCGGTGGCGTCCTCGGTAGTACACCGAGCGGGCCAGCCTGCCGCCGGAGTAGTCGGCCTCGACCGAGCGCACGTTGATCGAGCGCAGCTGCACCGGGGTGCCCGTGGGCAGGACGGCCTTGAGCGCGTCGGTGGCGGCGCTGGCCCGGCACTGCTCGAGGGCCGAGCCCCCGGAGGCGCCGGCCTTCTCCGGGGCCTGGATGCCGCTGAGCCGGACGCGGCAGCCGTCGAGGTCGTTGTCGGCGACGGGCATCGTGCCGTCGGGGTTGATGCGCTCGGCGCAGTAGGAGCCGCGGGCACGCCGGGTCGAGGGACGCGGTGGCGCGATGAACCCGGGATCGGCGGCGGTCTGGATGTCGACGATCACGGTGTCGCCGTCGGCGACGCTGCGGATGACCCCGGTCTCCCACGTCTGCTCGGCCTGGGGGGTGATGGCGCTCGAGGTCGATGCCAGCGGCGACAGGCCCCCGAGCAGCAGAGCGGTGAGCGTGCCGGCGACGACGGCACGCCGACGCGCTGGACAGCGCGACGCTGCCGTGCTCCCACCCATCCCTGCGATCCATCTGTCCCCCCGGACATCGACGCCTCGGTGAGCCGAACGTAGCAGGACCGCGCGCTGCCTTGGGATATCCGGGGGAAGGGTGTGGATATCGCGACGTGCAAGGGCGCACGGCGCGTCGAGCGCGCTCGTGTCGGCGATGCGCGTGTCAGAGGGCTGGGGTTGGATCAGCGCATGGCAGCCATCACCGCTGAGGGTCTGGTCAAGGTGTTCCCGAGCCGGTCGGGCGAGGTTCGCGCCCTCGACGGCGTGGACCTCGAGGTCCCGACCGGGTCGGTGCTGGGGCTGCTCGGCCCGAACGGTGCGGGCAAGACCACCGCCGTGCGCATCCTGACCACCCTGCTGACCCCGGACTCCGGGCGGGCCACGGTCAACGGCATCGATGTCGCCACCGACCCCCAGGGGGTGCGCCGCTCGATCGGGCTGTCGGGCCAGTACGCGGCCGTCGACGAGTACCTCACGGGCCGGGAGAACCTGGTGATGGTGGGGCGGCTGTACCACTTCGACATGGCCGCGTCGCGATCCCGCGCCACCGAGCTGCTCGAGCAGTTCGACCTCGTGGAGGCCGCCGACCGACCCGCCAAGACCTACTCGGGGGGCATGCGCCGCAGGCTGGATCTCGCTGGCGCGCTGGTCGCCCGGCCGCCGATCATCTTCCTGGACGAGCCGACCACGGGCCTCGACCCACGCAGCCGGATCGGCCTGTGGGAGGTCATCGAGGGGCTGGTCGCGCAGGGGACGACCGTCCTGCTGACCACCCAGTACCTCGACGAGGCCGACAAGCTGGCCGACTCCATCGCCGTCGTCGATCGCGGCCGGGTGATCGCCCGGGGGACCTCCGACGAGCTCAAGGCCCAGGTGGGCGGCGAGCGGCTGGCCGTCACGGTGGCCGCGGGCCAGGTCTGGGACGCGCGCGAGGTCCTGTCCGGGCTGGCCAACGGCGTCATCGACGTCGACGAGCACTCCCGGCAGCTCGTCGCCCCGGTGGCCGGGGGCGCCACCGCCCTGCTCGAGGCGGTCCGCGCCTTCGACGAGAAGGGCGTGCACATCCTCGACATCGGCGTGCGGCGGCCCACCCTCGACGACGTGTTCCTCGAGCTCACCGGGCACCACGCGGAGGCCGACGAGGCATCCACGCGCGTCAGCTCCGGCGGCGGAGCGCGGGGACCGCACCGCTGCGACCCCCGAGGGCCCACCGAAGTCCGACACGAGGGAGGGGACCACACCGATGAGCGCCCTGGGACAGACCCTGTCCGACACCCGGACCATCACCTGGCGCAACGTCACGCGCCTGCGCCGTCAGCCCGACTCGATCGTCTTCGGGATCATCCAGTCGATCATGTTCGTGCTGCTGTTCGCGTTCGTCTTCGGCGGCGCGATCGAGGTGCCCGGTGGCGGGGACTACACCGACTACCTCATGGGCGGGATCTTCGTGCAGACCGTGGCCTTCACCTGCGCCACGACCTGCATCGCGATGGCCGACGACCTCTCCCGCGGGCTGTTCGACCGGTTCCGCTCGCTGCCGATGGCCCGGTCGGCGGTCCTGGCGGGGCGCACGTTCGCCGACCTCGCGTTCGCCGGGGTCACCACCGCGGCCATGGCCCTGACCGGGCTCCTGGTCGGCTGGCGGACTGACGCTCCGGCCGTCAGCGTGCTGGGCGCCTTCGCCCTGCTCGCGCTGTTCGCGTACTCGTTCCTGTGGATCGGCGCCGTCATCGGCCTCTCGGTGCGCAGCGTGGAGGTGGCCCAGACCGCCGGGCTCATCTGGCTGTTCCCGCTGACGTTCCTGTCCAACGCGTTCGTCCCGCTGGAGACGATGCCCTCGTGGCTCCAGCCCGTGGCGGCATGGAACCCGATCAGCGCGGTGGCCGCCGCGGTCCGCGAGCTCTTCGGCAACGTCCCGCCCAACTACCAGGCCCCGGACTACTGGCCGCTGCAGAACCCGGTCCTCGCCTCAGTCCTCTGGTGCCTGGTCCTGCTGGCCATCTTCGTGCCGCTGGGCGTCGCCCGGTACCGCCGGGCGGCCTCCCGCTGACGGATCAGGCGCCCGGACCGGCGGTGATCACGTCGGGGTCCTCAGGCACGGTCATGACCGTGTCACGGCGCACCCGGTAGCGCCACACGAAGAACATGGCGGCGCCCACCGGCATCGGCAGCAGCCAGGTGACCACCCGGTAGAGCAGGATCGCGGCTGTCATGGCTGACTGGTCGGCATCGCTGGTCAGGCTCATGATCGTGAACAGGGTGGGTGCCGCCAGGGCGCTCTTGCCGGGGATGGGCAGGATGTTGACCACCATCAGGAAACCGCAGGCCAGCAGCGCCGTCGCCAGCGGGACCGTGGTGGGGCCCAGGCCGCTGAACCGCATGGCCATCAGCAGGACCACGACATTGCCCAGGGCCCAGGTGGCGTTGGAGGCCGTCAGGGACGGGCCGTTGGTGCTCACCGTCGCGCGTGTGCGCTGGCCGAAGCTGACGACGCTGCGCTCGATGTCGCCGGCCGGCGTGCGATGGAACAGGCCCATCACCCAGGCGACGGCTGAGTTCATGCGCCGGCCGATGCTGTGTGCCACGGCGTCGCTGCTGGATGACCCTGAGCATCAGCCAGCAGACGATCACGAACGCGATGGTGAGGCCGACGAACCACCAGACCTGGCGTCGAGGTCGCAGTGCCCGCGACGATCACCGCCAGGAGCCCGACGATCGGCATGAAGAAGATGGCGACGTAGCGCAGCACCATCGAGACCAGCACCGACGCGCCCGACTGCTCGTCGGAGAACCCGTAGGTCCGGTACATCGCGAACCTGATCACGTAGTCCCCCGGCGGGGGCACCACGAACGCCGTCATCTGGCTCGTGGCCGAGGACTCGAAGCCCTGGTAGAGGGTCAGGCCGGGCAGCGACGCCTTGGCCGCCCACCCAAGGACGACCATGAGGATCAGGCCAGACACGACCAGTGCCGCGATCTCCGCCGCGGTCAGTGCCTTCAGGGCTGATTGCACCTCGGCCCAGCTGATCTCACTGGGCAGGACGACGAAGAACGCGTAGTACACCAGGGCCAGGGTGATGAGCACCGCGACGAGCTTCACGAAACGCTTGTTGCGCACCAGTCGGGAGACCGGGCCGCGCGCTGCTCGGTCGCCTGCGCCCTGGGACTCTCGGGCTCGGACGCCGCGTCCGCCTGCCCGTCGTCGGCGGGCAGTCGTCGGCGCCGGGTCCTGCTCCTGGGTCATCGCGCCTCCTGCGGTCGGGACACTCGCGCGCCTCAGGGGTGCCCAGCCCGTCGAGGCGGGGCAGTTCGACAGTAGCAGCGACCCATGCAGCTCGACCCTCGTCTCGACGTTCGACCCTCCTCGCGGCGCGCCCCGGCCCGTTCGGTGTCGTTCGGCGTCGGGAATCCCCACGGCAGTAGTCTCGTTGAACCTGACGGCCAGCCGGTCGCGAGAGGCGCCGGCTCGAGGTGAGGGAGAAGTCGTGACAGCGGGGTCCTACCGACTCGAGCCAGACCGCCCGGAGCTGGGCGCCCCGGTGCTGGTCCATGGGCTGACCGGCTTCATGGACGCAGGGGGCGCGAGCCGTCTGGCCATCGAGCACCTGCTGGAGAGCTGCGAGCACACGCGCGTGGCCACGTTCGACATCGACTCCCTGTTCGACTACCGCGGACGCCGGCCCCGAACCGTGTTCGACTCCGACCACTACGAGTCCGTTGACGATGCCCGAGCTGGTCGTCGACGCGGCGGTCGACGAACGCGGCGAGAGGTTCCTGGTCCTGCACGGCTCCGAGCCGGACACCGCGTGGGGCGCCGTCAGCAACGGGATCGTCCGACTGGTCGAGGCCCTGGGCGTGCGCCTGGTCGTGGGGATGCACGCGATCCCCTGGCCGGCCCCGCACACGCGTCCCATCAACGTCACGGTGCACGCCAACGACCCGACGCTGACCGTCGGCACCCAACCCTGGGTCGGCTCGTTGGAGGTGCCCGGAAGCCTCGCCGCGCTCCTCGAGCTCAGGCTCGGCGAGCAGGACCGGCCCGCGATGGGCTTCGCCGCGCACGTTCCGCACTACCTCGTGCAGGCGGAGTTCCCGCGTGGCGCGCTCGCCCTGCTGCAGTCCCTGTCCGCAGCGACGGGCATGGCCGTGCCCCTCGACGAGCTGCGCGACGCCGCCGAGGAGTCCGACGCCGACATCTCCATCCAGATCGCGTCCAACCCGGAGAACATGGAGGCGGTCACCACCCTCGAGGAGCAGTACGACGCGATGATGGCCAGTCGGGCCAACCAGCCGCCTGGGTCCGACGCCCTGCCCACCGACACCGACATCGCGGCGCAGGTGGAGGCCTTCCTCGCCCAGCTCGACCAGGGCGATCCGCAGTGAATCCACCGGGCGCTGCAGCCCGAGGGCTCCGATCCGTTGATCCCCGAGGTCCAGAAGGACGCTGAGGCACCCCCGCGGTTGTCGTTGGGGGACCCCCTCGACGGTCGGGCGGCCGAGGACCGGCCCGAGTCGTGGGGCGAGCGTGGCGAGTCCGAGTCCGACGCGTTGGCCCACTACCGCACGGAGACCCCGCCGCACCACGGGAACTGACCGGCGGCCGGCCGCGCACACGTGCCGGGCTGACCACGGCATCACGTGCCAGGCGTCTGAGCCCTCCACTACGCTGTGGCCCGTAGGTCGTGCTGCCTGCTGGGCGCGACCCGTCACCCGATACCACTCAAGGAGCGACTCATGGCCGAGGAGAAGACCGGCATCCTGCACGGATTCAAGGAGTTCGTGATGCGCGGCAACGTCATCGACCTGGCTGTGGCCGTGGTCGTCGGCGCTGCCTTCACCGCGGTGGTCAAGTCGTTCAATGACGAGATCATCCAGCCGGTCCTCGCGGCCGTCGGCGCCGGCAACACGGGCGGGTGGGGGTTCTGCGTCGGCGGGGATGATCCCTGCACCGCCGAATCGGCCACCTTCGTCGACTTCGGTGCGGTGATCGGCGTGCTGATCACCTTCGTGATCACCATGGCGGTGGTGTACTTCGTCTTCGTCCTACCGATGAACAAGGCGCGCGCGATGGCGCGCATCACCCCCAAGGCGGATGAGACCCCGGACGATGTTCTGCTGCTCACCGAGATCCGCGACCTGCTCGCACAGGGCAACGCGGGGGGCCCGGGCTCCGCCGAGCGCGACCGCGACGGGAGCTGACAGCGCCACTCGTGGCAGGCAGGCGCCCCTCCGGCCCGCGCACGCCCCACCGGCCCCGCCGGCAGCCCATCGGGCTGTCAGCCGGGGCCGAGGCGCATCAGGTAGCTCAGGCTCGCGCGCCCCTGTGCTCCGGCGATCGCGAGAGCCGCTCCCCGGTCGGCGGCGAGCATCACCAGGGGGCTCTTCTCCTCGCTCGAGGTCGAACCGCCCAGGATGCCCCCCGACCCCTGATCCGCGGTCATGACCGCCAGCACGAGGATGTCGGTGGCGACCAGCTCGGCTGAGGCGAACGGGGTCGCGCCGTCGAGGCCCGGGCCTGAGGCCGCGACCACATCCACACGCTGCCCAGCGGCCAGGAGCGCCGCTGCACCCGCGTCGGCGAACCGCACGGGCAGGGGCATGGTGCCCGGGGGCACCGACCACTCCGGCAGGTCTGTGAGCCGGTGTCCGGCGAGCGCCTCACCCCGGGCCATCGGTGCGGCGAGGGCACGTCCCAGGAAGTCGTCGGGATCACCGGTCGTCCCGGCGGGGAGCACCCCGGCCGGGACCTGGGCGACGGCGAGGTCGCCGGTGACCAGAGACCGTCCGGCCGGCAGGTCGGCGGCCGCCACGACGACACCGCGGGTGGCCGGAGCCGGTGGCTGCAGGGCCATCCCGAGGGCCGCGATGGAGGCGGCTGCTGCCACACCCGCGAGGAGCCGGCGATGTCGTCGGACGAGGCGCGCCGCGTCGGGCCGCGATGAGCTCCGGTCTGACCTGCCCATGTGCCCCCCGATTGGTGCGAGTCTGCGTGCAGTCCATGGGTGGCCACCGCCACCGGCAGGGGGACCGTATGCCTGATCGCGGAGATCGACCAGCGGTTGTCCACAGGGGAGCAGGTCCTGCTCCTGGTGGCCTGCTCCCGGTGTCCGGTGCCCAAGGTGCACCTTGGCGACAATGAGGTGTCCCCGGCGCGGGACGCGATTAGCACTCAGCGCCCGTGAGTGCCAGAATGGGTCCCTGTCAGAGCCACGATGGCCGCGGTGAAGAGGGTGAGTATGCCGACCTACGAGTACGTGTGCACCAGCTGCTCCACCCCGCTGGAGGTCGTCCAGTCGATCCACGAGCCGTCGCTGACCGACTGCCCGTCCTGCGCGGACGGTCGCCTGCGCAAGGTCTTCGGCAACGTCGGCGTCGTGTTCAAGGGCAGCGGGTTCTACCGCACCGACAGTCGCGGCAAGACCTCAGCGACGTCCCCGGCCGCACCCCGGACGGAGTCGAAGAAGGCCTCCGAGACCAGCAGCTCGTCCTCGACGAGCGGATCCTCCGGGTCGTCGTCCGGTTCGAGTTCCGGGTCGTCCTCGGGTTCCACGTCCGGGTCGGGCTCCGATTCAGGCTCGGGCTCGTCGAAGTCGTCCACCCCCGCGGCGTCCTGACCTGCGATCGGCTCGCTGGGCCACTCAGTGGTCCAGTCGTACGCAGCGGGTCGGCGTGAGCGCGGCGTTCATCAGCTGATCATGGGCCTCGCGCGGCACGGATCCCGCCGGCAGCAGCTCCTCGTCTCGCACGACCGCCACGACGCGCATGCCGGCGAACGACATCCGACCAGCCAACCGGCCGTCGCCCTCGCTGCTGAGGCCTGACAGGGTCGCCAGCTCGGCCAGCAGCCGGTCGTAGTAGCCCCCGCCCTGCCCCAGCCGGGCACCCGCCGCGTCCACGGCCAGCGCCGGGACCAGGACCGTGCGCACCCCGTGCCCGAGCAGCCCCGCTGCGCCCGATCCGATGACCTCGCCGGCCGGAACCTCGATCGGGTAGCGCCCCTCGGGCCGGTAGTGCCCATCGTCGAGTGCCCAGTCGAGGGTCCGGTCGGCGCGCGGGATCGGCAGCAGGACCGCGCCGCCCGCCTCGCGAACAGCCGCACGGATGGCAGCCACGTCGGGTTCGCCGGGAGCGGCGATGTAGGCGGCGATCACCGGAGCCTCCAACGAGTCCGGGCTCCCGTCCGGATCGAGCAGTCCGGCGGCTCGCGCGGACGCGAGCAGTCCGGCGCCTTCGCGCCCCCGATCGTCCGGGCTGACCGCCGTCGACCGGGCGGCGCGGATCCGCGCGCGCAGGTCCGACTTCGTGTCAGCCACGGACGCGATCATGCACCACTGCCGGGGGTGGGGGAACCCGGCGGTTATCGTGCGGGCATGACGATGCTCCAGTACAGCTCGGCTCGGTCCGGCCACGGCCGGCCTGCCCGTGCCGAGCGCCGCGGCAGGTAGGGCGTGCGCACCGTAGACGAGCACCTGTCCGAGGTCCTGGCCCACACCCAAGCCCTGGAGTCCCTCGACGTCTCGCTGCTGGAATCACGGGGGTGCCTGCTCGCGGCACCGGTGAGCGCGCCGTGGGCACTTCCGCCGTTCGATTCGGCCGGCACCGACGGGTACGCGGTGATCGCTGCCGACATCGCCACGGCAACGCCCGCAACGCCGATCACGATGCCCGTGACCGACGACGTCCCAGCGGGGTACCGCTCCAGTCATCCGATCGTGGCGGGCACCGCGATCCGGATCGGCTCCGGTGCACCCCTCCCGGCGGGGGCAACGGCGGTCGTGCCCTTCGACCTCACCGACGGCGGGATGCCCACGGTCTCGATACACAGCGCGGTGGCACCGGGCCACGGAGTCCGTCGAGCCGGGGAGGAGCTCGCCCCGGGCCAGGCGGTCCTGCCCGCAGGGGCGCTGGTGGGTGCCCGTGAAGTCGCGCTGCTGGCCTCGGTGGGTCAGTCCCGGGTGACGGTGCGACCCCGACCACGGGTCGTCGTGATGAGCACCGGGACGGAGCTCATCGAGCCCGGGGCGCCGATGACCCCCGGGCTGATCCCCGACTCGAACGGCTACATGCTCACCGCCGCGGCCCAGGACGCGGGTGCCATGTCGTACCGGGCCGGACCGGTACGCGACGAGCAGCGCGCGCTCATGGACACCCTGGAGGACCAGCTGGTCCGCGCCGACCTGATCGTCACCACCGGGGGAGTCACCGCCGGCACCTACGACACCATGAAGACCGTCCTGGCGCGGCTGGGGTCGGTGGAGTTCACGCGCGTGGCCATGAGCCCGGGGATGGCCCAGGGGCACGGCTACCTCGGGCCTGACAACGTGCCCATCTTCACCCTCCCCGGGAACCCGTCGAGCGCGTTCGTCGCCTTCGAGATCTTCGTGCGCCCGGTGATCCGGCGGATGCTCGGGCACCAGCAGGTGTTCCGCCCCTTGATCCCGGCCAGGCTCACGCACCCGGTGCGCGGTGAGCCGGGCGTGCGCACGTACCTGCGCGGGCACCTGCACGGTGCCGCAGACGAGCGACTCATCACCCCGATCTGGGAGCCGGGCCTGGTCGGGCTGCGCATGGCTGACAGCCTCATCGTCCTGCCGGAGGCCACGGGCGAGGTGGCGGCGGGGGCGGTGGTGTCGGTCATGCCGCTCGGCAGGTCCTGATGGCAACCCTCCCGGTGCTGACGCGGAGGACCGACGCCGGCGTCCTCGAGCTGCGCGAGCTGCGCCGGCGAGACGTCCGGGCCTGGCGGGAGGTGCGCTCGCGCAACGTGGCATGGCTGTCGCCGTGGGAGGCAACCGTCCCCCCGAACTCCGGGGAAGCCCTGCCCAGCTTCGCCCAGATGGTCGCTCGATTCCGCGACGAGGCCCGGGCGGGTCGCGCTCTGGCCTGGGCGATGACACTCGACGGACGGCTCGTCGGACAGGTCACAGTGGCCGGGATCACGATGGGGTCCCTGCGTGGTGCCGCGATCGGATACTGGATCGACTCGCGCGTCGCTGGGCTCGGCCTGACCCCGATGGCCGTGGCCATGGCGTGCGACTACTGCTTCACGCAGCTGCGACTGCACCGGATCGAGATCGTGATCCGACCGGAGAACGCTGCGAGCCGGCGCGTTGTGCAGAAGCTGGGGTTCCGGCATGAGGGTTCGCGCCCGGGATTCCTGCACATCGACGGGGCCTGGCGCGACCACGAGGTGTTCGCGCTCAACGCCGAGGACATCCAGGGATCCATGGCTGACCGGCTGGCGGCGCGACACGAATCCTCGCGGACCCGATTACCCGGGTCCAACGACCCCACCTGAAGTAGATTCCGGCTCGTGACGGGTCTGATCTACGTGGCAATCATCGCCGTATGGGCCGTGGTCCTGGTTCCGGCGTGGTTGCGTCGTCACGATCACCTGGACTCAGAGCGTTCGGTCGACCGGTTCACCCGTGGTCTGCAGGCGCTGTCCAAGCGGGATTCCGTGTTCGGCATCCCGCTGCCGATCCCGGAGGACTCCGAAGGTCAGGCCGTGCGCACCGAGTCCCGTGGCAGCGACGTCGCTCCGGAGGTCTTCACCGTCAGCCGCCAGGATCTCTCGGCCATCAGCAGCCGGGTGACCGGGCTCGTCTCCGGGGCAAACTCGAAGGCAGCGAAGGCCTCGGCCGCGGCTCGCCGTCGGGTGGTGCTCGGGATCCTCGGGGCCGGGTTCCTCGTGGTCGTCGGACTGGTCGTCGGCGGCGTCCTGCTGCCCATCGCGCTCGTCGTTCCCGCCGGCCTGATCGTTGCGTTCGTCGCGGTTGCCCGCCGCCAGGTGCGCATCGCCCAGCAGCGTCGCCAGGCGCCCACCCGTCGTGCCCCCGCCACACATGCAGCCACGACCCCGGCGCAGCGCCGAGTGGTGGCAGGACAGGCAGGGGCCACCTGGGAGGCTCGCCCGGCAACCTTGCCGACGTACGTCACGGCACCGCCGGCCGCCGAGTTCCCGCGCGTCATCGACACGGCCACTCCAGGTGCCTGGACCGCCGCGGCGATGCTGGAGCGTGCCCAGCAGCAGAAGGCGCGCGCCGAGCGCATGGCCGCCGCGAAGGCCGAGGCGATCGCCCGGGCCAAGGCGGAGCAGGCTGCAGCCGAGGCGCGGAGTCGCGATGAGGAGTTCCTCGCCCAGCAGTCGGCCGCCTGGCAGGCGCAGGACACCTCGGCGCCGGCCTTCCGTCCGCGCGCCGTCAACGAGTAGTCGCCCCCCGCGGGCCCTGGCGTCCGGCAGTCACACAGCCCACGCGGTGGTTTGGTCCTCGCGGCCGGGACTGGGTACCCTAGGAGGGCTCAAGGGGCTGTAGCGCAGCTGGTAGCGCACCTCGTTCGCATCGAGGGGGTCAGGGGTTCGAGTCCCCTCAGCTCCACAAATGCCAGGGCCCGGGGATGTTCCCCCGGGCTCTGGCATTTGTGTTGTCTCTGCAGAGTGGGGACTCGGGAGGAGGTCGCCCCCGGGGCGACCGACGGATCCCCTCAGCTCCCCCCGCGCGCCCCTGCGCAACTCTCTCGCTCAGCTCCCCCCGCTCCCCCCGCCACTCCCCATCTCCCGGACATCCGCATGGTCCCCGCGCGTCGGACCGTCCAGCCGGATAGCCTCGCGGCAGAGACCGCCAGGGGTGAGGAGAACGGGATGTCCGACGACAGGCTTGACCGGATGGGTGCGTTCGATGCGGTCATGTGGGGCGTGGAACAGGACCCGGTCCTGCGCTCGGTCATCGTCGCAATGACGGTGCTCGACGAACAGCCCGAGATCGACCTGCTCGTCGACCGGATCACTCGGATGACCCTGGCCGTACCCAAGCTGCGTCAGCGGGTGATCGGCAATCCCGTCTCGCCGATTCCTCCCCGCTGGGAGTTCGACCCCAACTTCGACCTTGATTTCCACCTCAAGCGCTTCCACGTCCTCGACGACGGAACCGACCGGCCGTTGATGCGCATCTGCGAGCAGATGGCAGAGCAGGACTTCGACCGCGACCGGCCCCTCTGGGAGATGGCACTGGTTGAGGGCTGGGACGGTGAGCGTTCCGCAGTGATCATCAAGCTGCACCACGCCATCACCGACGGGGTGGGCGGGATGGCCATGGCCGCGAGCCTCTTCGACCTCACCCGCACCGCCCGCACCGACCTGGGTGCCATGCCGGCGGAGCCCAGGGCAGACGCTCTGGGCCTTCCCGGACGGATCGTCAATGGGACACGGTTCGCAGTGAACGCGGCCTACGAGCGGGGGCGGGCCCTCACAGGTGGGGCGATCGGCCTGGTCGAGCGCGTCGTGGCGGACCCTGGCGAGTCCGCGGCATCCGGTGCTGCCTTCGCGCAATCGGTGTCGCGCCTGCTGGCGCCGGCCAACGAGCCGCTGAGCCCACTGATGCATGGGCGGTCGCTGTCGGTCCAGCTGGCCGTGATCCAGGTCCCGTTCAGGCCGTTCAAGGCTGCGTCCAAGAAGGTGGGCGCCACACTCAACGACACCTACATGGCCGCCGTTGGTGGCGGCGTCGCTGCGTACCACGAGGCGCACAACGCGCCCTGTGAGTACGTCCGCGTGAACATGCCGGTCAACATGCGCACGTCCAGCGATGATGGCGCAGGCAACCGATGGGTCCCGGCGCGCTTCCCGATGCCGATCGACAGCGGGGATGCCGAAACCCGGATCAGGCGGCTGGGTCCGTTGCTCATGCAGGCGCGAACGGAACCTGCACTCGTGGTCAGTGACACGATCTACCGCCTGCTCACGGCGCTCCCGCAGAGTGCTGCGACGTCGGTGGCGGCGGGGATGATGAAGGGCTGCGACCTTGCCATCACCAACGTGCCCGGCCCACCGATCGCGCTGTACGCCTCGGGTGCAGAGGTCCAGGCGATCGTGCCGTTCGCGCCCAAGGGCGGCGCGGCGGCGAACGTGGCCCTCATGACCTACAACGGCACGGCCTACCTCGGCATCAACATCGATACCCGCGCGATCCCTGATCCCGCCGTGTTCATCGACTTCATCTGTGCTGCCTTCAACGACGTGCTGGCCATCGCAGATCCGGATGCACGGGTGGTCCTGGGGATGCACTCCGGAGCCCCAGCGTCCCCGGCGAAGAAGTCCGTGGCCAAGAGGGCGACGGCCAAGAGGGCGACGGCCAAGAAGGCGCCGGCCAAGAAGGCGCCGGCCAAGAGGGCGCCAGCCAAGAGGGCCGTGACCAAACCCGCGGCGGGCTGACCCTTTCTGGCGGGGCGTGCTGCCCGTCCGGCCGAGCGGTCCTAGCATTGCGCCGTGTCCGTCACCGTGGAGTCGCTGTCGGCTGACGCCGGGGTGACGGCCCCGGTCCGGTCGATGCATCGCCCGATGCCGTCGGGTGGGCTGCGCGGGTGGATCGGGCCGCTGCTGGTCACCGTCCTTGCCGGTCTGCTCCGGTTCGTGAACCTCGGGCGGCCCGACGCCATCATCTTCGACGAGACGTACTACGTGAAGGACGCGCTCGCGCTCCTGCGCTTCGGGTACGAACGTCAGGCGGTCGACGGGGCCGACGACAAGATCCTGGCCCAGGACGCCGCGTGGAACCAGCTCGACATCTTCAAGGACGCACCGTCCTTCGTCGTCCACCCGCCGCTGGGCAAGTGGGTGATCGCCGTCGGGGAGTGGGCGTTCGGCGTGGTCCCCTTCGGATGGCGGTTCGGGGTGGCCGTCCTGGGGACCCTCAGCGTGCTCATGACCGCCAGGATCATCCGCCGGCTCACGCGGTCGGACCTCATCGGGACCGTCGCCGGGCTGCTGGTGGCCCTCGACGGGCTGCACATCGTGATGAGCAGGACCGCCCTGCTCGACATGACCCTGATGTTCTTCATCCTCGCAGCTTTCGGCTTCCTGCTCCTGGATCGTGACGCCGTTCGGCGCAGGGCGGACGCCTGGCGCACCCTGTGGGAGGGCAATCCGGTCATCCTCGGACCCGGGTTCGGGCTGCGGCCCTGGCGGATCGCCGCAGGCCTATCGCTCGGGCTGGCGTGCGGGGTCAAGTGGAGCGGCCTCTGGTACGTGGCCTTCTTCGGCCTGCTCACGGTCTACTGGGACCTGCAGCTGCGCCGCGAACTTGGCGCTGGGCGCCCGTTCCAGGCGGTCCTGGTGCGTGATGCGCTCCCGGCGTTCCTGAGCATCGTGGTCGTCGGTTTCGTCACCTACCTCGTCACCTGGACCGGGTGGCTGGTCACGGACGGCGGGTACGACCGCAATTGGGCCGCTTCGCGCCAGGGATGGCCGCTCGTCCCCGACGCGCTGCGGTCCCTGGCCGAGTACCACCGCGCCGCGTGGGCGTTCCATGTCGGGCTGGACTCGCCGCACTCGTACAGGTCCAGCGCGTGGTCGTGGCCCGTGATGTCGCGGCCCACCTCGTTCTACTACGAGTCGCCCGTGGGCACCTGTGGAGCCGATCGCTGCGCCGAGGAGGTCCTCGCGCTGGGCAACCCGATCATCTGGTGGGCCGGCCTCCTGGCCCTGTTCCACAACATCTGGCGTGCCGTGGCAGGCCGCGACTGGCGCAGCGGCGCCCTGCTCGTCGGCTACTTGGCCGGCTGGCTGCCGTGGATGATCTTCCACGGGCGGACCATCTTCACGTTCTACGCGATCCTCTTCGTCCCCTTCCTCGCCGGGATGCTCGCCATCTCCCTGGCCAGCCTCGCCGGTGGCCCGGACGTCACACCCGTGCGCAGGCAGTGGGGGATCCTGGCCGCGGGCACGGTCCTGCTGCTGATCGTCGCCTCAGCCTGGTTCTTCCTGCCGATCTGGACCGGGCAGGTGATGCCCTACGTGCGCTGGGACTGGCGCATGTGGTTGCCCACCTGGGTCTGACGGGCCGGGCGGCGTCACCCACCGCGGGGCTTGTGCGCCACCACCGCGTCGAACACCGACCTCTTGGGCGCTCCCGTGCTGGCGGCCACCAGTGCGATGGCCTCCTTGCGGGGGATGCCCTGAGTCTCGAGCGCCGCCACCCGTGCGGCCAGACCCTCGGCATCGGTCGTGCCACCGGATAGGGCCGGCGCCCCCTGGACAACGAGGGTGATCTCGCCGCGCACGTCGGTGTGTGCCCACTCGGCGAGCTCGCCGAGCCCGCCGCGCAGCACCTCCTCGTAGGTCTTGGACAGCTCGCGGCACACTGCCGCCGGCCGCTCGGCGCCGAATGCCGCCGCCATGTCGGCCAGCGTCACGGCCAGCCGCCGCGGGGACTCGAAGTACACCTGGGTGCGCGGCTCGTCAGCGAGCTCAGCGAGCCGTGCGCGGCGCTCGGCGGCCTTGCGGGGGATGAACCCCTCGAAGCAGAACCGGTCACAGGGCAGCCCGGACACGGCCAACGCCGTGGTCACAGCCGAGGGCCCGGGCAGGGTCGTGACCGCGTACCCCGCGTCGAGGGCTGCCCGAGCAGCCCGGTACCCGGGGTCGCTCACCGAGGGCATCCCGGCGTCGGTGACCAGCGCCACGGTTCCGCCGCCGGCCAGCACCGCGAGGAGCCGGGGGAGGCGCTCGCGCTCCACGTCCTCGTAGTACGAGACCACTGGACCCGCGCGCGTCACCTCCATGTCGGTCAGCAGCCGACGCAGCCTGCGGGTGTCCTCAGCGGCCACCAGGTCCGCCGAGGCCAGCAGCTGCGCCAGCCTCGGGGACGCGTCGGCGGGGTTGCCCAGGGGGGTCCCGGCCAGGACCAGCGTGCCGGTCCCGGGTTCCCCGGCTTCGGGCCGATCGCCCACCAGCCCGTCGGCCCCGCGCTGGTGGGTCGCGTGGGCGGCGTGGTCGGCGTCGGGCATGGGCCCATCGTGCCGCACCCGCTCGCAGGAGGGGGGCGCGCACGCCCAACTAGAATCTCCTCCCATGAGCCCCACCGGCAAGGCGTTCTACGTCACCACGCCCATCTACTACGTCAACGACGCCCCGCACATCGGGCACGCCTACACGACCGTGGCGGCTGACACGATCTGCCGCTGGCACCGTCAGCGCGGCGAGGACGTGTGGCTGTTGACGGGCACCGACGAGCACGGCGAGAAGGTTCTGCGCACTGCGCAGGCCGCGGGAGTCACGCCGCAGCAGTGGGCCGACCGGCTCGTCGCCGAGCACTGGAAGCCCGTCCTGGAGACCCTCGACGTGGCCAACGACGACTTCATCCGCACCACCGAGCGGCGTCACGAGACTCGCGTCCAGCACTTCCTGACCCTGCTCAAGGACTCCGGGCACATCTACTCCGGCGACTACGAGGGCCCGTACTGCGTGGGCTGCGAGGAGTTCAAGCTCGCCGGTGACCTGGTCCCCGGCACCGGGGAGTTCGAGGGCCAGATGCTGTGCCCGGTGCACAGCCGCCCCGTGGAGACCGTCGCGGAGACCAACTGGTTCTTCCGTTTGTCGGAGTTCGGCGACGCGTTGCTCGCGCACTACGCGGACCACCCACATGCGGTCGCTCCGCAGAGCGCGCACAACGAGGTCACCTCGTTCATCCGCAGTGGCCTGCAGGACCTTTCCATCTCCAGGTCGAGCTTCGACTGGGGCATCCCCGTGCCGTGGGACACCTCGCAGGTCGTGTACGTCTGGTTCGACGCGCTGCTCAACTACGCCACTGCCGTGGGCCTCGGGGATGAGCCCCCCGCGTCGGGCGCCAAGAAGTTCGCGGCCACCTGGCCTGCGGACATCCACCTTGTCGGCAAGGACATCCTGCGCTTCCACGCGGTGATCTGGCCGGCGATGCTGATGGCGGCCGGGCTGCCACTGCCCGGTCAGGTCTTCGCGCATGGCTGGCTGTTGGTGGGCGGCGAGAAGATGAGCAAGAGCAAGCTGACGGGCATCGCCCCGGAGCAGGTCATCGACCACTTCGGGGTGGATGCGTTCCGCTACTACTTCCTGCGCGCGATCCAGTTCGGCAACGACGGGTCGTTCTCCTGGGAGGACATGGCCGCCCGGTACACCTCAGAGCTGGCCAACGGCCTGGGCAACCTGGGGTCGCGGGCGACGGCCATGGTGGGCAAGTACTTCGACGGCGTGCTGCCCGCTCCGGGCGCCTTCGCCAACGCCGACCTGGCCCTTGCCGATGCCCTGCTGACTGCCGTGCAGGATGCCGACGGCGGCTACTCGAAGCTGGACTTCACCGCGGGCATCGGCGCGGTCAAGGGCTTCGTCGATGCGGTGAACCTCTACGTCACCGAGCAGGAGCCGTGGGCCCTGGCCAAGCGGGTCGACGACCCGGTGGCGCAGGAGCGACTCGCGACGGTGCTCTACACGACCTGCGAGGCGCTGCGGGCCATCGCGGTGCTGCACAACTCCGTGATGCCGCGCGCCATGGGCACGCTGTGGGAGTCGATCGGCGCGGCCGAGGGTCTGGGTGCGATCGGCGACCAGCGCATCGAGGACGTCA
The DNA here is from genome assembly GCA_963736425.1 of uncultured Actinomycetes bacterium. Taxonomy (GTDB): domain Bacteria; phylum Actinomycetota; class Actinomycetes; order S36-B12; family CAIYMF01; genus Prado023. The sequence continues at coordinate 37,280 of CAVTOX010000011.1, forward strand.
GCCGCTGGGGCCAGCTGCCCGCAGGTGTGCAGGTCACCAAGGGTGCGGCGCTGTTCCCGCGCCTGCCCGAGGAGGCCCCCGCCGGTGCCTGAGACCACCACGGCCGTCCAGCGACCGCCCCTGCCCGAGCCGCTGCCGCGTCCGGTCATCGACTCGCACTGCCACATCGACATGCGCGGTGGTGACGAGGCCGAGCTGAGCCCGGCGGACGCGGTGATTGCCGCCGCGTCGGTCAACGTGACGGGCATCGTCCAGGTGGGCTGCTCGATCCGCGACGTGCACGCTGCGGTTGCGATGGCCGAGCAGAACCCGGCGATCGTCGCGGCGATCGGGATCCACCCCAACGAGGCTCCCCGTCTGGCGGCCAAGGGCGAGCTCGACGCCGCGATCGCCACGGTCGAGCAGCTCGTGGTGGGCTCGCCCCGGGTCCGGGGGATCGGGGAGACCGGCCTGGACTTCTTCCGCACCCGCGAGCCCGAGGCGTGGGCCATCCAGGAGCAGTCGTTCCGGGCGCACATCGACATCGCTCGGCGGCTCGGCCGGGCCCTCGTGATCCACGACCGGGACTCCCATGACGACGTCATCCGGGTGCTGCTCGACGAGTTGGCGGGCGCCGGGCTGCCGGACGTCGTGGTGTTCCACTGCTTCTCCGGCGATGAGCCGATGGCCCGGGTCGCCGCCGAGCATGGCTGGTACGTCTCGTTCGCCGGGACGGTCACGTTCACCAATGCCCGGGATCTGCACGCCGCCGCGCCGGTCGTGCCGCGCGACCGGATCCTCGTCGAGACCGACGCGCCGTTCCTGACGCCCACGCCGCACCGCGGACGGGTCAACGCCAGCTACCTTGTGCCGCTGACGGTGCGCCGGCTGGCCGAGCTGCGCGGCGAGGACCTCGCGACTCTCTGCGACGACCTGCATGCCAATACGCGCAGGGCCTTCGGGGACTGGGCGTGACCCACCCGGGCGAGGGCTCCGGGGCGGCCCTGCTCGGGCCGGCGGAGATCCGCGCCCTGGCCGCGCAGCTGGGCCTGCGTCCGACCAAGACACTCGGGCAGAACTTCGTGATCGACGCCAACACGGTGCGCCGGATCGTGCGCGTCTCCGGCGTGGGGGCCGACGACGTCGTCCTCGAGGTCGGTCCCGGGCTGGGGTCCCTGACCCTGGCGCTGCTCGACGCGGTCCGGCATGTCGTGGCGGTCGAGGTCGATCCGGTGCTTGCCGAGCAGCTGCCGGTGACTGTCGCCGAACGCGCCCCGGCACTCGCCGCGCGGCTCAGCGTCGTGTCGGCGGATGCGCTGCGGATCACCGACCTCCCGGTCGCACCCACCGCCCTGGTCGCGAACCTGCCCTACAACATCAGCGTCCCGGTCCTGCTGCACCTGATGAGCACCTTCCCGACCATCGAGCGGGCGCTGGTGATGGTCCAGCTGGAGGTCGCCGAGCGCCTGGCCGCACCTCCCGGCTCGCGGGTGTACGGCGTCCCGTCGGTGAAGGCGCGCTGGTTCGCCGACGTCCGTCAGGCAGGGTTGGTCGGGCGGACGGTGTTCTGGCCGGTGCCGAACGTGGACTCCGGGCTCGTCGAGCTCATCCGGACCGCACCCCCGCGCGAGGACGTCGAGCGCGCCGAGGTGTTCGCCGTGATCGACGCGGCGTTCTCCCAGCGGCGCAAGATGCTGCGCTCGGTGCTGTCCGGCTGGGCGGGCAGCTCCGCGCGGGCGGTGGCGCTGCTCGAGGCGGCCGGAGTGGACCCGACCGCGCGCGGTGAGGCCCTCGACGTGGCGCAGTTCGCCGCGATCGCCGCCGCCGCGCACGAGGTCTGACAGCCCGTCCAGGGTGCCGGACTTAGCCTCGTCTTGGGCTGGCGTGGGGTGGAAGGTTGGTACCGTCAACGCGTGGAGCGCGCCGCTGTCCGTCCCCGGTTGATCGGCCTGCTCGTCGTTGCGGCGGCGGTCCCCGCGCTGATGGGTGCCGCCATGCCGACGATGGCCCCGGTGCCCGCGGTGGCCCCGGTGGTCGCCCCGACGTGGGCGGCGCAACCCGGGGCGCGGACCGCCGCCCTCGCCTCGTCGGCCAGCTCGTCGGCACCCTCGCGGATCCTGCTGACTCCGAGCGCGGATCCGGCCACCTCGCAGCGCATCTCCTGGACGATGCCCGTACCGACGAGGGGGCAGAGGGTCGCCTACCGCATCCCCGGCGCCCCCGTCCAGAAGGTGCGCGCCACCCGGGGCACCGCCACGTCTGCGAAGTTCTCGGGCACGGCGCAGCCCCGGTACTCGGCCACGATCAGCGGCCTGACACCGGGTACCGCGTACGAGTACCGGATCATCACGTCCCGCGGTTCCAGCAAGTGGCTCACGTTCACGACCGCGAACCCCGCCGCGCCCTCCCTGACCATGATCGGCCTGGGCGACACCCAGGTCGACAACCGCGGAGTCCCCCGGGCGACTCTGCGCCGAGCCCTGGCTGATGCCCCCGGGGCGCAGCTCGTGCTGCAGGCCGGGGATGTGGTCAACCGGCCCAACAAGGGGTCCGAGTGGGCCGACCTGTTCACGGCGATGGGCAGCGCGGCGCGCACACGCAACTGGGTGGTCTCGATCGGAAACCACGAGCAGTGCGTCCTGGTGCTCAAGTGCCGCGCGAACGGGGCCGAGGCCTTCCGCTCATACTTCGACTGGCCGGACAACGGGTTCCCGCAGCAGGGCGAGACCTGGTTCCACCTCGACTACCAGGGCGTACGCATCGTGGTCCTCGACTCGTTCGGTGGCCGGATGGCCGAGCAGGCCGCATTCCTGGACAAGGCCCTGGCGGAGAACCCCACCAGGTGGTCGATCGTCCTGATGCACGCGCCGCCCTTCACCAGCCGCCCGGAGCGCACCAACCCGCCCGAGGTTCGCGACCTCCTGCTGCCGATCATCGAGCGGCGCAACGTGGACCTCGTGCTGTCGGGCCACGACCACTCCTACGCCCGGGGCTCCCGCAAGCCCAACGGCCCGGTCTTCGCCGCGAGCGTCTCCGGCCCGAAGTACTACGAGGTGACCGATGCCGACTGGGCGCTGAATGGGGCCACCCGGACCGTGTGGGCGGCGGGCACCTCGACCTACCAGGTGATCACCGTCGCCGGCGACACCCTGACCTACAGGGCCGTCGTCACCGACCGGGGGAAGGGCTCGACCTCTCCGTTCGGCCCTGGCGGGATCCTTGACCAGTTCACGATCGTCAAGGGCCCCAAGGGCGAGAAGGTGGTGCGCTAGCCACTGACGGCTACGCTGCATCCCCGTGACCGCCTCCGTGACCGCCCGCGCCCCGGGCAAGGTCAACATCCAGCTCTCGGTGGGGGCTGTCCGCGACGACGGGTTCCACCCCTTGGCAAGCGTCTTCCATGCGGTCGCGATGCCCGAGGAGGTGACCGTCGCCACGGGGGAGCCGGGGAGCGGGATCGTCATCGGTGAGGTGACCGGGCTGCAGGCCGATGAGGTCCCGCGCGATTCCACCAACCTTGTGTGGCGGGCCGCCGATCGCCTGGCGGTCGAGCTGGGCCGGCCGTCGCCAGACCTGCAGATCGACATCAGCAAGGGGGTTCCCGTCGCCGGCGGGATGGCAGGGGGCTCGGCGGACTGCGCAGCTGCGCTGGTCGCGGTCAACGAGCTCTGGGGCTCCCCGCTGGGGCGTGAGGACCTCGCTGGTGTCGCACTGGACCTCGGCTCAGACGTGCCGTTCAGCCTCATGGGCGGCACCGCACTGGGCCTCGGCCGCGGAGAGGTCCTCAGCCCGCTCATGGTCCGGGGCACCTTCCACTGGGTCTTCGCCACGGCCACCCGTGGCCTGTCGACCCCTGCGGTCTACTCGGCGTTCGACCGGCTCGTCGAGGGGCGCGTCGTGCCCGAGCCGCAGGCGGACGCGGCAGTTATCGCCGCACTGATCGCCGGGGACGTCCGTGCTCTTGCGCGCGTGCTCCACAACGACCTCCAGGAGCCGGCACTGGCACTGCGCCCGACCCTGCGTGACGTGCTCGACGCAGGTCTTGCCGCCGGGGCCCTCGGCGGGATCGTGTCCGGCTCCGGGCCGACCGTGGCCTTGCTCGTGGCTGACGCTGCCGCAGCGGCTCGGGTCCACGCGAGCGTGTCGGGACTCGAGCAGGTGCGTGCGGCATTCACGACGACTGGCCCGGCGCCGGGCGCGCGGGTGATCCGCCGGACCCCCTGAGGATTCAGGTCAACGCCGGTCCGGGGTCGGTGGTGATGGCGATGAGGTGGTCGCCGGCGAGACGAACGGGGCCGGTGCTGGCGGGGATGACGACGCTGGTCCCGAGGCCGAGCTCGATCGACTGGTGGTCGGTGGCCAGGGTTCCTGAGCCGCCGATGACGGTCAGGACGCGGTAGCCCTGCGTCTCGAACTGGCAATCCTCGTTGAGCAGCTCCCAGCGCTGGACCCGGAACTGCGGGCAGTCGACCAGTACCCGGGTGCGTCCGCCTGTCCCGAGCTGCTCCCAGGGCCTGGCGGTGCGCGCCGCGGCGGGGTCGTGTGGGGCGCTCACGACGGAGAACCCCTTGTCGACGTGCAGCTCGCGGGCTTGGCCGTCGGGGCCGACTCGGTCGAAGTCGTAGAGGCGGTAGGTGATGTCGCTGCTCTGCTGCACCTCGTAGACCAGCATCCCCGGACCCACGGAGTGCACCTCGCCGGCGTTGACCATGAAGAAGTCGTCCTGGGTCACCGGGACGGTGATCAGGTGCTCCATCAGGGTCCCGTCGGCCAGGGCCTGGCGCAGGGTGTCGGCGGTGTCGGCGGTGTGCCCGAGGATCAGGGCGGCGTCGTCCTGGGCTGAGACGACCAGCCAGCACTCGGCCTTGCCCCGCGGCTGGCCCTCCAGTGCCTGCGCCTGGGCGTCGTCAGGGTGCACCTGCACCGACAGCCAGTCCTGCGGGTCGAGGAACTTGCACAGCAACGGGAAGTCCCCGGGCTCCTCCCGCCCGGTCACCAGCCCGCCCATCCATGCCTGGCGCAACGTGAACCCCGCCGGGGCCCCCGAGGCGATGAACCCGCTCATCCCCGGCATCCCCGAGACCGCCCAGCACTCCCCGATGATCCCCTCAGGCACCGCCGCACCGAACCACGCCCGCAACGTCGTGCCACCCCAGAGTCGCTCAGCGAACACCGGCTCGACGACCAACAGCTCGGGCACGGCGCGCTCCTGGGTGACGAGCAACTCGGGCACTGCACACTCCTTGAGGGGAGAGCCAGCCAGCGGGCCGGTGAGGTGGTTGGGACGTCCGTGCGTCCGACCCTACCGGCCCGGGCGGCTAGCCTTGGGCCTCATGCCGCCCGTCGTCGCCCTCGAGGACATCCACGTCGTGTTCGCGACGCGCGCGGTGCTTGCCGGGGTCACCCTGGGCATCGACCGGGGCCAGCGGGTGGGGGTCGTGGGGCGCAACGGCGACGGCAAGTCGACGCTGTTCCGGGTGTTTGCCGGCGTGGCCGAGCCCGACTCCGGGCGGGTCATCCGCACGGACGGGGCCCGGGTCGTCATGGTCGGGCAGTCCGATGCCCTGCCCCTAGGGGCGCGCACGGTCCGCGACGTCACCGTCGGCACTCGACCTGAGCACGAGTGGGCATCCGATCCGCGGATCCGTGCGGTACTGACTGGCCTGCTCGGCGGGGTCGGGGCGCAGGGCTACGCGCAGGGTCTGGACACCGGGCTCGAGGGCCTGTCCGGCGGCGAGCGGCGTCGCCTGGCCCTGGCCCGGGCGCTGATCGACCCGGGCGACGTGCTGCTGCTCGACGAGCCGACCAACCACCTCGACATCGAGGCTGTCACGTGGCTCGCCGGGTTCCTGACCGGCCCGACCGGACCGCCGACCATGGCTGTCGTGACCCATGACCGCTGGTTCCTCGACGAGGTCGCCACCACCACGTGGGAGGTCGCTGATGGGACGGTGTACCGGTTCGAGGGGGGCTACGCCGCGTGGGTCCTGGCCCGCGCCGAGCGCGAGCGGCGCGAGGCGGTGGCCGAATCCCGGCGGCGCAACCTGGTCAGCAAGGAGCTCGCGTGGCTGCGGCGGGGCCCGCCCGCGCGCACCTCGAAGCCGCAGTTCCGCATCGACGCTGCCAACGCGCTGATCGCCGACGTCCCCGAGTTGCGCGACACGCTCGCTCTGCGCCGGGTCGCGTCGGCTCGGCTCGGCCGGCAGGTCGTCGACGTCAAGTCGGTGGCGCTGCGGGTGCCGGGCGTGGGTGGCGCGGGGGAGCCGGCCAGCGAGCGCACGCTGATCGAAGGCCTCACCTGGCAGCTGGGTCCCGGTGATCGTGTGGGCCTCCTGGGACCGAACGGCGCGGGCAAGACGACCCTGGTCCGGCTGCTCACCGGGCAGCGGGAGCCTGATGAGGGGACGATCGCGATCGGGACCACCGTCGTGGCGGCCACGCTGCCCCAGACGATCGTCGCGGGGAACCCCGAGGACCGGGTACTGCCCAGCGTGGAGCGCCTGCGCCGCGAGATCGAGATCGGCGGCAGGACGGTTTCGGCCGGCACGCTGCTGGAGGACTTCGGGTTCAAGGGTGAGAAGGCCATGACCCGGATCGGTGACCTGTCCGGTGGCGAGGTGCGGCGCCTCGAGCTGCTCAAGCTGCTGATCGGCGGGCCCAACCTGCTCGTCCTCGACGAGCCGACCAACGACCTGGACGTCGAGACGCTCGCAGTCATCGAGGACCTCCTCGACTCCTGGCCGGGGACGCTGGTCGTCGTGAGCCACGACCGGTACTTCCTCGAGCGGACCTGCGACGACCTGTACGCCCTGCTCGGGGACGGCCGGCTGCGCCACCTGCCGCGTGGCGTGGAGGAGTACCTGGAGCTGCGATCCTCGGCCAGTGGCAGCCTGCTGTCGACGGGTGCCACGGCGCTCGGACCGGCCGGGGCCACCGGTGGTCTCACTCCTGTCGGGTCCTCGGACAGGGGGGTCATCCCCGGTGAGGTGGGCCCGGCCTCCGCCGGGTCGCGGGCGTCGGGCGCTGGTACCACCGCCGTGCTGACCGGAGCCGCCGCCCATGCCGCCCGCAAGGACCTGGCACGGGTCGAGACTCGGATGGCCAGGATCGAGGCCCAGCGCGCGGAGCTGCACGCCCAGATGGCGGACTCGCACACCGACCACGAACTGCTGCTGACGCTGTCCGCCGAGGACGCCGCCCTGGCGGCCGAGCACGCCGAACTCGAGGACCGCTGGCTGGAACTTGGCGAAGCCCTGGAAGGCTGACCCGAATAGGGCGGCTTCATCCAAGTTCCCGGTCGGTCGGCCGTCCGAGAGGTGGATCAAGTCCTCAGGAGCGCCCGAGACTTGGATCAAATTGGGGAGGCGTGGGGGACTCGAACTGCAGGAGCAGGCGGCGCAGGCTGTCGGCCAGGTCCGCCTGGTCCCTGGGGGGCAGGACGGCCAGCAGGTCGCGCTCCTCGGCGAGCAGGTCGATGAACGCGCCGTCGACCCGGCTGCGGCCGTCGTCTGTGAGGGCGACCCAGGTGCCGCGGCGGTCATCGGCAACCGGCTCGCGCACGACCAGCCCGCGCGTCTCGAGTCGGTCGATGCGGTTGGTCATGGTCCCGCTGGTCACCAGTGTCTCGGCCAGCAGCTGCCCCGGAGTGAGCCGGTACGGGGGACCGGTGCGGCGCAGCGCCACCAGGACGTCGAACTCCCAGACGGCCAGCTCGTGCCGGGCGAAGGCGACGTCGCGCGCGCGGTCCAGCCGGCGCGCCAGTCGGTTGACCCGAGAGAGCACCGCCAGCGGCGCGAGGTCCAGGTCGGGACGCTCGCGGCTCCAGGCGGCGATCACCAGGTCGACATCGTCACCTGGTGGGGTGCTCACGTGGTGCTGCCCCGGCGCACCGGCCGACCCTCGCGCCGTCGGCTCGGCGCTCACTGGTGCTCCCTCGTGACGAGCCCCGGGTCCTTCTCCAGGCCCGAGACGCCGTTCCATGCCATGTTCACCACCTGGGTGATGACCTGCTCCTTGCTCGGCTTGCGCACCTCGGCCCACCACTCGCCGGTCAGGGCGACCATCCCGACGAGCATGTGGGCGTACATGGGGGCCAGTGCGGGCGGGTAGTTGTGCTGCTGGCACACGACCACCAACCGGTCGGTCAGGTGGTCGGCGACCTCGCGCATGACGGTGCCGAACGTGCCGCCGCGCTGGTCGCCTCGGGGGTGCGGCCGCAGCAGGACGCGGAAGCCATCGGTGTGCGCGTCGATGTAGTCGAACAGGGCGGTCGCTGCCTGCTCGAGCAGGACGCGGGGCCGGTCGGAGGTCAGCGACTCGGTCATCATCGACATCAGCAGGGTCATCTCGCGGTCCACGACGATCGCGTACAGGCTCTCCTTGTCGCCGAAGTGCTCGTACACGACGGGCTTGGAGATCTTGGCCGCGGCGGCGATCTCCTCGATGCTGGCCGCGTCGAACCCGCGCTCGGCGAAGATCCCCCGGCTGACCTCGATCAGCTGGGCGCGGCGCTCGAGCGCGCTCATCCGGACCCGACCTCGGGACTGCTGGGTGCTGGCGGCCATGCTCCATTGTGGCCCCGCAGCGGGGCTATCCTTCTCACCACCGCCGATCCCGGTTCGTTCAACGGCAGGACAGGTGCCTTTGGAGCACTCAATGGGGGTTCGAGTCCCTCACCGGGAGCATCCCCGGTCGCGCTATCCGAGCCGGCCGCGACCCCGCGAAGGACTCTTGTGACCGACTCCGCAGCCCACGTCAGCGCTGTCATCGTCCTTGCCGCCGGGGAGGGCAAGCGGATGCGCTCAGCCACCCCGAAGGTGCTCCATGAGATCGGCGGGCGCAGCCTCGTCGGTCATTCGGTGGCCGCCGCCGACGGCCTCGGCGCTGACCGGCTCGTGGTGGTCATCGGGCACGGCCGCGACGCCGTCGCCGCGCACCTGGCCGCGGTCGCGCCGCACGTGCGCACCGCCGTGCAGGACCAGCAGCTCGGCACCGGGCACGCCGTGCAGTGCGCCCTGGAGGCTGCCGGCGACGTCACCGGCGGCACTGTCGTGGTCACCTACGGCGACGTCCCGTTGCTCACCGGCGCGACCCTGGCCGAGCTGGTGGCCCAGCACGAGGGTGACGGCAACGCCGCGACCGTCCTGACCGCACGGGTTGCCGACCCGACCGGGTACGGGCGCATCGTGCGCGCCGAGGATGGCTCGGTCGCCGGCATCGTGGAGCACCGCGACGCCACGGCCGAACAGCTGGCCATCGATGAGATCAACTCGGGCATCTATGCCTTCGATGGCCAAGTTCTCGTCGACTCCCTGGCCCAGCTGCGCCCCGACAACGACCAGGGTGAGCTCTACCTGACCGACGTGCTGGCCCTGGCGCGCGCTGCTGGCGGTCGGGTCGCGGCGCTCGTGACCGACGATGTCTGGCAGACCGAGGGGGTCAACGACCGCGTCCAGCTCGCAGCGATGCGCCGCGAGCTCAACCGCCGGGTCGTCGAGGGCTGGATGCTCGCCGGTGTCACCGTCGTCGATCCGGCCACGACCTGGGTGGACGTCACCGTCGAGCTCGGGCAGGACGCGACCCTCGAGCCCGGGACGCTGCTGCGCGGGTCCACCCGGGTGGCCCCGGACGCCCTGATCGGCCCGGACACGCTGCTGGTGGACTGTGACGTCGCAGCGGGGGCGCAGGTGATCCGCACGCACGCCACGTCGGCTCAGATCGGTGCGGGCGCCCAGGTGGGGCCCTTCACCTTCCTGCGACCCGGGACGGTCCTGGGCGCGGGGGCCAAGGCTGGGGCATACGTGGAGATCAAGAACTCCCAGGTGGGCGCCGGTTCGAAGGTGCCGCACCTGTCCTACGTGGGCGACGCCACGATCGGCGAGGGCTCCAACATCGGTGCCGCCACCGTCTTCGTCAACTACGACGGTGTGGCCAAGCACGCCTCGGTCGTCGGCGACCAGGTCCGGATCGGCTCGGACACGATGCTGGTGGCCCCCGTGACGATCGGCGACGGGGCATACACCGCGGCCGGATCGGTGATCACCGAGGACGTCCCGCCGGGGGCCCTGGGCCTGGGCCGGGCACGGCAGCGCACGATCGAGGGCTGGGTGATGGTGCGTCGCGAGGGCACCGCCTCGGCGCAGGCGGCCGCAGCCGCGCAGGAGTCCGCCGGCTCCACGACCGGGCAGGAGTGAGGGGTGCTCGCGTTCCACTTCGGTGTCATGGGCTCGGGCAAGTCGGCCTTCGCCCTGATGACCGCCCATGAGAAGAACCGCCCCGACGCCGCGTCGCACCCCAACCGGGCCGTGCTGGCGACCACCATGGACCGCTCCACGCAGACCGTCACCTCACGCACCGGGATGACCGCCCAGGCGATCCAGCTGCAGCCCGGCACGATCCGCCCAGAGCTGTTCAACGGGGCGAACACGGTGGTCATCGATGAGGCGCAGTTCCTGACCACCGGTGACGTCGACGTGCTGGCGGCGATGAGTGCGGCCGGCACCGAGGTCATCTGCTTCGGCCTGCGCACGGACTTCTCCTCCGCGCTGTTCGAGGGGGCGCGGCGGCTCCTGGAGCTGGCCGACAAGGTCGCACCGATGGCCATCGAGCCCCGGTGCGCGGCCTGCGAGCGGCCTGCGGTGATCAACGCCCGCTTCGTGGACGGCCGCCTGACCGCGACAGGTGACACGGTCGTCATCGGTGACGTCGCCCGCACGGGGGGCAATCAGAAGGTCACCTACGACCCCATGTGCTACCGGTGCTGGCGGGTCCGGCTCGGCGATGCCGCGGCCAACAACGGGGGCGGTGTGACAACCGCGCAGGTCATCGGCAACGATGTGCCCCGTTGACCGCCCCCCTGCCTGGAGGACAGCACATGGCCCGGATGACCCACAAGCCCAAGAAGCACCTGATGCTCTTCAGCGGGCGGAGTCACCCGGCGCTTGCCGAGGCGGTCGCCGCTGAGCTTGACGTCACCCTGACCCCGACCTCGGCCTACGACTTCGCCAACGGCGAGATCTTCGTGCGCTTCGAGGACTCGGTGCGCGGGGCCGACGCGTTCGTGCTCCAGGCCCACACCGCTCCGATCAACAAGTGGATCATGGAGCAGCTGATCATGGTCGATGCGCTCAAGCGTGCCTCGGCCAAGCGGATCACCGTTGTTCTGCCGTTCTACGGGTACGCCCGCCAGGACAAGAAGCACCGTGGTCGTGAGCCCATCAGCGCCCGGCTGATCGCCGACCTGTTCAAGACCGCGGGAGCGGACCGCCTGATCTCGGTCGACCTGCACACCGCGCAGATCCAGGGCTTCTTCGACGGCCCCGTCGACCACCTGTTCGCCCTTCCCCTGCTCGCCGACCACATCCAGGCCCGCCTGGCCGGTGAGAAGATCACGGTGGTCTCCCCGGACGCCGGCCGCGTCCGCGTGGCCGAGCGCTGGACCGACGTGCTCGGCGCACCCCTGGCCATCATCCACAAGCGCCGCGACCCGGATGTGCCCAACGAGGTGAAGGTGCTCGAGGTGGTCGGCGACGTCCAGGGTCGCGTGTGCGTCGTCGTCGACGACATGATCGACACCGGCGGGACGATCGTGAAGGCGGCCGAGACCCTGCTCGAGCAGGGCGCCAAGGAGGTCGTGGTGGCCGCCACGCACGGGATCCTGTCCGACCCCGCCGTCCAGCGCCTGGCCGACTCGCCCATCTCCGAGGTGGTCGTCACCGACACGCTGCCGATCACCGCCGACCTCGACAAGCTCACCGTCCTGTCGATCGCCCCGCTGCTGGCCACGGCCATCAAGGAGGTCTTCACCGACGGCTCCGTCACGCGGATGTTCGACCCGACGCCGAACGGTGATCCCGCGCACTGAGCGGTGGTGCGGGTGGGGGTGACGCACCCGTGACTCCTGCGTTTGGTACGGGCGTCCGGCCGACGGTAGACTCTGCGGCATTCCTCGGCGAGGGTGCCCCGCTGCGTGCGACGTTCGGTGTGAACGACAGTGCGGATCCGTGATCGACGTGGTGGCGGGTGCTCCCTCCAGCCGAAGGACCATCGCCCCACGTCCCAAGGAGTTCGTGTCGTGTCCGACACCCAGGTTCACATGTCCGCCGTCCCGCGCAGCGACTTCGGCAAGGGCGCTGCCCGCCGGTTGCGTCGCACCGGGATGGTGCCCGCCGTCATCTACGGTCACGGCACGGATCCGGTCCACGTCGCCCTCGACGGCCACGACCTGTCCAAGGCCCTGCGCCAGCCCCGGGTCGTGCTGGCCCTCGACGTCGATGGCACCGCCTACGTCTGTGCCCCGCGCGACATCCAGCGCGACGTCGTTCGCCAGGTGCTCGAGCACGTCGACCTCGTCGTGATCGACAAGGCTGAGGCCACCGCTCGTGCCGCCGCCGCTGAGGCCATCGCAAACGCGGAGGCTGCTGCCGAGGAGGCCGGCGTCGATGTGAGCGCCGCCGTCGAGGCGATCGAGGCCGCCATCGCAGCCGGTGAGGACCCGGAGGCCGCCGCGGCTGCCGCACTGGAGCAGGCCGTGCAGGACCAGCACGACCTCGAGGACGCCCAGTCGGCCGTGATCGAGGCCCGCGAAGCTGGCGAGGAGGCTGCGGATGCGGCTGCCGCCGCTGCTGACTCGGCTGACGAGAAGGCCTGACCCCGCCCTTGTCCGACACGCCGTGGTTGGTGGTCGGGCTGGGCAATCCCGGTCCGCAGTACGCCAGCACGCGGCACAACATCGGCGCGATGGCGGTCGAGGCGCTCGCAGGCTCCCTGGGTGGGGGCCTGTCGGCGCACCGACGCTGCCGCGCCGAGGTCCTTGAGGGCCGCCTCGGCCCGCTGGGCCACGGCGCGACCCGGGTCGTCCTGGCCCGATCCCGCGGCTTCATGAACGAGTCCGGTGGCCCGGTGTCGTGCCTCATGGAGTTCTACAAGGTCCCCCTCGAGCAGCTCGTCGTGCTGCACGACGAGCTCGACCTGCCCCTCGGCGGACTGCGGATCAAGCAGGGCGGTGGCGACAACGGCCACAACGGCCTGCGCTCGCTGCGCCGCTCGTTGGACAGTGGTGACTTCCAGCGGATCCGCCTGGGGATCGGCCGGCCACCGGGCCGTCAGGACCCCGCGGACTTCGTGCTGCGGCCGTTCGCGAGCTCCGAGCGCACTGAGGTCGACCTGCTCCTCGGCGAGGCGGTCGACGCCATCGAGGTGCTGGTCCGCGAGGGCCTGGAGCCGGCGCAGAACCAGTTCAACCGCTGAGGCTTCACCGGTGTTGCCGCCCTCCCGGCGACGTTCCGTGGGAGGATCCGCAGCGTGCCCACAGACGCGTCGTTCGCCGCTGAGATCGCCCGGGACGCGGGAATCGCGCTGCTGGACCTGCGGGCCCGATTCGGCCCTGTTGCCGACGATGTCCGCCGCCGGGAGCTGATGGACGCTGGTGACCGGATGGCCCAGCAGATCCTCTCCGACCGGCTGACCGCCGAGCGGCCCGAGGATGCCGTGCTCTCGGAGGAGGCGACCGACACCGAGGTGCGGCTCAGCGCTGATCGGGTGTGGATCATCGACCCGCTGGATGGCACTGACGAGTACGGCCAGGGCCGGACCGACTTCGCCGTTCACGTCGCGTTGTGGCAGCGCAGCGCGGGGCCGGCCGGCGCCCTCACCGACGGGGTCGTGGACGTGCCGGCCCTCGGCGAGCTGTGGCGCACCGACCAACCGCGTCCGGTCCATCCCCCGCCGTCGAACCGGGCGCTGCGGGTCGTGGTCTCCCGCTCCCGACCGCCGGCGGGCCTGAGCCGCCTGCTCGAGGACGTCTCGGCCGACCTGGCTGAGGCAGGGATCACCTCGCGGGGCATCGAGGCGGCCAACGTGGGCTCCGTGGGGGCCAAGCTGGGAGAGGTCATGGCGGGGCGGGCCGAGGCCTACCTGCACCCCGGTGGCCTCAACGAGTGGGACCTCGCCGCGCCGCACGCCTGCGCGCTGGCAGCGGGCCTGGTCGCCCTCGGCCCCGATCAGCCCTTCAACCGGATGCCGCCGAAGTCCGGCCCGGTCCTGATCTGCCACCCCGCCCTGGCCGAGGCGTTCACGGCGAACTGGCACTGACGGGCCGCCACCCCGCGAGCCCTCCGCGGCGGGTCAGATCCTCCGCGTCGACAGGGAGGATCTCGCCCTTGGCGGAGGGTTTGCCGACTTGCTGGCGCTGCCCGCCGGGGTGGGAGAATGGTGGCTCTCATGGATCTCTCTGGACTTCTGGCTGGGCTGCTCGAGGACCCGGCGTTCGCGCGCGCGGCCCGGGCTGACGGCCCCCATGGCGCGGTGGTCACCGCCGATGCCGCGATCCCCTTCCTCGCGGCGGGGATGGCTCGGCACCGGCTCGTCCTGGCCGTCACGTCCACGACGCGCCAGGCCGAAGATCTGGCAGCGGCTGCGAGCAGCCTGACAGGAACCGCCCGCGTGGCCGTGCTGCCGGCATGGGAGACGCTCCCGCACGAGCGCCTGAGCCCCAGCTCGGACACAGTCGGGCGGCGCCTGGCCGTGCTGCGGCGGCTGGCGCACCCGGACCCCGAGGACGAGACGATCGGGGCCCTGGACCTCGTCGTGGCCCCGATCCGGGCGCTCCTGCAGCCGATCGTCCGGGGGCTGGGCGACCTGCAGCCCGTTGTGGTCCGCCCGGGCCAGGAGATCGCCCACGAAGAGTTGGCGGAGACTCTGGTCACGATCGGCTATGCCGCCACCGACCTGGTGGAGAAGCGCGGCCAGTTCGCGATCCGTGGCGGGATCCTCGACGTCTTCCCACCCACGGAGGAGCACCCCCTGCGGGTGGAGTTCTGGGGCGACGACGTCGAGGAGATCCGCTACTTCCGGGTGGCCGACCAGCGCTCGCTGGAGGTCGCCCGGCATGGGCTGTGGGCCCCGCCCTGCCGGGAGCTGCTCCTCACCCCCACGGTGCGGGCGCGTGCGGCCGTCCTGGCCGGGCAGCACCCGGAGCTCGCCGAGATGTGCTCGAAGCTGGCGGAGGGGATCGCCGTCGAGGGCATGGAGGCGCTCGCCCCTGTCCTGGCCGACGGCATGGAGAGCCTGGTCGATGCCCTCGCTCGCAGCGGTTCCGGCGGTGCGGCGCCACTGGTCCTGGTCTGCGACCCCGAGCTGGTGCGCAGCAAGGCCCACGACCTCGTGGCCACGAGCAACGAGTTCCTGGCCGCGTCCTGGCACAACGCCGCGGTCGGCAACGCGACCCCGATCGACCTCGGGGCCGCGACCTATCGGACCATCGAGGAGGTGCGCGAGGCCGCCGACGGCCTCGAGGTCGCCTGGTGGACCGCAGGCCCCTTCGGAATGGCGGCAGCAGGTGAGCTCGCCGCCGACCCGATCGACCCGGACGCCATCGACCCGGACGCGATCGACCCGGACGCGATCGACCCGGACGCCATCGCCCTGGCGATCACCGCCACACCCGCGTACCGGGGCGACGGCAAGGCGCTGGTCACGGACCTCCACGCCGCCCTGTCGGCAGGTCGCCGCGTGGTCGCAGTCACTGCAGGAGTCGGCTCGGCGCAGCGCCTGGCCGAGCAGCTCGGCGCGGCCGATGTGCCAGCGCGGGTCGCGCCGGGGATCACCCGCTGGCCACCAGGTGCCGGCGTGGTCACCGTCACGACCGGGCGGCTCGACCACGGCCTGGACGCTCCCGGTGCCGGGCTGCTGGTCGTCACCGAGACCGATATCCGCGGCCAGAAGGGCTCCACCCGGGACATGGCCCGGATGCCCTCGCGCCGGCGCAACTCCGTCGACCCGCTGCAGCTGGCCGCCGGCGACTTCGTCGTCCACGAGCAGCACGGGGTCGGGCGCTACGTCGAGATGACCCAGAGGACCGTCGGCGGTGCGACCCGCGAGTACCTGGTCCTGGAGTACGCGCCGAGCAAGCGCGGCCAGCCGCCGGACCGCCTCTACGTGCCGACCGACCAGCTCGACCAGGTCACCCGCTACGTCGGTGGGGAGGCGCCCAGCGTCCACCGCCTCGGCGGTGCGGACTGGCAGCAGACCAAGACCCGGGCGCGCAAGGCCGTGCGCCAGATCGCCGGCGAGCTCGTCAAGCTCTACGCCGCGCGCCAGCAGGCGGTCGGCTACACGTTCGGCCCCGACACCCCGTGGCAGCGCGAGCTCGAGGACGCCTTCGCCTACACCGAGACCCCCGACCAGGACTCGACCATCAACGAGGTCAAGGCCGACATGGAGCGGGCCATCCCGATGGACCGCCTGGTCTGTGGCGACGTCGGCTACGGCAAGACCGAGATCGCCGTGCGCGCGGCGTTCAAGGCGGTCCAGGACGGCAAGCAGGTCGCTGTGCTCGTGCCGACGACGCTTCTGGTCCAGCAGCACTTCCAGACGTTCTCCGACCGGTACTCCGGCTTCCCGGTGAAGGTCGCGGCGCTGTCACGTTTCCAGACCGACGCGGAGGCCCGGACCGTCCTGGCCGGCCTGGTCGACGGCACGATCGACGTGGTCATCGGCACGCACCGGCTGTTCAGCAGCAAGACCCGGTTCAGGGACCTCGGCCTGTTGATCGTCGATGAGGAGCAGCGCTTCGGCGTCGAGCACAAGGAGCACATCAAGGCCCTGCGCACGAACGTGGACGTGCTCACCATGTCGGCCACGCCGATCCCGCGCACGCTGGAGATGGCCGTCACCGGGATCCGCGAGATGTCCACGATCCTGACCCCCCCGGAGGAGCGGCTGCCGATCCTGACCTACGTGGGCGCGTACGACCCGAAGCAGATCTCGGCGGCCATCCGCCGCGAGCTGCTGCGCGACGGCCAGGTGTTCTTCGTGCACAACCGGGTGGAGTCCATCGACCGGGTGGCGGCCAAGCTGCGCGAGCTGGTGCCCGAGGCGCGGATCGCCACCGCGCACGGGCAGATGAACGAGCACACCCTCGAGCAGATCATCGTGGACTTCTGGGAGAAGCGCTCCGACGTCCTGGTCTGCACCACGATCGTCGAGTCGGGCCTGGACATCCCCAACGCGAACACCCTGATCGTCGACCGCGCCGATGCGTTCGGCCTGAGCCAGCTGCACCAGCTGCGCGGTCGGGTCGGCCGTGGTCGCGAGCGCGCGTACGCCTACTTCCTCTACCCGCCGGAGAAGCCGCTGACCCAGACCGCCCACGACCGGCTGGCCACGATCGCGGCGCACACCGACCTCGGCGCGGGGATGGCCGTCGCGATGAAGGACCTCGAGATCCGCGGTGCCGGCAACATGCTCGGCGGCGAGCAGTCCGGTCACATCGCCGACGTGGGCTTCGACCTGTACATCCGCCTGGTGGGTGAGGCCCTGGCGGAGTACCGCGGCGACGCCGGGGCGGAGCTGGCCGACGTGAAGGTCGAGCTGCCGGTCGACGCCCACATCCCGCACGAGTACGTCAGGGGCGAGCGGCTGCGCCTGGAGGCCTACCGCCGGATCGCGTCCGCGACCGACGAGGCCTCGATCGACGAGGTCGTCGCCGAGCTGCGCGACCGGTACGGCCCCCTGCCCGAGCCCGTCGAGCGCCTCATGGACGTGGCCCGACTGCGTGGGCTGGCCCGCTCGGCCGGCGTCAGCGAGATCGTCCTGGCTGGCAACTACGTTCGTTTCGGGGGCGTCGACCTGCCTGAGTCGCGCACGCTTCGCCTGCTCCGGCTGTACCCCGGCACCCAGATCAAGCCGGTCACCCGGACCGTCCTCGTGCCGCGCCCGAAGCCGGCCACCGTGGGCGCTGCACCCGTGATCGACGCCGCCCTCGTAGCATGGGCCCGTGAGGTGATCGGCTCGGTCATCCTCGAACCGATCGGAGGCACGTGATGCGTTGGTCTGCCATCGCCCTGAGCTGTGGCGTGTTGGCGCTCGCCGGCTGCAGCACCAATGGGTCCGTGCGGTCCGTGGCGGTCGACTCCGGGCAGGCAGCGGTGTCCCAGGACTTCCGCATCGCCCAGTCGGAGGTTGCCGACGACGTCTCGCAGGTGCTCTCCGACCAGGGCCAGCCCCCCGGCGAACCCCCTGCCGGGTTGGCCAGCGCCACGGCGCAGCGGCTCGTCCAGGGAAGGCTCATCGAGAGCTACGCGGCGCGGAACGGCGTCGAGCTCACCCGCAGCCAGGTGCAGCAGGGCTTGGAGCAGCTGGCTACCGAGAACGGTGGGCAGGAGGCCCTGAACACCCTCGCCCTGCAGTCCGGCATCCCGATCAGCGGCCTCGAGGGAACCGTGCGCACGAACCTCCTGGTCACCGCGATCGGTGAGAAGCTCAGCCCGTCCGGTGACGCCCAGGCCAAGGCGGAGGCGACGCGCGTGGCGCTGTCGGAGTACTCCGATGCCATCGACGTCTCGGTGTCCCCGCGGTACGGGACCTGGGATGACGCCCAGCTCTCGATCATCCCCGGCTCGTCGGTGACCCAGCCGTCCGTCGGGGAGCAGGCCGCCCCCTAGATGGGCCAGCCCACCGATGAGCAGCGCTCCCGCGACGTCCCCACGCCGACCGGCGAGCCGTTGCTCGAGCTCATTGCCGTCATGGACCGGCTGCGCTCCCCGGGCGGGTGCCCCTGGGACGCTGAGCAGACCCACGAGTCCCTGGTCTCGTACCTGACTGAGGAGGCCCACGAGGCCGTCGAGGCGATCGAGACCGGCGACCGCGCCGCGATGCGCGAGGAGCTCGGCGACGTCCTGCTCCAGGTCATGTTCCACTCCCGGATCGCTCAGGAGGACCAGACCGACCCATGGTCGATCGACGACGTCGCGGCGGGCATCTCCGCGAAGCTGATCAGTCGTCACCCGCACGTGTTCGGCGACGAGACGGTCGACTCCGCGGCCCACGTCGAGTCCGTGTGGTTGGCCCGCAAGACGGCTGAGAAGTCGCGCGACTCCGTCCTCGACGGGATCCCGACCGGGCTTCCCGCCCTGTT